>DATFYK010000026.1:0-72754 GCA_035315085.1 Occallatibacter sp.
CAATCCCAGCCGGCGCAGACGGCCTCGCAGCCCGCAACCCCAGGCCAGCCAGCCCAACTGCAGACGGCCGCCGGTTCCGTGCAGGCTCCCGCGGCCACACCGACCGTCGCCGCCGCGCTCGAAACGGAGACCACGGTCGAAAACGAACAGTACAAGATCGTTTTCACCAATCGCGGCGCGCAGGTCAAGCACTGGATCCTGAAAAAGTACAGCGACACCGCCGGCAAGCCGCTGGATATGGTCCAGCCCCAGGCCTCTGAAAAGTTCGGCTTCCCGCTCTCGCTCTTTACTTACGAGCCGGCCCTCAACGAGGAGTTGAACAAGAAGGCGCTCTACCAGGTCACGGCCTCGGGCGCGCAACCCTCGGTCACAGGCCACGCGGAAGTTCCGGCCACCAACGCCCTCACCTTCCACTACGCGGCCAACGGCCTGGACGTGGTGAAGACCTTCCGCTTTGACACGAGCTATGTCCTCATCGTCGAGGCCGAAGTCAAGCGCAACGGCGCGCCGGTGCGGGCTTTGGTGCAGTGGCCCGCGGGACTCGGCGACATGGAGGAGTTTGTCCCGTCGTCCCAGCCCCGGAGCCAGGTACCCATCTCCGCGTCCTCGCTCTTCGCGTGGTCGCTGGACGGCAAGCAGAACTCGATCGCCGCCAAGAAGGTCAGCGGCAACGCCACGCTCGACCAGCCGTACGAGTACGCGGCCATCACCGACCTCTACTTCGCCGCGGCCTTTCTGCCCGGCGCTCCCGAGCGCGCCACCCTGGTCACGCTGCATAACTCGATCGACATCGATATGCCCGGCAGCATGACCAACTCTACCGCGCAGAAGAGGCCGGCCGATGTGATCGGCCTGGCCGTGGGCGATGCCAGCGGCTCGACCCGGCTGCGCCTCTACGCCGGTCCAAAACAGTTGGACCTGCTCAAGACCATTCACGCCACCGGTGCGGACGGCAAGCCAACCGGGCAGTCGCTCGAACCGCTCATACAGTTCGGCTGGATGACCATTATTGCCAAGCCCCTCTACCTGGCGTTGCGCTTCCTGCGCGGCCTGCTTGGCCCGGGCATCTACAACTGGGGCTGGGCCATCATCATCGTCACCAGCCTCTTCACCCTCCTCATGCTGCCCACGCGCTTCATGATGTTGAAATCGTCGCTGAAGATGATGCGCATTCAGCCCAAGGTGGATGCGATCAAGCAGCGCTACGCGAATCTCAAGGCGACCGACCCCAAGCGGGCCAATATGAACGCCGAGATGATGGAGCTCTACAAGGTCGAGGGCGTCAATATGTACGGCAGCTGCCTGCCCATGCTGGTGCAGATGCCGCTGTTCATCGCCTACTATCAAGTGCTGCGCAACGCCGTCGAGCTGCGCCAGGCCCACTGGTTCTGGCTCACCGACCTGTCCGTCGCCGACCCCAGCCACGTCCTGCCCATTCTTATCATCCTCACCATGTTTTTCACGCAGTACATTACGCCCTCGCCGGGCATGGACGCGGCACAGCGCCGCATGATGGCCTTCATGATGCCTGTCGTGATGGGCTTTGTGTTGTGGAGCCTCCCCTCCGGACTGGCTCTCTACTGGGGCACCAGCAACATCATCAACCTGGCCCTGCAGATCGGCATCAATCAATCCCACATCGGCAAGGAGATGAACGCCATCGCCGCCAAACGCGCCGTGAAAAAGGCCGGCGTCAACCCGAAAACCATCCAGGGACGCAGATAAACTGCTTTTCTGCAAATGGGAGCCCCGCTCAAGCCCAGCCTGAGCGGGGTTTTTCTTGTACAGCGCGATCCACCGCGGAATGCCCCCACTCGCTGCATCCCGCCCCATTGGTGTATTGTCCAATGCGTATGGCATCCACTGCGAGCAGCGTTCCGCATCCCGCGCCCGAAGCAGAAGAGGTCTACCGCCGCTGGATACAGTTTCTCGATGAGGAGTTCACCCGGCACCACTCCCCGGAGCTTCGCGCGGGGATAGTGCGCGACCAGCTTTATCAGCTCTACCTGGGACACCCGCACGGCGGCAAGCTCAACCTGACCCTCACCTCCGAACTGCCCGGCAACGTCGTCAGCCTATCGCTGGACCCGGACAACGTGACCCTGGAGGCAGAGCACTTTGCCGACGCCGACCGCGAGCGCTACAACGAGCGCAAACCGCTGCTCTGGTTCTGGCAGATGTTCGACCGCTCCCCGGTCGGCCTCAACCACTGGCTGGGCATCCGTTTCCGCTCGATGTTGGGCCGCCACATCTTTGCCCACATGGGCGCAGGGGTCAAACTCTACCACGGCATCGACCTTACCTACGGCTACAACCTCACCATCGGAGACGGGGTCACCATCCGCCAGCACGCCCTTCTCAACGACCGCGGCGGCATCGCCATCGGCGACAACGCCGTCATCGGCTCCTTCGCCCGCATCTACTCCCACAGCCACTCGCCGGAAAACTACGATCAGGTCACGCTCGCGCCCACCGTCATCGGCGCCAACGCCCGCATCGGCAGCCACGCCATCGTGCTGGCCGGCCAGCACGTCGGCGAAGGCGAAACCGTGGGCAGCTTCCCCGGCGACCGCATCTGAGCGAAGGGGCGAACTCCGCCCTACTCATTGCGCCGGATTCACTCCGCCATGCACCACAAACTTCTCTAGGTAGTCGTGCAATAGTTGCCGATGTTCCTTCCGGTACGCATCGTAGTCCTGCGCAATACCGTTGTCGGCCCCGTTGATGAGAATCCAGCAGTCCAACATTCCGGCATCGCTGAGTTCGACCAGATTGCGCAGGCTCTCGTCCAGCTTGTCCGGCTTGATCTTTCCTTCTTTTATGATTTCGGCCACCGCGCTTAGCGCCGTGTCCTCTTCCTTGAGCGAGTGCCGGTACTCCTTCTCGTTGGGAAACGCTTGCTTGAATCCATCGCCGCGAAAGGCAGCGCGCGCCATCGAGTAACCTAACCAAGCGTAGCCCCCAGGATGCTTCTTTTCGTCAGTTGCATCGGGGGCGATGTTGATGGTGATGTTGTTCGGCTTCTTGGCGTCCACAACCGGTCCCGCAGGCCGGTCGATCTTGGGCGCCAGGATGACCGCCTTCTCAAGCTGCGCCCACTGCTGGATCCCTTGCCAGGCCAGTTTGTTATACGGCTCGGCCACGATGGCATCAATGAACTTTCCCTTGGCGGACAGCGGGTCGCCGCTATACTTCTTGATCGCGTCGCCCCAGTAGCGGTAGGCCGTCTCACGGTTCGGATCAATGGCAATGGCCTTCGCAAACCACTGGGCCGCAGTCTTCAGATCCTTCTGCTCGAAGGCAGTATCACCCGCATAGAGCGCGGCCTCGTAGAGCTTGGGATCAGCCTCCGCGGCGGCGCTATACTTAGCCATCGCGGTGGGGAAATCTCCCGCCGTGAAGGCCTTCTCGGCCTCGGCCATCAGAGCCATAGCCGGAGTGGTAGCGACGATATTGATCGGCTGGTTAGGATCAAAATTGGCCATCATCTTCACGTATTCGGCAGTCTCGCCCAGCTCGACAGCCCGCTTGGCTGCATCGCGCATCCGGGCAGCCACCGCTCTTGATTCGGAGATATCACTCAGTTGAGCAGCCTGCGCAACCAGGCAGTCAGCCAAACGCTTGAAGTAAAGGCTCTGATCTGGATGAGCCTTGGCTAAATCTTCATAGAGAGGTAAAGCTTCAACCATTTTGTGTTCCTCGTAAAGCGCATTTGCCCGGGCCGCCTCATCGTCCTGGGCGAATCCCGCCATTGCCAGGCCAAAAACCGCTAGGCAAAGACACGTTCCCGCCTTCCATCCCCGCATGACCGTACTCCTTTCTCACACTGTTTGTTCGGATCCTCTGACTCCTTAGACAGCACCAGCCAGCCGTTTTGTTCCCGGTTCGACTCAAATCCTCACGACCCTCCATGCTAACCTGAGTCTTCCAGGCCGTGGAGTATTCGTTTGCAATCTGGCGCCTTTGTCATTGCCGTCTTCGAGTTCGTTTTGCTGCTTTTTTCGCTCAGCGTGCATGAGTGCGCGCACGCCTGGATGGCCTCGCGCCTGGGCGACCAGACCGCCCGCCTGCAGGGGCGCATCACGCTCAACCCCATGTACCATGTGGACCCCATCGGGACGCTGCTGTTTCCCGCGCTGATCATCTTCGGCCCCTTTATCGGGCTCAATTTCTTTAGCGGCATGCTGGTGGGCTGGGCGAAACCCACCCCGGTCATTACGCGCAACTTTCGCAAGATTGTGCGCGACGACAACCTGACCACTCTGGCCGGCCCGGTCTCTAATCTGCTCCTTGTCCTGGCTGCCTTTCTTGTGCTGGCCGTCATCTGCGTCGCCGTCCCCGATGGGCGCCTGCTCGTTCTCTCTGCTTTCCAGGGTGGCCTTGCCATGGGCGCGCCTACCGGCCTGGAGGCACTGGTTGTGCTCTGCACCCTGGCCATTTTGATCAACCTCTCGCTCTGCTTTTTCAACCTCCTCCCCATTCCTCCGCTGGACGGCAGCCGCGTGGCGCGCAATATGCTGCCCTACAAAGCCGTGCAGGTCTACGACCGGATGAACATCTGGATCAGCTACCTGCTCATGATCTTCGTGGGCCGGTACATCCTGATGGCGCTGCTTGGTCCGGCGCTGGGCGTGGTCTACTGGGCCTTGATTCATATTTAGCTGGCAGGGATAAAAGCTCCAGAACCCGCTAGAATCAATCGAGACACTATTTTCCCGGAATCGAAAGCAAAATGCCCGAACCCGTAATCTCATCGTCCCGTCCCCGCGTCCTGAGCGGCATGCGTCCCACCGGCAAGCTTCACCTGGGCAACTACATGGGCGCGCTGGCCAACTGGGTCAAGCTGCAAGACCAGTACGAGTGCTATTTCTTTATCGCAGACCTGCACGCGCTGACGACCGACTACGCGGACACCTCCAATATCGCGGCCAACACGCTGGAGGTGGCGTTGGACTTTCTGGCCGCCGGACTGGACCCGGCAAAGAGCGTGATCTTTTTGCAGAGCAAGGTCTTGCAGCACGCCGAGCTGAACCTGCTGCTGGGCATGATTACCCCGGTTGGCTGGCTGGAGCGCGTGCCCAGCTACAAGGAGATGCAGGAAAACCTCTCCAACAGGGACCTGACTACTTACGGGTTCCTGGGCTATCCGGTGTTGATGGCTTCGGACATTCTGCTCTACCAGCCGGATTTTGTTCCGGTTGGGCAGGATCAGCAGGCGCACGTGGAGCTGACCCGCGAGATTGCGCGGCGCTTCAATTTTCTCTATGGAACTCCGGGTACCCACTCCGTATTCCGTGGCGATTCTGGAGCGTCATTGGCATTTACGATGGTTACATGGGGTGGCGAAGGAGCCCAACCACCCCCCGAGAATCTGCGGGAGACAAAGGTAATCCTCCCCGAGCCCAAATCCTTGCTCACTCCCTCGCCCAAGCTGCCCGGAACCGACGGCCGCAAGATGTCCAAGAGTTACGGCAACACCATCCAGATGACCGACACGGAGCCGGTGGTGCGCCAGAAGCTGAAGACCATGGTGACCGATCCGGCGCGCGTTCGCCGCACCGATGCTGGCGACCCCGACAAGTGCCCGGCAGGCGACCTGCACAAGGTTTTCTCGACGCCGGAAACGCTGGCCAAAGTCTATGAAGGCTGCCGCTCGGCCGGCATCGGCTGCATCGAATGCAAGGGCTGGGTGGCCGATGCCCTAGTGCAGGTGCTCGAGCCCATCCAGGCCCGCCGCGCCAGCTTTTCTGAATCTCAAGCAATCGAGATTCTTGAAGATGGCTCAAATCGCGCCCGCGCCCGCGCCGAAGAGACGATGCGGCAGGTGCGAGCCGCCATGCAGATGGCCCAAACCAGCCGGTAAACAGAGTCTGGCGCCTACTGGAGAGGCGCGCGGTTGAAACGGGGCGCGGATGTTTCCATGCACGGCCCGGCAAAATGAGCCCACCCGTGCCAGAAGATCGGCAGACCGAACGCGGCCCGAGCCGCCGGGGGAATGCAAATGCTCGAAAAGACGGTCCCGTGGTGGCGAAAGGCCCTGATTTACGCATTGGGGGGAATTCGCTCAGGATTCGGCCTTTTCCCCCGGCCCGCGCAGCCCGTACCCTTGAATGAGGAGAGATTTCCGGAAGGGCTTGAACCATCTCCGGGAGTTGAAACAGCATTGACCGATCACACCGCCAATCCGGAAACCATCGCCGCCGAACCTGTCGCAGCGGCCGAATCCGCTCCTGCACCCATTGCCGAGTCTGACAATGCAATCGAATTGGTCTCAGTGGCAGCCGATGCACCGGTCGTCGAATCGGCCTCTACACCGGCCCCAGAAGACGCCGTTCCACCTAATCCGGTCCCGGTCCGGGAGACCGCTCCTGAGCATGTGCCCACCCCAGAAGCTGCACCGCAGCAAGAGCCCGAGAAGGAACCCGCCGTCGAAGCTGTGACCATCGCCGAGCCCACTCCTGCCGCCGAACCGGTGCCCGAGGACGGGCCTGCTGCTGCCGTTGAACCGGTCGTTGAGTCTCCCGCCGCTGAACCGGTCATAGAGCCCATCGACCTGATTGACCCGAGCGCCGAGCAGAGAGCCGAGCAAGCGACCGTGGCCGAGCCCGCAACCGAGCCGGTGCCGCTCGCCGAAGCTGCGTCCGTGGCCGAGCCCGCACCTGCCGCCGAACCGGTGGTTGAGTCTCCTGCCGCTGAACTGGTCGTAGAGTCTCCCGCCGCGCCGAGCGCCGAGCAGGCAGCAGCCCCAGGCCAGGAGCCAGCCGCACCAGGTCAGGAGGCAGCCGCCCTGGCGGTGCTCATCTCCCAGCCTGCCCCAGAACAGATCTCCGATGAGAAGGCCGCCGCCAAACTCGCCGCCAGGCAAAAGATGCTGGACGAAGCCTCCGAACTCTCGCCCTTCTCGGTCTCCGTGGGCCAGGTCTATGACGGTCCCCTCGACCTGCTGCTCAACCTGATCCGCAGCCAGGACATCGACATCTACGACATTCCCATCGCCAAAATCACCGCCCAGTTCCTGGCCTATGTGAACCAGCTCAAGGCCAGCGACGTGGACGTGGCGGGCGAGTTCATCTATACCGCCTCGCTGCTCATCCACATCAAGAGCAAAATGCTGCTGCCGCGCGCGCCCGCCGGCCCAGGCGAAGCCCCCGAGGACCCCCGCCGCGAGCTGGTCGAGCGGCTGCTGGAGCACGAGCGCTTCAAGAACGCCGCCCAGATGCTGCAACAGAAACAAATGCTCGAGGCGGCCACATGGTCCAACCCCGGCTCGCGCGAGTTCGCTGACGATGACGCCCCCGAATCCGAAATCGCCCCCGAGATCGCAGCCGACACGCTCGACCTGGTCCGCATCTTCCGCGACATCCTGGAGCGCGCCCGCAAGCGCCCCATCATCGACGTCAGCGAAGACTCGGTGACCGTGGGCCAGATGATCCAGTTCCTCGCCCGCCGCCTCACCCTGGAAGACAAGCCCGTGGCCCTCCGCCGCCTGCTCAGCCACACCCGCTCCGAGCGCGCGCTGGTGGCCATCTTCCTGGCCCTCCTCGAACTGGTCCGCCTCCAGGCCATCCTGCTTCGCCAGGACCGCGCCTTCTCCGAGATCTTCGTCAAGAAGCACACCGGCTTCGACGCCGTGATCAGCGGAGGTTTGATGAACGTCCGTGATGACTGGAAGTAGGCAGATGGTTCAGCAGTTTCGGCGGCTGGTTGGGCAGAAACTGCGCGAAGAGAAATAATCAAATAGAAGAAAAGGCGAAAAACCGGCAATGATTGCCATGGCCGCCTCTGGACGGAACTCCAACAGAAGGGCCAAGATAACCCCTAGTTAGCTGAATACTTTGGGGCTGGCGGATTCCTGATCCACTGACCCGCTCTCGCCGAGATTTCCACCGCTCGAACGCATACGCCTCTTACCCACCCCCTATCCGATGTAGAATTGTTACAGCCTGGTTACTTTCATATTGGTTTTCCAGGCAAACGACAGCGCGATCATGCGGTTGTTGGGGTTTTATGGACGCCTATTTATCCGGCTCTTCTCTCTCCTGCCACAGTTCATCTCCTTTGTATTTGCTTAGTACTTCCCTTGTCGCGTCTCGTCCATGGAGGCCCAGGCGCCACCGGAATCTTTCCGGCCGCTTTGGTGAAATCTGATGGCCGGCCTGGCTACGGCGGTTGAAATCATGCCCGCGAGCGCTTCGGTCCTTGACCGCAAGATGAATAAAACATCCGCGTGGGTCAGCGCAGCGGTCGTCCTGTTGGCGCTTCTGGGCGGCCTCGCGTTCATTGGCTTCCACATCTCCCAGGACCTGGGGAACATCGCCCTGGGCAGCATCTGGCCTTTTCTGCTGCTCGCCCTGGCCTTGCTGATCGCACTCGGCTTCGAATTTGTCAACGGCTTCCACGACACCGCCAATGCCGTGGCCACGGTCATCTACACCCACTCGTTGGAGCCTAACATCGCCGTGGTCTGGTCGGGGCTCTGCAACCTGGCCGGCGTGCTCTTCTCCTCCGGCACTGTGGCCTTCGCCATTATCACCCTGCTGCCGGTCGAACTGATTCTTCAGGTCAGTTCGGGCGCGGGCTACTCCATGATCTTCGCCCTGTTGATCGCGGCCATCGTCTGGAACCTGAGCACCTGGTGGTTCGGGCTGCCGGCCTCCAGTTCGCATACTATGGTCGGCTCCATCATCGGCGTGGGCATCGCCAACCAGTTGCTCAGCCTCCGCAGCGGCACCTCCGGCGTGGATTGGGAGCAGGCCATCAAGGTCTTCAAGGTTTTGCTGATCTCGCCGGTGATAGGTTTTTGCGCAGCGGCGCTGCTCATGCTGGTCTCCAAGCGGCTCATCAAGTATCCCTCCCTCTACGAAGCGCCCAAGGGCAAGCAGCCGCCGCCGTGGCCCATTCGCGCCCTTCTGCTGCTCACCTGCACCGGGGTCAGCTTTTCGCACGGCTCCAACGACGGACAAAAGGGCATGGGCCTGATCATGCTGATCCTCATCGGCACGGTACCCACTGCCTATGCGCTCAACCATGCCGTCACCGCCAACGATATTCAGGACTTCATCGCCGCCTCCGAGCAGGCCGGACACATCCTGGACCGGCACGTGGACAAAGCCGGCATCCTGGGCTCCGACGCCCGCGCCGAGGTCACCGATTACATTCGCACCCAGCAGCTTCAGCCGGACACCATTCTGGCGCTCCGGGAACTGGTGGAGGACCTGAACCACGAAGTGGCTCTCTACAAGGTCTTCAAGTCAGTCCCGGCGCAGGATCAGGCCAACGTCCGCAACGACATGTACGTGGCCAGCGAGGCGCTCCGGCTGATGGTCAAGAACCACAACCCGGCTTTTACGGCCGCGGAAAACGCCGCCCTCACCAACTATAAGGACAAAGTAGACAAGGCCACCAAGTTCATCCCCAACTGGGTTAAAGTGGCCGTGGCCCTGGCGCTGGGCCTGGGGACCATGGTGGGCTGGAAGCGCATTGTGGTGACGGTGGGCGAACGGATCGGCAAGCAGCACCTTGCCTACGCGCAGGGCGCGAGCGCCGAACTGGTCGCCATGGCCACCATCTTCGCCGCCAACATCTGGGGTCTGCCGGTCTCCACTACGCATGTGCTCAGTTCGGGCGTGGCCGGCACCATGGCCGCCAATAACAGCGGTCTGCACCTGTCGACCATTCGCAACATCGCCGCCGGCTGGGTCTTCACGCTGCCGGCCGCGGCGCTGCTCTCCGGCCTGCTCTTCTGGCTCTTCCGTTCCCTCTCCTGAGCGGTTTGCGGCGGACTTTCCTGTCTGAACGGGCCTTCTGGTTGCAATAATTCGGACCAGGCGTGCGCATGGTAAGGTATATTGGCTCGTAGCCGGGAGAGCTAACTGGAAATTCCTGACAAAAACTCAACGGCAAGGAGATCATCGTGGCAAACTTTTGCGCGAAATGCGGAGCTGCATTATCCGCCAACGAGCAATTCTGTACGTCCTGTGGCGCGGCAGCCGCCACCGGAGGCGCGGTTGCGGCGCCTTCTCAACCAACCGCCGCTCAACCAGCCGCCGCACCGGCCCAATCCGGCGGCAGCGCGGTCAAGATCATTCTGATTATCGTAGCCATCGTCGTGGGGCTGGGCATTCTCGGCCTGGGAGCCGTTGGATACACAGCTTGGCGCATCTCCCGGGCCGTCCATGTGAGCGGCCACGGCGACCAGGTGACGCTGCAAACAGCCGAAGGCAAGGTCAACCTCAATGCGTCGGAGAACTACACCGCAGCCGAGCTGGGCACGGATCCCTATCCCGGCGCGCAGAGCACGCGCGGGGGCATGAAGATGGATTTGCCCGGCGGCTCGATGGTCACGGGCGTATACCTAACTTCGGACTCGAAGCAGCAGGTAGTCGATTATTACAAGGGCAAGTTTGGCAGCACTGTCGCAGTCTTCGACACTGCCGACGCGGCTATTCTGACTTTCCCCATAAGCAAGCAGGAATCCGTCATGGTGACGATTACCGCCAAGCCGTCAGAGAATGACGGCAAGACCAGGATCACCATCACGCACACCAAGAGCAACAAGGCGTCTTAGAGCCTGTTAACACTACCTGGGCGGATGGCGTTCCACCCCAGCGAGCAAAAATCGCTTGCCGGGGACCCCGCTTCCCTCCGGATCGAGTTTTTCAACAGCCTGTATAGGCGAAAGACTATAGATAGGTGGAGCTATCCCACCTTAGGCGCAAAGACAAGAGCGCGCCGAAGGTGGGGCACCCAACTTTGTGGGACGCCCGCTTCAGTGGGATACCCGCTTCTGTGGAACAACTGGCTTTATTCGTTTGCGAGGGCGACTTCATGGAGCCAGCCGGGGGCTTTGAGGAGTTCGCGGGGGCGGGAACCGTCGGCGGGGCCGACCAGGCCGTCGCGCTCCATGAGGTCGATCAAGTGGGCGGCGCGGCCATAGCCGATGCGGAGACGGCGCTGGAGCAGAGACGTGGAGGCTTTGCCGAACTCGAAGACCAGGCGGACAGCGTCGTCGAACATGGGGTCGTTTTCGTCGGGGCCGCTGTTGGAGCCATCGACGGAGGCGCGCTCGTCTTTGGGCGATTCGAGGAAGGTATGGACGTAATCGGCATCTCCCTGCGCCTTCCAGAAATCGACCACCGCCGCGGTCTCTTTTTCGGTGACCAGGGGAGCGTGGAGGCGCATGAGGCGGCTGGTGCCGGGGGGCAGGAAGAGCATGTCGCCGCGGCCTAAAAGCGCCTCCGCTCCGTTGGAATCGAGGATGGTGCGGGAATCGACCCTGGTGGCCAGCCGGAAGCTGATGCGGGTGGCGATATTGGCCTTGATGAGGCCGGTAATGACGTCGACGCTGGGGCGCTGTGTGGCCAGGATGAGATGAATGCCGACGGCGCGGGCCATTTGCGCCAGGCGGGTGATGGACTCCTCGACATTGGAGCGGTCGATCATCATCAGGTCGGCGAGCTCGTCGATGATGATGACGATGAAGGGCAGCGGCTCCTCGTTTTCTTTCGGGTCGAAGAGCGAGGGCATGGTGTTTTCAAAGAGCTTGTTGTACTGGTCGATGTTGCGCACGCTGCGCGAGGCGAGCAGCTTGAGGCGGCGCTCCATTTCGCGGACGGCGTTGCGGAGGGCGTTGGCGGCCAGCTTGGGCTCGGTGATGATGGGCGTGAAGAGGTGGGGAATGCCCTCATACATGCCCAACTCGACGCGCTTGGGGTCCACGAGGATGAGACGGACCTGCGAGGGCGTGGTGCGGAAGAGCAGGCTCATGATCATGGCGTTGATGGCCACGGACTTGCCGGAGCCCGTTGAGCCGGCGATGAGGACGTGAGGCATGGAGGCCAGGTCGGCGGTGACGATACGGCCGTTGATGTCCTTGCCCATGGCCAGGGTGAGGCGCGACCTGGCCCTGTGGAAGGTCTCCGACTCGATGACGTCGCGAAGGTGGATGGTTTCGCGCTCGTGGTTGGGAACCTGGATGCCGACGGTGCTTTTGCCGGCCATGCGCTCGATGAGGATGCTTTCAGCGCGCATGGCGAGGCAGAGGTCGTCGGCGAGGCCGGTGACGCGCGAGTATTTGACGCCGGCCTCGGGCTTGAATTCGAAGGTGGTGACCATGGGTCCGGGGTTGATCTGGACGACCTGGCCGCGCACGTCGAACTCGGCGCATTTCTCGACCAGGACCTTGGCTTCCTCGCGCAGGTCATCTTCGCGGACGGCCTGGGGGCCGTCGCCGGCACTGAGCAGGGTGCTGGGCGGGAGTTTGAAGCCGCTGACATTTTTTGGGGCGACGGCGGCAGTGCGCAGGTCCGCATCAGCCCGGCTGTGGATGGCGATTTCTTCGACTCGCCGGGGAGCGGAGACGGAGGCCGAGTCCCATGGGGAGGCGATGGGCCGCGAGGCCGCGGGGTACGGCTGGGGGGACCGGTCGCCGATGGATTGGAGCGTAAACCTGGGCTGCATCGGCGGGGCATTTTCCGGGACGGGGACGGCCGGGGAAAAGGTTGTTTCCGCCGCGCGCTCCCAGATGCTGGTCTTGCGGGCCGGAGCCTCTACGGGGATTGGTCCCTCTGACGGCGCGACACGCTGGAATGCGGGGATCTCGTCTAGCGGGTCTGCTTCAGGCGCGCGGTTGCGGCGGCGGAAGAAGGCGGCGAACCAGCTGGAGCGGCGCTCCGCTTGAGCTGCGGCTGTCTCGTGTTCCTCGGCACGCTCGGCTTCCCGTTCAGCTTCGCGCTCGGCTTTGCGCTCGGCGCGCTCTTCGCGCCAGTTACGCCAGCGGTCATGCAAGGAGACGGCCTGCAGCCAGCGGGTATGGATGCTTTCAACGATGGCCCAGAAGCTGACCGCAGAGGCAAAGTAAAGTCCCGTGGCGGCCAGCACGCCGGCCACCAGCCATGCGCCCTGGATGTTGAGGTAGCCCACGAGCAGACCGGCCATGAGGCGGCCCACCACGCCCTCGACCGGGAGCACACCAAGCCAGAGCCAGTGCCAGGGGAGAAGACCAAAGACGGCAGGGATGAAAAGGATGGCCAGAAGAGTGCCGATCCAGCGGAGCACGGGCGAGCCGCTGGGACGGGAATGCATCCAGGTCCAGCCGATTCCGCCCAGCCACAGAGGCAGTAAAAAGGCGGTAAAGCCGAGAGATTGCAGCAGAAGGTCGCTGAGACCCGCGCCGAAGAGGCCGATCCAGTTGCGGACGGCGTGGGGGCCGGCCTCGCCCGAAGCGGTGTTCAGGGAGGGATCGGTGGAGTGGTAAGTGGCCAGCGCGAGGAGGAGCACGAGCGAGGCCAGCAGCAACACGAGCCCCAGGAACACGTTCCAGGGGCGGCTTCGCGTAGGCGACAATACGATGCGAATCGGCTTCATGGCGGGCTCACACTCGCTCCTGAACCGCCGCGGACAACCCCGGATGAGCCGCGAACGAGTTGCTGGAGCGGACGAAAAGTCCCAGAGCAGCTTCTATTATCCCTGCGCTGGAGGCGGATTTTGGGCAAAAGAAGGCGGGGGGAACCTTGGTGTGGACCCCCGGCGTTGATTGGAATTGCTGGAGAGATCAGCTCCCGATGTACTTTGCTCCCCAGATCAGCAGCGCGGCGCCGAGGAGGATGCGGTAGACGGCGAAGATGGTAAAGCCATGCTTGCGGACCCAGAAAAGGAACCACTCCACGACGCCGAGGGCGACGATGAAGGAGACCACGGTGCCGATGATGAGGACAATCCAGTTGTCGGTGGTCATGACCACGTGCGCGGTTGCGCCGCCGCTGGGGAAGACCTCCTTCTTCAGGTCCCAGCAGGTGGCGGCGACCATGGTGGGAATGGAGAGGAGGAAGCTGAACTCGAGGGCGGAGGGACGGTCGAGACCGGCGAGCTGGCCGGCGGCGATGGTGGACATGGAGCGCGAGGTGCCGGGAAAGATGGCCGACAGGGTCTGGCAGAGGCCGATCCAGATGGCCTGGGGGAGGGTCATCTCCTCGACATCAAGGGTCGTCGATTCGCGGCGGGCCGCCCAGGCATCGATGATCCACATGGCGATGCCGCCGATGAGCAGCGCCATGGACATGGCCTGGAGGCTGCCCAGATTTTTTTCGCTCCATTTGTGCAGGAGCAGGGCGGGCGCCGAGGTGCAGGCAAAGGCGATGAAGGTGAGGGAGATGGGATGGTTGAGCCAGTTGCGGTCGCCGTTCCGGCCGCTGGGAAAGTTGCGCAGGAAGCCGGCGATGCGGCCCAGGAACAGCAGCAAGAGGGCCAGAATGGCGCCCAACTGGATGACGATGGTGTACATCTTCCAGTAGGCGTCATCGAGGGGGATATTCATCAGAGCTTCAGTGATGCGGAGATGGGCCGTCGAGCTGACCGGCAGGAATTCGGTCAGGCCTTCCACGATGCCGAGAATGATGGACTGAATATAGGGGTTCAAAAAGCCTCCAGAGCGCGATTGACATAAGGCGGCAAGCGAGCGCGGGAAACGCGTTTCCGCTTATTCCAGGTCAATACCGTAAACAGGGATGCCTACATCCAATTTGTACACCAGAGCTCCGGCGCGCCAGGAATAATCCGACTGCACGAAGTGTTCTTTCAGCTTTGCGGCCAGCTCATGGGCGTGGGCTTTGGCGTTGTTGCTTTTATTGTCGCTGCCTTCGGCGGCATACATATCGGTGAGCACGGCCTGACGGTAGACGGCCTGGTAGAGGGCCTGCGCCGTGCGCGGCCCGTCAGGATACTCGGCAGCATATTTTTCATAAACCTCTGATTCCTTCTCAGGGCATTTGGGCGATCCCTGCCAGTCTCCGCAAAGCTTGTTGTCAATGAGGTCGAATGCCGCGAGTTCGGCCTGGCGGGTGTGAGGATAGAATTTGAGGACCTTCTTCAACTCATCCTCGTCCATCTGATCGTGGAGGGAGGGATCCCTCTCCCTGGCGGAGGGGCGCGAGGCGGCGTCGGCCTTCTGAATTTGCCAGAGAATGTCGCCGGCACGCCATGCGGCTTCGGGCACCAGCGGCGAGTTGGGGAACATTTCGACCAGGCGGCGGTAGAGGAGGCGGGCGCTTTGCGCGGCATTGGCCGGGCCGCGCGGATCGGAGGCCAGCGACTCCTGGTTGGCGGCTTCGCCCATGATGACCTGGTCGCCGTTGGGGGTAGTTTCCGCGACCACCTCCTTGGCTTCCATCCATCCGGAGACGGGGGGTGGGGCGTCGTCGCGGCCGAAGGTGGGCGTATCCTTCTCTCTCACCTCCTGAATGTCGGTGTTGGCGTAGACGCGCATCCAGGGGCCGTTCTTTTCGGCGACGACCATTTCACGGCCAATCTGGACGCGGTCGACCTTCTGGGAGCCGGTGTCGGGCGCGATGTAAAGCCATGCGATGCGGAGGGGCGTGGCGCGGGGGCCGGCCAAGGGCTTTTCGAGGTGGGGAGGCTTCTTTTGGCCGAGAGCGGGCAGGGCAGCGCAGAGGAGGGCCAGGGCGATGGTGAGAGCGCGAGGCGTGCGAGTTCGGGGCGCGAAAATGCGTGGTTTCATCACAGGGAAAATCATAGTCCAACGACGGCTGGGGCGGGATTCCGGCGAGCGGCCGGAGTGAAAAACGTCGCTTGGGAGCTAAAGCCTGTGTCGATTGTGTTGCCTTTGCGGCACGGCTATCGCTGTGCCCTTTCAAAACATCGACATATGCAGTAGAGGCTTACTCCAGCGCATAGATGGTCAAACCGCTGAGGAGCTTGGGGAAGAAGTCGGTGGACTTTTGCGGCATGACGTCGCCGGCAAAGGCCACTTCCCGCAGTTGCTCAATGGAGACGGGGTTGGTGAGGAAGGCGACGCCGGCTTCGCCGCAGCGGACCTGGTCCACCGCTTCGGCAGCGTCGCGGAGGTAGCGGATATTGGTCTGTTCGCGGACCTTTTCGGCGTCGAGGCCGAGGAGCCGGTGGAGCACGATTGAGTGCAGGTGGGTGAGATCGAGCTGGCGCTGGCGCTCGGGCAGATCGGCCAGAGCGGCGGCCACGGCTTCCGGCCTGGAGCGCAGAAGCAGCGGGCCGGCGCGGGTGACGGCGACAAAGGCTGTGCCCTGCTGTTTTCCCAGAGTCTCGATGTAATTCGCGGCCTCGCCAGCGGGCAACGCCTCGACCGTGAAAAACTCCCCGGCGGCGCGGGCAAAGCCGGCCGGGTCAAAGCCCAGGAGGCTGTGAACCACGCGATGAGTGGGCAGAATGACCAGGCCGTCGGAGTCCATGTTGACGAAGGTCATCATGGCGGCGGCCTCAGGGCAGCCGGGCTGGGGCAACTGGCTGGTGCTGTGCTCGGCTCTGGCCGGCGAGCCGCAGGTGTGTTCCTGCAAGTAGTTCAGCGCGGTCTCGTAGCGGTGGTGGCCGTCGGCGATGATGAGCTTCTTGTCGGCCATGGCGGTGGTGAGCTGGTTGATGGCCGCGGGGTCGGCGATGCGCCACAGCCGGTGGAGCACGCCGTACTCGTCAGTAACCTCGGCGTCAGCGGGGCCGCTGCCGTCGTACAGAATCTTCTCCACGCTGCCGGCGGGGTCGGAGTAGAGCATAAAAATCTGGCCGAAATGGGCACGGGTGGCTTTGAGCAGGTTGAGGCGGTCGCTCTTGGGCTTGGAAAGGGTCTGCTCGTGGCGGAAGACGACCTGCTCGGAGTATTCGTGGAGCTTGCCGAGGGCGATAAAGCCGCGGCGTTCCTTGAGGATATTGGTTCCGGGAACCTTGAAACTCTGGGAGTAGGCGAAGATGCAGGGGTCTTCTTCCTGGACCAGGACGCCCTGTTCGCGCCAGGCGCGAAAGTCGCGCGCCGCGCGGGTGTAGACGCTTTCGCCGCGCTCGGTGTCGAAGAGTTCAGGCAGACCGAGGATGATGCGGACCAGGTTGAAGGGGCTGCGCTGGTAGTAGGCCTGCTGCATGGAGGGAGAGATTTTGTCGTATGGCTGGGTGACGACGTCTTCCAGCCGGACAGAGGAGGGATTGTAGCGCCAGGCGCGAAATGGATAGATGCGGGCCATGCGGAAGGTCTTGCTCCGGGGGGACGGCAAAATTTGCGCACTGAAGGCCCATCCCGCTGACTTGGGGGCTGTTGCGCGCTTAGGCTCGATTGTATCCCAGCAACCACAGGAACCGCGCGCGGCAGGCGCCGGCCAAACAGAATCGCCCGGCGCCCCGGATTCGATATTTAGAAAAGAATAAACAGGGCGGAAGCCGCAGCCAATGGACTTTGCAACTTACAGGCAATGCCGAGGGCAAGTTTTAGCCATTCAGGCCTCGCAACAGGATGAAAACGCTGAAAAGTAATCTTGACGGACTCTAGCCGGTAACCTACGATTCCACCCGAAAGGAAGTGTGCATGAAACTCCCTCGGTATTTCTCTGTTCTTGCCGCGTTCATGTCGCTTTTCGCCCTCCATGCGGGGGCGCAAGGGACGCCCGTTCACCCTCAACCCGCCCCGGCAGGGGCCTCCACCGTCCACCAGCCCACCCCCGAGCAGATTGCCAAAATGCCGGTTGTGGCGCTGCCAATCAGGGACTTCAAGCTGCTCAACTCCGGCACCGGATGGGTCTCAACCGGGAATCGGCTGCTCTTGACCACCGACAACGGCACACATTGGAAGGACATCTCCCCGCCCGTCCCCGCCCTGGCCGATCCTCGTGACGATAAGTTTTCGGGAGTCTTTTTTCTCGACGCGAACACTGGCTGGGTACTTTTTACAACCGCCCCAGATGACACAACCACTGAATGCGATACTCACCTCGCCTCGACCGTCGATGGCGGAGCCACCTGGACCACGGTGTCGCAGCTTCCCAGATTGGATCCCTGGCGGGAAGTGACCGGCGGCGGCTCCCTCGTGTTTTCCGATAAGCTCCACGGCTGGGTGGACCTGGGCACGATCCGCTCAGGCGTCCTGTTTGCCACATCAGATGGAGGCCGGACCTGGCAGAGTCCCAAGAGCCAACCTGGAATTGGTTCCGATATGGTTGCTCCTACCGATAAGGATCTCTGGATGGCAGGAGGAAGAGATTACATACTGGTTGCGACACACGACGGCGCAAACACGTTTCAGGAGGTCTCACTGCCCGTTCCTGCGGGGATAGACCCTGAAGCTTATCCAGTCTACGGTCTGCCTGTATTCACAGACAGCCTCAACGGCTATGAGCCGGTAACCTACATAAACGGCGACGAAAAATCCGCCGAGGCGCTTTTCGCTACCACAGATGGCGGGCGTACTTGGCATATTGATCGCACGGTGACGAACTTGGATCCAAGTACAGCTGAGAGAAGTTCGCCCTCCGCCATTGTAGGTTCCACATGGTTATTCTCATTCGCGCCCGGGGGAACTCAAACAACTCTGATCAGAATTCACCCCAATGAAAAGAAAGCTGCTGCCGCCAATAGAGACGGTCACGATGGCTTCAACGGCTGCGATCTCAGCTTCCTCACCGCGGATGAGGGGTGGATGAATTGCACCGGCAATCTTACCTCTACCATTGATGGCGGGGCAACCTGGACCAACATCACTCCACGCGCCCGCAATGGCTCGAACAACGGAGTTCTCACCACAGACCCCGTTACACCAGTGCCAGCCCCAAAACCGATGACAACCCATCCAATCAAACTTGCAGACCCTAAAACTGTGCCGAACGCTACCAATGCACCTTCCGGCAACATACAAAACTGAGAAGTGAGTTACTTATTATATAATAACTGAATAATAAATTGACAAATTCGAACTAGCGCGCCTACCATCCCACCCGAAAGGAGTTTTATGTGAAAGTCCCCCGGTTTTTAGCACTTCTTGCTGCGTTCACATCGCTCTTCGCCCTCCATGCGGGGGCGCAAGGGACGCCCGTTCACCCTCAAACCGCCCCTGCAGGGGCCTCCACACCCCACCAGCCCACTCCCGAGCAGATCGCCAAAATGCCGGTCACGGCGCTGCCAATAAAGGACTTCAAGCTGCTCAACTCCACCACCGGATGGGCGTCAACGGGAGGCAGGCTGTTTTTGACCACCGATAGCGGCACACATTGGAAGGACATCTCCCCGCCCAACCCGAATCAGGACCACTACGCGGATGTCTTCTTTCACGACGCCGACGCCGGGTGGGTGCTCTTCGCGCACCGCATACGTGACGACGAAGAGCCGGCTGCCGACTCGCCGACAAGCAACTGGACTTTTCACCTCTCCGCCACGGTCAATGGGGGGGCAACCTGGACCAACGAGAACCTCCCGGCATGGAACAGCGACCGGGGGATGGGTGACCAGGGTGTCATCGCCTTTTCGGACAAGCTTCACGGATGGCTGAGCCTAGGCATCGCGGGCAGTACAACCTGGAGCGCGAGCGAGCTGCTTGCCACCTCCGATGGAGGCCGAACCTGGGTTTCAACAAAAGGCGGATCGGAAGGAAGAGTCGAAGCGATGCTCGCCCTTACCGGCAAGGATGTCTGGGTAGTTGGCAGCCCGGAGGGTGGCAGTGAACTCGATGTAAGCCACGATGGCGGAGATAGCTTTCAGGAAGTCGCCTTGCCGGCGCCCAAAGAATTCGCTCAGTTTGGTTACCCGGAATACAGTCTGCCGACATTCACAGATAGTCTCAACGGTTACGAGGCTGTAACCTATTCAGACTCCGAGGCTTCAAAGTCGGTCGCGGTGATGTATGCAACCCAGGACGGCGGCCGTACTTGGAAGTTGGACCGGATACTGTCCAATCTGGCCGAGGGGGAGACGGTAAGGTCTACCGTCGCTGGTTCTACTTGGGTTCTTCCCTTTGCACCCGTTGGGTCTGAGCCGGCACTGGTGAAACTGTTCCCCGGTGGTAGGACAGCGGCCGCAACCCATACAAGCAGCGGCACCTTCAACCTTTGCGGTCTCAGCTTCCTCACGCCAGACGAGGGGTGGATGAACTGTTCTTCCGGCCTTTCCTCCACTATCGATGGCGGAGCCACCTGGACCGCAATTGCTCCGCGCACCCGTAACGGCGTTCTCACAACCGATCCGGTTACGCCGCTTCCTCCGCAAAAACCGCTGAAAACCATCCCAATCAAAACTTCTGCTGTCGGCACGAGTGGGGCAACCGCAGCTGCCATGGCTGCCGGGGCCGGCACCGGCCAAAGCGGAATCGACCAGCACCTCGGATTCGATATATCGAAGTACATGCCGCCGGCGGAGATGAAAAAATGGTGGGATTCCAGCCCGTATTACGACGCGATCTTCTACGCGCCGGGCGCACCCACCCATCTGCCCAATGGGAGCACGCAATTCACCGCGGCTTGGGGTGCGGCGCTTTTGGCGCAGGGCTGGGGGTTCATCCCCGTTTGGTCTGGCTATCAGTCCGACTGCGCCTGCGCGCCGCCAACCAAGACGAACAAAAGCACCACTTGGCCAAGCTGCCCCCGGTTCAATGCAAAAACACAACAAATCGATCCCGAACCAGCCAAAGCCACAAAGCAGGGAACAAAGGAGGCCGACGACGCAATCACCGCATTCAGGAATCTGGGATTCGATGGCCTTATCGTCTATTTGGACGTAGAGGGATTTAACGATACAAGCACTGGCGTCCAGGTGGTGAATGGAAAGACTTACGCCTGCAGTGCGTCGGCGAAGGCTTACATGGGCGGCTTCGTCGCGGAGATGCACAACGAAGGCGCGCTCGCCGGCCTGTATGGAAGCGCCAGCGACATCAAGAGCGATTTTCTCCCTGAAAAACCGGACGAAATCTATATCGCCGACACGAGCGGTAAAGTTACCGTGTGGGGAATGGGTGCAAAGTCCTATAAGGTGAGCGACTTGGACTGGCCGAACAAACAGAGAATCCATCAATACATGGCAGAAACTCTGCAAACATGGGGGGGGTCGAGGTCGTACTCGGTCGATCTGGACATCGTGGATGCCACCATCGTTCCCAGCAGCGGTGTCAAGAAGTACACCTCCGACAGCTTCCAAGCCCCTGTCTTGATGTCCAACGCCTATGAACTCTTCGGGATCAATAACGCGGTGAATAACGGCACGGCGCTGCAGATGGGAACCGTTCTCGGCTACGATTTCTCCGAGAACTTATTCACTTATTCGCCGGCGGCAGGAATGACGATGATAACCTCTCTGTTGGGCGCTACTGGAATCAACAATCTCGGCCAAGTCATCGGCTATGATCAGAATGACAACAACGTGCTCTATACCCCAGGGGCAAATCCTCCTACCACTCCAATCTATGGCCCAGAGGGGATGCAAGATATGAATTTGAATTCGATCAATGATGCCGGATGGATCCTCGGGGAATATTCCGATCAAGACGGGATTCAACACTGTATGCTGAGCAAACCACCCTACAACTCGAACACGACTTTTTCCTTTGATTTCATCGGAGATATCCCTTGTGACGCAAACCAGCCAGTCATCAGCGGCGGTAGTGGAACTTTTTTGTGGGGCGGCAATGATCAAGCGGATTGGCTGGGAATCAACGGCCTGGGACTGATTGTGGGTTCCGCCGTTTCGGCGGTCTACGACGGTTATGGGAATACTACACCATTAGGATCCGAGGTATTTTTTGACGATGTTGAAAACGGTGTCCCAGGCCCTTCGGACAATCTTGCCATCCTGGCGACAACGCAAGGCTGGAATACTCTGCTTCCGGTTGGAGTCAACAACAACGGTCAAGTGGCAGGCACATACTTAGCTGGAGAATGGTTCACTTGTGAGGGAGAGGGAACAGAACAGGGATTTTTCATCAATACGGACGGCAGCTATAGTTCGATTGTCATTTTTCCCGCAGATTTGTGTGACTATCTTACGGGGATCAATGACGACGTTCAAATGGCGGGGACTAGCGATTTGGGCGGCTTCACCATCGACACCCAACACTGATTGGCCAATTAGGATTTCCTACCGGCAAAACCGCCCGCCAGGGTTTCCGGGGTTACGGCTTTGTGGCGGACGTAGTTGCAGGGAGGGACGGTGTAGCCGCGCAGGAGGGCAATGCCGAGTTGGATGAGGCGCGGGCCGTAAGTTTCGGCTTCGTATGAGATGGAGCCGATGAGGGCGCTTTTGCCGGCGCGCATCTCGTCAATGGCCTCGGGGATGCAGCCCTGGCCGGCGATGGCGAAGTCCCGCTCGCGGCCGTCCTGGCGGGCGGCGTCGAGAACGCCGAGGGCGCTCAAATCGGTGGCGGCGGCGACCAGGAAGCGCTGGCCCTTGCGCTGGCCGCGGAGAAAATCGGCGACGATCAACTGGCTGGGCTGGCGCATGCCGCGGCCGTCGAGTTGGACGAAACGGTCGGCGGGTATATCGGCGAGGCGGTCGCGAATGCCGTCGAAGGCGCCAGTGATGCGGCTCTGGACAAAAGTGCCGGCTTCAGGGAATCCGACGCCCAGGACCCAATTGACTTTGCCCTTCCATTTGCGCAGGACATGCTGGGCGAGGAGGGAACCGGCTTCATAGCCGGCCTCGAAGTTGTCCACGCCGAAGTAGGTGGCGTTGGGGTGGGGCGCGTCGATGGCGACAAGCGGGATGCCGGCTTTGCTGAAGACGCGGGCCACGCGCGGGGCCACATGCTCCCCGACCTGGAACTCGAGCGCCAGATCGACGCGCCTGGCGACAAACTCTTCGGCGTTCTGGATGGCGATGCCGGGGCCGGAGCGGTTATCGAGGACGAGCAATTCGACGCCGGATGCGGCGGCGGCCGCGGTGACGCTCTGGACGACGGCAACTGAGAAGGGCATCTCAGCGCTCTGGGCGGCGAAACCGAAGCGCAGGCGGCGGGGGCGGGAAACGAGGCGGTAGAGGCCGTCCTGCGCCTGGGCGACATAGCCGCGGTGCACCAGAGTCTTGAGGATGCGGTAGACGCTGGTCTTGGAGATGCCGGTCTTCCGGTGGATGTCTTCGAGGGCGACGGGAACGTGGCTATTCTCCAGCAGCTCGAGTACGTCGAGGGCCTTGGAGAGAATGGGAATCAGGTAGAGCCGTTTGATCTTAGTCCTGGGCAAGCGGTCATCTCGCAGCGCGCAATTTCAATAGTGAAACTGTACGCGCTCAAGGATAACGTATTTCAAGCGTAGCTGTTCACGGCCGGCGCCGGGTTGGCTATTCCAATTCAGATTTTGAGAGCGGACCCCCATGAGGTTCGGGTTCCGTGGCCACGCAGGCGGAATTTGCATTAGCTCGAGGAAATTGCGGCTTCCCGGAGCGGAGGGCCGTCCTATGGAAGTGGAAGCAAAGTGTATCTGCCGCTAGGCGTCGCGAAGGCGATTGCCGGGCGGGAGCTCGAGCGCAAGTCCGGCACACGCCCAACCAGAACCGCGGCCTGTGCTTTAGAATTAGCGGGTTCGACATTCAGGAGGCAATATGCAGCACGTAATGCAAGGGAAGAGGACGCGGCGCGTCTTTCCGGCCCTGTTCTTGTCCTTCACAGTCTTGATGAGCACCGTCCTGTTTGGCGGGGTGGCGAGCCGGGCGCAGAGCGCGGACGACGAAAAGAAGATCAACGACACGATTTCGAAGCTCACGCTGGAGGAGAAGATTCATCTGCTCTCCGGTTCGAGCATGATGGCCTCGACGGGGATTGCCCGGCTGGGGATTCCGGCCTTCCGGATGAGCGACGGGCCGATGGGCGCGCACATTCCGCCGCCGTCGACGGCGTACGCGGCCGGGATCGGTCTGGCTGCGAGCTGGGACCGGGAGCTGGCGGAGCGGGTCGGGACGCAGATCGGGCGGGATGCGCGGTCGCGCGGCGCCAGCTTCCTGCTAGGGCCGGGAGCGAACATTTACCGCGCGCCGCTGAACGGCCGCAACTTCGAGTATTTCGGCGAAGACCCGTTTCTGGCCGGGGAGACGGCGGTGGGCTACATCAATGGAGTGCAGTCGCAGGGCGTGAGCGCCACGATCAAGCACTATGCGGCCAACAATTCGGAGTACTTCCGCTTTACCGAGGACTCGGTGGTGAGCGAGCGGGCGCTCAGGGAGATTTATCTGCCCGCGTTCGAGGCCGCGGTGCGCAAGGCCCACGTGGGCGCGATCATGGATTCCTACAACCTGTTGAACGGCGAACACTCGACGCAAAACTACCACCTGAACGTGGAGATTGCGAAGCAGCAGTGGGGGTTCGACGGGGTGATGATGTCGGACTGGATGGCGACCCACGACGGCGTGGCGGCGGCCAACGCCGGGCTGGACCTGGAGATGCCTTTCGGAATTTACATGAACGAAAAGAGCCTGCTGCCGGCAGTGAAGGACGGCAGGGTGAAGGAATCGGCTATCGACGACAAGATCCGGCGGCTGCTGCGGGAGGGATACCGGTTTGGATGGATCGGCCACGACCCGCTGGACGAGAGCATTCCGCGCTATAGCCAGCAGGGACGGCTGGCGGCGCTCCAAAGCGCGCGCGAGGGGATTGTTCTGCTGAAGAACCAAGGCAACCTGCTGCCCCTGGACCCGGCCAAGGTGAAGACCATCGCGGTGATCGGGCCGGACGCCTTCCCGGCGATTCCGACGGCCGGCGGCAGCGGACAGGTTCCCGTCTACTCCGAGGTCAGCGCCCTGAAGGGGATCAGCGACCGGCTGGGCGTGAACGCCAATGTGCTTTATGACCGGGGAGTTCCCAAGCTGTCGGTGCTGGCCATGCGCTCAGGGTTCAGCCAGTTTGCCGACAAGTTTGTGCCGGGGCTGACGGTAGAGAGCTTCGACAATCCCGGGTTTACCGGCAAGCCGGTGGCCACAAGGACCGAGATGACGGCGAACGGCGGACAGAACATGATGGATAACCCGGATTTGGCGGAGTTGATCAACACGATCAGCGCCGACCAGATGATGGGATTCATGAGCGGGGGCGCAGCCCCGCGATTTAACCGCTGGACGGGCTACTATATTGCCCGCGCTCCGGGCAACTATGTGGTGTTTGTCGAGAACCAGGGCAAGTACCGGCTGACGATCGACGGGCAGACGGCGATCGACCACGCGGAGATTCCGAAGTTTGCCATGGAACAGACGACGCTGCCGTTGACGCCCGGACCGCACAAGGTGGTGCTGGAAGTTCTGGGCGGCGAGCAATTCACCGGTGAAGCCATCAAGATCGGCATTGCGCAGGAGGGCACGCTGGTGAACCAGTCGGCCATCGAGCTGGCCAAGCGGGCGGATGCGGTGATCGTGGCCGTGGGCTACGACGCGGAGATCGAGACCGAGGGCGCGGATCGCCAGTTCCAACTGCCTCCGGGCCAGGAGGAGCTGATTGAGAAGATCGCGGCGGCGAATCCGAAGACCATTGTGACGGTGACTTCGGGCGGGAGCGTGGACGCTTCGCGGTGGATCGACCAGGTGGCCGCGCTGCTGGAGAACTGGTATCCGGGCGAGGAGGGCGGAACGGCGCTGGCTGAGGTGCTGTTTGGCGACGTGAACCCCTCGGGACGGCTGCCCATCAGCTGGGAACGGAGCCTAAAGGACAATCCGTCGTACGCATACTACTACCCCACGCCGGGGACGCTGACGATTCCGTACAAGGACGATGTGTTTGTGGGCTACCGGGGCTACGAACACAACGGAGTGAAGCCGCTGTTCCCGTTCGGGTTCGGGCTGTCGTATACGAGCTTCAAATACTCGGGGCTGAAGATTCACCCGGCCGGCGGGGCGGGGGCTTACGAGGTCAGCTTCGATGTGACCAACACCGGAACGCGGGCCGGGGCAGACGTGGCCCAGGTGTACGTGAGCGAAGATCACCCCGAGGTTCCGAGGCCGCCGCAGGAGTTGAAGGGCTTTGCGCGGGTGGCGCTCGGTCCGGGCCAGACGCGCCACGTAACGGTTCCGCTGGATGCGCGGAGCTTCAGTTGGTATGACGAGAAGGCAGCCGCCTGGCACGCCGATGCGGGCAGCTTCACGGTCCGCGTCAGCCGGTCATCGGCCGATCCGCAACTGGAGGGCAAGGTCAAGCTGGCGCAGGAGATCGTGGCGCCGGTCAAATAGAGGCTTGAGACCGCCCCACGGACGAATACCTGTCCGTGGGGACCCCGGATTGCCACCCCAGTGGGGGGGGCCGGCGGAGCTTTGGCTTTATTTGGCGCCGTGGGTCAACCTCCCTGGCTGGTTTACGTCTAAAAAGTTAGTCCGCTCCCGGTGTTTCTATCGGCAGACGTTCGATTCTGAGATGACATCCTTTTGATCCGGCTTCCAGGTTCCTTTTTGCAGTGGTCAGGAAAGCGCAGACAAGCACAGGAGCCGGGATATTCTCCCCTGCGGAGATTTTTCCTCCAGTTCATGGCGGAGGCGATTGGCGGCCGAACGCGGAACGGGTCAGCCGATTATGATACGTTTGGCAATCAGGCTGAATGTTGTGTGACGGCGTGCGGGCAGCATGCCCGGACATTCTTGATAGGAACCGCAAATTGTGGTGAGTTCGGGGGTTCTTCCCCGAAGAAAGGGTCCAGGAAAACCAGTATGCGTCCCTTGCGTTCGCTTCCACTCAGTCTATTGGCCAGTGCGTTGCTATGCGCCTCAGCGGCGTTGGCCCAGCAATTCGCACCGACCGCACGGATCGTCAACCCGATCAACGAGAGCCAACTGACAACGCTCAAGGGCAACACGCACCCGGCGGCCAATGCCAGGAACGACCGCGGCCCGGTGAGCCCGGACCTCCCCATGACCGACCTGATTTTGGTGCTGAGCCGCAGCCCGGAGCAGCAGGCGGCGTTCGACAAGTTTGTGGCCAGCCAGTACGAGCCTGGCTCGCCCGACTTTCACCATTGGCTTGAGCCTGAGGAAGTGGGCGCGAACTTCGGTCCCTCCGAGACCGACATCGCGACCATCTCGAAGTGGCTGACGGGGCATGGTTTTTCGATCGACGAAGTAAGCAAGGATCGCATGACGATCCGCTTCAGCGGGACGGCGGGGCAGGTGGAGAGCGCGTTCCACACCGAGATTCACAACCTGGAAGTGAAGGGCGCGGCGCATATCGGCAACATGAGCGATCCGCAGATTCCTGCCGCTCTCGCGCCGGTGGTGGTAGGCGTGAAGGCGCTGCACAACTTCTTCCCTAAGCCGATGCACAAGCTGGGGAGCAAGGTTCAATTCAACAGCAAGACGGGGAGATGGGAGCGGATCGCGAGTGACGCATCCACGGGAGCCAAGAGTTCCGCTGCTGCCAGGCCACAGGCCGCTCGCCCGCAGTTCGGCACGCAGGACTCCTACGGCGACGTGATCGAAGACGTGGCGCCTTACGACTTTGCCGCAATCTACAACGTGCTTCCGCTATGGAATGCGGCCAATCGCATCGACGGAACGGGCCAGACCATCGCCATCGTCGGAACCAGCGACATTCTCCCTGCCGACATAGCCACCTTTCGCAGCGCCTTCGGCCTGCCGGCCGTGAAATCGTTCACGACCATTGTTGCCAATGGCACAGACCCCGGTCAATGCGGCGTGCATCCGACCACATACTGCACGCTCGGCGACCAGATCGAGAATTCGCTGGACGTGGAGTGGTCGGGAGCAGTGGCTCCGGGCGCCGACCAGGTACTGGTCGTCTCCGGTTCGAACTCGGCGACAACCGACACGGTCTTTTCGTCGGCAAACTACATCATCCAGAACAAGGCGACCGTGAATGCCTCGATCCTGAACGTCAGCTACGGCGAGTGCGAGTTGGGCATGGGCACCAGCGGCAATGTCGCGTATTACGACATGTGGCAGACGGCCGCTGCAGAGGGAATTGCCGCCTTCCTGGCTTCGGGCGACTCGGGCTCGGCCAGCTGCGACCAGGGAGGAGATAACGGCGGTCAAAACCTGCCCTATGTCGCTGAGCTCGGCCTGTCAGTGAGCGGCTTGGCCTCTAGCCCCTACGACACCGCCGTGGGCGGCACCGACTTCAACTGGTGCCCCGCGTCAGACATCACCTCGGGCACGGCCTGCAAAGCATCGCCCTATTGGAGCGCCTCGAACAACACGACCACGCAGGCCAATGCCCTGGGCTATGTGCCCGAGATTCCCTGGAACGACAGTTGCGCAAGCGCAACGGGAATTGCCATTGCGCAGTACTATGCAATAGGACTAAGTAAAAACGGCTACTCGACGCCTACTCCAAACGATGCCGAGACCTCCTGCAACTTCTATGTCCTGAACTATATTACCATTTATGAGTTATCAGGGTATGACATCTCCGGCTTTGTCGATACAGTAGGCGGCGGCGGCGGCAAGAGCGGGTGCGTTGTCAATAGCACCACCAGCACAACTACCGGGCCAGTTTCCAGTTGCGTCAGCACCACCACCAGCACTGGCACCGCCAATGGCTCCATTCCTCTTGTCAATGACGGATGGCCCAAGCCCAGTTGGCAGACTAACGCGAACATCCCCGGCCTTCCCAGCGACGGTGTGCGCGATATTCCCGACGTCTCCTTCTTTGCGGCGAACGGGTTCAATGAGAGCTCATACCTGATCTGCGTCTCGGCGGCAGGGGTTTGCACGTACACCGGGGACGCCGACACAAATCCGCTGGACATGCAGGAGGTGGGCGGCACCTCGGTCTCATCCCCGGCCATGGCCGGCGTGATGGCGCTGATCAACCAGAAGATCGGCCTGGCGCAGGGCAACCCCAACTCCGAACTTTACGCCCTGGCGGCCCAGCAGACCTACTCCAGTTGCAGCGCGGAGAGCGTGACTGCTAGCAGCGCCTGCTACTTCAACGATATCGACGAGTACACGAACGACCAGCCATGCAACTACAGCGGCCTCTCTCCCAACTGCGTGGCGAGCGAATCCTTTGAAGGGGTAACGGACGAGGTTGGGCTTCTATCCAACGGCAGCGCAACGGAAGGCGGCTACAACGCAACCCGCGGCTTTGACATGGCCACCGGCCTGGGATCGCTGAACGTGGCCAACGTGGTGAATGGCTGGACGTCGTTGATCGGCACTGCGACGGCTAGCGTGACAGTGACGCCGGCGTCATCCAGCCTGCAAGTGAATACCGCCTTGAGCGTGACGGTGACGGTGGCCAGCGTACCCGCCGGCGGGACAACGCCGACCGGGACGGTTGCGCTGTCGGGCGGCGGCCTCAACCCCATCCTGACGGGGACGCTTTCCAGCGGCAGCTACACCTTCACGATTCCTGCCTTCAGCCTGAGTGGCGGAACCGACACTCTTACGGCCACCTACAGCGGGGACTCGACTTACGCCCAGGAGAGCGGGACGGCAAGCGTGACAGTGACCAAGGTGACGGCGACGGTGACGGTGCAGCCGTCCCCGACCACGGTCGGCACGAACACGATCGTCGTTGTGCAGGCCACTGTGACTGGGACCGGTCCGACGCCGACCGGGACGGTGCAACTGACGGGCGGCGGCTATACATCGGGGGCGTGCACGCTTGCGAGCGGCGCCTGCACGATCAACATTCCAGCCAACAGTCTGAGCAACGGAACCGATACTTTGACCGTTGCCTACAGCGGAGACTCGAACTACAACGCGGCGAGCGGGACGGCGACGGTTACAGTGAACATACTGTGGCCGACAGTGACGGTGACGCCGGCGGCGAACAGTGTGGAGTCGGGATCGAGCCTGACCGTGACGGGCACGGTAAGCGGCACGGGGCCAACGCCGACCGGGACGGTACAACTGACGGGCGGCGGGTACCTCTCGGCGGCAGCGACGCTTTCGAGCGGCAGCTACTCCGTCACCATTCCGGCTAACAGCCTGAGCACCGGAAGCGATACGCTGACCGTTTATTACAGCGGAGATATCAACTACGCCACAGGCACGGGAACGGCAAGCGTGACGGTGACGCAATCGATATACGCGCTGGCGGCGACCACGCCGGCCGCAATCACTCCCGGAGGGACCGCGACTTCAACCGTCACGGTGAGTTCTTCCACCGGCTATTCGGGAACCGTCACGCTCAGTTGTGCACTGACCACGTATCCCAACGGGGCGACGGATCTGCCCACCACCTGCTCCGGCGTCAACACGACGCAGTCGGTGGGTGGGAGCGGAGCAACCTTCACGGTGTATACGACTGCGGCCAGCAGTGAGCTGGTGTGGCCTAAGCTGGGCAACGGCAAGGGCTGGGCTGGAGCGGGCGGCGGCGCGGTTCTGGCATTCCTGCTGTTCCTGGGGATTCCGGCGCGGCGGCGCAGTTGGCGGTCGATGCTAGGGGTGTTGGCTGTGATGGCCGCGCTGGGCAGCCTGGCCGGTTGCGGCGGTGGCGGTGGAGGCAATTCTGGGACGACGGCCGGCAGCTACACCTTTACGGTGACCGGAACCGGCACTCCCGCGGTCACGCCGGCACCCACAACCACGTTTACGGTGACAGTGAATTAGAGCAATTAAACAAGCGCGGCGCGTTGGCCCTTCCCTGGGGAAGGGCCAACGCGTTTTTGGAGGGATTGCGGGGTCAACCTTCCTGGCTGGTTTTCGTCTGAGAAGTTTGTCCCTCCCGGTGTTTCTGTTGCGGGTTTTTTCCTCCAGTTCATGGCGGAGTCGATTGCCGGCCGGACTCGCAACGGGTCAGCCGATTATGATACCTTTGGCATCCAGGCAAATTGTCAAGCGCCGGCGTGCGGGAAACATGCCAGGACATGCTTGATTGGAACCGCAACTTTTTCCTCCGCTAGGGGGATTTTTTCCGAAGAAAGGCACAGGAATACCACTATGCTTACTCTGCGTTTGCGTTCCCTTTGTGTATTGGCCGGTGCATTGCTGTGCGTTACGGCAGCGATGGCCCAGAACCCCGCACCCGCCGCACGGATCGTCAATCCGATCGACGAGAGCCAACTGAAAACGCTCAAGGGCACCATGCATCCGCTGGCCAACGCCAAGAACGACCGCGGAGCCGCGGCAGACAGCACGCAGCTCAACCGCATGCATCTGGTTCTGACGCGCAGCGCCAGCCAGGAAACGGCCCTGCGGCAACTGATGGGCGAGCTGCACACGCCGGGCACCGCCAACTACCACAAGTGGCTGACGCCGGCCGAGTTCGGCAAGCAGTTCGGTCCCTCCGACGAGGACATCGCGACCGTTGAAACCTGGCTGACCGGGCACGGCTTCAGCGTCACGAAGGTCAATCCAGGGAAGCAGACCATCGAGTTTTCGGGCAACGTGGCCCAGTTTCGCAGCGCCTTCCATGCCCAGATTCATCAATATGAAGTGAACGGCCAGACCCATTACGCGAACGCGAGCGATCCGCAGATTCCGGCGGCGCTGGCGCCCGTGGTGGGCGGATTCGTCTCGCTGAACAACTTCCAGCTGAAGCACCCTATCAAGGTGCTCGGCAAGGCCATGTACGATCCGAAAACAGACAAGGCCACGCCTGAGTGGAGCTGGGGCACGAGCGCTGGCGTCAATTATGTGCTTGCACCGGGCGACTATGCCGTCCAGTACGACATCGCTCCGCTCTATAACGCGACCCCGGCGATCAACGGCAGCGGCCAGGCCATCGCCATCGTCAACCCTTCCAACCTCAACATGGGCGTGGTGAATTCGTTCCGCAGCCTTTTTGGTCTTCCGTACAATCCGCCGCAGGTGATCATCGACGGCAACGACCCGGGGGTGAATGGAATCAACAATCCCGACGGCCAAAACGGCTGGGGGGTCGAATCCTACCTGGATGTGGAGTGGGCGGGAGCGGTCGCGCCCAACGCCATTGTCTATCTGGTCACCGCCGGCGACACGGAGACGGAAAACGGCCTGATTCTGGCCGCGGAGCACGCCATCTACGGCAACGTTGCACCCATCATCAGCGTGAGCGTGGGCGAATGCGAAAAGTACCTGGGCAGCTCCAACCAGTTCATCTACAATCTCTGGGAGCAAGCCGCCGCGCAGGGAATCACTGTAATGATTTCCTCCGACGACAACGGCTCCGCCGGATGCGACAACTTCGATTCGCAGTACTATGCGGTCGGCGGCCAGGCGGTCAGCGGCTTTACCTCCACGCCGTTCAATGTCTCCGTGGGCGGAACGGACTTCTATTACAGCGACTGGGCGAGTGGCGGGGCCAGCATCGCAAACTACTGGAACACGACTCCCACCCAGATGCCCGCGGTTTCGCTGAAAAGCGTCATCCCCGAACAGCCCTGGAACGACAGCCAGTATGGCCTGAACATCTATAACGCGTTGACCGAGTCCGGCGACACGTATTCCACCATTGCGGCAGGCAGCGGCGGCGCCAGCAATTGCGTCACTGGCTCCGGCACGGGCACCTATGGCGGCTGGGCTACCTGCACCGCCGGGTATCCGAAGCCCTCGTGGCAGACCGCGGCGGCGGGAATCGGCGTGCCGAGCGACGGGGTGCGCGACATACCCGATGTCTCGCTCTTTGCCGCCAACGGAGACAACTACAGCTTCTATCCCCTCTGCGCCGAAGATGGCGACTGCCAGACGCCATCGGGGAGCAATCTAGTTCAGATCAGCGGCGTCGGCGGCACCTCCGCTTCGTCTCCGGCATTTGCGGGCATCATGGCGCTGGTCAATCAGCAATATGGACGCCAGGGGCAGGCGGACTTTGTGCTCTATCCTTTGGCGAAGCAGTACCCGGCGGCTTTCCATGACGTGACGGTTGGCACCAACTCCGTGCCCTGCTCTTACTCGCCAAGCACGCCCGACTGCATCGCTGTCGCCAACCCCGTTGTCATCGACGATCCCTACTATGGTTCGGCGACGGAAGGCCAGATCGGCACCGGCACGACCCCGGAATATAACGCCAAAGCGGGATACGATCTGGCCAGCGGGCTGGGGACGATCGACGCCAATGTTCTGGTGAGCGACTGGAACAAGGTCACCTTCGCTGCCAGCACGACTACGCTGACGCCCTCCTCGACCAGCTTCGCCCACGGAACCGCGATCACGGTGAGCGGCACAGTGACCGGCAGCGGGACGCCGAGCGGCGAGGTGGCGCTAATGACCAGCAGCACGGAACCGGTGCAGCAGGGGCAGGGTTTCTCCGGGTTGTTCAATAGCAGTGTTGCCAGCACCTTTACCCTCAGCGGCGGAGCTTTCAGCGGCAGCGTGAGCACCTTACCGGGCGGCACCTACAACATCTGGGGCTCTTACAGCGGCGATGGCACGAATGGCATGAGCACCTCCACGCCGGTTCAGATCACCGTGAGCCCGGAGAACAGCAACCTGGCTTTCAACATTTACACGGCCAGCGGCACGTATACTTCCACCGCGCCCCCCGGAAGCAATGTCGATTACGGGACGCAATTTTTGCTCAGCGCCACGCCCTCTCGCGCCGCGGGAGGTTCGGGGTACACGATTCCCACGGGAACGGTGACCTTCACGGATACTCTAGCTGGCTCTGGGCTGCCAAACACGGCGGTGATCAATGCCGAGGGGGAGGCGGAATTCAATGCGCCGTTCTCCGTGGGCGCGCACTCGGTGACGGCCAGTTACAGCGGGGACAGCAGCTACAACGCGAAGACAGCCGCTGCAATCCCCTTTACCGTGGTGAAGGACACGCCGTTGCTCAATCTGGTCACTTCGTTCCTAACGAATGGCGAAGCGATCAACGGCACTGGCCAGCCGACAGTGCTTACCGTCCAGATAGAAAACGGTGTCCAGAGTTCCAACTCAAGTGTGACGAGTTATGTTCCTGTCCAGATAGCCGCGCCAACGGGCACTGTGACCGTGACCGGGTTGCCTTCCGGCACACCCACCACCGGCACCTTGAGCCCAGGGGTGGACCCCGGTACCGGAGCCCAGTGGGGGGTAGTCAACTTCATCATCCCTGCAGGCACGGCTAGCGGAACCTATCCCGTCACGGTCAGCTACGGCGGAGATGGGAATTACAACTCCAACTCGCAGAGCTACGCAATACCCGTCGCGAACACGAGCACAAGCGGCCTGCTGAACTCCACCACCATCGCAACCATGTCCGGGAGCATCTCGCCGACCACCACTATTACCATCACCGGAACGGTAACCGGCCAGATTGGACACCCGGCGCCCACGGGCACGGTCAACCTCTACGTGAACGGCTACTATGAATCGATCAGTTTGTCACCGGGCACCGGGGATGTATCGAACTTTTATCTCACATTGAGCAGTTCGGGCATCCTCCAGGGAACGAACTTAATCACGTTCCAGTACAACGGCGACAGCGTCTACAATCCCTCCGCCTACCAACTGAGCGCCGTCTCCAACCCGCTTTCGGACTTCACGCTGGCGCCGGAGTTCACGATTGTTCCCATCAGCATGAGCGGTGGCACCGGCAGTGGGACGGATACGATTAACCTGGCGTCAGTGAATGGCTTCAGCGGCAGTGTTGCCCTTACCTGCACAGCGGCTTTGGGCGTCACCTGTTCGATTCCGGCGAGTGAGAACCTGACGAGCGGCGGCAGCGGAACGGCAACGCTCACCATCAACGCCGGGGAATATACGCCCAACCTGAGCTATAACGTGCTGGTCACCGGAACGGATCCCACGGGAAAGTACGTTCACACGCTGGGGATTACGGCGGTGGTCAGCGGCTCAGCGGTGGGCTCCACGAGCTTCTTCCTCAGCAACAGCGGCAACATCACCGTGAGCCCCGGCGCCACAACCGGCAACACCTCGACCATTACCGTAACGCCTTTGGGCGCGTTTACCGGCACAGTGGACCTGACCTGCGCGGTAGTGGGCCCGACGGGGGCGACCAGCCCGGCAACGTGCACCGTTCCGGCCTCGGTTACGATCAGCAGCTCGACAGCGCAAACAGCCACGCTGACTGTCAACACCACCTCCACAACCACCGCGGGAGCGTACACGGTGACGGTCACGGGCACGTCAGGGTCCATTACGCAGACCACCATCGTAACGGTCAGCGTGGGCACCCCGAGTTTTGCTCTTGCCAACAGCGGCAACATCACTGTGATGCAGGGTTCGACAAGCGGCAACACCTCGACAATTACCGTAACGCCGTCGTATGCGTTTACCGGAACAGTCAACCTGAGCTGCGCCATTACCCCAACGGCCGCCAGCCATCCGGCGACGTGCATTGTTCCGGCTTCGGTTACGATCAGCGGCTCGGCCGCGCAGACGGCTACGCTGACGGTATACACCACGGCGTCTACCACGTCGGAGAACCAGATGAAGAAACTGTTCTGGCCATCGGCCGGCGGAGCCACTCTGGCGCTGGTGTTGTTCCTCGGCATCCCGAAACGGCGGCGTAACTGGCTGGCGATGCTCGGGCTGCTGGTCCTGTTTGCTTCTGTTGGCGCTCTCGGTTGCGGCGGCGGCGGAGGAGGCGGAGGTGGAGGTGGCAACAACGGCACCACACCCGGGACTTACACGGTGACCGTGACCGGAACTTCGGGGACGGGCGCTTCGGCTATCACGCAAACCACCGCTGTAACACTTACCGTGAACGCACCCTTGCCGTGAGCGCGGCGAGTTAGAGCGGTCCAATAAGCACGTCGCATGGGCCCTTCCTTCGGGAAGGGCCCATGCGTTTTTGGGAGGGAGTGCCGGTGGGCGGGGAAGCCGGATTGCTAAAAGCTATTTGGCGATCTTGTCGAGGGCGAGGTTCAGGTCGAGGACGTTGACGCGGGGTTCGCCGAGGAGGCCGAGCTGGCGGGTGGTGGTGTGTTGCTGGATGAGCTTGCGTACTGTGTCTTCGCTCAGGTTGCGGGCTTTGGCGACGCGAGGCGCCTGGAAGAAGGCGGCGTCGGGGGTGATGTCGGGATCGAGGCCGGAGGCGGACATGGTGACCAGGTCGATGGGCACGGGTTTGCCGGGGTTCTCGGCGGCCAGCTTGTCGATGGAGCCCTGGATGCGGTCGACGAGGGCCTTGCTGGATTGGGCCAGGTTGGAGCCGCCCGAGGAGGTGGCGTCGTAGCCGTTGCCTGCGGCCGAGGGGCGGGGATGGAAGTATTTGTCGGAGGTGAAGCTCTGCGCCAGCAGCTCGGAGCCGATGATCTGGCCGTCTTTGAGGATGAGGCTTCCGGCAGCCTGGTGCGGAAAGATGAGGCCGGCGATGCCGGTGACGACGAGCGGATAGCCGAGGCCCAGCAGGAGCGTGGTTACGATGGTGAAGAGAATCGAGGTCTTCCAGACGGAATGCATGGCCGATGCGGCCGGCGGTTTTGCAGCGGGAGCCAGAGTAGATGTGGAATGCACGGTGAATCTCCTTGCGGGGCGGGACGCAGCCCCTGTGTTTACGCCAGGTGCACGGCTACCAGGAACATGTCGATGGCCTTGATGCCGAAGAACGGGATGATGATGCCGCCCACGCCGTAGAACAGCAGGTTATTGCGCAGCAGGATATCGGCGGCCTTGGGCTCGTACTTGACGCCTTTGAGGGCCAGCGGGATGAGGGCCACGATGATCAGCGCGTTGAAGATGACCGCGGAGAGGATGGCCGACTGGGGCGAGTGCAGGAACATGATGTTGAGCGCACCCAGCACCGGGAAGACGCCGGCGAACATGGCGGGGATGATGGCGAAGTACTTGGCCACGTCGTTGGCGATGGAGAAGGTGGTGAGCGCACCGCGGGTCATGAGGAGCTGCTTGCCGATCTCGACGATCTCGATGAGCTTGGTGGGGTTGGAGTCCAGATCGACCATGTTTCCGGCTTCTTTCGCGGCTTGCGTGCCGGAGTTCATGGCCACGCCCACATCGGCCTGGGCCAGGGCGGGAGCGTCGTTGGTGCCGTCGCCGGTCATGGCCACCAGCTTGCCCTTGCTCTGCTCGCGCTTGATGAGGTCCATCTTGTCCTTGGGCTTGGCCTCGGCCAAAAAGTCGTCGACGCCTGCCTCGCGGGCAATGACGGCGGCGGTGAGCGGGTTGTCGCCGGTAATCATAATGGTGCGGATGCCCATGGCACGCAGGCGGGCGAGGCGCTCCTTGAGGCCTCCCTTGACGATGTCCTTGAGATAGATGACGCCCAGAGCGGCGGCGTTTTCGGCCACGACCAGAGGCGTGCCGCCGGCGCGGGCGATCTCTTCCACCTGTTCGCGGACCTTCTGGGGCAACTGCGATCCCTGCTCCTCGAGGAAGCGGGCGATGGCGTCTACGGAGCCTTTGCGGATGCGCGCGCCAGGCATGTTGACGCCGCTCATGCGGGTCTGTGCGGTGAAGGGCACGAACTCGGCGTGAATGCCGGCCAGATCGCGGCCGCGCAGGTTGTACAATTCCTTGGCCAGAACGACGATGGAGCGGCCTTCGGGGGTTTCGTCGGAGAGCGAGGCGAGTTGCGCGGCGTTGGCGAGGCGCTCATGGCTGACGTCGGGCGCGGGGAAGAACTCGGTGGCCTGGCGATTGCCGAGGGTGATGGTGCCGGTCTTGTCGAGCAGCAGGGTGTTCACGTCGCCGGCGGCTTCAACGGCGCGCCCGCTCATGGCCAGGACGTTGTACTGGACCAGCCGGTCCATGCCTGCGATGCCGATGGCCGAAAGCAAGCCGCCGATGGTGGTGGGAATGAGGCAGACCAGCAGCGAGACCAGCACGAAGATAGTCTGCGGGGCCTTGGAGTACATGGCGAAGGGCTGCAGCGTGACCACGGCCAGCAGAAAGACGATGGTCAAGCCGGAGAGCAAGATGCTGAGGGCGATCTCATTGGGAGTCTTCTGGCGAGTGGCGCCCTCGACCAGGGCGATCATGCGGTCGAGGAAGGTTTCGCCGGGGTTGGAGGTGATGCGGACCTTGATCCAGTCGGAGAGAACTTTCGTTCCGCCGGTGACAGCGGAGCGGTCGCCGCCGGCTTCGCGGATGACGGGAGCGGACTCGCCGGTGATGGCCGACTCGTCCACCGAAGCCACGCCCTCGATGACCTCGCCGTCGCCGGCGATGTAACTGCCGGCTGCAACGTAGATCACGTCGCCCAGGCGGAGCAGGCCGCTGGCGACCTCTTCAAAGCCGCCGCTGGCGGTGTAGCGCTGGGCAATGGTCTCGCCCTTGGCCTTGCGCAGGGTGTCAGCCTGGGCTTTGCCGCGGCCTTCGGCCATGGCCTCGGCAAAGTTGGCGAAGAGCACCGTGAACCACAACCAGAGAGTGATCTGGAGGTTGAAGCCGAAGCCGGGGCGGTGGTTGACGATGTTGTCGATGAGCAGCGCCGAGGTGAGCACGCTGCCCACCTCGACCACAAACATCACCGGGTTCTTGACCATCCAGCGTGGATCGAGCTTACGCACCGAGTCCAGCGTTGCCTGGACAATGATTTTCGTGTTCCAAAGACTCTTTTTTTCAAGCATGACAGTCCGTTTCGCCTTGTCCTGATGCGGTATCGGTTAGAAGAGCTGTCCCGCCTTAAGCAGCAGGTGTTCCAGAATCGGTCCCAGGCTCAAGGCCGGGAAGAAGGTGAGCGCGCCGACAATCACGACCACGCCGACCAGCAACACGGTAAACAGGGCGGTATTGACCGGAAAGGTGCCCAGCGAGGGAGGGACGCTCTTCTTGCTGGCCAGGTTGCCAGCCAAAGCCAGCACCGGGATCGACATCAAGAAGCGGCCGATCAGCATGTCCCAACCGAGGGCGACGTTGTACCACCACTGAGTGGTGGGATTGACGGGGATGTTGAGTCCGGCAAAAGCCGAACCATTGTTGCCCGCGCCCGAGGTAAAGGCGTAGAGAATCTCGGAAAACCCGTGCGGCCCCTGATTGGTGAGCGCGGAGAGGCCGATGGTGGGCGAGAGCACGAAGATGGCGGTGAAGGTGAGGATGATGAGCGGGAAGATGAGCACGTAGAGCATGGACATCTTCACGTCGTAGGCTTCGATTTTCTTGCCCAGGTATTCAGGCGTGCGGCCCACCATGAGGCCGGCAATGAAGACAGAGAGCACCACCATGATCAGCATGCCGTAAAGGCCGGAGCCAACGCCGCCGAAGACCACCTCGCCAAGCATGATGTTGGAGAGCACCACCATGCCGCCGAGGGGAGTGAGCGAGTCGTGCATGCTGGTTACGGCGCCGCAACTGGCGTCGGTGGTGATGGTGGCGAAGAGGGCCGATTCGGCGATGCCGTTGCGGACCTCCTTGCCTTCCATGTTGCCGGCGGGAGCGGTAGCGGTGCCGGTTTGCGCCGCGCCGTGAATGAGCGGATGCGGATGCGACTCGGCCCAGTAGACGGTCGCGAATCCGGCGGCAAAGAGCACATACATGGCGGCCAGCACGGCCCAGCCGTGGCCCGGCGAGCCGGTCATGCGGCCCAGCGTATAGGTGAGCCCCGCGGGGATGATGAAGATCGACAGGATCTGCAGGAAGTTCGAAAACGGCGTGGGATTCTCGAAGGGATGGGCGCTGTTGGCATTGGTGAATCCGCCGCCGTTGGTGCCCAGCATTTTGATGGCTTCCTGGGAGGCGACGGGACCCTGCGCTATGGTCTGCGTCTGGCCTTCCAGCGTATGGGCCTGGGTGTAGGCGCGCAGGTTCTGCGGAACCCCCTGGCCCACGAGGAGCAGCGCGTAGATCAGTGAGGCGGGCAGGAGCACGTAGAGCAGGGTGCGCGTCATGTCCACCCAGAAGTTGCCGATCATTCCGGATACGGTTCGCTTGATGCCGCGGATGAGGGCCAGGGCCACCACGATGCCGCCCGCCGCTGACCAGAAGTTATGCGTGGCGAGGCCGGCCATCTGGGTGAGATAGCTCATGGTGGTTTCGGGCGTATACGACTGCCAGTTGGTGTTGGTGGTAAAGCTGGCAGCCGTGTTCCAGGCCAGGTCTGGTCCCACCGCGGCCAGTCCCTGGGGGTTGAAGGGCAACAGTGCCTGCAATCGCTCGATGGCGTAGGTGGCCAGCAGAGTCACCGCCGCGAAGCCCAGCATGGCATAGGCGTACTCACGCCAGTTCATTTCCTTGTCTGCGTTGACGCCGCACAGCCTGTAGATGAGTCGTTCGATGGGGCGGAGGACCGGATCCAGCCAGGTGCGTTCACCCTCGAAAACGCGGGCCAGATAGATGCCCACGGGACGAACGGTTGCCAGCAGAATCAGAGAGTAGATGGCAAACTGCAACCAGCCGTTGGCGGACATGTCAGAACTTCTCCGGGAAAAGCAGGGTGATAATCAGGTAACCGAACAAGAGGACGGACAGAACGAGCGCAACGACGGCAACGATGTCGGTTTGCATGGGTTACCTCAACTTCTGGCATGCCTTGACGTAAAGAAACGCCAGGGCGAAGAAAACTAGGGTGAACAGCAACATCAATCCATCTTGCATCGCAGGTCTCTCATTTTCAGGCGCATGACGCCGTTCGTCATGGGCCGGATTGCAGGCTCAAAAACCATTCTGGCTCAGGCCAAGTTCAAGTATCGATAAGATTTCCTAAATAAAGCGTAAGGACTCAATGAAAGAGGAGAAATCTGGTTGAAACCCATGGAAAACCGGGTTCCATAGCCCTCGATGCATGGAGGATTGGGGAAGTCATTCCTCGTTGCCGCTCCAACCCTCGGGGATAAAGCGGTAGCCTACCCAGGGCTCGGTCTGGATGTACTGCTTGCCGGTTTCGGCTTCGAGCTTTTTGCGCAACTGGCCGATGAAGACGCGCAGATACTCGGGCTGGTGGGCCGACTGCGCTCCCCAGATGGAGGTGAGCAGGGCGCGATGGGTCATGACCTTTCCGGCGTTGCGGGCCAGATGGAGGAGCAGATCGAATTCCTTGGGGGTGAGATGGATGGGCTGGCCGAGAACGGTAATGCTGTGGGCGGTCGAGTCCACCACAAAGTCTCCGGCTTCGATGGCGGCGGTGGCGCGTTCCGGGGCGCGGCGCAGGTGGGCGCGCACGCGGGCCAGCAACTCCTGAATGCCGAAGGGTTTGGTGACGTAATCGTCGGCGCCGGCGTCAAAGGCCTCCACTTTGGAGCGCTCGTGGTCGCGGACGGAGAGAACCAGCACCGGCGTGGCGGAGCGGGCGCGGATGGCGCGGGTGACCTCAACGCCGGACATGCCGGGCATCATGAGGTCGGTTACCACCAGGTCGGGCGGCCAATCGCGGAAGAGCTGCAAGGCCTCCTCAGGATCGTTGGCCGTGCGTACGTCATAACCCTGCGCGGAGAGCGCGGCGCGCAACACACGGGTGATTTGCGGTTCGTCATCGATAACCAGGATTCTGCCGGGCATCGCGTTCTTCTTTCTTTAGAAGATTACATCATTCGCCCGGACGGGTATGATTCGGGTGAGGAAGATCATGGACGCGCGTTTGTGCTTGCGGCGGGCTCTGCGGTGGTTCGTGGCCACGCTGGTGGCGATGCTGACCACGCTGGCACTGGTGTGGATGGGCGCCAACTCGACGGCCGCGGGGATGGTTTTTCTGGTGCTGGTAGTGTGGTCGGCGACCCAGGCCGGCATATGGCTCGCGCTTTATATCGCAGTTCTTTGCGCTTTCTCATTCGATTACTTTTTCCTGCTTCCCTACCACACGCTCCGGCTGGCCAGCGCACAGGAGTGGGTGGCCATGGTTTCATTTCTGGCCTGTTGCGTGGTGGTGGGCCGCGTGGCGGAGCTGGCCCGCAGGCAGACGCGCCAGGCCGAACAGCGGCGGGAGGACGTGGAACGGCTCTACGAGCTGAGCCAGGAGATGATGCTGTACGAGGACGCGGAAGGGCTGATCCGCGACCTGCCCCGGCTCATCCACCGCATCTTCGCGCTGGATGGGGTGGTACTGTACGTGCGCGATCAAGACCAGTTCTACTCCTCAGCGCCCGATTATCCGCAGAGCCTGCAACCGACCATGCAGGCCATGACGCAGGGCCAGAATCCCACGATTACCACGCAGGCGGGCTTCTATAGCACGGCGCTTATGCTGGGGATGCGGCCAGTGGGCGCTCTGGGCTGGCGGCCGGCGCGGCTTTCCCGCGAGGTGGCCACAGCGGTAAGTGCACAGGTGGCCATCGTGCTGGCGCGGTCGATCGCCATCGAGGCCTCGGCGCGCATGGAGGCGGCACGCGAAGGAGAACGGCTGCGCACGGCGCTGATCGACTCGCTGACCCACGAGCTGCGCACCCCGCTGACATCCATCCGCGCCGCGGCCACCACGCTTCGGGAGGCCAATGGGCTGGATGAGGCCGGGCGGCTGGACCTGGCGGCCATCGTCGATGAGGAGTCCGCGCGGCTGGATACGCTGATTGGCGAGGCCGTCGAAATGGCCGAGATCGACGCCAACGTGGTGCAGGTCCGCTCCGTTCCGCAGCATCCCCGCGCGCTGCTGGAGCAGGCGGTGGAAGAGTCGCGGGCGGCGCTGGCGGGGCACCGGGTGACGATCACCGTGGAGGAGCCGGACAGACTGGGCGAGACAGACAGGCCCGCGTGGTTCGATCCGCACCTGCTGGGCCGGGTGTTGCGGCACCTTTTGGAGAACGCTGCGCGCTTCACGCCCCCCGGCGGGCGGATTACGCTGAGCAGCCGTCGCACCGGGGAGCGCCTGGAGTTCTGCGTGCAGGACAACGGGCCGGGCATTGATGCGCTCGATTTACCGCTGATCTTCGAGAAGTTTTACCGGGGCAAGAAGAGTTCGAGCGGCGGGAAGGGAACTGGGATGGGGTTGGCGATCGCCCGCGCCATTCTGGCCGCGCATGGCGGAGGGATCGAGGCTTCCAGCGTTCCGGGCAAGGGCGCCAGCTTCCGGTTCTGGGTACCGCTGGTGGAGAAGGAAGCGGGGAGCGATCGGTCCAAAGTGGAAGATCGTGCCGCGCGAGGCTCGCTGGAGAAGCTCAAAAGCGTTCTGGCGAAGGTGAGCGATGCTCAGCCGGAAGAGGCAGACCGGCTGTAATAGCAAATCGAACAGTAATTAAGTGATCTCACTTCGGAGCAGCCACAACATCCTGGTCCCGAAACCGGTGGAGAGTAACTGCAACGGCTTCTTTGCCCAATTTGGGATTCGCCTTTACGAAAGCATCTATCTTTCGACGGTATGAACTAGCGGACTTTGAATAGATTTCAGTTGGATCCGGAACCTGGGTTTTCAGGCACCAGAGATAACCTTCTAAAAATCCAAGTTGTTCATCTTCGTTCATTTGAAACCAGAAATCGCCGTCCAGATACCAGTGTGCATTCTTCCATACCTCTGGATTACTCTTATCCACATCCTTGCTGGGTTTGGGATGATCCACAACCTTCTCCCACACATCGATGACGTTGAGAGTCGCCGATCCGGGATGCATTTTATAGAAATTGTCGATCTTGTCCATGATCTGCTCAGGAGTCTCGCTGAACCCTGTTTTATGCGCCGTCCATGTCATGCAGTCAGAAAGCCCATGAAGAAATCCATAACGCTCTGCTTCATCTGTATTGAGCCACCATTCCCGCGCGTAAGATGGCTTTGATGGAATAGAACCGTTGACGGGCTGCGCTGACTGAGACCAAGCGCCTGTTGTCAGCGATAAAACAATTAAGCACAAAAGGCTTCGCATAGACTCTCCATTTCAGTACACTTCGACTCTTCACTCCAATCGCAGACGATTTCGCGGCCCACTCAAGCACCCGCGCCGCGCTCAAACCTGATTTTCTTCGACAGCGTCTTGCGGATGGGACACGCGCCGGCGGCTTGAAGCAGCCTGTTCCGTTGCTCCTCTGTCAGTTCACCGTCCAGTTCGACTTCATACCGGAACACAACTTCATCGGGATGGGTTCTGTCCAGGCTCACATTCGCGGTCACGACCCGCAGAGGGATTCCGTGGTTGTCCGCGTACATGCGCACCGTCATGTTCACACATGCGGCCAGGGCCGCCTCCAGCAGGTCATGGGGCCGGAAACCGGAATGCTGCCCGCCTTTGTCGGCAGTCGTGTCGGAGACGCCCTCGTGCTTGCCGTCGGAGAACCGGGTTTGATATCGAGTCAAGTCGCTCTTGGCGCAGATCATTTCACTATTATTACCCGATTAGCCTTCCAGCTTATACCGGGTTTCAGCCAGGCGGTAGAGGCGGCGCCAGACGAGGCGGTTCATAGTGACGACCATGAGGGAGATCATGATTGTGGCCAGCAGCAGGATGGGAAAACGGCCCGTGTCGGTGGCGGCGTCGATCTGCGCGCCCAGGCCGATGGTCTGGAGGGTACGGTCCTGGACGTGGGAGTATTCAGCAAAAACCGAAGCGTTCCAGGCTCCGCCGGAGGCTGTGACCATGCCGGTGATGAGGTAGGGGAAGATTCCGGGGAGAATGAGTTTGGTCCAGCGCTGCCAGCGGGTGAAGTGGAAGAGGGAGGAGACTTCGCGGAGGTCGGAGGGGATGGACATGGCTCCGGCGATGACGTTGAAGAGGATGTACCACTGCGTGCCGAGGAGCATAAGAACGATGGAGCCGATGCCCAGGCCGCCGCCGATTTTGACCAAGCCGATGAGCAGGATGGGGAAGAAGGCCGTGGCCGGGACGGAAGCCAATATCTGCGCAAGCGGCTGCACGAAGCGGGCGAGCCTGGGGCTGAAGCCGATGGCGACGCCGACGGGGATGGTCCAGGCGGCGGAGATGAGCAGGGCTGTGTTTACGCGGAGAAAGGTGGCTCCGGCGCCCTCCAGCAGCAGGCGCAGTTCGTGCCAGGTGACGGTGCGGAGCATGAGGATAGCCTGCGTGGCGCCCCAACCTGCAACGATGATTGCGGTCACGGCCAGAGCCCAGAGTCCGGCGGAGGCTTTGCCGGTCTGGCCTTCATCCAGCGGATGGACGATGCGGCAGTCTTTGGTGAGGGCCATGCGGCGGTAGATGGGTTCATCAACCCTGGCAAAGATGCGGCCGGGCAGGGAAGTAAGCAGGCTGGAGCGGCGGAGCAGTTCAAGGACGGGAGAAGCAACGCGGTCGGCGGACTCGACCTGCTCGATTTTGAACTTGTCGCTCCAGGCGATGAGCGGGCGCCAGGCCAGCTGATCGGTGGCGACGACGATGAGGATCACAACCGCGAATCCAGCCACAAGCGCGCGCATGTCGGCGGAGTCAGCGGCGGTCTGCAGGTAGCTGCCCAGGCCGGGCAACTGGAAGTTGCGAGTGCCCATGGTGAACATCTCGCAGGCCATGAGGGCAAACCATCCGCCGGCGACGGAGACGATGGAGTTCCAGACCAGGCCGATGGCGGCGAAGGGCATTTGAAGCTGCCAGAAGCGCTGCCAGGCGGAGTAGCGATAGATGCGCGAGGCTTCCAGCATCTCCCTGGGGATGGTCTTCAACGAGGAATAGAAACTGAAGGCGAGGTTCCAGACCTGGCCGGTGAAGATGAGCAGGATAACGCCCATTTCGATGCCCATCTGACGGCCCGGAACGAGCGCGACCATGGCCAGCACGACAGGGGGCAGAAAGCTGAGCACGGGAATGGATTGCAGGATATCGAGGACCGCGATCATCCAGGGTTCGAGGCGGGGGCTATGCGCGGCGGTGTAGCCATAGGCGACGGCGAAGAGCAGGCTGAGCACGTACGCGATGCCGATGCGCACGATGGAGTAAAAGGCGTAGACCGGCAGCGCGCCAATGGAGTGCGAGATGGGCACCACGGGAATCGGTTTGCCCAGCCAGTAGACGCCGGTGCTGACGATAGAGAAGAAGATGGTCAGCGCACAGGCGGCCACTCCCAGATCGATGAGGAACGGCCAGGCGCGGGCACTGACCGGCGTTCGCGCAAGGGGGTGCTGGAGCTTCACTCGCTGTCCTCGCTGGCGGCAATCTCTTCATCCTGCGCGTCGGGCAATACGAAGCGGCGGCGGCCGGCGTCATAGTCGAACAGCTCGGCGTAGCGTCCCCAGGCGACGGCGGTTTCCATCTGGCGCAGACATTCCTCCTCGCTGAACTGCTCGTTGAGCATGTCGAGGAAGAAGTCCTCGGGGATGGTGTGGTCGCTCTTGGCTTCGAGGGCGCGGCGAATCTGGCGGAGCAGCAAGACATTGGCCACGGCGGCGTCGCGGAAGAGCTCTTTCTGGCGGAGAATTTCAGAGTTGGCAAACTCGGCGCCACTGGGGGTGATGGCCGCGTCGCCTTCTTCGACCTTGAGGAAACCGAGCAGTTCCGCGGCATCGACGATGGGCAGCAGGTCGTCGATCTCGAAGGCCAGATCGTCGGCCAGACGGTAGATGTCGTCGCGCCCGCCCTTGTCGAGCAGGAGTTCGAGTAGACCGGCCATGCCGCCGGGGCGGGCGTGGGGCAGCATCTGATAGTGCATCTGGCGCTGGTCGCGAACCCGGACCTGTTGATCGGGCGCCTCGTCAGGGGCCACATCAGGCTTGGTGAGCACCTTGTAGATGTAGTCGACCAGTTGCGTGAAGGGCTCGGATTTGCGGTCGCGGGGCTGCGGGAGCTGGACGCGGAAGTCGGTGCGGATGTGGCCGGGGTTGCGGCCGAAGACGATGATGCGGTCGGCAAGAAGGACGGCTTCTTCGATGTTGTGGGTGACGAGAAAGACGGCCTTGGTGGGCATGGTCTTGTTGGCCCATAGCTCCAGCAGTTCGCTGCGCAGGTTTTCGGCGGTCAGCACGTCGAGCGCGGAGAAGGGCTCATCCATGAAGAGCACCTCCGGCTCGACGACCAGGGCGCGGGCAAAGCCGACCCGCTGCTTCATTCCGCCGGAGAGTTCCTTGGGATAGGCGGCTTCAAAGCCGTCCAGGCCGACCGTGTCCAACATCTTCATGCTGCGGTCACGGCGCACATCCGGGGCGATGCCGCGGGCTTGCAGCGGCGCTTCGACGTTTTCGAGCACCGTGAGCCAGGGAAAGAGCGCAAAACTCTGAAAGACGATGGAGACGTTGATCTCAGCGCCGGCGATGGGCTTCTCGTGCCAGTAGACCTGGCCGGCGGTGGGCGTGGAGAGCCCGGTCAACATGCGCAGCATGGTGGATTTTCCAGAACCGGAGGGGCCCAGCAAAGCGAGAATCTCTCCGGGCACGATGGAGAGGTCGGTCGCCGAGATGACCTGAATGCGGTTCTCGCTGGGCTGCGCGTAGTACTTCTCGACCTTCTCGGCGCGAATGATCGGTTCAACGACTGGGACAGGGGCTGGGGTCTGGTTGGGGACGCCGGTTTCCTGCATGGGTGGTTCTCCGGTTGAGGTCCGCTGCCATAGCCGCGGCCGGTTATTGTTTCCAGTCTATTGTTGGCCGGTTGCTCCCAGATGAATCGGCGTTCGCAGCCGCGCCTTGGGTCCACGGGGTGGTTTGCGGCCGCTTGCCGTTGGCTTATGCCGCATCGAGGTCAAGAGGCTTGCAGAGAATCGCTCAAGCTGAGCGTATCATTGTAGGAAAGCGTCTTGCCAGGGAAGTGAATTCACATTTCGCCGTCAGGCGGCGCGTTGTGGAGTCGCACAGCAGCGCGCCGTCCTGCCAATTCCATCATGGGTCCAGGAGAGTATGCCGGAAAACACCGCTAAGCCCAAGGTGATGGTTGTCGACGACGAACGTGTGATCGCCGACTCGCTGGCCATGATCCTGAACCAGAGCGGCTTTGAGGCTCGCGCCGTTTATTCCGGCGAAAAGGCCCTCGAAGCGGCTCCCACCTTCAAGCCGGACATGCTCATCTCCGACGTGATCATGGCCGACTTGAACGGAATCGATGCGGCGATCCGTATCCGCGCCTTGCTGCCGCAGATCAAGATTCTACTTTTCTCCGGCCAGGCGGCGACGGCCGATCTGCTGGAAAAGGCGCGCGCCAGGGGCTATGAGTTCGAGATTCTGGCCAAGCCCGTCCATCCCCACGATTTGCTGACCAAACTGCGCGGGTAAAGTAGCGCTCGGCCCGCGCGGGTCAGCCAGACTGGCCGGGTTGCGCGTTCAGCGGCGCGCGTTCAGCTTGTCGAGGACGCGCTTCAAATCGTCAAGCTTCTGTCCAGCCTCGGCCAGCTTGCCTTCCGACGTGAGGCGCTGGTAATCGGAAAAGTCCTTGCCCCCTTGTGCGATGAGCGCATTGACGTCCGCTGCGGGCTGCGGCGCGCCTGCTGTTGTTGCGGCGGGTGTGGACTGGGGCGCGGTTTCCGCGGCGCTCAGGGACGAGGACTCGGATCCGAAAAGGGAAGCCAGCGCGGCCTCGAAGGTTGGCGCGTAGGCGAGCCGGTCTTGTAGCGCGAGCACAACGAGGCGAAGCTCCGGCATGGGGCTGCGCTCGGCCTGGAGGTAGATGGGCTCCGCGTACAACAATGCGCGCCCGCATGGAATCACGAGCAGGCTGCCGCGCCGCACATGCGAGCCTTGCTGATTCCACAACGTGAGCTGCCCTGAGAGCTGCGCATTCTGATCGATGCGCGCCTCGATCTGCTGCGGCCCGTCAACCAGTTTGGTTTTAGGAAAGTCGTAGACCACGGATGTGCCGTAGTGCGCGCCGTCGCTGCGGCCGGCAATCCAGCCGATCAGGTTGTTTCGATTGGCGGGCGTGAAGGGCAGAATCTCAACGAACTCGAGGCCGGCCTCTCCGGGCAGTTTCATGAGCACGAAATTCGGCTGCATCGCCGCCGCCGCTTGTTCCCCGCCCTGGCCCATGGTTTCGGTGGCGACTGTCCACAGATCCTCGCGGTTGTAGAAGACCTCGGGATTCGTCATGTGGTACAGGCCGTAGACCGCCGCCTGCAACTGAAGCAGCATCTCGGGGTAGCGCACGTGTTTGCGAAGTCCGGCCGGCATGGCCGAGGCGTCCTTGAACAGAGCCGGAAAGATGCCGCGCCAGGCGGCCAGGATCGGGTCTTCGCTGTCGAAGACGTAAAAGGTTGTGGTTCCATCGTAGGCGTCGACGACCACCTTGACGCTGTTCCGCATATAACTGACGGAATCGCTGTCGAGGCGATAGTGACTGGAGTAGGGATAGCTGTCGGATGTTGTGAACGCATCCATGATCCATGAGAGCCGGCCATCCTCGCCGACCACGATGTAGGGGTCCGGATCGTAGGCGAGGAAGGGGGCGAGGGCGGCTACGCGATCGCGCACGTTACGGCGCATGAGCAGCCGGCTCTGCGCGTTTACGTCGTCGCTGAAGGGGAGCTTGGCGATATCGCCGCGGTCGAATGCGAGCAGGATGCGGCGGAAGAAACCGCCCACGACGATGCCGCCTGCGCCCTCATAGGAGGTGAGGTTGTTGGCCTGGCCCTCGGGGAAGTTGAACTCCTGCTGGCGCGTTTTTACGTAGACGTCGGTGTTGGTCATTTCGCCGAAATAAATCTCGGGGCGGGTGATGTTGATGCCGCGCACCGTGCTCTGGACGGGCATGTTCGAGAGCATCAGCGTGGGCAAGCCCTCCGGCGTGAACCCATTGACGGGGTTCATGGTAATGCCGTAGCCGTGGGTGTAGATGAGCTTCTCGTTGATCCAGTTGCGGCTGCTCTCGGGAAGTTTGTCCACGTTGAGTTCGCGCGTGGCCAGCATCACCTCGCGCATGGCGCCGTCGATTTCGTAACGATCGATGTCGATGTCGGGAAAGTCGTAGTAGGTGCGAATCTCCTGAATCTGGCGCAGCGTATCCTTCAGCGCCTGCACGTCCCACAGGCGGATGTTCTGGAGCGTGGGCTGGTTGTCGGCTGAATCGGTTGCGCCTACGGTTGTCTCCGCGGGGAACTCGCGCAGCGAGAAGCGGTCCAAGCCAAAGGCCTGGCGCGTCATCTCGATGTTGTGTGCGATATAGGGTTGTTCGCGAACCAGTTCGTTCGGTTTGACGAGAAAGCTGCTGACGTACCAGCCCACCACGCCGACGGCGGCATAACAGACTGCGGCCGGAACGATGGCAGCGAGAAGCCAGCGCCCCCGGGGCAGGAAGACGGCGCCGGCAAGGGTGATCAACGCACCGAGCACGAGGGCCGCACAAACAAATAACATGCCGGTGAGCGTTACGTGAGCGTCGGTGTAGGTGACTCCGTCGAAGACCGTGTGGTGTTCAAACAACCGTTCAAAGCGGCCGAGATATACGCGCAGCGCCAGGACGAGGAGCAGGAACCCAAGCGTGGTGGAGAGCCCGCGCCAGGGCAACGGGATGCCGCCATTCAAACGTCCGCCGAGCGCGCGGGAACTGCCCGTGATGAGGATGAACACCACTGCAAGGATGCAGGTGAGCACGGCCAGCGTTAACAGCCATCCGGCAATGAGCTGCCAGGCGGGCAGGGTGAACAGATAGAAGTTGAGCGGGTTGCCGAATATGGGGTCTGCCACGCTTCCCGTGGAGTGCGGGGCATACCAGAAGAGCGCCAGCGTGGGCCACTGCGCCTCCATCGCCGCGCCTGTCGCCAGAGCGATGATGATGGAGAGAACGATCGCGATCAGACGGAGGGAGGAAGCGACGGGCAGGGTGACGGCGTTTCCCGCGATGAAGATGGTGTGATCGGCAGGCAGATCGGCGGAGTGCGCCCGCTTGAGGGCTGAAATGGCTCCGTAGAGAATGAGGAATGTGACAGCGGCAAAGGCCGCGAAGATGCCCCACTTGAGGCCGAAGGTCTTCCAGAAGACCTCTCCGTAGCCGAGCGACCGGAACCAGAGCAGGTCAACCCAATACGACAGCGCGGTGCTGCTTCCGAAGACGACGACGGCGATGATGGCGATCAGGAAAAGGAGTGTGCGGCGGCGTGTCCGCGGCGGCTGTGTCTGGAGTGGCCAATCAATGGAATCGCGCAATTTTCTACCCCACCTTATTTGTTTCTTCCGGCTGAGAGATTGAGGAGTTGTTCAACGCATGAGCGGGCAAGCGTTTGCGGTTCGCGCGACCCAAGGTTGAGCAAACTCACCCCCATCCACTCTAGTCCTCTTGAACCCTGTTTGCAGGCGGAAGATGGTTGATGAGGGAAATGGCCGCGGATGGTCACAGGCGACCCCTTGGGAGGATGCGGTCCGGTGGAAATGGCCTTGGCTCGCAGGTTAGCGAGTCTAACTTATTGTGTTTGTGATGGTTACATAGAATCAGGCTCTCATTGCCTGGGGTCAACATTGCGGGCCTTGAATCCTCCATCGAGGTCCGCGAAGGGTCCCGGCAGCCTGGTTCCGGTGCTGGCGTGGCCGAAGAAGTCGGTGTCGATTCCCTTGAAGATATCGAGCGGGGCCAGATTCCCTTTCACTGACAACGTGAGTTCCAGCTTGTCGGCATCGAGAGCCGCGTCGATCTCGGCCATGGCGCCGTTCATCTCCCACTTGTATTCTTCGCGCAGGGAGCTGAGATTGTGCCACTCGGGCGGCTCGGGCGTCTTGACGCGCAAGAAGGGTTGCGAGAAAGAGAATCCGAAGAAGCCGGGAGCGTTGCCATAGATATTTCCATCCGCATCGTTGCGGGCGTTTGTGAACTCGATTGCGGAGCGGCCCATCTTGAAGAAGATGTTGTCATGAACCAACAGATTGTGCACGTCGTTGGTGTGTCCCGCGATCGGGCGCGGCCCGTTGATGCCCGAGACCGTGTCGACGCAGACCTCGTCGCAGTTCATGAACAGGTTGTAGGCGATGATGACGTTGTTGGTGTCGCGAATGAGAATGCCGCCGGTGAGGCGATCGAAGATGTTGTTGTCGATCTGGTTCAGGTCTTCGCTGCCTTCAATGTGAATGGCGTGCGGATTGACGTGCCCGGGAATATCGGCGAATACGTTACCCGTCAGACGTACATTGGCGTTTCCGATGTCGAGCCAGATGCCGTTGGCGTGGCGGATATGGCGGATGACGTTATTACGGAAGAGCAGATTCTTTGCGCCGTGCATTTTGGTGGCGCCCGACTCCGACATCATGGCCGCATCCTGCCAGCCGATCCACTCGAAGAGATTCTTCTCGACCAGCGTCGATTGCGGACCGCCTGTTCCGCCCAGCCCCTCAATGCCGCAGTAGCGGAAGGTGTTGCCGCGAATGATGTCGTAGCCCACCGGCTGCGGCGGCCGCGATGCGCCCCAGTCCTCGTTGCCGATGTCGAGACCGACGCTGTTGGCCCACTCGAAGGTGTTGTCTTCAAAGATGAAGTGATTGCCGCGATTGACCGAGACCATGCCTCGCTGCGGCACCGGAAAACCGTTGCCCGCATACTGGAAAACAATGCCCTTGACGCGGATGTAGGACTGGTAGCGCTCCGCCGGAGAGAAAATCTGCTCCTGCGTTGTGATTTCAATAACGTGCTTGGCGGGATCATCATCATTGGCCAGGCGAATGTGCAGGGTCATGCCGTTGGTTTCGATCCACACCTTGCCGGCTTCCGGGGAGAACTCCTTGAACAGAGGCTTCCAGTGCACCTCGGTGAAGTAGTTCATCGACCGCGGCGACGGCCCGGCCAGCTCGAAGGGAGTTTCCACCGGCTCCAGCGGCTTGCCGTCCACAAACACCAGCCCGCGCCGCCGGAAGTAGGTCGCCATATTGTCCTCGGCATATCTGAGCCACATGTGATTGCCGAGCACGTTGTCCACTTCGAATGGGTTGTAGCCGTTCGGGAAGAGCGCGGGATCGAGACGCAGCTCCCAGGCGCGGACCGGCTGTTTGGTGACGGGGTCAAAGCCGAAGTTCCAGCCCTCGCTGGGGCGCCAGCCGGTGACCACGGCCGCGCCCTTGACCACGACCTTTGCTCCGGGCGCAGCCTCGTAACTGATCATGGCGTCCGGGCCGGTTCCGCCGCGCGCCGGGCGGATGCTTTCGCGGTAGACGCCTTCCGCAATCACCACCCGTTCACCCGGCGCGAGCACCTGCGCGGCCTTGTTGATGGTGCGGAAGGGACGCTCTTTGCTGCCGGGGCCGTTGTCGTCGGCGTTTTTGGCCTGGCCGTCCACATAGTAGGTCCGAGAGAAATGGAGCGGCTTCTCCCACATGGGAAAATCGGCGCCGTCGGGCAGCTTGGAATCCGAGGCCAGCGCGACTCCCGCTGTGGCCAAAATCGCCAGTGTGCAGAACAGTCTCCATTTCATGGGTGCGTCTCCTTCATGCGCTGGCGCGGCAGTTCTCGCGGCAGCATCGCCCGAGAAATTGCCCGCCGGTTGCGGACCCATGGTAAACCGATTTCTCTGTTGTTGTCGATGACGCCTTGCGGAATGGTGCTGGCGGAGCAGTCCGGCCGGCTTCATCCCAAGGGCCCGATACGGGACCGGCGAGAATGCAGAATGCGAGGAGCATTTTATTCGGGCCGGATGAGTTGGATGCGGTCGCGGGTGCGGACCCAGGTGTTGCCGGCCATGCGGCCGACGGCGTCCAGGCCGGCTGGATCAACGCGAAAGTCCTGGAAGAGGTCTTCGCGCAGGTGGAAGCGGAGCACTTCACCCAGCACGATGACGCCTCCGCCAGGCTCGCGGCTGGTGTAGATGACCTGAAGCAGCTTGCACTCCATCTGGGCGGGCGATTCCCCGACGCGGGGCGGGCGGATGGCTTCACTGGGAATCGGCGTGAGCCCGGCGAGCACGAATTCGTCGACTTCCGGAGGGACCTCGGCAGAGGCGGCGTTGGCCGCGGCTGCGATGGCTTCGCTGACCACATTCACCACGAACTCGCCGGTCTCTTCGACATTGCGCAGGGTGTCTTTGCGGATGTCGTGCCTGAAATCGGGCCCGGCACCGGGAACGGAGGGCTTGGGCGCGCGCACCGAGGGGCAGAAGAGCACGGTGGGCGGGACGGAACCGACTCCATTGAAAAAACTGAAGGGCGCCAGGTTGGCCACCCCGTCGCGGTCCATGGTGGAGACCAGGGCAATCGGCCGCGGCACAATGATGCCGGTCATCAGCTTGTAGATCTGGCGGGGTTCGCAATTGGCCGGGTTGAGGCTGAACATGGGGCTGCGGGAAGGGATTGCGGAGTTCATGGTGTTAGCCTAGAACATCCTGCCGGCGCATGGCGCGTCCAATCCGTATTGGGACATTGCGCCCGCGGGGCGTGACAAGTGTGATACCGGGCACGAAATTCGCACGCCAGTAACATGCAATGGTGCACAATCAGGTATACGGGAGAATAGGCCGTGCCGCGCATTCACTTTCAACAGCAACTCGCCGAACTCAAGGATAAGCTGCTGGCCATGGCTGCCCTGGCGCAGCAGGCGGTGGAGTCCGCGGTAGACGCCTATCTGCAGCGAGACAAGAGCCTGTGCAAGTACGTCAAGCAGAACGAGACCGCCATCAACTCCGCGCAACGGGAGTTGGATGAGATGGCCTATGAGCTGCTGGCCAAAGAACAGCCCATGGCCGTCGACCTGCGCTTCATTCTGGCGGTGATCAAGATCAACGGCGACCTGGAGCGGATCGGCGACCAGTCGATGGGCATTGCCCGCCGGACCAAGGAAATCCTGAAGGCCGAGGAGGTCGATCTGCCGGTAGATTTTGCGGCCATGGGGGAGTTTGCCGGACGGATGATCCGGTCGGCGGTGCAGGCGCTTCTGGATGGCGATGCGCGGCTGGCCGACTCAGTGCGCGAGATGGACGACGATATCGACCGCATGAACCGCCGCGCCAACGCCGACCTGCTCAAACTGATCCAGGAAAAGCCGCGCTTCACGCAGCAGTCGATGAACGGCATCCTGGTGGCGAAGAACCTGGAGCGGATCGCCGACCACGCATCGAATATCGCTACCGATGTAATTTTCTGGATTCGCGGCGCGGACGTGCGGCACCAGTTGAGCATATCGATGGATTGAGGAAGAGCAGGGAATAAGGAATTGAAGGCCGACAGATCTATTGGCGGGGTGGCGCGGCGTCCGCTTTGAAGCTCTGTAGAAACGCGTGGAACTCCTTGACCGGCAGCGGGCGGCTGAAGAGGTAGCCCTGGAAGGAATGACAGCCGAGCCCGACGAGGAAGGTTAGCTGTTCTTCGGTTTCCACGCCCTCGGCGATCACCGACAACCCCATGGCCCGGCCCAGCGAAAGGATGGTTTGCGCAATGGCGCCGCTGGAGGCATCCACCAGAATGTCGCGGACGAAGGCCCGGTCGACCTTCAGGCGGTCCAGGGGCAGGCGCTTCAGGTAGGCCAGCGAGGAATAGCCCGTGCCAAAGTCGTCCAGGGAAAATCGCAGGCCATGCGACTTGAGCTGGGTCATCTTGGCGATGATTTCCTCTATATTCTCCACCAACATGCTCTCGGTAAGTTCCAGCCTGAGACGTTCGGGATTGGCTCCGGTGCGATCGAGGGCCGCCAGCACCTGTCCCACGAACTCCGGCTGTCGTAACTGCCGCGCGCTGATATTGACCGCAACCGTGAAATCGGCTGTTTGTTTCTGGCCTGCCCACGCCGCAATCTGCGTGCAGGCGTTTTCGAGGACCCATTCTCCCAGAGGCAAAATCAGTCCCGTTTCCTCTGCCAGGGGAATGAACTGGTCCGGCGGCACGATGCCGCGCAAAGGGTGCTTCCAACGGATCAGGGCCTCGGCGCCGGTCAAGCGGCCCTGCTCCACTTGAGGCTGGTAGTAAAGCAAGAACTGGTTGGTCTTGATCGCCTTGCGCAGGTCCTCCTCCAGCGTGGCGCGGGCGTTGACGGCAGCCTGCAAGGCGGGAGAGAAAAAGCGCATGGTGTTGCGGCCGGCCGCCTTGGCCTGATGCAGGGCGATATCGGTCTGCTGCAAGATATCATCCGTGCTGTTCGGCCGGTCCCCGAAGACCGTGATCCCGATGCTGGCGCTGCTCAGGCATTCGCGGTCATCGAACAGGTAGGGCTGGTCAACCGAAGCCAGGATTTTCTCGCTGACGGCCTGGGCCTGGGCCGCGGCCTCCTCGGGAACTTCGCTCAGGTCTTCGAGCATCACGACAAACTCATCACCGCCCAGTCGCGCCACGGTGTCGGTTTCGCGGACGCAGGCGGCCAGGCGCCGGGCGAATTCCTGCAGCACATGATCGCCTGTTTGATGGCCGAGGGTCTCGTTCAACGTCTTGAGATTATCCAGATCGATCAACAACAGCGCTTGGGTGCGGCCCCATCGGGCGCTGGCGGCCAGGGCCTGGCGCAACCGGTCCAACAGAAGTCGGCGGTTGGGCAGGCCTGTCAACGGGTCGTAAAAAGCAAGATTGCGAATGGTGTTCTCCGCCTCCTTGGCAGCGGACATATCCCGCGTGATGGAAACGATGCAGGGAACGCCATCAAGCTCAATCACCGCTGCCGATATAAGCGCCGAGAAAATCTCACCGTTCTTCCTTCTAAGGTTGGCCTCTAAATTCCGGCAATTGGAGTTCTGGCGCAGCAGTTCAACAAAGCTCTGCCGATCACGAGGATCCGCCCAGATGTTGAGTTCCCACGACGTTCGCCCAATGACTTCTTCGCGCTCGAACCCCAAGATATCGAGGTATGCATCATTGGCATCGATGAATGTCCCATCGTCCAGACGGTTGATATCGACGAGATCGGGACTCGTCTGGAATACGGTGCGGTAGCGTTCCTCGCTGGCGCGCAGCGCTTCCTGAGCTGAGGCCAGGCGCTCTTCCGCCTCCTTGGCAGCGGACGTATCCCGCGTGATGGAAATGATGCAGTAAACGCCGTCAAGCTCAATGACCTCTGCCGAAATCTCCCCCCACCTAACCTCTCCGTTCTTTTTTCTGAACCGGGCCTCCAAACCGCGGCAACTGTAGTTCTGGCGCAGGATTTCGACCAGTTTTTGCAGGTCGCGATCATCCGCCCAGATGTTCAGTTCCTGCGAAGTCCGCCCCAGGACTTCCTCGCGCTCAAATCCTAAATTGTCGAGGAAAGCCTGATTGCAGTCGATATATTTCTCATCGCTCACGCGGTTGATACTGATAGCGTCAAGACTGGTCTGGAATACGGTGCGGTAGCGTTCCTCGCTGGTCCGCAGCGCTTCCTGGGCTGCAGCCAGACGCTGTTCCGCCGCCTTGGCCTCGGAGATGTCCCGCACGATGAGCAGGAAGCTGGGCACGCCATCGATCTCAATCCGCTCCCCCGAAACCAGCCCCCATAACCTTTGCCCATTCTTCTTCGTAAACTGGAACTCGATACCCCGGCATACGGACTCCGTGCGCAGAACCTCGACCAGTCTTTGCCGGTCCTGCGGTTCCGACCAGATTCGGAGTTCCAGGGAGGTTCGCCCGATAACCTCCTCGCGTTCATACCCAAACATGTTGAGAAATGTCTGATTGACGTCGACAAACTCCCCATCATCCTGACGGCTGATGGTAATGGCGTCGATACTCGTCTGGAATGCGGTGCGGTAGCGTTCCTCGCTCTGCCGCAGGGCCTCCTGGGCTGCCGCCATCCGTGCTTGTGCTGCTTTGACTTCAGAAATCTCTTTTGCAAAGGTAATCCGGCAACGCTCTCCCCCAATCTCAATCAGGGATGCGGACAACCGGATCCAAAACAGTTCCCCTTTCTTTTTACGGGATTGCACCTCCAGATCCCGGTACTCGCCTTGCTGGTTCAACTGCTCGAAATACATCTGCTTGTCGGAATCATTCACCCAGAGGCCGAGCTGCACCACCGTGCGTCCGATGACTTCGTTGCGCTCAAACCCCACGGAATCCAGGAACAACTGATTCACGTCGAGGATCACCCCATCGCTCTGCCGAGAAATGATGACACCATCGGGGCTGGTCTGGAATACAGTGCGGTAGCGCTCCTCGCTTTCGCGGATCTGTCTCTCAGCCCGCTTGCGCCCGGTGATGTCTTCTATGAAGCCTTCAAGATAGAGCGCGCGCCCGTCGCTCCCGCATACTCTGCGGGTATTCAGCGAAACCCAGATTGGAGTGCCGTCCTTGCGCTTGAACTGGCACTCGAAATCCCGGATGACTCCGTGCTCTTCGAGCTGCTGGAGGTACCGCGCGCGCTCCTCCGGATCCATCCACACATCGCGGCCCGTGTCTTTGATGGTCGATTTGAGCTCATCCGGCCAATCGTAGCCGAGCATCTTTGCCAGCGCTGGATTTGCGGCCAGGGGTTTGCCCTCGGGGGTTGATTGGTAGAACCCTTCCACCGCCCCCTCGAAGATGTCCCGATACTTCTTCTCGGCCTCCTGGAGCGCTTTCTCCGCGGCCTTCCTTTCCGTGATGTCCTTGCCGAAGACGGAAATACCGGTCACATGGCCATCGACAAGGATGGGGTTGAAAGCCAGTTCCAGGGTTCGGGGAAGGATCAGGGAATACTCGATCCGGAAAGGGCCTTCATGCAGCACACGCTCATAGAACGGAGGCCAAAGCGCCGCCCTCTCCGGCGGGAGCAGCTCGTGCAGCCGCATCCCCGCCGCAAGCTGGACGCCAAAGGTTTCCTTGATATTCTCCCGCAAGGCCCGATTGAAGGTAATCAAGCGGTAATCGAGGTCCACCGACCAGATCAGGTCTTCGGTGCTTTCGATCAAGGCCGCGAGATTAGCTTCAGCTTGATTGCTCATAGCGGCCTTTCCTGGTGTCCGCGATCTCCCGTTACATCCATCGGGAACACACTACCTGAGGGTACGCCGGAGCGAACCAGTACGCCCATTTCCTGATGCCTCAAGATACAGTTTTCCCCATCGAATCGGTATACAACTTTCATCGTAGAAAGCCGGGATGACCTTTAAGGAACTTTCGAGAGCCCGAAAATCATTTTGGAATGTACAGCGCGTGCGGGTGTTAGCCGCAGCATTTTTCTTCCCGAAGGCGGATTTAGCGCAAAATCCGGCGCCGGGGGCCCGGATTGTCGCTGGGGACCCCGCGGAGAGGCGGCGCCCATTGTTTTCAGCGGCTTGGAGGTAAAACTATACCTTTTCCAGGGGATGCTCGGCGAAGTGGAGCAGCACGGCGACGGCGCAACTGGTGAGCCGTGTCTGGGCCGAATCCGCCCGGCTGGTGAGGATGATGGGCACGCGCGCGCCGAGGACGATGCCGGCCAGTTGCGCGCCGCCCAGGTATTCGAGCTGCTTGGCCAGCATATTGCCGCTCTCCAGGTCGGGGACGACAAGAATGTCGGCCTGGCCGGTAACCGGCGAGATCAGACCCTTAATGGCGGCGGCCTTGGCGCTGACGGCGGTATCGAAGGCCAGCGGGCCGTCGAGGATGCCGCCGGTGATCTGGCCGCGGTCGGCCATCTTGCACAGGGCCGTTGCGTCGAGGGTGGACTTGATTTTGGGATTCACCGTCTCTGTGGCCGACAGCAGCGCCACCCTGGGCTGGGGAATGCCCAGTGCGTGGGCCAAGTCGATGGCGTTCTGCACGATGTCGATCTTGTCCTTGAGCTCGGGCGTGATGTTGATGGCCGCGTCGGTGATGAGCAGAGTGCGCGCATAGGCCGGGGTGTCCATGATGAAGACGTGGGAGATGCGGCGGGGTGTGCGCAGGCCGGTGTCGCGCTGCATGACCGCCTTCATCAACTCGTCTGTGTGCAGGCTGCCCTTCATCATGGCCAGGGCTTTTCCGGAGCGGCACATGGCCACACCCAGTTCAGCGGCCTCGGCCTCAGTGTCCGCCTGGAGGATGGTATAACCGCCGATGTCCAGGCCAAGCTTCGCGGCCCGCGCCTTCATTTCGGCCTGGTCGCCGATGAGGGTGGGTTTGATGAGGCCCTGAACCGCGGCTTCGACGGTGCCCCTCAGAGCCACGTCGGAGAGCGGCCAGACCACGGCGGTTGCGATGGCCGGCAGATCTTTGCAGCGCTCAATGAAATTGTGAAAGACGTGGTAGTCGGCGGGATGGGCGACCAGCGGGTCAACGGTAACGGATTCAGCCAGCGGGGCAAGATCGCTCATGTGCATTCTCTCCCGGCCGGCGCAACGGATGTCTGGCGGGCCTCACGCACTTATTCTCGCCTAACGGAATGCGAGCGCCTGTGCGGAAGGTCACAGTCTGGGGCTGTGTACCGAATGGCGACGTAGGCTTGGGCTACGGCGCGGCTGCGTTGCACAGGCGCTGCCCGTGGGCCAATTTCTGAATCGGCCGTTAATCGCCTGCAATGGGCGACAGAGCTTGAGAAAAGGCCGCAAACCGGGAGCTGACCGGGCTAGTCAGAAGTTCATCCTCAGCTTCGAGGGAGGATTCCGTGCGGCCGGCGGGCAAAGGCAGTCCGTCATTGTCGCCTTTACCGGCCTCCACGAGGGCATCGAAGAGGACCGCATACAGACCTTGCCGTCCCGCGAGTCTCTTGTTCCGCGCGCGCAGAAAATCGAAGCGAAAGGAAGAACTAGGTTCGAGTTCATCCAGGAATGCCGGAGTAAAGAATTCCTGCGAGCCGGCCACAGCCATAAGGATGAGCGATCGCCAACTCATCCGCAGCAGGTTCTTGAGCGTCGCGGGGCCGTTGGGCAAGCGATCGATCCGGTCCGCAACCCGCTCACTAAAGTTCAGCAGCTGAATTGCGAGGTCGTCCAATGGCTGGCCCGATGCAGCAGCGCTCGAGAACAGCGTGACCGAACCACGCCGCAGATCCTCGCGCACGTCCTGCAAATCGTCTCCCAACTGCAGCAATGCGCCCCACTCGAACGAGAATCCGCTTTCTTCCTCGCTCAGCCAGCCGTGCGAGAGGCAGGCATCGGCGAGCACGGAAGTTCCGCCTTTGGCGCAGCTTATCCGCAACACATCGGAATCATCGCAATGGCCGCAACTGTTGAGTTGCGCGATACTCAGTTCCTGTGCTCGATGGATGGCCAACAAGCATTCAAAGACCTGGGGGTAGCGAAGGCGGGGATATTGTTCTTCGATGAACTGAACCATCGTCCACACTGCCGCTTCCCGATGGTTTCGGGCTGAAAGCCTCCGGCCGCACAGCCGGTCCCGAAAACGCGCACTGAACTGGAGTTTCTCCGCCCTGGATACTTTTCCATCGTCCAGATAGTTGTCGCTATACGGATACAGGAGGCTGTATCCCAGGATCGATGGCGTGATTCCCATGGGGTCGCCGAGCAGCGGTTGCAAGCCGCAGGCGGTCCAGGCATTGCGGCAGGCCTGGATGGTATCGGTCATGCTCAGGCTTGGATCGAATCGCCTTGCCCATCGTGCAAACTGCGCGCCTATCGGCAAGAAACCGTCGGTGAGGAGCTGAACTGTCTCCCCCTCCAGGTCCAGCGCGAGGGCCGCGAAGCGAGGAAATGCGGCAACGATTCGCTGCTGTGCTTCGTGGCGCTGCGCCTTGGTCCGCGGGGCCTTTCTCGCCTCCCGCTCGACGGCTCGCAACCCTTCGTCGTAGGCTTTCTCTCTCTTCCGCTGCTCTCCCGGGCTGTACCACGGCCCGCCTGGCCACGGTCGCGCGGCGCAGTCTTTCCAGACGACGATGGTCTGCGCAACCTGCGCCTCAACCCACGGCCAACTGTAGAGTTGTTTCATTCTGTTCTAGTTTACGAAAGGCAGGGTCAAACGGTTCCAGCTTCGGCTCCAGGCTCCGAATGGCGGCTGACTCGAAAACTGGACGGGGCTACGCTCCGCGCTCGGTTCGCTGTCCCCGCAACGGTCCGGAATGATATGCTGACCAACACCGGAAAAAGCGATTTACGCAAGGGAGAAAACAGGTATGTGGTTCCTTGGAATGGATGTGGGCACGGGCGGAACGCGGGCCGTGGTGGTGGATGAAGCGGGCAAACTGATTGCCGGGGCGTCGAGCGAACATGCGGCGTTCAAGACGGCGCACCCCGGCTGGGCGGAGCAGGATCCCGAAGACTGGTGGCGGGCGGCGCAGGAGGCGATTCGCGAGGCATTGGCCGCCGCGCCGGAGCCGCGACAACCCATCGCCGCCATTGGCCTGACCGGCCAGATGCACGGGGCGGTGATGCTGGACGAAGGCGGGAAGGTGCTGCGGCCGTCGCTGATCTGGTGCGACACGCGCACCCAGCCGCAGTGCGACTGGCTGACGGAGAAGATAGGCTATGAGCGGCTCATCGAGCTGACCTGCAACCCGGCGCTGCCCAACTTCACCCTCACCAAGGTGTTGTGGGTGAAGGAGCATGAGCCGGAGATTTTCAAGAAGATCCGCCACATTATGTGCCCCAAAGACTACGTGCGCTACCGGCTGACGGGGGAATTTGCCATCGACGTGCAAGAGGCCTCGGGGACGCTGCTGCTGGACGTGACGCATCGCCGCTGGTCGAAGGAAGTGGCTGAGGCGGCGGGGATTCCCGAGAGCTGGCTGCCCAAGGTCTATGAGTCGCCCGAGGTCTGCGCGCGCATCAGCGAGGGCGCGGCGGGGCTGACCGGCCTCAAGGCGGGAACGCCGGTGGTGGCCGGCGCGGGCGACCAGGGAGCCGGCGCTGTGGGCATGGGAATCCTGCAGCCGGGGTCGGTTTCAGCCACCATCGGCACCTCGGGAGTGGTGTTTGCGGCCACGGCGAGCCCGACCAAGGACCCCAAAGGACGGCTGCACACCTTCTGCCACGCCGTTCCGGGGCTGTGGCATGTGATGGGCGTAACGCAGGGCGCTGGGTTGAGCCTGCGCTGGCTCAAGGAGACCTTTTTCCCCGGTCATGATTATGACTATCTGACCGCGGCGGCCGGCAAGGTTCCGGCCTGTAGCGAGGGGCTGGAGTGGGCGCCGTATCTGCTAGGCGAGAGGACGCCGCATCTGGACCCTGAAGTGAGGGCGGCTTTTGCCTGCATTTCGACCGTGCATACGGCGGCACATTTTGTGCGGGCGGTGCTGGAAGGTGTGGCTTACTCGCTGGAAGACACGTTCACGCTTTTTGCCGAGTTGGGGATTCCGGTGAGCGCCATTCGCCTGGGCGGCGGCGGCGCGCGCGGGCCGCTGTGGCGCAAGATTCAGGCCGGCATCTACGGCCAGGCCGTCGAGGTTCTGACCGCCGAAGAAGGCGGCGCCTTCGGCTCGGCGCTGATGGCCGGCGTGGGAGCGGGCCACTGGGCCAACCTGGACGAGGCCTGCGGGCAGGCTATCGAGGTCGCCCAGCGCATCGAGCCGGATGCTGCGGATCTCAAGGCTTACAAGGCTGGCTACGCCAAGTGGCGGAAGCTGTATCCGGCGCTGAAGAGCCTGCGGTAGAAGATAACGGGTCTGGCCACAGAACAGGCCTCGCACGGCGAGTTTGATGGCGAGATTGCGCGCCTATTGAAAGTCCGCAAACACGAAGCCATCCCGATTGACGACTTCGCCCGCTTGCAAACACAGGGGGGCTGTGAACATGGGCCCGCCGTAGACGCAGGTGTGAAACTCGCCGTGCTCTCCACAGGGGTCTATCTCCGGCGGGAAATCGCGCAACAAGGCAGCATCGAACTCGCGGCCGGCAAAGGAGCCCGGCAATTGCTTCGTATCCACGCAAGACAGTTTGGCGCGGAGGCCGCCGGCGATCATGTCGCGCGCGAGCGCGGCGGTTGGAATCTGCCACAGGGGAAACAAGGGTTCGAGGCCAGTCGGCTTGAGCTGGGTCTCGCGATAGGCGCGGACGTCGGTCAGGAACAGGTCGCCGAAGGCAACTGCGTCGATATGCTCATCGACGGCGCGTTTGCAGACTTCGGCCATGCGCTGCTCATAGATTTCGTTGGAACAGGGCCAGGGCAGCGGCACAATCCACAAGGGCAACTGAGCGGCTTCGGCCTGCGCTTCCAGAACGGAACGGCGCGTGCCGTGCATGGCGACACGCTGGAACTCGGAGTTCAGGGTGGTCAGCAAGCCGCACAATTCTATGCCCGGCTGCTGGCGCAGCAGGTGGAGCGTCCAGGCGCTATCTTTACCGCTGCTCCAGGACAAGAGGACGCGCTTCATAGGACGATCATAACCTTCCGCTCGGACGGCACGGCCCACCACCCGGAGGCGGCAGGCCTCCGGGTGTGATCGACGTCATAGACCTGTGACCAGAGTCACAACGCGGGGTGAATCGTGTCACTGATAGCTTATCGAGGCAGAGAGCAGACTCAGAGTCCAAGGGCAAGAAATGAGTGAGGCGCTTTGTGGCGCCAGAGGCATCCATGAGCTTTGCAACCGGCATGAAGACGATTGTCGTGGCCACGGATCTGAACGGCCAGTCGGAAGCGGCGCTGGAGTATGCGCGCAAGTTGGCGGCAGGGTATGGGGCGCGGATGGTGCTGGCTCACGGCATTGACCCGCTGGACTATGCGGCCGTGGATGCGGTTCCCGGTCAGGTGCTGAAGGGACTGACCGAAGAGGCGCGCGCGGCGCTGGGAAAACTGGCCGGCGAACTGCTGCGGGAAGGGATACCGAGCCATTCGGAGGTGCGGCAGGGCGCGGTGGCGGCGATGCTGGTGGACGTGGCGCGGCAATACGAGGCCGGGCTGATCGTGATTGGCACGCATGGAATGCAGGGGGCCGGCGCGGTGATGGTGGGCGCGGTGGCGGAGCAGTTAGTGCGGCTGGCACCGTGTCCGGTGCTAGCCGTGGCGGCGGACTGGAATGCGGGCGAGTTCCGCCCTACTCCAGGCGGGCCGGTGCTGCTGGCGATGGAGCGCAATGAGGCTACGCAGGCCGCGGTGGATACCGCTTATTCGCTGGCGGAGACGTTTCATCGCACACTGCTGGTCTTGCACGCGCGCGGGCCGGCCGAGGCATCAGCGTTTCTGAACCCCGGCGCAACCACGCTGGAGGAGTTTGGCATCCAGCCGAGCGGACGTTTCCCGGTGCGCTGCATGGTGAAGGACGGCAACCCGGCAGACGCCATCGTGGAAGCGATCGCGCAGCACCATCCCAGCGTGCTGGTGGCCGGGGTGAAGCGCTGCAGCGATACGCCGGGACCGCATGGGACCGCCTTTGCGCTGCTGGCCCGTTCTCGCGTGCCCGTGATGTGCGTTCCGCCGCAACCGGTGCCCGTGGTGCCGGAGCGGGAGACTTGTACCCAGGTGGAGACCCTATAGCGCGAGAGGAGCGCAGGAGCCGAAGGTTCACTGTTGGCAATAGATGGGCAGGCGGAAGCGGAAATCCCGCCACCCCATCTCGTTTGATTCGTTTCTCTGGAATTGTTGCATTGGAAGCGATTTGCCGGATATGGATTTTGAACTACAGAGCTTGGTTCATCGCAAATCCGCAGTACCGAACGCGCTCGCCAAGGACCGGCCGGCAGGTGGATTGCAGACGCCAATCACCGCAGGACCGGAGATCGGGCGGAGATAAAGGGAGATATAGCCATGCAACCTGAGGCAAGATCCAGGCGAATGGATGCGGTGACAGCGCATCCGCTGGCAGAGTTATTGGAGTGCCCTCCGGCGACCGGGAATCTGCTGAACAGCTCGGCCCAGTGTATGGATTTCGAGGCCGGGGCGATTGTCTTTCGCCAGTTCGGAATCTGCCGGGGGCTTTATGTGGTGGTTTCAGGGAGGTTTCAGCGCAGGACGGAGCGGCTGGAGACGCGGCTGACGCTCTCGCCGGCGCGCGCCGGGGACCTGGTGGAGCTGGCGGCCGTGCTGGGGGACGGCAGGCACACCTACACGCTGAGCGCGCAAACTCCCGGATCGGTGCTGTTGCTGCCCATGGAGGCTCTTCATCTGGCGTTTCAGTCCTATCCGCCGCTGCGTATGCAGTTGCTGGAGGAATTGGCCCGCGAGGTTTCGCGAGCCTATAACGTTAGCTGCCTTACCCGTTCGGCCAGAGTACGGGGGCGAGAACCCCGGGCCGCAACGGCATAGACGGCCGTTTTGTCCTGCTGAATTCCTGCCGCGGGTCCACTCAGGGCCACAACGGGAATTGAAGGAAAATCCCTGCCTTGCACACGGCCAAAGTGCGATATACTCAGATTGCACAACGGCGAAGCCATGGCCTCATTTCATCCCCATCACCCTCCGGAAGATTGTGTCAATTGTGAGCATCGCCATTTGCGGATGTTCTGCAATCTCACACCCGAGGCGCTCGCAGATTACGACGGGATCGGGATCATGATGAGCCATGCGCGGGGCGCGAAGCTGTTTACCGAGGGCGACCCGGCGCGGAATGTCTTTGTGATCTGTTTTGGGCAGGTAAAAATTTCCTCTACCTCGCGCGACGGCAAAACCATGATTCTAAAGATCGCCGGCCCTGGAGACGTGATGGGACTGAGCGCGGTGCTGGCCAACGTACCCCACGAAGTGACCGCCGAGGCCATCGAGCCCTGCCAGGTGAAGACGGTGCGCAAGCAGGAGTTTGTGGACTTTCTGGGCCGTCACGGCGTGGCCAGCATGCATGCGGCGCAGTCGCTCTCCGGCGAATACCTGACGGTGTTTCACGACGCCAAGCGGCTGGCGCTTTCCGGCTCGGCGGCGGGGCGGCTGGCCCGGCTGCTGCTGGACTGGAGCCGCGCGGCCTCCAACGGCAACGGCAAGCAGGAACTCCGCTTTACCATGGCCCTGACCCACGAAGAGATCGCCAACATGGCCGGCACCTCGCGCGAGACCGTGACACGGCTGCTGAACCAGTTCCGCCGCGACCAGTGGATCACCATCAAAGGTTCCAGCATGACCATCGTCAAGCCCGACCAGCTCGAACGGCTGACCGCGTAGTCTCCTCCCTTTTGCTTTCGCACCAGACAAACCCCGACCCGCCCAGCGTCCTTCCGCGACAGATTGTCAGCACCCTCTCAAAGCACGGATTTCTTCTCAGTTGCCGGCTCTGCTAAAGATTTTTCCTGAGCGACTTCCGTTCAGCGCTGCATGGCGATGCGCCGGCCTTCGCCTTCGGCCGCGGCCGGGTTCGCCGCGGGCTCGCGCAGGGTGAGCACCGGGCAGTGGGCATGGGCCAGAACCCGATAGATAGTGCGGTCGCGGGTGAGATTATCCAAGACCGAGCGCCCGGTGGCGGCAAGGACGATCAAGCTGGCGTGTTGCCCGGCGGCGGCGGCAAGAATCTCGATGGATGGGTTGCCATGGACGACCAGCGGCTCGACGCAGGAGCAGCAGTGGGCGCCGGTTTCGTCGGCCAGGGCGCGCAACTGCAGCAGCGCGGCTGAATCGAGAGCGGCAGGCTGACCGCTCCGGCCAGTCTCGTGCGTGGCGGGTTCATCCATGGGAGGCAGCACATGGAGCAGGACCAGTTTTGCTCCCTGGCTGGCCGCGATCTGGCAAGCAAGCGCCGCGCTCGGGCGAGAGGTCTCTCTGAGTGTGGTGGCATGCAGCACGACGCGTTCGCCGTCGCCGCCTTGCACCGGGAGATGAGCCTCGGGTCCCACGGTCATGACCGGGAGGTTGACCGAGCGCAGCACTTGTTCCGCTACGGAACCCAGAAGCAGCTTGCCCAGCTTGCCGCGGCTCCGGGTGCCGAGAAGAAGGCGATCAACCTGGAACTGGCGGAGAACGGCTTCAATCTGCCGCACGGCATGTCCTTCGCGCACCAGGGCATCGCAAACGATGCTCTTATGCCGCGCCAACTCGCACCAGGGTTCCAGGGTATTGGTTGCAGACTCCAACGCGCCCACGGGATCGTAATACGGCATGCCGATGGCATCCGACGACATGACCGCGGCAGAGGCAAGCACGTGGAGGAGAATCAGGCGCGCCCCGGTCTCAACTGCCTGCTCAAAAGCAAACGGCATCAGCCGGTCCAGGTCGCTCAGATCGGTGGCGACGAGGATGACTGCCGGATGGGTCCATCGATCCTTTGCGGTATCCGGGCGTAAATCCGGCATGGCATGCACCTTGTATTGGACAGGGTGCCACCGCAACAGGGCCGGAGATGTGCCAGCGCGCACCCGCAGATGTGATCTGGCTCACCAGGACGCCTCCAATGATGCTGGAGACTCCGCGACTTTCTCGTGGGTAAACGCTTTCTGAGAGTTGCACGAAGTACCCTGAATCGACGGGGAGACAAGGAAGAAATCGGGCGGGGAATCGGAGGGCGGTGGAGCTATGGTAGACTTCGTTCGGTAAACGATTACTCAATTCCGGATGCGCTCTGCGTTCCGGGCTTTACGGTTTGAACGCAGGCGGTAAGCGGCGGTTGGAGTTTTTTCCCCCGGCGACGGCTTGCCGCTTGACAAGTGTCGGAGTAAACCCATTTACTAAAGGGCGAACGTCCGCAACCTTCACGGGCGAATCGACCCCCTTTCAGGTGACGCAATGTTCGGATCTGTCCCAGCCTACCTCGCCGCCGGCTCTTTCGGCTCCCTGCCTTCATTCCTGGCCTTCAGCGCAGCGCCTCTGGCGCGCCTGGCCCGGCTCGACATCGTCGTGATCGCCCTCTACTTCGGGATGGTTATATGGATCGGCTTTTACCTCAAGGGCCGGTCCAACACCAGCGAAGAGTTTTTCATGGCCGGGCGCCAGATGACGGCCTGGATCGCCGGTTTGAGCTTTGTCTCGGCCAACCTCGGCTCTCTGGAGCTGATGGGCTGGGCCGGAACGACTTACGAATACGGCATCCTGGCCACCCACTGGTATTGGATCGGCGCCATCCCCGCCATGCTGTTTCTCGGCCTGGTGATGATGCCCTTCTACTACGTGTCGAAGACCCACTCGGTGCCCGGCTACCTGAACCTGCGCTACGGCGAACACGCCCGCGTCCTGGCCGCCATCTCCTTCGCCCTGGAGATGATCCTGATGAGCGGCGTGAACATGTTCGCCATGGCCGTGGTGATGAAGGTCGTTCTGGGCTGGAGTCTCACCTTCAGCATCCTGGTCTCCGCGGCCGCAGTCACGCTTTACGTCGCCCTGGGGGGGTTGCGCTCGGCCATCTTCAACGAGGTCTTGCAGTTCGTGCTTATTTGGGGCGGCGCGCTGCTGGTGCCGGTCCTGGGCATGATTCAGGCCGGCGGCGTGGGCGGGCTGAAGACCCAGATCATCGCCAATATGCATTCGGACAGCTACTTCCACCTGTGGCGCGACACCGCCCATTTTGCCGACAATCCCATGGGGGTGCACTGGACCGGGATCGTCTTCGGCCTGGGATTCGCGATCAGCTTCGGCTACTGGTGCACCGACTTTTTGGTGGTGCAGCGCGTGCTGGCCGCTCATGACCTGCGCGCCGCCAGGATGGCGCCGATCATCGGGTCATTTTTCAAAATGGCGGTTCCGTTCATCGTCATCCTGCCCGGCCTGCTGGGCTTGGTGCTGTTGCAGAATCCCGACGGCAGCCGCATGCAGTTGATTCCGCAGGACACATGGAAGGCTTGCGTTCCGATGTCCGCCAGTTGCGCTCCGCTTTTGAAACAGACGTCGCTTTCGCCGGCGGTCCAACAGGATGTGCTGGACCAGAAAGAGGGGCCACAGACGGATCTGCACAGCTACAACGAGGTGCTTCCGCTGATGATGGTCCGCTACCTCGGCCCCGGCCTGCTGGGCCTCGGAATTACCGCGCTGATCGCCGGCTTCATGAGCGGCATGGCCGGCAACGTGAGCGCCTTCTCCACGGTGTGGACCTACGACCTCTACAAGCCGCTGATCAACAAGAAAGCCACCGACAGCCACTATGTGATGGTGGGCCGGCTGTCGATCGTGATAGGCGTGTTGGTTTCCATCGGCGCCGGCTATCTGGTGCAGCGGGCGCACGGCATCATGGACTACGTGCAGGCGCTGTTCAGCATCTTTATCGCGCCGCTTCTGGCCACCATTCTGCTGGGCATGTTCTGGAAGCGCGCCACCCGGCTCGCCGGCTTTCTGGGCCTGCTGCTGGGCATCGCCTTCTCAGTGAGCCTTTTCATGTGGGTCCACGTCAATCCTGAGAATCTAAAATACGTAGCGCTTTCGGATGCGGCCAAGACGATGGCGGAAAATGTCTTCCGCGCGTTGTGGGCATGCCTGTTCACCGCCATCGTGATCTTCGTGGTGAGCATGTTCACCAAGCCCAGGCCGGTGGCGGAGCTGGAAGGCCTTGTTTATGGCGCCACCAAGCTGCCCACGGAAGATCCGGTTCCGTTCTACAAGAACGAGTGGATATGGGCCGGGCTGGTTGCCGTTATCTTCACGGCGCTCAACATAATTTTCTGGTAACAGAAGAGATTCTGAGCTGTTTGCGAGAGATTTTGTACGGACGCGAGAGAGGAAAGGGTAAAGAGATATGCATGGTTCCGGTATTCCCATCTGGTTCTTCATTGGAGTTTTGCTGGTCATCTATGGGTCGATGATCCTGGGTTATGGCGTCTATGAATGGCACACGGGAATCTATCCGCCCCTGGTGCAGTTGACCAACCTGCACACGCCCGTCTGGTGGGGCGGTGTGTTGACGGCTCTGGGGGTGTTTTACGTGGTGAAGTTCCGTCCGGGTCAGGCGGTCAAGTAATACCTCGCGCATGGATGAAGCGCGCAAGGCGTGAAGAGTTTTTGAGTAGGCGCACCAGGCCGTCGTGGCGCGAGGAGCAGTTGAAACCAATGCCTGTAGCGGGAGTTCCGGAAGGATGACGGCGTTTCCGGCCCCGGCAGGCGCAATGAAGCCGCGCAAGCGGCGAGGATAAAGGGAGCAGAAAACATGGCAGCACAACGCACAATGACATTCGGGATCGTAGTAGGCAACCGCGGTTTTTTCCCTGGCCATTTGGCCAAGACAGGCCGCGATGAAATTATCGCGGTTCTGAAGGCCGCAGGCGCACGGGCCGTGGTGTTAAGCCCGGAGGAGTCAAGGCATGGCGCGGTGGAAACCTACGCTGAGTCCGAGCGTTGCGCCGCGCTGTTCAAGAAGCACGCCGAGGAGATCGACGGCATCATCGTGACGCTTCCGAACTTTGGCGAGGAGCGCGGCATTGTGGACGCCATCCGGCTGTCGGGGCTCAAGGTTCCGGTGCTGGTGCAGGCCACGCCCGACCGTTCCGAGGACATGACCATCGCCGTGCGCCGCGACAGTTTCTGCGGCAAGATGAGCTGTTGTAACAACATGATGCAGTACGGCATTCCGTATTCGCTGACCACGCTGCACACCGAAACCCTGGGTTCGCCGGAGTTCAAGGCCGACCTGGAGTGGTTTTCGGCGGTTTGCCGCATCGTCAAGGGCCTGAAGAATCTGCGCATCGGCGCCATCGGCGCGCGTCCCACGGCGTTTAACACGGTGCGCTACTCCGAGCGGCTCCTCGAAACCAGCGGCATCTCCATCGAGACGATTGATCTTTCGGAAATCTTCGGCCGCATCAACAAGATGAAGGATACGGACGACGCCGCGCAGGCCAAGCTGGCCGCGATCAAGAGCTATGTCTCCACGGCGGGAATTTCCGACGCGGCGCTGCTCAAGATGGCCAAGCTGGGAGCGGTCATCGACGGCTGGATGAAGCAGACCCACGTCGCCATCAGCGCCGTGCAGTGCTGGACCTCGATGGAGGAGTATTTCGGCGTGGTGCCCTGCACCATCATGAGCATGATGAGCAACGATCTGATTCCTTCGGCCTGCGAGGTGGATGTACCTGGCACGCTGAGCATGCACATGCTCGCCCTGGCCAGCGGAACGCCATCGGCGCTGCTCGACTGGAACAACAACTACGGCAGCGATCCAAACAAGTGCGTCTGCTTCCACTGCTCCAACCTGCCCAAGCACTTCTTCAAGGATGTGCGCATGGATTACCAGGAGATCATTGCCGGCACGGTGGGCAAAGAGAATGCCTTCGGCACCTGCGTGGGCCGGGTGAAGGCGGGCGGGATGAGCTACGCGCGCTACTCGACCGACGACCGGCGCGGCGTGATTCGCGGCTACACCGGCGCGGGCAAGTTCACCGACGACCCGCTGGAGACCTTTGGCGGCGCGGGCGTAGCGGAGATTCCGCAGTTGCAGAAGCTGCTGAAGTACATTTGCCGCGAGGGCTTTGAGCACCACGTGGCGGCCAACTTCAGCGATGTCTCCAAGGCCATCCACGAGGCCACGACGCGCTATCTAGGATGGGAGTCTTACCTCCATGGGCAAAGCGAAGAGTAAGAACGCTGCCATGAACGCCTCAAACGGCAGAAAGAGTGAACGGCAATGAATCGATACACAATCGGCATCGACGTAGGCACGGGCGGCACGCGCGCGCTCATGGTGGACGAAAAGGGCACCCTGCTCGGGTCGGCGACGCATGAGCACGCGCCCTTTGCCTCGCCGCAGAATGGATGGGCGGAGCAGGATCCGCATGACTGGTGGAACGCATGCCAGAAGGCGATCGGCAAGCTGCTGCGGGAGACCGGCGTCTCCAAGAACGATATCGTCGCGGTGGGCCTGGCCGGGCAGATGCACGGAGCGGTCCTGCTCGACGAGAAAGAAGAAGTCCTGCGGCCCGCGCTGATCTGGTGCGATCAGCGCACGGCAGAGGAGTGCCGCGTGCTCAACCAGACCATCGGCGAGCAGCGGCTGGTGGAGCTGACGTCGAATCCGGCTCTTCCCAACTTCACCCTGACCAAGCTGATGTGGGTGCGCACCCATGAGCCGGAGATCTGGAAGCGGTTCCGCTCCTTCCTTTTGCCTAAGGATTACGTCCGCCTGCAATTGACGGGCGTGCGGGCGATTGACGTCTCGGACGCATCCGGCACGCTGCTGCTGGATGTCGCGCATCGCCGCTGGTCAAAGGAGATGGTGAAGGCGACGGGGCTGGATGAACGTTGCCTGCCGGAAGTCTTCGAATCGCCGGAAATCGTGGGCAAAATCACGGCGCGCGCGGCGCAGGCGACAGGTTTGGCCGAAGGCACGCCGGTGGTTGCCGGCGCCGGAGATCAGGCCGGGGGCGCCATCGGCATGGGCATCGTCAAGGCCGGCTGCGTGAGCGCCACGATTGGAACCTCGGGCGTGGTCTTTGCCGCGACGGATAAGCCGTTTCTTGATCCGCGCGGGCGCCTGCACACCTTCTGCCATGCCATTCCCAACCGCTGGCATGTGATGGGCGTGACCCAGGCGGCGGGCCTTTCTCTGCGCTGGTTCCGCGACACCTTTGGAACCGTTGGCAAACCAACCGGCGATCCCTACGACAGTCTTTCGCAAGAGGCCGCCGCGATTCCCGCGGGAGCCGACGGCGTGTTGTGGGCGCCTTATCTGATGGGAGAGCGGACGCCGCATCTCGACTCCGATGTGCGCGGCGCGCTGCTTGGCCTCGCCGCCAGCCACGGCCGCGGGCATATCATTCGCGCCATCCTCGAAGGGGTGGCGTTCAGCCTACAAGATTCGTTGACCATCTTCGCGGAGATCGGCGTGCCGGTAAGCGATATCCGCCTGGGCGGCGGCGGCGCGCGCTCGCCTCTGTGGCGCCAGATTCAGGCCGACGTTTACGCCAAACCCGTATCGCTGCTGGCGGCCGAAGAGGGCTGCGCGTACGGAGCAGCGGTGCTTGCCGGCGTGGGCGC
>DATFYK010000027.1:0-20745 GCA_035315085.1 Occallatibacter sp.
GGAGTTTCGGGGACAGGCTACGAAACCCCGAAACTACCAAGCCATCAGGCGCAGTTGCGCCTCCTCCGTAACTACCTTCCCCTTCGGGCCGCGCTTCCTCGGACGCAGGCATCGACACCGCTCTGCCTCCAGCTCTCGCACGAATTCGTCGCAGGCCGCCGGACGCCCCGTTCGCGTAGCTTCGCGGATCCGCTCCAGCAGCGCGGCATCTTCGATACCGTCGGTCAACGCCGCGCCCCACGCCCTGCCCGTCCAGCGCCGTTCCCATTCTGCCATATCCAGGATGTTCCAGCGGTCTATCCCGTCGCTATGCGCCGCGGCGCTCGACCACTGCCACTCGGCCGCCTCCGACACCAAGCCGGCCCGCACCGGGTTGCGTTCCACGTACCGCAAGGCTTCCCACTGGTGGCGCTCGTCCATGGGACAGGAGAAGAATCGGTTCTGCCAGACATGACCCGTTTCGCCCCGCCGCAGGTTGAGCCAGCGCGCGTAGTCCACATGCGCACGGCCCAGGCTCTTGCCCAAGGCGGTTTCCGCGGGCGGAATCGCGATGAGGTGAATGTGGTTACTCATCAGGCAGTAGCCCACGATTCGGACCGACCATCGGCGGGTGTGCCGGATCAGCAACTGCAGGTACAGGGTGCGGTCGGCGTCCTCGAAGAAGACGGTTTGCCGCCGGTTGCCGCGCTGGGTGATGTGATGCCAGCGGCCCGGGACCACGACCCGCGCGATACGTGCCATGATAGATCTTTGGTGGACCGGAGCCGGCGGAACTCTCATGAAGTTTCGGGGTTTCGTAGCCCGTCCCCGAAACTCCCTTGGCTTTTCTTAGTTATCGGGTGATCGTGACTGTTATGACATTTGATTTCACCCATTGTTTGCTCTCCGAATCATATTTTTCAAGTTGGATGGTGTACTGGCCAGGTATGCTCATGTCCTGGAGTTTGCTTACGACTAGCTCATGGTGCAATTGCCCGCAATTCTTGTTAGCTAGTTCAATATCTTCGTCCGTACACCACGGGGACGCACACCTAGGTGGCAGATTGTGATGGTTATAGAGGCTCGGTTTGCAGTTCCGCTCAGCCTCCAGAGTCTCCACGAAACCACTGAAATCTCCTCCGGCTTCCTTGGCGCTATGGTTCCACACCCTTCTGCCAAGCTCGGTGTATGGAGCCAGGCTGCCGTCGCTCTGCTTGACGGTGCCCTTGTATGTTGCCGTGTCGCCGGGTTCCCCCACACGCGATGGAGCGAAGACCAGGGCTATGTCGTGGTCCGTTGTGTTCCTGACGATTATCCGAACCCTGACTTCGGAACCGGATCTGAGAGTGCTGTCCGGCAGACTGATCGAGAGCGAGAATACTGGCTTAGTAGACGGGGTTTGGGCCGTATCTTGCGCTGCAACGATAGCGACAGCGATAACCGCCGCGATCATAGTTCTCGTGAGGAGACTTTTTATTGGCATACAGATCCTCGTCCATCAATATAGCTTTGACCGTTGGCGAAAAGGGGACGGAACGTCAGCAAGCGATTTTGAATCCGTCAGCGAACTTCTGAGGTGCCGTACCAAGCTAACCTCACGGAGGCAATCGTCAGTGCTGCGTGGAGACGTCCTGAGTAGTGGGGAGCTTGGAAGAGTCCCAGCCGCCGCCCAATGCCTGGATGAGCTGCACGGTGGCGGTCATGCGGCGGGTCAGAAGGTCCACGGCGGACCTTTCGTCCTGGACGGCGATGGTCTGGGTGGTGATGACTTGCAAATAGTTGGCGGTGCCGCCCTTGTATTGCTCGGTCGACACCAGCACGGAGCGCTGGGCGGATTTGACGGCCTGATCGAGAACCGAGGCTTCGGATTCCAGAATGCGCAGCGCCGCCAGGTTGTCTTCCACCTGCTGGAATGCGGTGAGAACGGTCTGGCGATAGTTGGCCGCGGTCGCATCGTATTGGGCCTCGGCGGATTGGACTTGCGCGCGGCGCTTGCCGGCGTCGAAAAGGGTCTGGGCCAGTGTCGGGCCGATCGACCAGAAGCGACTGGGCCAGGTGAGCCAATTGATGAAGCTGGTGCTTTGCAGTCCGCCGGACACAGCCAGCGTGAGTGCAGGATAAAAGGCGGCTTTGGCGATGCCGATTTGCTCATTGGCGGATGCCACCTGGCGCTCGGAATCGGCAATGTCGGGGCGCCGTTCGAGCAGAGCGGATGGGACGGCGACGGGGATGGACGGCGGCGCGGCCGTCAGGGTCATGGGAGGAATGGTGAGTTCCGCGGGAGCTTTGCCGATCAGGATGGCGATGGCGTGTTCGAATTGCGCGCGCGCCACGCCCAGGTCGGTCAGTTCCGCCTGGGTCGTATAGAGCTGGGTCTCGGCCTGCGCGACGTCGCTATCGGAGGCCACGCCGCCTTCGAAACGGTTCTTGGTGAGGGTCAGGTATTCTTTATATTGGCTGGCGGTTTGATCGAGCAGTTGAATGTCGCCATCCAGGCCGTGGAGTTGAAAATAGTCGGAGGCCAATTCGGTGTGATAGAGCAGGCGGGCGTTTTCCAACAGGGCGCCGGAGGCCTGCGCGAGTGCGGCGCTGGAGGCGATGGTGCGATGGATGCTGCCCCAGAAATCGGCGGTATAAGAGGCATCCACGGGGAGGGTGTAGGTGCCGGTGGCTCCGGACGATCCGCGGCCGACGCGGCTGGAGGCGTCCGATCCAATGACGGAGGGCGAGCTGATGACGAGCGGAGAGAGAGCGGCGCGGGCGGAGCGCACGGCGGCTTTGGCGACGTGGAATTGTGCCTCGGCGGCCAGAAGGTTCTGGTTGGATACGTTGACCTGCTCTTCGAGCGCGTTGAGCGCCGGGTCGTTGAATATTTCCCACCACTTTCCGCGGAGAGTTCCATCGGCCGGTTGGGCGTTTTTCCAGCCTTCGGGCGGCTCTTCCTTGAAGGCCGCGGGAACGGCCGCGCTGGGCTTCTGGTAAGGGGGCAGTTTCAAGCAGGCCCCGCAACAGAGCGCTGCGGCGATGACCACGGGAAGCAGGAAGTTTCGCTGGAGCTTTCGCTGGATCATAGGCGTCAGACCTCGGAGCCAAGCGGCCCGGCATGGCTGGGATCGATACCGCGAATGCGATACCACCATTGCTGGAAGCGGTCGAAGTAGAGGTAGACCACCGGGGTGGTGTAGAGGGTCAAGCACTGGCTGACAATCAGGCCGCCGATGATGGTGATGCCCAGCGGGCGGCGCAATTCGGAGCCGGTTCCCTTGCCGAGCGCCAGCGGCAGGGCGCCCAGCATGGCGGCCATGGTGGTCATCATGATGGGCCGGAAGCGCAGCAGGCAAGCTTCGTAAATGGCGTCGCGGGGGCTCTTGTGCTCCTCGCGTTCGGCGGCAATCGCGAAATCCACCATCAGGATGCCGTTCTTCTTCACCAAACCGATTAAGAGGATGATGCCGATAATGGCGATGACGCTGAGATCGGTTTTGGTGAGCATCAACGCCAGCAGAGCGCCCACGCCGGCCGAGGGCAGGGTGGAAAGAATGGTGATGGGGTGAATATAGCTTTCATAGAGGATGCCGAGGACCAGATAGACGGTGATGAGCGCGGAAAGGATGAGGATGGGCTCGTTGTGGAGCGAATCCAGATAGGCCGCCGCGGTGCCGGCGTAGGTGGTCTGGACGGTTGGCGGCAGGCCGATCTTCCGGGCCGCGCCGGAAATAGCCTCGATCGCGTTGCTCAGGGCGACGCCTGGAAGGAGATTAAAGGAAACGGTGACCGCGGGGAAAAGGCCCTGGTGGCTGACGGAGAGCGGCGCGATGGCGGGTCCGAAATGGGCAAAAGCGCTGAGGGGAACCTGCTGGCCGGCGGGCGCGTGGACCCAGAGCTGATTCAGGGTCTCGGGATTCTGCCAGTATTCGGGAGCCACTTCCATGACGACGTGGTACTGATTGAGGGTCTTGAACATGGTGGAGACCTGACGCTGGCCGAAGGCGTCGTAGAGGGTGTCGTCGATCAGTTGCGGGGCAATGCCGAAGCGCGCGGCGGTGGAGCGATCGTACTGAACCAGGGATTGCAGGCCGCGATTCTGCTGGTCGCTGCTGACGTCGGCGATGATATGGATGCCGCGCAATTGCTGGAGCATGCGGGGGCCGTACAAAGTGAGGTCGTCGAGGTTATCGCCGCGCATGGTGAATTGCCACTGGGCGTTGGCCTGCCGGCCACCGACGCGGATATCCTGGGCGGCCTGGAGATACAGGGTTGCGCCTGGGACCCGGGCGAGTTTGGGACGGAGGCGGGCGATGATGAGCTCGGCGTTGATCTGGCGTTCCTGGAGCGGCTTGAGCGAGACGAACATACGGGCCGTGTTGGCGGCCCCGCCACCACCGCCACCGCCGCCAGTGAATCCGTTGACGGTGTCCACCGCAGGGTCGGCGGCGACGATGTTGACCATTTGCAGGAGGATCTTGTTCATGGCCTGAAAGGAAGTGTCCTGGTCGGCTTGAATGGAGCCGGAGATACGCCCGTTGTCCTGCTGCGGAAAGAAGCCTTTGGGTGCGCTCTTGAAGAGATAGAAGTTGAGACCGATGGTGGCAAGCAGCACGAGCAGGGTGGCGGCGGGATGGCGCAGAACCACCGAGAGCGTCTTGCCATACATCCCGACCACCCAGTTGAAGCCGCGCTCGGTCGAATTGTAGAGCCGGCCGTGGGACTCGTGGGTTCTGAGGAGGTGGGCGCACATCATGGGAGTGGCGGTGAGGGAGATCACCATGGAAACGGCGATGGCGACGGAGAGAGTGACGGCGAATTCACGGAACAGGCGGCCCACGATGCCGCCCATCAAGAGCAGCGGGATGAAGACCGCCACCAGCGAAATGCTCATGGTCACGACGGTGGCGCCGATTTCCTGGGCCCCTTTCAGGGCCGCGGCGAATGGATTCATTCCCCGTTCGAGATAGCGGGTGATATTCTCGATGACCACGATGGCGTCGTCCACCACGAAGCCGGTCGAAATCGTGAGGGCCATCAACGACAGGTTGTCGAGGCTGTAGTTGAGCAGGTACATGACGCCGAAGGTGCCCAGCAGCGAGACGGGGACGGCCACGCTGGGGATGAAGGTGGCGCGGCCGCTCCGCAGGAAAACGAAGACCACCAGGATCACCAGGCCGATGGAGATGAGCAGAGTCCGTTCGACGTCGTGGACGGAGGCGCGAATGGTAACCGTCTGGTCCATGGCGATCTGGACGTGGATGGAGGCGGGGATAGCGGCTTCGAGCTGCGGCAGGGCGGCGCGGAGGCGATCGACGGTGTCGATGATATTCGCGTTGGGCTGGCGAGAGACGATGATGAGGACCGAGGGCTTGCCGTTGGCGTAGCCGGCGTTGCGCAGGTCTTCGACGGAATCGACGGCCTGGCCGATATCGGAGACGCGAACGGCGTTGCCGTTCTTGTAGCCGACGATGAGAGGGGCATACTCGACGGCCCTGAACATCTGATCGTTGGCGCCCACTTCCCAGATGCGATAGGCGTCGGCGAAATGGCCCTTGGGGGCGTTGGCATTGGCCGTGGAGAGCGTGTTGCGGACCTGTTCGAGGCCGATTCCATACTTATTCAGGGCGGCGGGGTTGAGTTCGATGCGCACGCCGGGCAGCGCGCTGCCGCCGACGTTGACTTGTCCGACGCCCTGCACCTGCGCAATCTTCTGAGCCATGATGGTGGAGGCCGCGTCATACATCTGGCCCTTGCTCAGCACGTCGGAAGTGAGAGCCAGCATGAAGATGGGCGAATCGGCGGGATTCACCTTGCGGTAATTGGGATTGCTGGGGAGATTGGTGGGCAGATAGCCGCGGGCGGCGGCGATGGCGGCCTGCACATCGCGGGCGGCGGCGTCGATGTTGCGGTTCAGATCGAACTGCAAGGTGATGCCGCAGGAGCCAAGCGTGCTGGAGGATGTCATCTCGGTGACGGCCGCAATGCGCCCGAACTGGCGTTCAAGCGGGGTGGCGACGGAAGAGGCCATGGTCTCCGGACTGGCGCCGGGCAGCGAGGCATTTACCGAGATGGTGGGAAAGTCCACTTGCGGCAGAGGCGATACCGGGAGGATGCGGAAGGCCACGGCGCCCGCCAGACCGATGGCCACGACGAGCAACGTGGTGGCGACCGGTCTGTGGATGAAGGGAGACGACAGGCTCATGGCTCACTCCGCCGGAAGAGGCTCCATGGTGTTGGCGGAGCGGTGGGAGACGCGCCTGGCCAGCCGGTCGAAGAACAGGTAGATGACGGGGGTGGTGTAGAGCGTCAGCAACTGGCTGATACACAGACCGCCGATGATGGTGATGCCTAGAGGCTTGCGCAACTCCGAACCCGTGCCGCTGCCGAAAGCCAGGGGAACCGCGCCCAGCAAGGCCGCCATGGTGGTCATCATGATGGGGCGGAAGCGCAGCAGACAGGCCTGATAAATGGCCTCATCCGGCGGGCGGCCTTCCTTGCGTTCGGCGTCGAGCGCGAAATCGATCATCATGATCGCGTTCTTCCCCACAATGCCGATCAGGAGCACCATGCCGATGAGAGCGATCACGCTGAAATCGTAATGGCAGATGTTGAGAGCGAGCAGCGCGCCGACACCGGCCGAAGGCAGGGTGGAGAGAATGGTGACCGGATGGATGTAGCTCTCATACAGCACACCCAGAACAATGTAGACGGTGACGAGGGCCGCCAGAATCAGTATGGGCTCATTGGCCAGGGAGGCTTGGAAAGCCTGCGCGGAGCCTTGAAACGCGGCTTGCACGCTGAGCGGCATGCCGATATCGTTTTTGGCCTGGTTGACTGCCTTCACCGCATCCCCCAGCGACGCCTCGGGGGCGAGATTGAAGGAGAAGGTAATCACGGGAAACTGGCCCTGGTGGTTGACGGTGATGGGGACGGCGATGTTCTCGGTGTGGCTGAAGGCGCCGAGCGGGATCTGGGTGGCGGGCGCGAAGACCGCGGAAGAAGCGATGCTAGTGCCGCCGAATGAGGCGCTGGACGCAGTGGACGTGGTAGTGGGCGGGGCGGAAGTGGCGGCGCTTTGCCCGGCTCTGGCGGTGGCAATGGACGACGAGCCGCCGGAAACCATACCCAGCGCGGTGCCCGCCGACCCGGCGCCGGTGCGGATGTAGAGATTGCGCAGGTCGATGGGGTTTTGCTGGAACGAGGGTTTGACTTCCAGCACGACGTGGTACTGGTTGAGCTGGGTAAACATGGTGGAGACCTCGCGCTGGCCGTAGGCGTCGTAAAGCGTCTGGTCGATGGCGGAAGTGGTGATTCCGAGGCGCGCGGCGGTGTCGCGGTCGAAAATCAGGCGGGTGCGAAGACCCTGGACCTGCTGGTCGGTGGCGACATCCCGCAGTTCGGACGATTGCTGCAGGCGCGCGAGGAACTTGGGAGCGTAGCTGTTCAACTCGTCGGCGTTGGGATCCTCGATGGTGTATTGAAACTGCGTGCGGCTGACGCGATCTTCCACCGTGAGGTCCTGGACGGGCTGCATGAAGAGGGTGATGCCGGCCACCTCGTTGAGTTTTGGCTGGAGGCGGCGAATGACGTCGCTGGCGTTGATTTTACGGTCGTCGAGGGGTTTCAGATTGATGAGGATGCGTCCGCTGTTGAGCGTGGTGTTGGTGCCGTCGATGCCGATGAAGGAGGAAAGACTGTCCACCGCGGGATCGGTGAGGATGATCTTGGTCAGTTGCTGCTGCAACCTGGACATTTCCCGAAAGGAAGCCGTCTGGGAGGCTTCCGAGACGCCCTGAATGACGCCGGTGTCCTGGATGGGGAAGAATCCCTTGGGAATCTTTTCGAACATGTAGATGGTGAGGGCCAGAGTGCCCACGGCCACCAGCAGCGTGGAGGTCCGCCAGCGGAGCACGAACTGCAGCCCCCTGCCGTAGAAGGCGATGACGGCCTCAAAGGCGTGCTCGGAGGCGCGGTACAAACGGCCCTGGCTGGCTTCGGGGGTGTGCTTGAGCAACTTCGAGCACATCATGGGAGTTAGGGTCAGCGAGACGATGGCCGAGACCAGGATAGTGACGCTCAAGGTGACGGCAAATTCCCGGAACAGGCGGCCGACGATATCGCCCATGAAGAGCAGCGGAATCAGCACGGCGATCAGCGAAATGGTGAGCGAAACGATGGTGAAGCCAATCTGCTCGGCGCCGCGCAGGGCGGCCCGCATCGCCGGCTCACCGGCTTCAATGTAGCGGACGATGTTCTCGATCATGACGATGGCGTCGTCCACCACGAAGCCGGTGGAGATCGTGAGCGCCATCAGCGTGAGATTGTTGAGGCTGTATCCGAGCAGGTACATGACGCCAAAGGTGCCCACCAGCGAGAGCGGCACGGCGGCGGCCGGGATGATGGTGGCGGACAGGTTGCGCAGGAACAGGAACATGACCATCACCACCAGGGCTACCGTGAGCAGCAACTCGAACTGCACGTCGGTGACCGAGGCGCGGATGGTGGTGGTGCGGTCGGTGAGAATGCTCACCGTGACGGACGCGGGCAGGGTGTTAGTCAGTTGAGGCAGCAGCAGCTTGATGCGATCGACCACCGAAATGATGTTGGCGCCGGGCTGCCGCTGGATGTTCATGATGACGGCTGGGGTCTCGTTCATCCAGGCGGCCTGGCGGACGTTCTCGGCATCATCGACCACGCTGGCGACGTCGGTCAGCTTGACGGGCGCCCCGTTGCGGTAGGCGATGATCAAGGGACGGTAGTCGGCGGAAGAGAGCAACTGGTCGTTGGCGCCGATCTGGTAGGACTGGTGGGCGCCATCGAAGTTTCCCTTGGCCTGGTTGACGTTGGCGGCCACCAGGGCGGTGCGAAGATCCTCCAGGTTCAGACCGTAGGAGGCCATCGCGGTGGGATTCGCCTGGATGCGGACAGCGGGCTTTTGTCCGCCGCTGATGCTGACCAGTCCGACGCCCGGCAATTGCGAGATCTTGGGCGCGAGACGGGTGTCGGCCAAGTCCTCCACCTTGGAGAGAGGCATGTCATCGGAGGTCAGCGCCAGCGTCAGGATGGGAGTGTCGGCGGGGTTCGTCTTGGCGTAGATTGGTGGAATGGGAAGGTCGGCCGGCAGAAATGTGCCGGATGCGTTGATGGACTGCTGCACTTCCTGCTCGGCGACGTCGATGTTGAGGCTGAGGTTGAATTGCAAAGTGATGACGGAGCTACCATCGGAACTGGTGGAGGTCATCTGCTGCAGGCCGGGCACCTGGCCGAACTGGCGCTCCAGCGGCGCCGTGACGGAAGAAGCCATCACGTCGGGGCTGGCGCCGGGATAGAAAGTGATTACCTGGATGATGGGGTAATCGACTTCCGGCAAGGCGGAAACCGGCAGTTGCAGGTAGCCCACCGCGCCAGCCAGCAGAATACCCACCATCAGCAAGGAAGTCGCCACCGGCCGTAGAATGAACGTCCGGGACGGACTCACTTCTTCTTCCCTCCGGACTTGGCTGCGGGTTGGCCGGGCGCGGCGGCGGGTTGCTCGTCGGCGATCTGGGCGCGGACCGGCGCGCCTTCGATCAGCCGGTCCACACCGGTCATGACGACCACCTCTCCGGGAGCGACGCCCGAAGTGATTTCGGTTACGTCACCCTGCGTGACACCCTCGGTGATGGTACGGTCGGTCACGGTGGAATCGTCTTTCACTACCCAGACGTATTCGGTAGTGCTGGTTCGCTGGATCGCGGCGGTGGGAATCAGGGTGATACCGGACTTCTCTTCCACCAGCAGGTGCACGTTGACAAACTGGTTGGGGAAGAGCGCATCGTCATTGTTATCGAAGACCGCGCGCAGGCGGAGGGTTCCGGTGGACGGATCGATCTGGTTGTCGACGCTGGCGAGCGTACCGGTGGCAAGCTTCTGGTGATCGGCGCGGTCATAGGCGTCGGCCTCGAGATGCTGGCCGGCGTTGAGTTTGCGAAGAACCACGGGCAGTCGATCCTCGGCCAGCGTAAACAGCGCACTGATGGGTTGAATCTGGGTGATGACCAGCAAACCATTGGTGTCGCTGGCATGGACGATGTTGCCGGGATCCACCAGGCGCAACCCGATGCGGCCGGTGAGCGGCGAGGTGATCTTGCAATAAGTGAGATTCAGCTTGTCCATGTCGATTACGCCCTGGTCGGTCTTCACGGTTCCCTCCACCTGATGGACGGTGGCGATTTGGGTGGCGTAAATCTGTTCCTGTATGGCGTTCTGCTTGAGCAGTTTCTCATAGCGCGCCAGATCGACGCGGGCATTGTCCAGAGTGGCCTGGTCCTTGAGCAACTGGCCCTCGGCCTGGTCCAACGCGGCTTGATACGGGCGGGGATCGATTTCGAGCAGCAAGTCGTCTTTTTTTACCAGGTCGCCTTCCTTGTAGTTAACGCTCATCAACTGGCCGTCCACGCGGCTCTTCACCGTGACGGTATAGATGGGCGTGACGGCGCCCAAGCCGGGATAGTAGACGCCGATATTGCCCTTGCGGGCGCGCGCAGCCACGACGGGAGTAGCGGCCGCGCCCTTCTTTTGGCCCTTGGCCGCGCCGGCAACCGCGCCGGCGGAGGCATTGCTGCCCCGCTGCCACACGATGAAGGCGGCCACTACCACGACGAGCAGAATGGCCAGCAAGATTCTTCTTCCCCAGCGGGCGCGGGGCTTGGTTGTTTTTGCCGCTTCGGCGGTTGGGGTCGAAGCGCCGGGTCGATTTACCGTTTCAGACGACATACATGCTACTAGAGATGCTACTACACCCAAACGTTTGTGCGCCCCCTCCAGTTGTGACACAGGAGTGTGTTTGGTAGCCAGGCTTAGACAGTGCAGTATTCGGCTAATTGGCGCGTTCTACAGATATTTTACCCCCCGCTGGCGGCAAGACAGCGCAAATTTGGGCCAAATGGTGGAGGCTCTTTGGAGCTATAGCCCGGCTGGGAAGAAGGTTTTGGGCAGGATTAACGCGCGGGCCACAACCATTCCGTCCCCATGTTGTCGTCTGTAATAATGCGCTTGTCCTGGTTACGCTGCCGGATGGAGGGTGCGTACTCAATAGGCGCAGAGGCCGGATCCGGTACTCCGAGAGCGTCCGCCCACCCGAGGAGTTCACCCATCTTCCGCCGGTCGGCGGCGCGTGTCAGATCTATGACCGGATTGCCGTTGATGCGGTAGGCCAGCAGAGCATTCTTTAGCGCCTCGCCGTCGAACTTCAGCGGCTGGTCACTCACCGCGAGAAAATTCAGGACTCGCATAGCGTACGGGAAGATTGTCGCACCCGTGATCTGTACTTCGCCCGAACCCGTCGTGTTGTAGTACAAGACACCGCCCGGCGTCAGGTGGGAACGGATTAAGCGGAGGAAGTCGGTCGACAGCAAATTGCTGGCATGGGCTCGCCAGTGAAAGGTGGTATTCATGACGATCAGGTCGAAGCGGCGTTGGGGAGATCGCACCAGCCAGCGCCTCCCGTCGTCGATGACGATGTGCACCTTGGGATTCTGCAACAGGCTCGCGACGGCTGGATATTGGGGGATCAGACCCAGATATCCCGGGTTGATTTCGACAATCGTGAGGTCCTCGACGGACGGATGGTTGGCGATCACCTGTGCCCACGAGCCTGACGACAGGCCGATCATGAGCACCTGGCGCGGTTTCGGGTGAAAGGCAGTGATGGCAAAGGCCCTCACCAGGAGATTGGTGTCGTGAACCAGACTGGTGTTGAACCGCCCGTCGTAGACGCCGCCACCGAACACAGTGCCATCGGCCGACACCGCAATCACGCCGCTTCGCGATTCGACGAGGTGCGCGAATTTCAGGTCCGGCCGGTACTCCGCCTTGTACATCAGCCGCTCATAAACTCTTTCGAATAGCGGCGGCGCAATCGCCACAGCGCCCAGTGCCAGCGCGGCGGCGCTCGCCAGTACTACCAGGCGGCGGAAGCCATGCGTCGCGCCGACCGCAATCGTTCCGCCCATACTCAGGCCTACCACAACAAGAAAAACCGATATCCCGCGCATCGACCAGTGATCCATGAGCACGAACCCCACCAGGATGGTGCCGACCGTGGAGCCGATGATGTTGGCCAGATAGAGATAGCTGAGGCGTGCGCCCGCGCGGTGGTCCGGCGCCACGGAAATGTGGGAAACCAGCGGAAATAACGCTCCCAACAGCCCCGCGCCGATCGCGACCAACGGCAGCGTGAGGGTGTAGGGGACAATGCGCGCCCCGTACGCCACCAACGGCACAACCAGGAAGCTCAATCCGTTTGCCGCTACTATCAGGATGGAGATCACGCCCAGATTCCGCTTTCGATTCTCAGGCGCCGGCTTCCGGCAAACGATCTTGGCGAAGTGGGATCCGAGCGCCACGCCGTACAGATACGCGGCCAGCAGCAAGGCAAATGATTGCGCTCGCGAGCCCGAAGCGAACGAATAGGCGCGGTACCAGAGGATCTCATAGGAGAGCGCAATGAACCCGGAGATACCCACGATTGCCAATGCGAGCGGAAACGGGAACAATGGCACAGCGTGATCGGCGACCTCCGCCGCCTTCCGGGGAATCTCCGGATGCACGCGATCCCGGAACAGGAAATGAGCCAGGATCGCCACTCCGCCGGTGGTGAGATTGATGGCGGCTGCCATCGTGACCGAACCCTGTTCTCCCAGAAGCCGCAGAATGAACGCTGCCGATGCAAGGCAGGCCATCGCGGAGCCCAGGGTGTTCACGCAATATAACATGCCGACGGACTCGCCCACGTTGTGCGAGATCCGCACCAGGTGTGCCACCAGGAAGGGCAGAGTCCCACCCATCAATATGGTGGGGATCAGCACCAGCAGGAATGTCAGCACAGAAGTAGCGGTCAGGGAGGCGCCCGCCGTATGGATTCCCGCCCAATGGAACAGGCGGAGCGACACCATGCCGAAGCAGCCGATGCACAGTTCCACCAGACCGAACACCGCCAGGACAGGTAACCGGGGGATCCTGGATATCATGCCTCCCGCCAGGCTGCCCAACCCGAGTCCCAGCATGAATGCGCTCACGACGATCGTGACCGATTCGATATTGACCCCGTAGATGGTGAACAGCGCGCGCTGCCAGACGATCTGGTAGATGAGCGCGGGGAACCCGGAAATAAAAAAGAGCAGATATACCCAGAGGATCTGCTGCGATGGGGTGTGGCTCGCGTCCTGTTGCCGAGGCGTTACAGCAACGGGCCGTGTGACCAGCGGTGTCGGGTCCACTTCGAGAGGTGTCATAGTTCGTATCTATTGATCACGACCTACGATCGCTGTCCCACCGCAGTCCAGCAAGTGACCACGACAGCGGCTTTGGACCATCTGAATCGGCTATAGGCCAATGGCGCCAGACCGTCCAAGTTCCCAAAGGTGCTTGATCGGGACTTGACGAAAGTTAACCCGTGAACGAGGGGGCAAAGCGGGCACAGCCATCCAATTCCAGAGGCGGGAATTGGCAGCAGGAAGCTGTGAAATAATGTCCAAAATCATTTGTGGCCTCAAATGTTTTCACGAGATTACGCTGTGCAAAACTGGCCAAGAATCGATTATTTCACGGCTTTCAGTCCCCGTTTTGCTGCGCTACCCGGCGGGGGTCAATCCCAGACCAGGAGCCTTGGGGAGAATGAGCTTGCCTTTTTCCACGCGCACGCCATGGAAAGGGTCGTTCGAGATCAGCAGGTTGCCGTCGAGATCCGCGTAATCGACCAGCGGAGAAAGATGCGCGGCGGCGGTGACCGACACGGAACTCGAGACCATGCAGCCGAGCATCGTTTTCATGCCGAGGGCCTTCGCGATCTGGATCATACGGTAGGCTTCCAACATGCCGCCGCTCTTATCGAGCTTGACGTTGACGCCGTCGAAGGCATCGCGCAGTTTGGGAATGTCGCTCGCGCGCTGGCAGGCTTCGTCGGCGATCACGGGGATGTGGACGCGGCTGCGCACCCAGCGGGTTTCCTCGATCATCTCGGCGGGCATGGGTTGTTCGATGAACTCGACGCCCATCTTTTCCAGCCAGTTGATTTTGCGGACGGCCTCTTCCTTATCGGTCCAGCCTTCGTTGGCATCCACGCGCAGCGGCTTCTTGGTGACGCTGCGCACGGCTTCAATGGTGGGTTCGTCGGTCGAGAGGCCAACCTTTACTTTGAGGATGGGGAAATCCGCGGCCTCAATGGTCTTTTGTTTGGTAATTTCCGGAGTGTCGATGCCGATGGAGAATGTGGTGAGCGGGGTATCGGCGGGGTCCAGGCCGAAATAGGAATAGAGCGGAATCTTCAACTTCTGCCCGACCCAGTCCATCAGGGCGATATCGATGGCGGCCTTGCCGGCCCATTCGCCCGGCACGCGCTGGAAGACCTCCGCCATGATCTTGCCGAACTGCATGGGGTCGGAGGAGAGCAGAAGATCGCGCACGCGGTCGGCGGCTTTCTGCGCGCCGGCGGCGTCTTCGTGGTAGCGAACGATGGGCGCGCCTTCGCCGTGTCCGGTGATGCCATCGCGTGTGTAGGCGGTGTAGAGCGTGTCCCGATACTGGCTGGACGACATGGTGGTGGTCCAGGTGTGTTGCAGGTTCAGACGCACAATCCGGGTTGTGAAGGCGGGCGGCGCCGCTCCATCGGCCGGATTCATTCCACTGATCGCGCTCATGGCCGCCCCCGCTGTCAGGAAGTCCCGTCGGTTCATGATTTGATTCTCCCTCGAAAGCGCGACGCGCGGAAACGGGGACAGTAACCAATTACCCCTTTTACGAAAGCCGTTGTTGCACCGAAAATGGGTAATTGGTTACTGTCCCCGTTTTCGGCCGCGCCAGAAGCTTTGCAGAAAGTAAACGGCGAAACCGGCACTGATGACGATCCAGAAGTGGATCACCTGCAGGCTCACCGCGAATACCGCGATGCCGATGGCGCAGCCCCACATGAAAGTCTCTCCGGCGATCCCGTCCACCCAGTTCGGCCGCGTGCCGCCGGCGGGAACGCGGGGGCGCAACGAGGGCAGAAGCCGCGGGACCGCCTCGCAATAGCGGAGAAAGCCGGCGCCTTGCGATTCCCCCAGCCCGGCTTCCTCGCGCAGGATCAAGCGGTACACCACCAGGGTCATACCAATCAGGATGAAGAAGAAGCCGACGCTGCTGGCCATGGTTCCCATGCCGGCGGCCAGCAGGATGTTGCCCAGGTAGAGCGGGTTGCGCACGTATCGGTAGGGGCCGTCGGCCACCAGGCTTTCGGAATGCAACGCACTGTCGTGCACCACGGAGCTCTTCAAGTAAGCTTCGGCCCAGCAGCGTAGCAGCGCAGCCGCCGTAACGGTGAGCGCGGCGGCGCCAAAGATGGCGCGGATGACGGAGTCGGCTCGCGGGGAATCCATGCCGGCGGGCCTCACGATGAGCCGGGTGAGCGCCTCGGCGGCGTTGACGTGATCGAGCCCGTAAAGAGCGAAGCCGGCCGAGAAGACCCCGCCAATGATCCAGAAACGATTTTCAAATTCGGCTTCGGTGGCTTGGAAGCTCATGGTTGTGCGGTCCTCTTCATTGCGAGGTCGGCCGCGGCTACATGACTTTCTCGAAACCTAAATGCCAGCCTAGCTTGTCGGTGTCGAACCAGGATATCTCAACACCAAACCAACTGGCGTGGGACTGCGCGTGATAGCGCTCAGGGCGCACCGCGGCCAAAACAAAAGCGCAGGGCGATTCGCCAAACCTTGCCAGCCGCAGCGACAGCCACGAGTCGGAATCGAGCGGCTGGGCCAACACCACGGGCGTGCCGGTGAAAGTGGCCAGATGGGCGCCGAAGCTGCGATCCGTCTCGCGAACGGGCTCGGGCAGCGTGTAGGCCCGGCGATAGCGCGCGATGGCGGCGTCCAAATCGCGCACGGCAATCACCACGCGGGAGATGCCGCGGAAATCCCCGCCGGACGGTTTGCCTTGGGGAAAGGCGCGCAGGTCGCGCGAGGTGAGGTCATGGATCAGAAACGGGAAGAATGTCCCGCGCACACCGTCGCCGACATCGGAAGTCTGCCAATCCAGCCGCACGCCGTCGGGGCGTTCGCGGCCGCTCGACACGGGCTCGGAGACCTGGATGCCAGCGGCTTTCAAGCGCCGGACTTCAGCGGGCAGGTCTTTTTCGCGGAGGGCCCAGGCGCACGGCCCGGCATCGCCTTCCAGAAACCTGGCCCACACGTGCTGGCCGGCCTGGCGCGGGTCGGCATTCTGCCGGAGGGCCATTAACTCCAGGTAGGCGCCATCGGACAGGCTCGCCAGGGCCATCTCGGTGGTGTTATTGAGGTGCGCACCGCCGTACACGCTGGGTATGCCGATCGAAGACAAACCCGCTTGCAGTTTCCGGATATCGCTTCCGGCGACGGTCACGTGGTCGATTGGAAAATCGGAGGCCGGGAGAATCATCGCCCAAAGCACCATCGCGAAAGCAGCCCGCATGGAGCGATTGTAAGGCTTCGAGAGCCTTCAGGAAACTGCCGGCGCCGCATGCCGCTTCGACAGCCACCAGATGAAGCGGTAAAGCAGCAGCAAACCGACCAGCGACCCATAGAGCACCGGCAGGCGGATGTCGGATTTCACCAGCCAGTAGTAGTGCACCACCGCGGCCACGGCGCTGAGATAGATGAGGCGGTGCAGCGCCCGCCAGCGGCGGCCGCCCAGCCTCCGCACCCAGCCGGCGGTAGAGGTGATGGCGAGAGGCAGCATCCCGAGAAATGCCACCAGGCCCGCGATGATGAAGCGCCGCTTCGCAAAATCGCGGAGAATCTCGTGCATGTCGAAAAACTTGTCCAGCCCGAACCAGGTGGAAAAATGCAGGCACCCGTAAAAGAAGGCAAACAGGCCGATCATGCGGCGGAAACGGATGAGGTCGGGCAGGTGCAGGATGCGGCGCAAGGGCGTCACCGCCAGGGTCGCGACGAGCATGCGGATGGTCCAATCGCCCGTGAAGTGGGTGATGTACTCGATGGGGTTGGGTGTGAGGTCGCTGTTCCAGGCCCGCCACGCCAGCCAGCACGCGGGGGAAAGACACAGCAGGAAGATCACCACTTTCACCCAGCGGCGTCTTAGCATGCTTTAGAAATTTTTCTTCAAATCCATGCCGGTGTAGAGCGAGGCCACCTGGTCGGCATAACCATTGAACATCAGGGTGGGGCGCCGGCGCAGTTCGCCGAGACGGCGCTCGCTCGCCTGGCTCCAGCGCGGGTGATCGACGTTGGGATTCACGTTGGAGTAAAAGCCGTATTCGATCGGCTGCATGGTGTTCCAGGTATTGGGCGGCATTTTCTCCACCAGCCGGATCTTGACGATGGACTTGATGCTCTTGAAGCCGTATTTCCAGGGCAAAACCATGCGGACGGGCGCGCCATCCTGCGGCGGCAGCGCATCGCCGTACATTCCGACCGACAAGAGCGCCAGCGGGTGCATGGCCTCGTCCAGCCGCAGCCCTTCGACATACGGAAAGTCGATGCCGGCGTGCTGCGCTTCGGGCATTTCACTGGGACTGTAATAGGTTTGGAACGCCACGAAGCGGGCCTTGGACGTTGGTTGCACCAGGTTGAGCAGGGCGCTCAGCGAATAGCCGGCCCAGGGCACCACGATCGACCAGGCCTCCACACAGCGATGGCGGTAGATGCGCTCTTCGAGCGGCGCGAGCTTGAGGATCTCATCGATCGAGAACTTGCGCGGCTTGGCCACTTCGCCTTCCACCGATACCGTCCAGGGGTAGGTCTTGAAGTTCTTGGCAAAGCGGGAGGGCTCGTCCTTGGCGGTGCCAAACTCGTAAAAGTTGTTGTAGTGGGAAACGTCGGCAAAGGAGTTTTCCTTTTCCGTGGTGCTGAACGGGCTCTTGGCAAGGTTGGGAAATTTGCCGGCGGCGCGGGCGCGCCCCCAAGGCGAAAGCAGTTCGCGGCCGGCTAGAAATGCGGCCGGCATGGCAGCCAGGAACTTGCGGCGGTCGAAGTAGAGGGCTTTGGGTGTGACCTCCGAATAGCGGATATCCCCAGGTCTCTTGATCAGCATCGCTTTGCTTCTACTATATATCCAGATGCGCCCGGCCAATTGCGGGACGCAGCTTTTCACAATTCCAGAGCCGGCTTAGGCCGCCGCGGACAGCTGGCGGCCTAAGTAAGGTTCCCGATAGGGGTCAGAACATTTGACATAGTAGTAACAGAACTCTACAATGTACGCTAGCGGAATAGGTATGCCCGAAAACACTGCCGCCAATGGTGAGCCCATGTCACCTTTGGGGACTGCATCAAAAGCGAAGATCCGCATCGTAGTGGCGGACGACCATCCTATTTTTCGGGACGGCTTATGCAAGCTGCTCGCCCTGGAAGAGGATTTCGAAGTGGTGGCGCAGGCCCAGGATGGGCGGCAGGTGCTGGATGTGCTGCAGCAGTATGAGCCCGACATTCTTCTGCTGGACCTGAAGATGCCCGGACTCGACGGTCTTTCGACCTTGCAGCGCCTGCAGGTTGTGAAGAACAAGACGCGCGTGATCGTCTTGACGGCATCGGACGACAAGAACGAATTCGTCCAGGCGATGAAACTGGGGACCTCCGGGATTGTCCTCAAGCAGACTGCCACGGAATTGTTGATCAAGAGCATTCGCAAGGTCCACGCCGGGGAGATCTGGCTGGATTCGCACACCACGGCGGCGGTGATTCGCCAGTTCGTGGCGGCGGACGATGCAGCGCCTGTTTCGTCGCAGTCGGCTCCCCGCGATCGCGAACGCTCGCCGCTCAGCCAGCGCGAGCGCGAAATTGTGGCGCTGGTGGCCCAGGGTTTCAAGAACAAAGAGATGGCCGAGAAGATGTTTATCAGCGAGCAGACGGTGAAGAACCACCTGCACAACATCTTCGATAAGCTGGGCGTCAGCGATCGCCTGGAACTGGCGCTTTACGCCATTCATAACAACCTGCACAGCGGCCGGTAAGCAACTGCTCCCTGGCGGTCGTGCGACAAGTCGTGCGACAAGTCGTGCGACAAGTCGCGGCTCTGAAAAGAGCCTTACCCGCCGGCGGCTCCATCGCCCTTGGCGCCACCGTATTCCTTCAACTTGTTGTGCAGGGTTTTCAGGCTGATATCCAGAATCTCCGCGGCGCGCGTCTTGTTGTTGTGAGTGTGTTCGAGGGTCCGCAGAATCAAACCCTTCTCAGCCTCTTGGACCGTGGTGCCAAGGGCAAAACGGATGGCCTCGCCGTCATCCGCGACCGGCGCCGCGGCAGGTGCGGGGAAAGCGGCGCCACCTTGCAGAAAGGCCGGCAGGTGTTTGCGCTCGATCACGCCTTCGCCCGCCAGAATCACGGCGCGCTCAATCACATTGCGGAGCTCGCGTACATTGCCGGGCCAGTTGTGCGCTTCCAGCGTTTCGCGCACGGCGGGCGAAATCTCCACGACGCTGCACTCATGTTTCCGATTCATTTCCGCCAGCAGCGCCTCCGCCAGCGCCGGGATGTCCGACCGGCGCTCCCGCAACGGAGGCATGTGGACCTGGAAAACATTAAGGCGATAATACAGATCTTCGCGCAGATGCCCGCTCCGAACGGCCTCTTCCGGCACCTTGTTGGTGGCGGCCAGGACGCGCACATCCACCTGAAACTCGGTCTTGCCGCCCAGCCGCCGGACCTTCGAATCCTCCAGAATGCGCAGCAGCTTGGCCTGCGTCGCGACAGGCATCTCACCGATTTCGTCCAGCAGCAGCGTGCCGTGCTGGGCCACTTCGAAGCAGCCGGCACGCCGTTCCGATGCGCCGGTGAACGAGCCTTTCTCGTGTCCGAATAGCTCGCTTTCGATCAGGGTTTCAGGCAGCGCCGCGCAGTTGACGGCAATGAACGGCCCGAGCCGCCGCGGACTGAGCGCATGCAGAGTGCGGGCCACGAGTTCCTTGCCGGTTCCACTCTCGCCGGTAATCAGGACGCAGGCCTTGCTCGGGCCGGCCTGCTGCAAGAGCGCAAAAATCTCCTGCATTTGGGGCGACGTCCCCACCAGCTCGCCTAGCGAGCCCTTATAGCTGAGCTGCCGCTCCAGGTTGCGCTTATCGGCCAGCAAGCCGGCGTGGCTGCCGGCGCGGGAAATCAGGACCTTCAAGACGGAAGGCTGGTAAGGTTTATCGAGGAACCAGTAAGCACCCAGGTCATGTACCGTCTGGACAGCTTTTTCGATGCTCCCGAAGGCCGTGAGCACGATGGTGGGCGGCATCGTTCCGGCGTCGCGCAAGCGTTCGAGCAGGCCGAAGCCGTCCAACCCGGGCATGTTGAGATCGGTGAGGATGACATCGGCTGGAAACCAGGCCAGCTTCTCCAAGGCTTCGTTGCCGTCGGCGGCAGTTTCCGGGATCATGCCCCACTCCGCAACCATGGCCGCCAGCCCGTTGCGCTGGTTGGCCTCATCGTCGACGATCAAAACTCTCATCTCTGGCTGGTCCATCGCTGGAGGATTCATATCCATTCTACGCCGCGTGCGTCTTATAGAGAAAGAGTCTGGTTCAACGCGGAGTCGCGGAGAAGCGGAGAAAACTGAGGAATCGGAAAGTGATTCTCAGATCTACAAGCACGGCGAACGATCCACCATCGAGATCCTCATTACTCTGTGGTTTTCTCCGCGTCTCCGCGCCTTCCATGAGAAGGCCGGCCCGTGTCAAGGGAAGAAACTCCAGTTTTGGCTGGTTTTTTCTGTCGCCTGGTTGCCGACCAACGGGAGGCCCACACCGCCCTGGTCTTCGTTGTTTTTCCTTCTTAGACAGATTTTGAC
>DATFYK010000028.1:0-10756 GCA_035315085.1 Occallatibacter sp.
TGTGGCGCAGCGAATTGCGTGGGAAAACGGATGGGGCGTGTTGTTCAAGGGGCCGGATGTGTATCAGAAGCGAAACGAGCATAACCTAATGCGGGACTTTTCCGATGAGGTGCCGGGGTATCTAAACAACCGCGCCATCGGATCCCGGTTGGCTGAACTGAAATTGGAGGCGGGGCCAGAGAACATCGGAAACAACTTGATCCGATGTTACGAGGAGCTGGTTCGAATGAACCTCGTTCCTTCGAAAGAAATTGATTTGGTCAATGCGTGGCTGCAGGATATTGCTCTGCTATGTTAGTGCAGCTTGCCATAAGCATGGGGTGCCTCGCAGGATGGGCAGGAGAGCCATGCGTGGACTGGCAGAGAACCGCGAGCATGCTTGAACGGGTAAGCCTGCCGACTCAATCTCCTGAATGGTAAGTGGGAGATATCCTTGATGAAATTTAGTTGCAAACCCGAGCTTGATCATAACTCGACTTCAGATATGATGCCTCTTGTCCGTTGGCAGGAGAAAGTGTTTCTTGCCGCCATCGTTTTCCTTCTACTGCTTATCGAACTTAGGGCCGCTGCGCTTCGTCCGCTTTGGTTTGATGAACTCAGCACATTAACCGTTTCGTCTGTTCCCACTATAAGAGGAATGCTTCGCGCAATGTCCGCGGATGGGAATCCGCCACTTTACTTTCTCCTTGCCCGGTTCTGCCTGCATCTCCCCATGCCTGTTGAAATCGCATTGCGCCTTCCGTCGATCGCCGCAAGCGACATCACTGCCTTGATGATATTTCTCTTCGTCAGGCGGAATACTGGCAGCATCTTCGCATTCCTTGCGATGAGCGTTTTTCTTGGGAGCCCATTCATGCCTTTTGCAGCACTCGAGGCGCGTTCCTATGCTTTATTGTTGTGCTTTACGAGTGTCGCTATTTGCTGTTGGCAATCCGCGGCACAAGGGATGAGCAGGCGTTTGGCGCTTGCGGGCATTACCGCGAGCATGGCGGGGGCGATCTTCTCGCATCACTACGGAGTCATCTATGTGACTCTTCCTCTCTTGGCCGGTGAGGGCGTACGCGCCTGGCAAAGACATAGAATTGATTTTGCTGTGTTTACTTCAATGCTGGCAGGGGCTGCCACGCTTATCATTACGTTCCCCCCGATGCTGCACGGACAGGCCGGCCTATTAAAGGCGGTAAAGCTCTGCCCAGTCTTTTGGTCGCGTCCCGGGATAATGTCTTTGTTGTTATATCTGGATACTGTGCCGATACCCAGCCTAATATCCTTTTTGGCTGCCGTATTGCTTTGCGTATTTCTGAGATACGTTGTCTTTGCTCGGAATCGGATATCCGGAGCGCTGACTCAACCAGTGTCTCGGGTTCGGATTCAGGATTTAGCGGCCGCATCGGCGCTTGTTCTTGTTTTGCCCATTATGCTTCTCGTTACCAAACTTGGTACCGGCTATTTCTGGGGAAGATATGCAATCGGCTCATCGCTCGGCGTGGCCTTGGTTTCTGGGTTGCTATTTTCACGTTTGAATGCGCGCTCTCCCGGGATCAATGCGTTCGTTCTCACAGTAATCATCTACAGTTTTTCGACAGCATTGTTCGGATTTTGGCGTTTTGGTCCATCTGATGAAACCTCTGGAGTTCAATCCCATCCGGTATTCCTCTCCGCTCCCGCACGAGAACCGATTGTGATTGCAGACGCTGTTATTTTCTGGCCTACGTGGTGGTACAGCGATCCCGGCGCCCGCGCACGCCTGCATTATCTTTCGGATCTCAGCTACGCAGTGAAGCAACCAGATTTCATCCCCGAGTACGCGCTCACACTCGAACAGCCTTATGGGGCTCCAAAGCTGGATAATTATATGGAATTCCTCGGTTCCCATCATCAGTTTCTTCTCTATTGCTCGGGAATTCCAAGACTTGAGTGGGTGAAGACCCGGCTGAGCAATGACGGCTGGCGTCTCATCCCGATGAGCAGCTCCGGCAAGGAAGTTTTGTATCAGGTTGACCGGCCGTAGCAGTTGTTAAACTTGAAAGAGCCCCCACACCTCGGAGCGCCCTTGCATACCGCCCAGGAACGCCTCATCCGCCCCGCTCGCAACGTCTGCGGAAGCCTGCGCCTGCCCGGCGACAAGTCCATCAGCCATCGCTACGCCATGCTCGGCGCCTTCGCTGAAGGCCTCTCCCGCTTCACCAACTTCTCCACCGGCGCCGACTGTGCCTCGACCTTATCCTGCATGCAAGCCCTTGGCGCTAAGGTCAATAGAATCAAGGAAGGCGAAGTCGAAGTCAGCGGCGTCTCCGGCCGCGTAATCCCCGCCAACCACCCCCTCGACTGTGGCAACTCCGGCTCCACCATGCGCATGATCTCCGGCCTCTTGGCGCCCCAGCAAGGCAGCTTTACCCTGGTCGGAGACGCCTCGCTCTCCCGCCGCCCCATGGAGCGCATCCGCAAACCTCTGGAATCCATGGGCGCAAAGCTCACCCTCACCGACGGCCACGCACCCCTGACCATCCAAGGTTCCCCGCTCCAGCCCATCGATTACGCCACCCCCGTTCCCAGCGCCCAGGTAAAGACCTGCGTCCTTTTGGCTGGCCTTCAAACCCCAGGCAACACCAAAGTGCGAGAAGCACTCCGCACCCGCGACCACGGCGAACTGGCCCTTCGCGCCTTCGGCGCCACGCTCACCCGCACCCTCGACTCCGTCTCCATCTCCGGCCCGCAATCCCTCCACGCCATCAGCGCCGCCGTCCCCGGCGACATCTCCTCCGCCGCTTTCTTCCTCTGCGCCGCGGCTCTCTTTCCCGGCTCCAGCCTTGTGCTTGATTCGCTGGGACTTAACCCCACTCGCGCCACGCTCCTCGACGTGCTCACCGCTCTCGGCGCGCGCATCGCCGTCCTCAATCTTGAAGAAAAGAACTCCGAACTGGTGGGCACGGTCCAAATCTCCGCCCCACCCCAGGGCCTTGGATCGACAGAGGTGAGCGGCGCACTCGCCGCCCAGCTCATTGACGAGTTGCCGGTGCTGGCGGCCATCGCCCCCTACACCGGCGGCGGCATCCGCATCCGCGATGCCAAAGAACTCCGCGTCAAGGAATCCGACCGCATCGCCCTGATTGTAAAGAATTTGCGCGCCATGGGTGCCGAAGTTACCGAATTCGAGGACGGCCTCGACGTTCCCGGCAGCCAGACCCTCCACGGCGCTGCCATCGACTCCGGCGGCGATCACCGCATCGCCATGGCCTTCAGCGTGGCCGCTCTGCGGGCCCAAGGCGAGACGTTGATTCAGGGCGCCGAATCCGCCGCCATCAGCTTCCCTGAGTTCTTCAATCTCCTTGACCTGGTCGCGGAGCGGTAAACGAACGCAGCCTCGATGTAGATGAAAAGAAAAGGCCTGCCGAGCATGAAAGCTCGACAGGCCCTGGCTGTTCCTTGATGCCGCGTTACCGCGACGCCGGTGAAGTCGTCGCGGGCTCCTTGCCCGTCTTGGCAGGCTCCAGTCCGGGCACCACGGGCGTCGTCCTCACATCGCCGGTAGTGGCCTCGCCCAGGTTGATGCCGTAATGCTGCAGGGTGGTAGCCAGCATCTGATACAGCCCCGCGCGATCCTTGGCATAGTTCGCCTGGGCCGCGATCAGAGTATCCTCCGCCGAGGCCAGGTTGCGCTGCTGCTGCAAGACAAGCGCCGTGGTGGACGCGCCCAGCCGCAGCTTCTTCTGTTCCGCGTCCAGGCTTTGCCGGTTATAGTCCCTGGCGGCGAGGTCGGCCTCAACCTGCGCCCGGTCGTTGGTCAACGCGAACTGCTGATTCACAACCTGCATGCGGATTTGTGTGTAGAGCTGCTCCAGCCGCAGCTCTGCCTGGCGGTATTCGAGCAGCGACCGCGCCTGTTGCGCCTGCGCCGGCCGGTTGCGGATGGGAATCGTGAGGTTGAAGCCGGCGCCCTTGTCCGGCGCTGTGTTGTTGAAGAGGTTCTGCACGACCGTCCCATAACTGGTGGTTGGGTAGGTGCCCGGGGGAACCGGGACTCCAGGATTAAGAAAGTTCTCAACGTCCGGGTTTTGCGAACCACCCAGGGCGCTGGAATCATAGAAGCCGTAGACATCGAGCGACGGCAGCAGCGCATTGCGCGCGCCCCGCAGCGTGATTTCGTTCACTTTCAGCTGCAGCGCCGCCTGCTCCAACTCCGGCCGCTGCTTGAAGGCCAGCTGCACCAGGTCCTCCACCGGCTGCTTCTCCTCGGGAATCTCCTCGATGCTCACGCGGTCGGTGGGGATAACCGCCGCGGCCGAAAGCGCCGCATCGTTCAGGTTGCGCGCGATGGCCTGCTTCATGATCTGCTGCTGGTAATTCAGGGCCAGCTGCGAACTGATGAGGGACTGCTTGTCTAGAGCCACCGACTGGTCGGCGTTCAGTACGTCGAGCGGCGCCATGGTGCCGATCTCCAACTGCTTGCGGTTGTCGCTCGCCACCTTGCTGCTCTGTTCCAGCGCGCGCTCCTTGGACTGCACATTCTCATAGGCCTGCACCAGGCCCCAATAGATGTTTTCAATCTGGTTGACCGTGTACAGAATCTGTTGCCTGAACGAAGAGTCTGTAATCCGGCGGTTGTCGATGGCCTGGTACATGAAGCGCTTGTTCACCCAGATGCCGGCGCCCTGCAACAGGTGCTGCGTCACTTTGGCGTTGAATGTGGAACTCAACTGCGGGCTATAGTCGCTGAAGGGGTTGTCGGTCGTGATGCGTTGGTTGTTAAACGACGCGGTCAGCGCGGTTCCGGTGACAAAACCCTGGGTGTACGTGAAGTTGTATTGGTTGGTGTTGGTGGTCAATGAAGACAATCCGCCGGAGAACAGCGTATTGGACTGCGGCGAACTGGCCCGCTCCAACTGAATGGTGCCGGTGACCGAAGGATCGAGGTTCTCCGGGGCAGGGCCGGCGCCCTGGGTCGTCTGCACCAGGCCGGCAACGCCCGAGGCCCCGCCGCCGGAGCCTACGCTCGTGCCGCCCGGGCCGCCCCCGGCGGTTACCGTGGAGGAGGAACCGGTCAGCGTGTTGCTGACCACGCCTGTGCTGACGCCAAACGGCACCTGTCCGGCGCGCGAACGCAGTATATCGGTGTCCGCAATGTCCAGATTGTAGCGGGCGATGGCAATGTCGTAGTTGTTCTCCAGCGCCAGCGCCAGCGCGTCGGAAAGGCTCAGGTAAATCTTGCCCTCCTTCACCAGGTCGCCCAGGCGCACGGAATTCGCAAAGCTGGCCTTGGGTATGGTTGTGGGCCGGTACGCGCTGATCGGGTCGCCTATCATCCGGCCCGCGGGCTTTGAAAAATCGCGCCCGGACGAACGCAGGTTCAACGGCTCCGTCAGCACGGGCGCTGGCGCCGCTGGCAACGCGGACGCGGCTTTGTCCTCGGCTTTAGCCCCGGCCCCAATCTGCTGGGCAAATCCTGTAGGCACTCCCAACGTCAATACCAGCACCGCCGCCGCTATCGCGTACAGCCCTTTGCCTGCCTGTCCGCGAACTTTGCGCGCGGCCCTCTCCTGCTGCTCAAACACACGTTTACCGTACAAATGCATGGTTCCTCTCCACTGATTGCTGAGGCATGTGGGGTGCCATTCTTCAAGACGCCCGGCGAGCCTCTCCGGACGCAATTTTGTGACTCGCTAGGACGATTTTCGCTTCCAGCCCACTCTCCAGGCTCCTCTGGCAATACGTGCGCGGCGCCCGGCTGGTTCCCGTACGTTCGTTTCCTGCATCCCGATCTTCACTATTCCCGGCCTCCTGACCGCCGGCGCACGAGGAAAGCTGAGTATATCCCATGCGCACTCTCCGCTCAGGTAGCCTCGCTGTCGGGTAACCTGTGATCTGGGGGCCTGTGACTGATTTCGCCCAACCCGTTCCCAACCCGCAAACCTGGAAGCTCACCCTGGCCTACGATGGCACGGACTTCCGGGGCTGGCAGGTGCAGCCCGGAGAATCCACCATCCAGGGAGAGCTCCAGGCGGCGCTACGCCGCGTCACCGGCGAATCCCCCCTGCCCCAGGGCTCAGGACGCACCGACGCCGGCGTCCACGCCCTCGGTCAGGTGGCCAGCTTTCCATTGCAGGCCCTCATTCCTCCTGGAAACCTGCAACGCGCCCTCAACCGGACCTTGCCCCCATCCATACGCATCCTGGAAGCGAGAACGGTGCCAGGCGCCTTCCATGCGCGCCACTCGGCGGTGGCCAAGACCTACGAGTATCGCGTTTTCCGTGAACCGCTTTGCCCCCCTTTTCTGGCCCGGTATATCTTCGCCTGCCCCTGGCCAATGGACGTGGAAGCCCTGCAAAGGTCAGCTCGTCTATTCGAAGGCCAGCACGACTTCCTGAGCTTTGTCGCCGCCGATCCCGACTTGGCCACCCGCAGCCTCGATTCCGACCCGGAACTCGACCAAAAAGTAAAAGCGCCCACGGCGCAGCCGCCAAAGCCGGCAACCGTTCGAACCATCTTCTCCTCGGCGTGGGAGCGGCAGAAGACCCAGGCTGGCGATCTCCTGGTCTACCGCGTCCGCGGCAACGGCTTTCTGCACCACATGGTCCGCAACCTCGTTGGAACCATGCTCGATGTGGGCCGCGGCCATCTCAACATCGAAGAGATCCCTGCAATCATCGCCGCCCGCTCCCGCTCCGCCGCTGGCCCCACCGCCCCGGCCCGAGGGCTGTTCCTGCATTCGGTCGAGTACCCGCTCGCCGAAGATTCGCCCATCGGCGACTGATTTACCACTGGCAGAACCCGCACTCCGCCCTCGCGCACACCGCCCCTGCTACCCTGAAACAGTCTCCATGCCGCTCGATAGCCGCATCTCGGCCTTCTCCCGCGTAACGGCGCTCGCCGCGCAGCAGCCGGTCCACGCCGCCTTCGCCTGGCTGCACGGAAATCCAAAGCGGATGATGGACTGGCAGGCGCAGCTGGTGGCCATTCCCGCGCCGCCCTTCGGCGAACAAGCCCGCTCCGAGTGGCTCGAGGCCCGCTTCTCCGAGGCCGGTCTCACCCGGGTGCATACCGACGCCGCCGGGAACGTCTGCGCGTTCCTGCCCGCTGCAAAGCTGCCGCCCGAAAGCACCGGCCCCGTCGTCGTTCTCTCGGCTCACCTCGATACGGTCTTTCCCGCCGGAATGCCGCTAAACCCGGTCGTGGACGGCGACCGCCTGGAAGCTCCCGGCGCTTGCGATAACGGCGCCGGAGTCGTGGGAATGTTGGCCATCGCTCATGCGCTGGTTCAGGCCAGGACCGAACTCCCCGCGCCGCTCATCTTTCTGGGCAATGTGGGCGAAGAGGGCGAAGGCGACCTGCGCGGCGTGCGCCACTTCTACAGCCAGAGCCCGCTCGCCGGCCGCATCGCCGCCCATATTGTTCTGGATGGCCCCGGCGCGGACTCGGCCGTGACTCAGGCCCTCGGCAGCCGCCGTTTCCAGGTCACAATCACCGGCCCCGGCGGACACAGCTTTACTGACGCGGGCACTCCCAACCCCATCGCCGCGCTGGCTTCCGCGCTGGCCGTCCTAGCCCGGACCCCGCTGCCGGAAGAGCCTCGCGCCATCCTCAACCTGGGCACCATTCATGGCGGCACCAGCGTCAACTCAATCCCCGAAAGCGCCCAGGCCTCCATCGACTTCCGCTCCACCAGCCCCGAGCAGCTTCTCACCCTCGAAGTCGCGCTGCACCGCGCCGTCGAAGATGCTGTCGAGCACTGCAACGCACAGGCAAGATCCAATGCCGCGTACAACCGGGGCCTGCTGGCCTACACCATCGGCAAGATCGGCGACCGTCCCGCCGCGCAGTTGCCCGCCGACTCCCCTCTGCTCGAAACCCTCCGCGCCGTGGACCGCCATCTGGGCCTGCGCACCGACCTCCGCCTGGGCTCGACCGATGCTAATATCCCGCTCTCGCTGGGCGTTCCGGCTTTGTCCATCGGCGCGGGCGGCGAGGGCGGAGGCGCGCATACCCAGGCCGAGTGGTATTCCGCCCGGGATCGCGAAGCGGGCCTGCGCCGGGTGCTGCTGCTGACCCTGGCCATGATCGATTGGGCCGCCGGACAGTAGTCCGCTGCACTCCGCCCATGCGCGTCTTTTCTGCCCTGCTCGCCGCGGCCCCTCTGCGACTCTTTCCGCGCGCCAACGTCTATATAGGTGGAACGGCTCTCTTCTCGCCGTGCCCAGTGAGCATGCGCCCTGGAGCCACCCGGCCTGACGGGTTTGCCCGCTACTGGCTATACTGTTAGTTGCTGCATTCAACATTGCCAGCCGCAAGGTTGGACACCGGATGAGGTCATCGAACTCTATGAAATCGCTCTTCGAACGGCTACGTTCGCGCCGTCTCGCTTCAACATTTGTCTTGCTTGCCACCCTCTCGGCCGCCATTGTGGCCGGTTCCTTTGCCGCTCACGGGGTCCGCGGGCAGGAGAAGCAGAACGACAGCGCAGATGCCACTCCCCTCAAAGTCGTCAATTCCTCCGTTCCGCCCAATGAGTTTGTCAGAATCGCCCGCCAGGTAGGGCCGGCCGTGGTGAACATCAACACCCGCACCCTCCCCAAGCAGGCTGAAAACAAGGGCCGCCGCAATTTCCGCGGCCGCGTTCAGCCCAACCCCCAGAATCCCGGCGACGATGACCAGGATCAGCAGCAGGGACAGGACAACTTCCAGGACTTCTTCAACCGCTTCTTCGGCGGCCAGGTGCCTGGTTTCAACGGCCAGATTCCCATGCCTTTCGGCGGCGACGAGGGCGGCGGAGTCCGCGAGTCTCTCGGCTCCGGCTTCATCGTCGATCCCAAGGGCTACATCATCACCAACTACCACGTGGTCGAGAAGGCCGACAAGATTTTCGTCAAGCTTTCCACTGACCCCGACAATCAGGATGATGGCCGCCCGGCGCGCGTCATCGGCACCGACAAGGCCACCGATCTGGCGGTCATCAAGATCGACACCAGCACCCCGCTGCCCACCGTAAAAATGGGCAACTCCGACAACGCGCAGGTGGGAGATTGGGTCGAGGCCATCGGCAGTCCCTTCGCGCTCTCGCAGACCGTCACCGCCGGCATCATCTCCGCCAAGAACCGCACCATCGAGCCCGGAGCCAGTGGCGAGTTCCAGCACTTCATCCAGACTGACGCCGCCATCAACCCCGGCAACTCCGGCGGCCCGTTGCTCAACATGAACGGTGAGGTCGTCGGCGTCAACACCGCCATTTTCACGCAATCGAATGGCTATCAGGGCATCGGTTTCGCCATGCCCTCCAACACCGTGGTCGAGGTTTATAACGACCTCATCGGCCCCAGCCACAAGAAAATCCGCGGCTCTATCGGCATCCGCTTCAATCAGGGGCTCTCGGGCGCCGTCAACCGCGTCTACGGCTTCAAGAACGGCGTGCTGGTGCAGTCCACCCAGCCTGGCGGTCCGGCGGAGAAAGCTGGACTAAAGCCGGGCGACATCATCACTACCGTTGATGGCCGCGCCATCAAGGACGGTGATGATTTGGTCAATGAGATCACCAGCCGCCGGCCGGGCTCGACCATCCGCCTGGGTTACCTGCGCGATGGAAAGCAAGCCGACACCACGGTCACCATCGGCGACCTCGACAAGGTCTTCGCCGGCCAGGGCGACCAGCAGGCCGGGGTTGGCTCAGAGGATAGAGGCGATGTAGGCGAAACCAAGCTGGGCATCGTGGTCCGCGAAACCTCGCCGGCCATCACGGCCAAAATCCACACCCCCGGCGTGGTCATTCAGTCGGTCCGCTCCGGCTCGTTTGCTGACCTGCACGGACTTGAGCCGGGCCTGGTCATCACCCGCATCAACAAGCAGCCCACCGGCGCCAAGGATCAATACGACGCCATCGTTGGCAAGCTCAAAACCGGCGATGACGTGGTCTTCGAGGTGCTTGATCCGCGCCACCCCGACAATGGAATCAGCTATGTCGGGGGCACTCTGGAGTAGCGTTCGAAGAACGCCGGCCAAAGCTTTTTCACCCCAGCGACAAAGACCCGTCGCTGGGGACCCCGGCTGCCCGCAGCCGGCGCTTTTCCCGCAACCGGATACATTCCTGGTTCCGGACTGCTTTTCTTCTTGTCGCAATGCGGGACTCTCCGCTAAACTTCAGCGGAAAGTCCTGGAGAGTTGAGTTTTCTTCAGAGGTGAAACCAGCGTGCTTTCATGCCGGGCAAGCGTGGCTTTCGTGCTCTCTGCGGCGCTGATCGCATCGCCCGCGCTGGCTGCGTCCGTCCAGCCGGCTCCCGCTGGCGTCCACAAGGCGCACGGCGCACACAAGGCAAAGTCCAGATCGCGCCGTCCGCGCGGCCAGCAGGCCATCGAGCCAGCCCGCATCACGGAGATTCAGCGAGCCCTTATTCGTGAGCGCTATCTGACCGGCGAGGCCAGCGGAAAGTGGGACGCCGCCACCATCGCCGCCATGCAAAAATACCAGGCCGACCAGGGGTGGCAGACCAAGCTCATGCCCGACTCCCGCGCCCTCAAGAAACTCGGACTCGGTCCCGATTACTCCAACGCCATCAACGCAAAGGACTCCTCGTTCGCCGAACCGCCTCCCGCCAGCACCATCCCTCCCGACCAGTCTGCGGGTTTCGCGCAGGCTGCCGGCATCAGTCGCTGAGTTCATTCAACACATCGAGAGTCGCTGAAATCGGATTTTTCAGTTGTAAATATGGTGAAGTTCGGTTGGGCTGATTCTGTAAGTTATTGATATTTGGCTCCTCAGGTAGGACTCGAA
>DATFYK010000029.1:0-24637 GCA_035315085.1 Occallatibacter sp.
GCTGCCAGCCGCGACCAGCGCGCCAGCCACGCCGCATGGGGCAGGTGAGCGTGGACCACGTCCGGGGACTCACGCCGGAGCCAGCCATTGAAGCGAATCCATCCGCGCGGATCGGCCAGTCCTTTGCGCATCCCCAGGCTCAGGAACACGGCTCCCGACGCGATCAACTCGGCAGCCACATCGCCTCCGGCGCCCGAAAGCGCCACAACGCTTACCCGCCAGCCACGCCGGCGCAGTCCTTTTGCCAGCAGGATGACCTGGCGCTCCGCGCCGCCAATCCGGTCAAGGCCGGGGATGACCAGGGCAACATGGTTCACCGTCGACTCTCCTTGAGGACCGAGTCGATCAGGTCTTCATAAGCATGGATCGCACGGTCGAGTCTGAATTCCTGGATGAATGCGTGCGCAAAACGTTCACCAGGCCCCAAGACCTCCAGTGCCGCGAGCAGAGTGGACGCAAGCGCAGAGGCGGAGACTTCAGGCGCGAGCCAGGCGCCAGGCTGACCGCGCAGCAGGTCCGCCACACCCTCCGAAGCCGGCAAAGCAACAATGGGTAAGCCGCCGGCGGCTGCCTCCAACAGTGCATTGGGCAAACCCTCGTGCCGGGACGAGAGCACGAATGCCGATGCGCCCGAAAAGTATGCTGCGGGACGGTCAACATAGCCTACAAAGCGCACGGCTGTCTCCAGCCCGAGGTCACGGCACAGAGCCTTGAGCGCCGCTTTTTCCGTACCGGCGCCTGCGATCACCAGGTCAGCCTGGGGAAACTGCTCCCGCACGGTGACCAGCGCCCGCAGCAGCAGGTCGAAGCCTTTTTCCCGCGAGAGCCTGCCCACCGCCAGCAGATGCGGGCCGGGACCGGTCCAAAGATGTGGGTCCCTCTCAATTGCATTGCGAATTTCATCCACGTCCAGGGGGTTCGGCAACACCACCAGTCGCTCTTCAGGAATCCCAAGCTCCCCGGCGAGGTCTTTTGCCATCGCCCGAGTCTGACAGATCACCCGGTCAGCACGGCGGTAAAGCAAGCGGTAAAGCAGGCGGGTATAGCCGGGCAGGCCTGCAAAGGCCAAAGCAGCCGAGACCGTCCCATTTTGCCGCACCAGCACACGTGTTCCCCGCGGGAAAAGGGGGCGGAGCAGCAGCACCAGGAAGTTCAGGTGAAACATCCCGGATAGAATCACGTCCGGTTTCAGCCGGCGGATCAGCCTGAGCAACTGGAATGCCGCGGCGCGCACCCTGGGTGCGCCGAGCGCGTGGAGATTTACATCAGGTGATAGATGTTCCAGGCCTCTATCAGCCTGTGTGATGAGTCCCAGGTGCAGCTCGTACTTCTGACGGGAGAGGCCCCGGGCCAACAGGGCAGCTACTTGCTCGGCTCCGCCACCGCCAAGATGTGGGATGAGCAAGAGGATCTTGGGGTGTTCAGGCATGGACTTTTCCACACAAATGACGGGGTTTTCCACAAGAAAGTGAGTATAGGCCAACAATCTACTACTTTTGTGTTGGTTCTGTCACTCTCGCTAAGTGTCCTGAAATGCTACAGTATGTGAGTTCTTTAAGAATCTATCCACAGACTCGAAAAACCGTACGGAGTGCACGCTTTCTTGGGGCTGACGCCCCGTTGCCTTAATTTGACCTGGTTGCATGGACAAAGCCATGACGGACCGCACCTCTACGTTGAAAGCAATTTTCTGAGCAGTCTTTTAGAACATGCCCAGAGATTGCGGAGAGTGCAGGCCGTACCATGTCTGTTTCCGAAGCGCCTCGATTCGCTTCTGAGCTGCAGGTTCTCGCAACGCAGCCCGCGCCCCACATCGTCGTGGGCATCACCCATCCACAGACCTGCCTGACTCTCACCGGGCGCCTGCGCGCGTTGCGCGAGGCGGGCTTTCGCGTGACTCTGGTTTCAAGCCCCGGCGAACTGCTGGACCGCACCGCGGCGCGCGAAGGAGTCGAGTCGATTGCCATTCCGATGCAGCGCAAGATTGCGCCGATTGCGGATCTTGTGTCGCTGGCGCGGCTTTGGTGGTTGCTGCTGCGGCTCAGGCCGGACCTGACCGAATTCAGCACCCCAAAGGCCGGACTGTTGGGCAATTTTGCAGCCTGGCTGGCGGGAGTGCCTGCGCGAATTTACATGCTGCGCGGGTTCAAGCTGGACACATGTGCTGGATTCAAGCGCCGAATCTTACTGGCAGCTGAGCGGCTGGCCTCGGCTTGCGCGCAGGTTGTGCTGTGCAACAGCCGCAGCATGCGTGCCGAGGCGCTGGCGCTGGATGTGGCGCCCGAGGCCAAGCTGAATCTGCTCGGAGAGGGCAGCAGCAACGGGGTCGATGTGGAGCGGTTTTCGCCCGGCCCAAGCGAGGTGCGTGACGGGCTTGGCATTTCCCGCCAAGCCCTGGTAGTAGGGTTTGTGGGGCGATTGACCTGCGACAAGGGCCTGCCCGAACTGATCGAGGCCTTCGACGCAATTATGAAAGCGGAGCCGGAAGCGCACCTGCTGCTGGTGGGCTGGTTCGATGCGTCGGAAGATGCGCTGTGTGCCAGTCTGCGCGCCCGCATCCAAAGCCACCCGCGGATTCATTGCACCGGGCTTGTGGCTGAGACAGCGCCCTACTACCGCGCCATGGACCTGATGGTTCTGCCCACCTGGCGGGAGGGTTTTCCCAACGTGGTGTTGGAGGCCGCGGCTACCGGCATTCCTGTCGTGACAACGATATCCACTGGGTCACGCGACTCTGTGGTGCCCGAGGTGACCGGCCTGCTGATTCCTCCAGGATACCCGGAGGCGATCAGTGAGGCAGTGCTCAAGCTGCTCTGCGATCCCGCGAGGCGGGAGCGCATGGGCGTGGCCGCGCGGGCGTGGGTGGTTGAACATTATTCGAACGATCGCGTTCTGGGATTGATCACAGCGTTCTACCGGAGCCTGCTGGCTCCGGCAACGCAGAGAAACGTGGCCGGGCCCACTACGGCTTTGGTTCCCGCGGTAGACTGACCCCCGGAGCGCCGGCCTGAGCGGAAGGCGCTTCGAGCGTATGCGCTCCGGCTTCGCCTGCGCGCAACACCTCGCCTGGCGCGATGCCCAGGATCAGCGTGGCGGCAACCGCGAACAGCAAGGCTGCACCCACCGCTACGCCAACCTGGGGCGTAGGAGTCGCAGCCTCGGCATTCGTGTTGGCTGGGGATTGCGCTGCCGCCAGCGCCAGGCGCAGATAGTAGGCCGCCGCCAATCCCGTATTCAGCAGGCCGATGATGGCCAGCCACACCGCTCCACCGCCAACCGCCGCCGAGAAGGAGTAGAACTTGCCGAAGAATCCGCCGGTGAAGGGAATTCCGACCAGCGAAACCAGGAAAAAGATCAGCAGGCTGCCGAGCAGAGGCGAACGGTAGATGAGCCCGCGATAATCCTCGACCATGGGCAGATTCTCGTCGTATCCGCTCACCAGGGTAATCACGGCGAAGATGCCCACGTTCATGGCCGCGTAAGCTGCGGCATAAAAACTGGCGGCGGCGATACCGCTGGTTCCCAGTCCGGCAAAGGCTGCCAGCAGGTAGCCGGCATGGGCGATCGAGGAGTAGGCAAGCATCCGCTTCACGTTCTGCTGGCGGAGCGCGGCCAGGTTGCCGACGGTCATCGAGAGTACCGCCACGATCCACAGCAGCGGCGACCAGAGCGAATGCAGCGAGGGAAACATCTCATACACCACGCGCAACAGCAGCGCGAAGGCCGCGGCTTTGGGAGCAGTGGAGAGCAATGCAACCACTGGGGAGGGCGCGCCTTCGTACACGTCGGGCGTCCAAACGTGGAAGGGCGCGGCGGAAACTTTGAACAGAATGCCCACCAGCATCAGCGCCAGACCGGCCAGAACAAATGAATGATTCTGCGCGGAGGGCGCAAGATGGGCGATCTCGTAGATCTGTGTGGTGCCGGTGGCGCCAAAGATCAATGCAATGCCGTAGAGAAGGAACGCGGTGGCAAATGAACCGAGCAGAAAATACTTGATGGCGGATTCGGGACCGCGGCCGGTGTTCTTGCGATAACCAGCCAGAACGTAAGTGGAGATGGATGAGATTTCCAGGGCAATGAAGACCACCAGCAGTTCAACCGCGCCGGTGAGCAGGCACATGCCTACCGCGCCGAAGACCACCAGCGCATAGAACTCGCCCTGGTGATGGCTGTCCTCGGGCAGAGTGTCCAGCGAGAGCAGGAGCGCCACCAGCACGATGCCGCAGATGAGAACGTGGAAGAAGACGGTGAAGGCGCTGGTTTCGACCGTGCCGTAGAAGCCAGTGCCTTGGGGAAAGTAAAGCTGCCCTACGCTGGCCCACAGAGCCAGCGTGGTTCCGAGCGCCGCGACCCAGCCAAGCGGACGGCGTGGAATTCCAGGCGGCAGCGAGGCGTCGAGCAGCATCACGGCCACGCCGGAGAGGGTGAGGATAACCTCAGGAAGGATGCGGAAGATATCGGGAACAGGATTCATCGCTGACCCTCCCGATGGAACGAAGTAGACTCTGCTGATTGAGGCAGAACGGATGCCGGTAAAGCGGCCGATTCCTTCCCCTGCGGAATATGCACGCCCTGTTCGATCGACGGCAGCCAGAGCATCGGCGCCACTCCCATCACAAGCATCAGCACGGCCAATGGCCAGAGCACCGCCAGCTCGCGGTCGTCCAGGTCAACGGCGGGCTTCGACGCAGCCAGCTTGCTCTCCGGTCCGTAGAAGAGCCGCTGCACCAGCCACAGCATGTAGGCCGCGCTGAGGATCACGCCCAGCGATGCGGCGATCGCCCAGCCGCGGCTTACTCCGGTAAAGGTGCTGGAGAGGATCAGGAATTCGCCCACAAAGTTATTCAGCATGGGCAGTCCGATCATGGCCAGGGACGTGATGACGAAGAGCGTGGCCGTGCGCGGCAGCTTGCTGGCCAGGCCGCCATAGGCGTTGATCTGGCTGGTCGAGTAACGGTCGTAGAGAACTCCCAGGAGCACGAACAGCGCGCCATCGACAACGCCGTGGCTGAGGATCTGGTAGACCGCGCCGGCTGAGCCGGTAAACGTGAAACCGTAGATGCCCAGGGTGATCAGGTTCAGGTGGCTCAGGGCCGCAAAGGCGAGCAGCCGCCAAAAGTCGCGCTGCGCCAGCGCCAGGCACGCGCCGTAGAGGATGCCTGTGACCGCCAGGACAATCAGATACGGAGCCAGTGCCCGCGCCTGCGCGGGGAAGAGACCAATGTGGAAGCGCAGCATGGAGTAAAGGCCCAGCTTGCCGGCTACTACCATGGCCAGAGCCACGGGCGCTTCGCTGAAGGTATCCGCGAGCCAGCCGTGGAGCGGGAAGACCGGAACTTTGACCGCAAAGGCCAGCAGGAATGCGAAGGCTGCCCAGCAGAGCGGCCCGGCGGGGAACGACCCGTGAGCGATCAGGATTTGCAGCGTGACAAAGTCGAAGCTGCCGGTCTGTGCGTAGAGCCACAGGATCGCCACCAGCAGGGGCGCCGATGGAATGAACGTGAAGAGGAAAAACTTGGTGGCGGCCCTGGGACCGTCCTTGCGGCCGTACATGGCGATGAGAATGGCCATCGGCACGAGCGATAGCTCCCAGAAGCCGTAATACAAGATCAAATCCAGGGAGATGAAGACACCGATCATGGCGGTCTGCTGCACCAGGAAGAGCGCGAAGAATATTTTGCGCCGCTCCTTGATGGCGTTCCAACTGGCGAGCACGCCGACAGGGGCCAACAGACCGGTAAGCACGACCAGCCACAGACTCAGGCCATCCACGCCGACGTGATAAAAGATTGCTGGGCTTTCGATCCACGGGCGATTGATCGCAAACTGGAAGCCGCTTTGGCCGAGGACAAAGTGCGCCGGCAGGTGAAGCGTAAGGCCGAAGGTCAGCAGCGCCGTGATCAGCGCGATCCAGTTGGGCAGCTTGCGGCGGCCGGGCGCGAGCGCCACCAGGACCGCTCCGGCCAGCGGGAGCAGGAGGATCAACGTGAGAATCGAGTTGTTGATGTCTGCCATTCTCTCAGTGCCCCGCCACGTTGAGATGAAATCCGAAGTTGGCCAGGAAAGCAGACCAGGGAACCACAATGAAGAGCAACACCGCCGCCGCGCCGGCGGCCAGCCACGCCGCATAGGAGCGCAGATTGCCCGATTGCCAGCGTTGCAGGAGCGCCCCGGTAAACAAGGCAAGGCCTCCAAGCAGCCATGCTGCGCCGCCCAACAGAGCCTTTTCCACGAACCAGCCCAGGAAGTATGTAGAGATAGCCAGCAGCGGCTTGACCACAGCCGCGCGATAGAACTCGTCGACGTAGTACTTGTTGGCGAGAACCGTGTAGGGGCCGGACAAGGACGCGGCAAACTCTGCCCGGCGCGAGGGCCTCCACTGGTAGAACACGTGCGCGATATACCAGCCCAGGAACGCTACGACAACGGCCGCCACGCTCATTCGGAACTCCAGGCCCGCGCTGCCGCCTTCCGCGGCCTTTGCTCCCACGGCCGGCGCCAGAAAACTGCTGAAGCGCTCAATATTAATCCAGCCGCCTGAGCGCTCGATGCCGATCCAGCCGCCGCAGATCGAGAGCAGGGCCAGAATCAGCAGCGGCCCGAGCATCGACCAGGGCGTTGAGTGGTGAGGAGCAGCCTCGCCCAGCGGCTTGCCCAGAAAAGCCAGATACCACAGCCGGAACATATAGAACGAAGTCAGCAACGCCGTAACCACTCCAACAAACCACAGCGCCCGTCCGCTCGGCCCATGCAAATAGGCCGCGTAAAGAATCGCATCCTTGGAGAAGAATCCGGCGAAGGGCGGAAACCCGGCGATGGCCAGAACGCCCACCGTGGTAACGGCAAAGGTGACCGGCAGTTTCCGCCACAGGCCGCCCATCCTGCGCAAATCCTGCTCGCCGCCGATGGCGTGGATCACCGAGCCCGCAGCCAAAAAGAGCAGAGCTTTGAAGAAAGCGTGCGTGACAAGGTGGAAGATGGCAGCCGAGTAAGCCGCCACCCCGCAGCCCAGGAACATATACCCGATTTGCGAGATGGTGGAGTAGGCCAGCACGCGCTTGATGTCGTTCTGGACCAGGCCGATGGTGGCGGCAAAGATCGCCGTCGCCGCGCCGATAACCGCAACCGTGCCGAGCGCGAAGGGCGAGTGGTCGAACAAGACATGGGTGCGGGCGATCATGTAGACCCCGGCCGTGACCATGGTGGCGGCGTGAATGAGCGCAGAGACAGGCGTGGGGCCTTCCATGGCGTCGGGCAGCCAGACGTAGAGCGGAAGCTGCGCGCTCTTGCCGATGGCGCCGAGCAGCAGGCAGAGCGCAGTCACGGTGAGTACGCCGCCCTGCCAACCGGGGTTCGCGCCTAGCTGCGCGCAGATCTCGCTGAAGGTTAGCGTGCCGAAGTTGGCTAACAGCAGAAACATGCCGATCAGGAAGCCGAAGTCGCCGATGCGGTTGACGATGAAGGCTTTCTTGCCCGCGTCGGCGGCGGAGTTCTTTTGAAACCAGAAGCCGATGAGCAGATACGACGCCAGGCCCACGCCCTCCCAGCCCACAAACATCACCAACGCATTGCCGGCCAGCACCAGCACCGTCATGAAAAAGAGGAAGAGATTCAGGTAAGAGAAGTAGCGCGCGTAGCCCTCTTCACGGCTCATGTAACCCACGGAATAGACGTGAATCAGGAATCCAACACCGGAGACGACCAGCAGCATGACCAGCGAAAGCTGGTCGAGGACGAAGCTGAAGTCGATGTGCAGCGTGCCGATGTTGATCCAGGGCAGCGGGCAGGTTTCGACGTAGGGCAGGGAACTGAGAGAGGGGCCAATTCCGAACAATCCCGATGCCGCATTCAGCACCACGCCCAACGCCGCTAGCGGCGCTAGCAGCGCGACCGTGCTCACAAGCCACTTCGGCAGCCGTCTGCCGAGGATTCCATTAATCAGGAACCCCGCGAAGGGAAGCAGCGGAATCAGCCAGAGATGGAGAGGCGTGTTCATAGTTTCATCAGGTCGATGCGGTCGACGGCCAGGGTAGCGCGGGCGCGAAAGACGGCGATGATGATGGCCAGTCCCACGGCAGCCTCCGCTGCGGCCACAACCATCACAAAGAGGACGAATATCTGGCCCTTCACCGCGTGCCACTGGTGGGCGAAGGTCACAAAGGAGAGATTCACGGCGTTGAGCATGAGCTCAATGGACATGAAGACGGTGATGAGGTTGCGCTTGATGAGAAAGCCGGCGACGCCAAGCGAAAACAGCACCGCGCTCAGCAGCAGATACCAGGAGATGGGGATCTCTTGCGAGAAGAAGGAGTTCACTTGCCGGCCGTCCTCTCTGGGTTCCCGTAGGGGTCCCGGTTCCCGTGGGAATCTGTGTCGCCGTGGCTGGCCAGCGCAACAGCGCCCAGAATCGCGATGAGGATGAGCACCGAGGTCACCTCAAAGGGCAGCAGCAGCTCGTGGAAAAGCACGCGGCTCAGCTCTTCAGTGGAGGTGATGCCGTCCCGCAGTCCCGCCACTCCCAGGCCCTGCGCACGGAGGATCACGGTGGCGATGACGCCAAGGATGGCGACGACCGCGGGAAAGCCCACCTTACGTGCCGAGCGGCTGCCCAGGGTGCGCTCTTCCCGGCCGGCGTTGAGCAACATGACCACGAAGGTGAACAGGACCATGATGGCGCCGGCATAGACGATCACCTGCGCGATGGCCAGAAACTCCGCGCCCAGCAGCAGGTAAAGCACGGCCAGCGAGGTCATCACCACAATCAGCGACAGGGCGCTATTGATGGGATGGCTCTGAAGCAGGAGGTTGATGGCTCCCGCCAGGCAGAATCCGGCAAACACGATAAACAAAATCAGGTGCATCGTTGCAATCCCATGCGGGCAAGCCCGATTGTAACTCAGCGATACGCAAGCCAAAGGCTTGTTCCCACAATGTTCAGAATGGCCAGTGGCATGAGGATGCGCCATCCAAAGTTCATCAACTGGTCATAGCGGAAGCGGGGCAGCGTTCCCCGCACCCAGACAAACAAGAACAGGAAGCACAGGACCTTGAGCACGAACCAGAAGATGGGGAGGAACGCATGGATAAAGACGTTCTCCGGCGGTGGTATCAGGTCGCCGAAGAAGCTGGTCCATCCGCCCAGAAAGAGCAGCGTGGCCACGCAGCCCACCGTAATCATGTTGGCGTACTCGGCCATGAAGAACATGGCGAACTTCATCGAACTGTACTCGGTGTGATAACCGCCGGTCAGCTCGCTCTCCGCCTCAGGCAGGTCGAAGGGAGAGCGGTTGGTCTCCGCATAGGCCGCCATGAGGTAGATGAAAAAGGCCACGAACTGCATTCCGCCGAAAAGATTCCAGGTGAGGATGCCTCTGGTCGCCTGCTGCTCGACGATCACGCGCAGGTTGAGCGACCCGGCCCGCAAGACGACGCCCACCAGCGAGAGGCCCAGAGCAAGCTCGTAGCTGATTAGCTGCGCCGAAGACCGCAGCGCGCCCAGCAGCGAGTACTTATTGTTCGACGACCATCCTGCCAGCGCGATGCCGTAGACACCAATCGAGGTGATGCCCAGTATGACCAGCAGGCCGATGTTCACGTTGGAAATCTCAAAAAGATCCAGGCGGCCCGGACCAACGTTGGGCTCGCCGAAGGGGACCACGCCGATGGAGATCAGCGCGCAGCCCAGGGCGATGATGGGCGCGAGCAGATAGAGGGGCCTGTAGACGCCTGTGGGGATGAGGTCTTCCTTGAGGAAGAGTTTGGCCCCATCCACCAGCGTCTGCAGCAAGCCGAACGGTCCCACGCGGCTGGGTCCCCAGCGATTCTGGATGCGCCCCACGAGCTTGCGCTCCAGCAGCACGGTGTAGGCGACGCCCAGCAGCATCACCACCGTCACCACGGCCACCTTGAGCGCGCTCCACAGAACAAACCACAAAATCATCACCGGTCGATTGCCTCGTGTTCCAAATCATGTCCAACACTCGTTCTATTATCTTTCTTCCACAATTCTAGGGCTTTATACTTTTCATCGAATCCATTTGCATGAAAAATACAAAACGCCATTGCAATAGAAAATTCTCCTGAGAATTCCAATAGGGTCTCAGTTTCATCGTCAGCGTAGTCGGGTCCAAGCGTTCCATCAGGGCTGAATCTCCGTACTAATTGTTCAAGTCCTGAATGTGTAAATCCACTAAGTGTTTTCCATCCTTCTGCTATTTTCTGTAATCTTCCGTCTGCCTGGTATGCTTCATCCACTTTCTGTACCATTTCTTTGAATGTTCCAAAGGGTTTTGCGCCATTTTTAGCAATATCTTCAATTTGTTGATCGGTTGCTACCCGGCCAACCCAAAGACCACGAAAGGCCGTTTCAACTTGCAATCTAAAAAGCGCAAACGCTGGTCCACGCAATTCCAAATCCACCAACGAAGCTATTGCTTTCTGGTGCTCAAGGGCCAGAAGAAAATACGCGAAAACAAGATTGAGTCGATAACCGCCCGGAGTAACAATTCCCTCCAACAAATACTGAATTGTCCCGTGCGCTTGAAGTGAATATTGTTTTGCATCGTCAACGCTCACGACAATCCCTCCTGTTTGCACTTTTCTCTTTCGAGAATAAATCCACATACTACAACAACTTCACAGAATCTTCAGCCCGCCATAGCGCGCCTGATGCTTCGCAAGTTCCTTGAGCGCGGGGCTGTACCGGCCTAGCGTTCCGGAGGTAAACAATGCATCGTGCGCGGGAACCACCAAAGCGGGCGCTGTTTCTGTCAACGCCGCGACCGGTACAAAGCCGGGCTCCGTTCGCACATCGTTGCCGCCGAAGAGATTGATCCGGTCCAGGGTGTAGCCGGGAACCAGCCGCTCGATCTCGTCCAGCACGGCAAGCGGATCGAAGGGACTCAGCCTGGGCTCCAAGTTGTTGGCCGCCAGCCACACTGCGTGCCGGTCTGCCTCGCCGGCCTGAGCACCGCGCGACTGGCCCAGATCGGCCGTCACGCCGCCCTTGCCGAAGGGCACCAGCGTCTTGACATCGACGCCCATGGCGCCGGCCAGACGCACCAGAATCTCGAAGTCCGGCTTTACTCCCGCGCGGTCGGCAGCTTTCTTGACGAGTTGCACATCACCGTAGGTGTTGGTCACCGTGCCGGACTTCTCGTAGAGGCTGGCGGCCGGCAACACCACATCGGCCATGGCAGCGGTTTCGGTGAGAAAAAGGTCCTGAACAATGACGAAGGTGTTCTTCATGGCCGCTGGGTCCACGCCCAGCCTAGCCACCGGATTGGCGCCGACGACCAGCAATGCGCCCAGCTCGCCTTTGCCTGCTGCTTTGAAGATTTCCGGCAGCGTCTTGCCGCTTGTTGCAGGCAGCCCCGCGTATTCGGCGAACGCGCCCGGAGCGGTTACCGGCACATAGCCTGGCAGTAGATCGGGTAACAGCCCCATGTCGGCCGCGCCGCGGGAGTTCGAGTGGTCGCCGAGGAAGGCATAGCGGACATTGCCGCGCGTGGGGCCCCAGGCAACGAGCGATTCGACGGCCTGGCCGCGAAACTCCTGGCCAAAGACCACCACGAGCGAGTCCTCGGCCAGCACGGCCTTGCGGAAGACAGCGTTCTTGATTGTGTCGTCGCTGCCGCCCAGATACGCGGGAATGGCTTGATAGCCGTGGGCGCGCAGCCGCAGTGTAGCCTCGGCCTGCCGCTCCAGCTTGATGGGCTTGGAGTTGGCGATGTAGAGCCGGGCGCGGTTCAGCCGTACATTGGTGCGCAGGTTCCACGCCAGCAGCGGATGCTCTTCAGTGGGATTGCCGCCGACAAGCAGGATCGCCGGTGCGGTTGCGATGTCGCGCAGGCTGGCCGTTTTGTGATTGTGCCCGGCGAGGGCGCGGCCAAAGGCTGCGTAATCCGTACTGCGCTGGTGGTCGATGTTGTTGGTTCGGAGCACCGTCCGCGCGAACTTCTGCAGCAGGTAGTTCTCTTCGTTCGTGGTCCGGCTGGAGCCGACGACGCCGATGGCCGCGCCGCCACGACTGTCGCGAACCTCCTTCAATTTACTCGCCGCCAGACGCAGCGCATGTTCCCATGTGGCCGGTTCCAGCTTGCCCTCGGTGTTACGGACCAGGGGCTGGGTCAGCCGTTCGGGATTTTCGACGAAGTCGAAGCCGAAGCGGCCCTTGGCGCAGAGAAAGTCGCCGTTGATGCCGCTCTTGTCGCGGTTGTCGGCGCGGACAATCTCCGAGCCGTCGTTGGTCTGGCGCACGCCCAGCGTCACCTTGCAACCGTCGGCGCAATGTGTGCAGACAGTGGAGACGTGGTTCATCTCCCATGGCCGCGTCTTGTAGCGGTAGCTGCCGCTGGTCAACGCGCCCACCGGGCAGATGTCGATGCACATGCCGCACTGCTCGCAGTCCAGATGGTCGCCGCCGTTGGGCGCAATCGTCGAATGGACGCCGCGGTTCTGCACGCCCAGCGCCCACACGTCCATGCCCTCGCCACAGACGCGGATGCAGCGGTAACAGAGAATGCAGCGCGGGCGGTCAAAGAAGACTGCCGGCGACCACTGCTGTTCCTCGCGATGCTCCTTGGCCTCGGCGTAGAGACTTTCGCCTGCGCCGTACTTGAAGGTCATATCCTGCAGCTCGCACTCGCCGCCGGCATCGCAGACCGGGCAGTCGAGGGGGTGGTTGCCGAGCAGCAATTCGATGGTGGCCTTGCGCGCCTGGGCGATTTCTTCTGATTCCGTGATAAAAACCTGGCCCTCGGCGACGGTGGTCGTGCAGGCCGTTTGCAGCTTGGGCACTTTCTCCTGGCGCACCACGCACATACGGCAGGCTGCCTGGAGGCTGAGGCCGGGGTAGTAGCAGAAGGCCGGAATCTCGATGCCCGCCTTGCGGCAGGCGTCGATCAGCAGCGTTCCCGCGGGAGCCGTCAGCTTCTTGCCATCGACCGTGAAGGTTACGTCTGCCATTCGTCTCCAGAGCCCTCTACACCACCACCAAATCCACTTGTTTTGTAAACGGGCAGGGCTTGCCGTTCAAATGCTCTTCGAACTCCTTGCGGAACTTCTTCACAAAGGCCAGCGTGGGCATGGCGGCCGCGTCGCCAAACGGGCAAAACGTCCGGCCCATCATGTTTTCGGCCAGGTACTGAATGTTGTCGATGTCTTTGGCCGTGCCGAAGCCGGCGTGGAAGCGGGTCAGCGACTTCTTCAGCCAGTCGGTGCCTTCGCGGCAGGGAATGCACCAGCCGCAGCTCTCGTGCTGGTAGAAGCTGATGGTGCGCAGCGCGAACTCGACCATGCAGGTCTGGTCATCGATCACCACCACGCCGGCCGAGCCCAGCATGGAGCCGGCCTTGCCCACCTGGTCGAAGTCCATGCCGATGTCGATCTCCTCGGGCAGCAGCACTGGGGTTGAAGAGCCTCCGGGGACCACGGCCTTCAACGTGCGGCCGCCGCGGATGCCGCCGGCCACCTCGTAGATCATCTTCTTCAGGTTGTAGCCCATGGGCAGCTCATAGACGCCGGGGCGCTCCACATGGCCGCTGATGGAGAACAGGCGCGTGCCGCCGTTGCGCGGGGAGCCCACCGCCGCGTAGGCCGCGCCGCCCATCTCGATCACGTGCGGCACGGTGGCGATGGTCTCGGCGTTGTTGATGATCGTGGGACCGCCGTAGAGGCCGACGACGGCAGGGTAGGGCGGCTTGATGCGCGGAATTCCCCGTTTGCCTTCGAGCGACTCCATCAGCGCCGACTCCTCGCCTACTTCATAGGCCCCCGCGCCGGTATGGGTAACGATGTGGAACTCGGTTTCGGAGCCGAAGATGTTCTTGCCCAGAAAGCCCTTGGCGTAGGCATCGGCGACGGCTTCCTCCATGATCTCCAGCAGATAGCGGTATTCGCCGCGCAGGTAGATGAAGCCCACCTTGGCGCCGATGGCCAGGCCGGCAATGATCGTACCCTCGATGACCGCATGAGGATCATGCAGAAAGATCAGGTGATCCTTGCAGGTTCCGGGCTCGCTCTCGTCGCCGTTGACCAACACATATTTCGGCTTGGCTGACTTTTTGGGCACGAACGACCACTTGAGCCCCGCGGAAAAGCCCGCGCCGCCGCGCCCGCGCAGGTTCCCGGCCTTCATCTCGTTGATGATCCAGTCGGGACCTAGTTCCAGGCACTTTTTTGTAGCCGCGTAGCCGCCGAGTTCGAGATAACGGTCGATCTTTGCCGCGCCCAGCCCAAAACGGCGGGAGACGATCTTGACCTCATCGGGATGGAAGACGAGCTGAGGTGGAGCGGCCTTGCCTTCTAGTTGTCGATAGCGGGCCAGGATGCCGGGCACATGCTCGGGCGTCAGCCCGTCGTGAAAGTCGTAATTCACCTGAATCGCGGGCGCCCACGAGCAGGCCCCGATGCACTCCACCTCTTCCAGCGAGAACAACCCGTCCGGCGTGACGCCTTTGTGTCCGATGTCGAGCTCCTCCTGGAAACGTTCGTAAATCTCATGGGCCCCGCGCAACATGCAACTGATGTTGGTGCAAACCTGCACGTTGTATTTGCCTACCGGCTTGAAGCGAAGCATCGAGTAATAAGTCGCCACGTTGCGAACTTCGAGCTCGGTGATGCCGATGCGTTCGGCCACTTCTGCGATGACCGCATCGGAGAGATAGCCGATCTCGTCCTGGGCGTAGAGGAGCATGGGAACCAGCGCCGAACGCCGCACCGGGTACTTCTGGACCAGCGCGTCAAACCGCGCCGCCAGTTGGGGAGAGAATATACTCATCGATTCAGAACTCATCTGTCGATCTCGCCCAACACAATATCGATGGATCCGACCACGGCCACCACGTCGGCCAGCATTCGGCCCTTGCACATGGTCTCCAGCGCCTGCAAGGTGGCGAAGGTCGGATTGCGCATGTGGACGCGGTAGGGCTTGGCCGTGCCGTCCGAGACCACATAGTAGCCCATCTGCCCCCGCGGCGATTCAATCCCCTGATAAACCTCGCCGGCCGGAACCGCAAACCCTTCAGTGACGATCTTGAAATGATGGATCAGCGCCTCCATCTGGGTCTTCATCTTCTCGCGGTCGGGCAGCACAATCCTGGGAGCGTTGGCCTTGATCGCCCCTTCCGGCATCCCGTCCAGCGCCTGCTGGATGATCCTGACGCTCTCGCGCATCTCTTCCAGCCGGACCAGATACCGAGCCCAGCAATCGCCATCGGTCGAGACGGGAACCCTGAACTGGAACTTTTCATAACCGGAGTAGGGCATATCGCGGCGCAGGTCGAAGTCCACGCCCGAGGCGCGCATCGGCGGGCCGGTCACGCCCAGCGCAATTGCATCCGCTGCCGACAGATAGCCCACATCCTTCAAGCGATTCTTGAAGATTGGATTGCCGGTGAGCAGGTTTGAATACTCGTCGATTTTTTCCGGGAAGGCGTGGATGAATGTCTCTACGCGGTGGAAGAAGTCCAGCGGCGGCTCCAGCGCGAGGCCGCCGATGCGGAAGTAGCTGGTCATCATCCGTTGGCCGGAGACGGCCTCAAAGAGCCTGAGAATATCCTCGCGTTCGCGGAAGGTGTAGAGCAAGACGGTCAGGGCGCCAATGTCCATGGCGTGGGTGCCCAGCCATACGAGATGGGAATTCAGGCGGGTCAGCTCGCTCAGAAGAACCCTGATCCACTGGGCCTTCTCGGGAATTTCGAGCGCCAGCAGCTTTTCGACGGCCAGACAGTAACAGAGGTTGTTGGCCATCGGACTCAGGTAGTCGATGCGGTCGGTGAGCGGCACCACCTGCTGATAAAACTTGGCCTCGCAGGTCTTCTCGATGCCGGTGTGCAGATAACCGATCTCAGGATAAAGCCGGACAATGATTTCGCCGTCGATTTCCAGCACCAGGCGCAATACCCCGTGCGTGGCCGGGTGCTGCGGCCCCATGTTGAGGACCATGTGCTGGTCACGCGCGCCTTCGGCCGCGGGAACATCGAGGATGGGCGTGCCGGAGTTCATTTAGCGGTACCCCTCCACCGGATAGTCCTTGCGCAATGGATGCCCCACCCAATCGTCTGGCATCAGGATGCGGCGCAGATTGGGGTGCCCGCCGAAGCGAATGCCGAACAAGTCGAAGACTTCGCGCTCGTAGAAGTTGGCCGCGGGCCAGACCGGCGTGATGGACTCCAGCGACGGGCTCTCGCCCTCCAGCAGCACCCGCAGCCGGATGCGCTCTTGATAGGCGTGCGACAAAATGTGGTAGCTCAACTGGAAGCGGGGCGAGGAAGGGAACCAGTCGACCGCGGTCAGGTCCTCGAAGAAGTTGTATCCGGCCGCCTGCACGGTGGCAGCCGCGGCGCGAATCTCTTCGGCGGCGATGGTCAGCGTCAACTCATTGCGGTCGAATTTCGCGTCAACCAGAGCCTCGGGATTCCAGGCCTGGATCGCCTTGACCGCCGGATGCTCGGGAAGCCCCTCCAGCACAGCGGCCCTGCCGCTGAATGTCTTTGCCTCGGCCATCATAGGGTCTGCTTTCCAATCTCAGGAGTCAGCGTTGCGAGCGAAAATCGGGTCAGACGAGGCGGAGTCCGAAGGCTGTGGCGGGTCCACCGTCGAGGACGACAACGAAGTATGGCCGGATTTCCACCCCTGCAACGAAGACCTCTTGCTGGGGACCCCGGATTTTCGCCGCAACCCTTCGGGACCGGGTCAATTTTCCCGATTTCGTTGTCGCTCGTCGCTAGCAGACACCCGGTATGCGTCACTCCTCACTCCTAGAACTCGTAAAAATTGGCTACGGTCGCTGGCCCCTGAGATTGGAAAGCAGACCCTATAGGTCCGCCTTGTCCTGGCTCCAGTTCAGGATGCCCTTGCGTACGATGTAGTAGAGTCCAACAGCCACAAAGCCGAGATAGACCAGCATCTCCCAGAAACCAAACAGCCGGGAGCCGGTGATTTCATGCAGTTTGCGGTAGATCACCGCCCAGGGCATCATGAAGACCGCCTCCACATCGAAGAGGATGAACAGGACGGCCACCATATAGAAGCGGACACTGAAACGCCCGCGGGCGTCGCCCACGGCCTCGATTCCGCACTCATAGGCGGCCAGTTTGGTGGCCGAGCCGCGACGCCGCCCAATGAACCAGGAGGCGGCAACCATCCCCAGGCCAAGGCCAAACGCGGCAAGGATTTGCATCAATAGCGGGAGATACTGCCAGGAGTAGGGGATCATTGCCGCCCAGTCTGAAAAGTCCAGTAGGATTGCACCCTCTTGACCGCAATTGCCAGCGGCCCCGATCCACCAGGATGCTGGTTTGAGATTAGGTTTTCGGCCTCATCCCGTCAAGGCGACCGAGGGTGTGCAGGACTCGGATGATCCGTGGCAGGCAGGGAGTATATGTGAGCTGCATCACATCATTTCCCGGAATAGTCCGCCATAATCCAGTGTTCTTTTATGGAACACAGTACGTTCGTCATCTGAAAAGAGCAGCGAATGGGCCGAAGAACAGGGTTGAGGATAAACAGCATGGCAGCTTCCACCTTAACCGGCTTCCCGATTCCGGCCACTGCACCGGTCGTATCCACTGTCCGTGTACGACCTAATCGCCACCGGCGCATCACTCCCCAGGCGGGACGCGCGCTGGAGATTCTGGGCCACGCGATCGAATACCTCACCGACGAGTTCGTACATGAGGGCACATCGCTTTCAGCGGACCATGAGCAGTTGAAAGCCGTGCAGTTGCTCATGGCGCTCAACCGCGAGATATATTTCGAGTGCCCCGAAGTGCCTAGCTTTGGCGAGCGGTGCCGTGCGTTACTGCATCGTCATCTGGCATAGCCATCCGCGAAGTGCATCTTTCAACCTCCGCAGTGTCAAGCAGCAAGGCGTCCTCAGCGAGAGAACGGCATGGCTCACCGGGGGCCGCTTATTTTGTATGCGCAGCGGCCACGGTCTCGACAAAAAGCCGGTGAACCCGGCGGTCAGCTGAAAGCTCGGGATGGAAGGTGGCGGCCATGACGCGCCCCTGGCAAACCAGCACCGGGAAGCCCTCGCGGCGAGCCAGCACTTCCACGCCGGCGCCGGTTTCGACAATGCGCGGAGCGCGAATGAAAACCATTTCCAGCGGGCCGCCGGCGAGCGCGGTCTCGGCCGTCAGAATGGTCGAGTCGATCTGGCGGCCGTAGGCGTTGCGCTCCACCACCGCATCCAGTACGCCCAGGCTGCGCTGCGCCGGATTGCGAACCTCCCGCGCCAGCAGAATCACTCCTGCACAGGTACCGAAAATGGGCTTTCTGCCGCAGAACTCCTGTAAAGCTTCAAAAAAACGGTGCTTCTCAAGGAATTTCAGAATCGTGGTCGATTCGCCGCCGGGCAGAACCAGACCATCGAGGCCGGCCAGACCGCCGGGCTTGCGCACCTCCACGGGCTCGGCGCCGGCCTCAATCAGAGCTTGCGAATGGCTGGCGTAATTGCCCTGAATTGCCAGGACGCCGATCAACGGGTGTTCTTTTCGATAGAGTTGCTGGGCCTCTACCAGGCGTTTCGTCTCCTCCTCAGCCTTGAGCCGTTTCACGATGCGTCGATTCCGCTCGCCACAAAGAGCCAGAAAGTCGTCATCCAGATGCGGACCGCCGGGGTCCAGCAGAGGGTCCTTGAGAGGCCGCTGTTGTTTCTCTGTTTTCGTCAACTGGATGTTCCGCCTTTGGCCAAAGGAATTCGGCAACTCTTTCATCGGCAAGCGACGCCACTTTAGACGATTTTATCTGTTCGGCCAATTGCGGTGCGGCAGACGCCTTCGGCTCGGAGAACGAGCATTGACAGTCTCCCACCTTTCGCCCGGCCATGCCACAGACGAAGACCCTACCCTCACCCCAGCGAGCAAAAATCGCTCGCTGGGGATCCCGAGTCGTTGGGGTCCCCAGCCAAGCGAAGGATGTGGCGCCCGGCAACTGCAGCGCTAACCGAGCAGAATCTTGCGGATCTCGCCTTCGGGATCGTCTTCCATGCGGCTGTGATTGTCCCATACCATCGTCTGGCAGCGCTCCGGTGTGGTCGGCTCCCAGATCAATCCGGGCTGGCTGGGGTTGCCGGTGCGGGCGAAGTTGGCCCAGGCCGTGGCCATCTTCTTGGCCAGCGCCTGCGCCTCGGGCGTGTTGCCCGTGCCCTGTTCGCAGCGCTTGGTGTTGTCGAAGCAGAAGGCCAGTTCGGCGGTGTGCCAGGCCCCCGCATCTTCCAGCATGGGCGACTGCCAGGTGAAGTAGTACGTGTAGATGGGCGCAGCTTTCTGGTCGCACTTCAATTTGGACATTCTCACTACATTGTTGCGAATGGAGATGCTATTCAGCATGGAGCCGCCGCACATATAGGAGAGCGTGCGGATGCTCTTCTCCGGATGGGCCTTCTTCAAGGCGGCGGCAAGGGTAGCTGCCTTGGTTTCGCCGTAGAGGCGGATGAGCGAGGCCATCCACTCGGCCTCAGTGGGTTTGGAGAGCATATGGTTGCCCTCTTCGCTGACCGAGCCCATGAGCAGGGGAATGTTCTTGGAGATCTCCGGCGCGGCCTCATTGAAGGAGCGCACGGTAATGGTGCGGCCATCCACGGTGGGTCCAAAGCCGGCGCGTGGCGGCATGCCCGGAGCGGAGAATGGACCCATCCCCGGCTTCATCGGCGGGTTGATCTTGGCGACGGCGGCGTTGCCGGCAGCATTCAGCTTGGCCCAATCCATCTTCTGCAGGCTGACGATGTCGTTGGGTTGAAGGCCGAGCTCGATCATCACCTGCTTGGCCAGCGCCCTGGATTGCTCCGCGCTGGGAGGATTGCCTCCGCCGCCCGACTGCACGGAGGCGCGATGAAAGAGTCCCGCGGCCGAGGGCATTCCCATCAGCGTGGTGACCTTGGAGCCGCCGCCGGACTGGCCGTAGATCATGACGCGGTCCGGATCGCCGCCGAAGTTGGCGATGTTGTCGTGGACCCATTGCAGCGATGCGACCAGATCGGTCATGCCGACGTTGACTGAATCGGCGTAGGCGGGGCCGCCGATCTCGGAGAGGTCGAAGAAGCCGAGGATGTTGAGGCGGTGATTAACCGAGACCTGCACCACATCGTGATGGCGGGCCATCTGCGCGCCCTCGTGCGAGGGCAGCTCATAGGATGAGCCGAAGACGAAGCCGCCGCCGTGAAAGTAGACCATCACCGCGCGCTTGCCGCTCAGGCTGGGCGTCCAGATGTTCAGCTTGAGCATGTCTTCGCCCATGTAGCCGTCGTCCCAGTCCTGAATGAAGGACTGCTCGATCCCCGAAAAGTCATGCAGGTGCTGGGGGCAGTTGGGGCCGTAAATCAGGGCGGGGTATTCGCCGTCCCAGGGCTTGGGAGCTTTGGCGGGCAGCCAGCGATTCTCGCCGCCGGTGTCCTGGCCGTAGGGCACGCCCTTGAAGGTGAAGACGCCGCCATCGACGAAGCCGCGCACCTTGCCATATTGGGTGTTCGCCACCGCGGTTTTTGGCGTGGCGCAATTGCCGGGCTCCTGATGCGCCGCGGTCTTGGTGTTGTCCATGGCAGCGGCCGGACGGGCCAGCGCGGCGCCTACTCCGCCGGCGGCGGCCAGCAGCAGCGCCTCGCGGCGATTGAGCTTGGCGAGATTATCAGAACTTGGATCAGACATTCGGTCTCCTTTGCATTTGCGGACAAAAATCGGATGCAGGATACAGCCAGCCATCATATACGGTAGGACCGGGGTTCCGGAAGGCGAGGAGGATGCGGCCACCTGCGCTGGGAGGACTTGCCCCTTCGACTTTCCACCCAAGCGACGAAGACCTGTCGCCGGGGCCCCCGGTTTCGCTCAGGGCAGGCTGTACAGGTGGGCGGCCCCTTCGACTGAGCTCAGGGCGGGCTTGCGGCTCGGGGAATGGACAATGGTAGAAACCAGGCTACACGTCACCGCCTGAGGGTCATTACTTGGTTGTCTTCAAGCTGACACGTACCGCTCGATCGAGAGGTTCTTTGCCTGCTCTCTGGTCTTGGATATGTCGTAGGCGAGCTGCATGCGCAGGAGGTGGTCCATCTCCGGGCCGAAGGCTTTTTCGATGCGCAGCGCCATGTCGGGCGTCAGGGCGGACTTGCCGTTGAGAAGATCGGAGAGCGTGGCGCGGCGCACCTGCAAAATCTCCGCGGCCTTTGACAAGCTGAGGCCGAGCGCTTCGATGACTTCGGTTTGAATCAGGCTGCCTGGATGGGGCGGGTTCTTCATGGGCATTTCGGCCTCCTCAGTGATAGTCGATCAGGTCAATATCGCTGGCGGCATTGGCATCTTCGCCATAGCGGAAGATCAATCGCCGGTCTCCGGTTACGGTCATACTCCAAAATCCTTTGAGGTCACCCTTGAGCGGGTGCAGCTTCCAGCCGGGAAACTTGCCGAGTTGTTCCAGCGTCCCGGCGGTTTCAATGGCGAAGAGCAGCTTGCCCAACTTGTCAGCCATTGCGGAGGGCAAAGAACGGGCGTTTCCGTTTTCGTAGAACTGCCCCAGGCCCTTATGACGAAACCGGACCAGCTACATGGCACCTCACGTATCCATCATGTACGGTATTACCGTACATGTCAAGTGGCCACCTGCGATGGGGCGGAGGCCTTCGGCGTGGGGAACGGCCGGTTTGATTCCTTCGGCTGCGCTATCCTAACTGATTCAAGATGCCTATGGATGTCTTTGCAATGGCAATCATAATTTCTTGCATCTCCTTCTGTTCCCACGACTTGCATCTGGCAAATATCGACGCTGCCTGAAGCATTATTGATGAGTTCTTATGACCGACAAAAATATTTCTGCAATAATTACAGTTTATTGGCATACAGAAATTAGCCGCCGTGACCCTATCAATTCTATTCATTGCACCTGAGTCATGTCGTATTTCAACGAAGGAACCGTCGGGCTTGAATACCTGGACTGATTCGGTTGCAAAATTCGACCCCTGCAAGAATACTGCGTACGGGAAATGATATTCATCAAGCATGAAGTTTCGGATTTCATTGATGTTTTTATACACTCTCTCAATGGCATTCCCCGCAACCATCAATTCCTGATCCTTTTTCTTGCCGACAAGCAGTCCCGCCTGAACATTTTCCACATCCTTGCCCTGATACTTGGCTTCGCTAACTAACACAACCCTCCATCGTTGATCTTTATCTTGTACCTCGATAATCCCTCCATCGGGTTTGATTTTCGACTCTTTAACAAAGAGCGTCGTCCCCAATCGCTTGTCTATCGAATTCAATTTCTCGTTAATTTCGTGCTTGCTGACGGTCTCCCTGAACCTGAATTTGTACTTCTGATATTCTTGTTTCAGGGCTTCAAACACGCTCATGGCAGCACGGCGAACAGACTGATCGTGCACCTGAGCATTTTCACCGAAGATTCCACTTGCACCTCCTGATGATACATGCTGTTTGGTTAGGCGCCCTGTTTGTCCTTTACTCATTGCAGTAATCCTTTGATGTCTGACGTTGTGGTGCGCTTATTCTGAGTGCTCATTTCTGCAAGCACCAAATCAATCGGAGTATCCTTCATCAGTTTGTACTGTGGTAAGAATATGTTCGATTCAATCTGCTTAATATGCATATCGAGATAGTTATACAACTTCTTGTTTGAATCCACCAAGATTGAATGTCGTCCCTCTTCTATACAGACACGCCCTGTTGTACCCGACCCCGCGAAACAATCTAATACTATTGAACCTTGAAAAGATAGACCCTTTACAAATCGCTTGATTAGTTCGGCTGGCTTTTGCGTGGTATGACCAACTCGTTCAATGGAATTTCCGTTCAATCTCCCCACCTCCCAAACATTCGTAGGATTTTTCCCCTTATCAATGCTGTTGGGGTTGAGACGTTTATCTCGTTTGTACATCTCCTTAGTCGCCTCATCAAAGGGAATTCTAACAGCGTCCAAATCGAAGTAGTATTTCTTTGTTTTAGAAAGCCACACCGCTTCCTCATGCCTATTCGCAAAAAAGCGATGTGCGCTCATCCCATTTTTGTAATACCAGATGACCAAATTAACGAATCGTAAATCTGTGTGATGGCGAGTGTAGTGAAGGATTTCGAGGAGGTCGCCTTTCTTCAAGTCCTGATACTGAAAGCCCCCAAAGATTACACAGTTACCTGAATCAGATAGTACCCGATAAATCTGATCCAACCAGCCTTTAGCCCAATCGAGATAGTTGTGAAAACTATCCCACGCTTCTAAGTCAAGATTGTACGGCGGGTCAATTAGAATTAGTTGAATGGATGAAGCGGGTAGAGTTTTCAAAAATTCAACCGCGTCTTGAATAAAGATTCCGTGAACTGTGTGTGATGCAATGATGCCATCAATCTTTGAAGTATGCGTCTGACCGATCTTCTTCATACGGTTCATTGCAATGTGGCCGCTATTGAAGTGTGACTTGTTCGCCATTACGATTACCCTCCCCGGTCATCGCCGAAAACACCTTTCACGAAAATCTGATTCATTGCCGGGTGCCCGAGTTGCGCTTCTGAGACCTGGGAAGCACTAAAACCCATGCGAGCGAATAGCGAGCGTCCGCCCAAGCGGCCAGTCCTACCAGCCTCGTGTCTGTAATAGTTGGGACTCATCGAGGCTGGCGGCGGCAAGGCCCTTCATGGTTCCGGTGACCTGCGCGGCGACCTCGGCGAGGATTTTGGGGTCGTTGTAGTGGGTGGTGGCGACGACGATGGCCTTGGCGCGGGAGACGGCTTCGGCGCGCTCCTTTGGATCGTTTTCGACATCGAGAGGCGTGGCGCGCTCCTTCATGAAGATGCCTGAACCGACGAAGATGGCCTCGGCGCCGAGTTGCATCATGAGAGCGGCGTCGGCGGGGGTGGCGATGCCGCCGGCGGAGAAGTTGGGCACCTGCAGCTTGCCGGCCTGCGCGACCATGCGGACCAGCTCGTAGGGGGCCTGGAGGTCCTTGGCGGCGGCGTAGAGTTCCTGTTCGGTCAGCACGGTAAGGGCGCGCATCTCGCGCGTAATCTGGCGCATGTGCCGGACGGCGTGAACCACGTCGCCGGTGCCCGCCTCGCCCTTGGTGCGAATCATGGCCGCGCCCTCGGCGATGCGCCGCAGGGCTTCGCCCAGGTTGCGCGCGCCGCAGACAAAGGGCGTGGTGAAGGCGTGCTTGTCGATGTGATGGGCCTCGTCGGCGGGGGTGAGGACCTCGCTCTCGTCGATGAAGTCGACGCCGAGTTCCTGCAGAATCTGCGCCTCGGCTGTGTGGCCTATGCGGGCCTTGGCCATGACGGGAATGGAGACGGCGGCAATAATCTCCTTGATGAGCGCGGGCTTGGCCATGCGGGCGACGCCGCCCTCGGCGCGAATCATTGCGGGGACGCGCTCCAGAGCCATGACGGAGGTTGCGCCGGCTTCTTCGGCGATGCGCGCCTGCTCGACGTTCATCACGTCCATGATGACGCCGCCTTTGAGCATCTCGGCCAGACCCACCTTCAGGCGCAGGCTGGTTCCAGTAAAGCTCTTGTTTTCATTCTGTTCCGGCATAGTCCTCAACCTCGATTCCAAACGGCTTCCGAGCCCGGCTGGGCAAATAAACCGCACTTTTCTCTCACTTTCCAGTGTAACAGCGATGTTGCCGGCTGATTGCATG
>DATFYK010000030.1:0-6966 GCA_035315085.1 Occallatibacter sp.
ACGTCCGCGTCCGCACCGTCTTTGAAGACGATATCGACGCCATGACCGTGGCAGGCGGCGAGCGGCGCTGGATTCCGCTCGGCGAAGCCGCCTGCATGGCGCTCACCGGCCTGACCCGCAAGGTCCTTGCCCGCGCACACCTGCTGCCCACCGCTCCGCTCGACGCAATTGCCCCTGAGCCGGACTGGGAAACCTCTGCGCAAGTCAAATGAATTCATCTCTCCCGCGGTTTTGAAAAAGCGAGACTTCAGCCGCCCCACTGCATCCCCACAGGCGCCTGACGCATCAACTTCCTAGAGTCTGTTATGAACTATAGGGCGGACAGCGTTGCGAGTGAAAATCCGGCCAGACGAAACCGGGGTCCCCAGCGACAGGTCTTCGTCGCTGGGGTGGGAAGCCGAGCCCGAAGGCTGTGGCGGGTCCACCGTCGAGGGCGAGAATGAAGTATGGCCGGATTTTCGCCGCAACCCTTTGGGACGGGGCCAATTTTCCCCATTTCGTCGTCAATCGTCGCTAAGATACACCCGGTATCTGTCCCTCCTCATTCCTTGAACTGAGAAAAATTGGCTCTCGTCGCCGCTGTCCAGGTAGTGTTAGCAGACCCTAGAAGGCGGCAACCGGCCTCAACTGACCTGCACTGAGCGAAAATGACCCAGAAAGCTGACTCCGGCTCCCCGATCCATTTCCGTCTGGCCACCCCGGCCGACCGTCCGCAGTTGATCCTGCTCATCAACTCCGCCTTCTCCATCGAAACCTTTCTCGAAGGCACGCGCACAGACGAAGCCCGCCTGGCCTCCATGATGGAGAAAGGCAGCATCCTGGTGGCCGAAGACCTCTCCGGCCGTCTACTCGCCTGTGTCTACACCGAACTCCGCGGCAATCGCGGCTATCTCGGCCAGCTCGCCGTTGGTCCCGCACATCAGGGCTCCGGCCTGGCCCGCCGCATCGTCCAGGCCGCCCAGGACCGCTTCCGGCAGCTCGGCTGCGAAGCCGTCGATATCACCGTCCTCAGCCTGCGTCCCGAGCTTCTGCCCGTCTATCGCAGGTTTGGCTACATCGAGACCGGCACAGAGGAATTCAACCCCTCCCGTCCGCTCAAGCCCGGCCTCGAATGCCACTGCATTGTCATGTCCAAGAAACTCTAAGGTGTCTTCGCTGCCGCCGGAGCATGCAGATACCGGCTGGCAAAGTCGAGGAAAGCCGGCCAGTTCGGAGCCGGCGTGTGCCCAAAGGAATGCTGGCGAAACGCGATATCCCCGTCAATCAGCGCCGTCTCGATGGGCGGGAACTCTGTGGTTCCCAGGTCCTTCTTGCCCAGCAGCCGGTAAACCGGCCCGGCGCCAACTTCCGCCAGGAACATTCCCCTGGCGTCCGCCCACGCGTCCCCGCGGGGGTCGGCATACCCGTCTCCGGCGCTGGCTCCCGCGCCGATAAACACCGGCCTCGGCGCGCACAGGGCAATCAGTTCGTGGTTATCGACCGGCAGGTCGCCGGGCGTCAGAGGACCGGCGTATTTCAGGAAGTTGCCCGCCATCCAGTGGTACTCCCGGGCCCCGGCCACGTTGCCCACCTGCTCCCCAAAGATGTGCCGGTATAGCTTGGCGCCGCCCTCACCGGAGGAGCTGATGTACGCAATCGCAAAGCGCTGGTCATAGGCCAAGGTCACCAGCGCCGTTTTCCCAAAGCGGGAGTGGCCCTCAAGACCCACCTGCTTCGAGTCCACAGATTTGTCGGTTTCTAAATAATCCAGCACCCGGCTGGCGCCCCAGGCCCAGGCGCGTATCGCGCCCCAATCGTCCAGCTTGCGCGGCTGCCCCTTGTTCACCAGTCCGATAATCCCCTCCGTCAGTCCGGCGCCGTTGTCCGCCTGGTAACTGTAAGCAGACACGAGCACGTAACCCCAGCCCCTGGCCAGCACTTGCTGCTGCCACGTGGGCTGCTGGTTCGCGGAACCTGCGGCCATCGTTCCCGGAACATTGTTAGCGGGGGCGGCCGTGTACTCCGCCGGAAAAGCCAGTTGCATCATCACCGGCACGGGACCAGCCGCATGGGCCGGCGTGGTCAGGGTGGCGTCGATCGTGACCGCAATCTGCGGCCAGGCCGAGTTGTCCACGTGGCCGGCCAGCCTTTTGGTCACCACCGGCACATCTCCGACCATTTCCGCGGTGGTGCTCACCACCTCCCAGGTCACCTTGGGAAGATGGGCGGGGACCCGGCCATAGATCTCCCGGTCGAACTCCTCCACGATCTCCGGACGGCGCTTCGCCCACCAGACTTTGGCGGTGGCTACGCGTGTGCCGTTCCTGAGCGCCAACGGGTCGGGCAGGTTGGGATAAACCTCCGCTTTCGACTCGTCGTAGTTGGCCGCGTACGGCGATTTGGCGTCCACATCGGCTCCCCGGCGGAGCTCCTTGATCCCCAGCAGGTCCATCAGCCGCTGATGATCCTTCTCAGAGGCCGCCTGAATTGCCAACTGTTCCGGTGGGGGTGCGGGCATGCGCGGCGCAGCTGTGGCCGGAACCGGGACAGGAGGAGCGCTCTGAGCCATCAGACAAATCGCCCCTGAGAGGGCAAGAAAGACCAGCATCATTGCCGAAAGCCCGCGAGACACGATGCACCGCGAGATCGAATTCGAGGAGATCATGTCCTGAGCATATACAGCAAGACCATGGTGCTGGCTATGTTTCTGAATCGCTGAGCGGCTATTTCACAGTTACCTTGTTGCCGCGGGCGGTTGAAATGACTGCCTCGCCTAGCACCTCGATCGTTGTCCCGGTCCCGATTTGCGCTTGCCACTGAATCAGATCGAACTGTACGGACTTGGCGGCGCAGATCGGGCCCCCGTAGTTCAGAACGATGTCGTACGGGGAGAACCCTCCAGTCGTGCTGTCCGCCAGTGTGATGTAGGGGTGCGAAAGGCCGAAGGAGTCGATGTACGCCAGGTTAATCCACACATCGCCGAATTCCTTTGCAGTTACAGCCGCGGATGGGCTTGCGCTCACTACCAGTCCCTGGATGCAGAAGGGACCGTTCTTTGAAGTAAATGTGATCGTCGCGTTCGTGGGAGAACCGCCGGAAACCGTCGGCCCCAGCGTCTTTACGGGCAACTGCAACACGCTGAGTTCCAGCGGCTTTGCCGTACTCGAAGACTGTGGCTCCTGGCCCGCCGCTGCATGAGACAAAGCTAAGACTGCGATGCCCACGAGACTGAGGGTCGTTACCTTGAACCGCTTATGCTGAAATGACGTCATAGTCGTTGAGTCCTTTCTTGTGTCTTGGAATCCGATCGAATGGACCGGGCGCGCCGAATGATTTTCGGGAACTGACAGAAATTATATAGCGCCGTTGTTACAGCCCAGTCAACCGCAACGGTTTACGCGGCGCGTACGGATGGCACCGACCGGCGTTTACACTCGAAATCCGCAAACGAAAGTACTCAAGCTCCGCCGGATTTTGCCGATGAACTCCACGAACCACTTGAGAAGGGGATTCCGGCATGTCTTGGCAACGCGATCTCTCTGTTTCCCACAAGCTCACCGGCTCCTTCGGCATCGTGTGCGGTCTTTGCATCCTGCTGGGGGTCTACACCTTTTTCACATGCCGGAACATCACCAGCAAATCCGTGGATGTAAGCGACCATTCCTTTCCCTCAGTTCTCGCCCTGGCGGATATCCGGAGGGCGGCCAACAATACGCGGCGCGAGGATCTCGATCTGATGCTTTGCCAGACGCCGGCCTGCGCGTCGGAGCATAATACCGCGCGGCAGAAGGCCCTGGCCGACTACCAGTCGGGCGTCAAACTCTACGAACCCGGGATCAGCTATCCAGGGGAACGCGAACTCTACCAAAAGTTCTCGACAGCCTTCGCACAATACCAGGAAACCAGCAACCGCGCCAACACATTGCTGGCAGCCGGCAAGGCCGGAGATGCCTTGGACCTGCAAACGTCGGACTCCGTGGTCGAGTCTTATCAAACCGCTTTTGCGGTGATGGATGACGACCTCAACCTGAATGCGAAATACGGCACGGAGGAGTCCAACGCCGCCTCCAGCGCAAGCAACCGCGCGACCTGGGTCAATGTTGGGGTCATGCTCCTGATCGTTCTGCTCTGCGCATTGATCGGCAGGACACTCACGCGGGAGATCGCGCCGCGTCTGGGTAGGGTTAAGGCTGCTTTGGAACGCTTGGCGGCCAAAGACCTGACGGCAAGCGTCGTGGTGACTGGAACCGATGAGATCGGCCGCCTTGGCGAAGCGCTTAACACCACCGTGACCTCCATGCGTAGCGTCATACAATCGGTGGCCCAGGGAGCTGAAACCCTCTCCGCCGCAACTATCGAGATCAGCTCTCGCTCAGTGCAAAGCGCCGGCAACGCCCGAACCCAGTCCAGCAAAACCAACCAGATTGCCGCGGCCGCGCAGGAGATGACCGCCACCATCGGCGAGATCAGCCACAACGCCGAGAACGCCGCCAGCGCCAGTCGCATCTCGGCCGAAACTGCCGACCAGGGCGGCGCCGTGATGCAGGCCGCGGCTGCCACCATGGTAAAGATCGCCGCGGCCACCAATTCGGTATCCCAGAAGATGACCTCCCTGGCCCATCGCTCCGAGGAGATTGGCAAGGTGGTCAATGTCATTCAGGAGATCAGCGAGCAAACCAACCTGCTGGCCCTCAATGCGGCCATCGAGGCGGCTCGCGCCGGCGAGCACGGCCGCGGCTTTGCCGTGGTTGCCGGCGAGGTCCGCCGCTTGGCCGAGCGCACTAAGGGCGCCACCGAAGAGATCGCCGGAACCATCCACAGCATCCAGGAAGAAACCCGCGAAACCCTCCAGGTGATGCAGGACAGCCGCACGGCCGTCGAAACCGGCATCGGAGAAACCGCCCGCGCCCGCACCAGCCTGGAGGCTATTATCGAGTCCTCCAAGCAGGTGGAGCACCAGATTCACCTCATCGCCACCGCCGCCAATGAGCAGACCTCCGCCTCCGGCGAAATCTCCGAGTCCGCCAGCCAAATCTCGCAACTGTCACTCGAAAATGCGCAAGGAGCCGACGAAGCCGTCGAAGCCCTCAAGAACCTCTCCTCGCTGGCCAACGACCTGGATGGCATGATCCGCCAGTTCCGTTTGGAAGGAAACAGGCAGTCCGGCGGAACATTCACCGGTAATGATCAGCCGGCGTTCCATCCCACTCTGCGGCCCGCGCACTCCTAGAGCCGAGTTATCGGTTCTTCCAGGATGGAAGCTGCCGGGCCCCCGGATCTCGCGCATCAGCGGCCACAACCCGCCGCTGATAAGTCCGCGACAGCCGGTCGTGCCAGCTCAGGTGGTCTTCGTCGAAGATGGCCCACGCCACGCCCAGCCCCACCGGCAGCAACGACAAAAGAAGCGCCCACAGCCGGCTGCGCAGTTGCGCGCGGGTAGGCTTCTCATCGTCGAAAGTGCATAGCGAAATATGGGCGCACTTCATGCCCGGCGTCGCCTCGGCCAGCGTGAAGAAGAGCGCCTGGTAAAGTACGCCGAGAACCAGCAGCGCGGCGGCCGAACCCAGCTCGATCTCCTTGATCGTGGGCAGTTCCTTCAGATGGGCCGAGGCCACCAGGAAAGCCACCAGGAAAGCTCCCATAATCAGCGCGCCATCCACCGCCGCCGCCATCGTCCGCAACCCGGCGGGCGCCAGTTGCAGGGCCGCGGCTGCCGGAACCGTCGCGGCTTCGGGCGTCGTCAACTCCAGGGGTTGCCCCATAGGTTGATCGCCCAGCTGGATGCCTGACCACTCTGCGCCCTGCCACGCGGCCGCCGCCGCCTCGTTCACTGCATCCGCCGCTTCCGGCTGGGTGGAGATGCTCCAGCGGTCCACCTCGAAGATGCTCAATTGCTCGTTCGATTCACCAGCCGCTCCATACGGTCCTTCGGCCAGCCGTGGGCGGATCTTCCGCGTCGCAACCAGTTCACGCGGGAACTCGATCAGTTTCGCATGAATCGGCTGTGCAGCTTCCACAGACTCAATGCCTTCCGCGCCCCCCAGCGCATCCGGCCCATCCTGCGCCCATACATCCAGCTCCCACCAGCGCGCCACCGGAACCTCCCATGCTCCCGGCCTACGCGATGCGCGTGCAGCCGCCGGCACCTCCGGGCGCGCCGGAAGATCCTCATCCCAGCGGATTCCAAACGCTTGCCTCTCAAAGGTTTGGCTCGAATTAGACGCTGCGGGGTGGGCAGGCTCAACCGGCGCCTTCCATGCCGGCTCAAACGCATGCTCTCCAGCCCCGCCCTGCAAAGCCTCGGGGAGCCACGCGTGCTCAACGGCGGACGCAGCTTCCAGACTCGCCAGCACCGACTCAGCCGCGGCCTGCGCCTCCAAAGCAGCCTGGGACGCAGCCTCGGCGGCGCGCACGGCCGTGCGGGCCTCTTCAGCCAGCACCTCACTGTAGCTGGGGGCCTTGGCATAACGCGCTGCCACGCGCGCAGCCGCCTGCGCCGCACGGCTGCCGGCTCCACGCTGCGCTGCCGAAGGCGCTTCCGGCTCCGCCGCGAAACCGCTCTTACGGCTCTTGTGCGCCTCAAGGCGCCGGTTTACTTCCTGCTTCCACGAGGGTGCGAGATTCGCCTGGCTTGAGGATGTGCTCAAAGCTCCAAAGTCCCTTCCGATGCGGCGCAATGGTCTCCTTAGAGGCCCGCCTGCTGGCCAGCCTTGTCCGGCTGTTGCGGCCCGCAAGTTTCATCGTAACGGGGGCATTGCGGACTTTGCGCTCAAAAAGAAGATGGAGGTATCGCAGGAATATACAGGCGGGTCGCGGATCATAGGAGCTGTCCTGGCAAAATCAATCCGATTTTGTCCTGCCGCGGGAGCTGCGTGTCGCGCGTCCCATCCTAGCGGTTCTCCAATTGCTGCACGCCGAAACACAACTATCGAGTGGCTTTTTCATTAAGAAAAAGCCACCATGCACTCCCGTGGCAAGCGCACGTGA
>DATFYK010000031.1:0-9587 GCA_035315085.1 Occallatibacter sp.
CCGCGGGCGCTCACGACATGAAGCGCCAGCGCGTCGCCATGTATCAGCGGTATGGCGGCGGCAACATCGACGAGGGTTGGACCCGCTGGCTGATCGAGCAGTTTGGCTTCCCCTACACCAGCCTGATGGACGCCGAAATCAAGAAGGGCAGCCTCAACCAGAAGTACGACGTCATCATCCTGCCCGACGATTCGACGGCCACCATCACCGGTGAACCCGCCGCCGCGGGCGCCGCGGGAGCGGCGGGCGGCAGAGGCGGCAGAGGCGCCGGCGGAGGCGCGCCCGCCGAGGGGGCGCCCTCTGGGCCCGGCGGCGAAGGGCGCGGCGGCCGCGGCCCCACACCTCCCGAATACCGCACCGGCATTGGCGCCGAGGGGGTCGCCGCGCTGAGAGACTTCGTGCAGAAGGGCGGAACGCTGGTGACGCTCAACGGCGCGGCGAGTTTCGCCATGGAGCGGCTCGCGGTGGGCGTTCGCAACGTGGTGACGGGCAAGACCACCAAGGAATTCTGGTGCCCCGGTTCGACGCTCAAAGTGGAATTCGACAACACCAATCCGCTGGCCTACGGCATGCCGCCGGAAGGCCTGGCCGTGTATATGAACAGTCCGGCGTTCGAGGTGACCGCGCAGAACGCCGACCAGTACGAGACCGTTGTTCGCTACGCCGCCCGCGACCTCTTGGAAAGCGGATGGCTGGTGGGCGAAGAAACGCTCACCCGGAAGGCGGCCATGGTAGCCGCCAAACTCGGCGAGGGCCGGGTAGTGCTCATCGGCTTCCCCGCGCAGCACCGCGCGCAAACCCACGGCACGTTCAAGCTGCTGTTCAACGCGATGGTGCGGTAGTAAGGGGTCGCGAACCCGCCGGCTTTGAGTGAATTGGACCACCTCCGGCATTCCTGGCATACTGGAAGAGGTTGCCGGCAAGGAGCCGTGATGACGGTCAACGCACATTTCGATGGCAAGGCCATCATCCCCGATGAGCCACTCGATCTGCCGCCCAATCAAGCCTTGATTGTGCGTTCGAGTCCGTGGGAGCGCGCGCGACAGGGGACGAGTCGGCCTTAGCCTGGCTCGCCGCCAATGCGATCGAGGACGACGCGCTGCCCGCGGATCTGGCGGATCGGCACGACCATTACCTCGAAGCGCCAGCCGCGGAGACGGGCGGAACCGGCGAGCAGGTTCTCGAACGGCCGGCGAAGACCGAGTTCGTTCTTCACGCCTTGCCCGCGAAGGGCCGCCAGCGACCGCTGGTATTCGCGGATCAGCGGATGGTCGGCGAAATCTGAGCGGAGGGCCGCGGCATTGTGAAATCGAGTGTCAATTGTAGCGCGAACCACCGGGCGCGCGCCCAGCCTCCGTCTCCCGCCCACAATCCGCCCGTCCGCAAAAGCTGAACTACCCGGACCACTCGGATATCCACAAGCCCCGTTGGTTGGTGAGATGGCGATGTGGTCTGACGTTCGACGAAATGCTAGAATTGTTTCTTTGGGTAACATTCTAGGCACCGGTGAGTCGTTGCCCCGGGCGACAATCGATCCATGTACACGATCGTCACCACAAGGTCCTTCAATAAAGCCATCGCCAAGCTCCCGGTGAACTGGCAGAAGCGGATTGTGGCGAAGATCAAGGAGGTTGCGGTGAATCCCTACGCGCCGAACAACAACCTCACAAAGCTTCAGGGCCGTGAAGCATACAGGCTTCGCGTGGGAGACTGGCGTGTGATATACGAGTTGCATGACGAGCGCCTGTTGATGGTGATCTTGGAAGTCGGACCGAGAGTGGGAGTATATTGATGCGTATCGAAAAGATTACCCGCGGGGGCAAGGAGTTCGCTGTTATTCCGGTGCAAGCCTTTCAGAGGCTCATGGACCATGCGGAGATGCTTGCCGACGTGAGGGCTTACGATGCGGCCAAGGGTCGCCTTGACCGTGGCGAAGACGAACTAATACCACTTGAGATTACCGAGCGCCACCTCGCCGGGGAGAGCCCGGTCAAGATCTGGCGCGAGCATCGCGCACTCACCCAGCAGGCGCTGGCCAAAGTGTCCAAAGTCTCCCGCGCCATGATCGCGGCAATTGAGGCCGGGCATAAGACCGGGGGCATTGCCACGCTGAAAAAGCTCGCCGCTGCGCTGAAGGTCGATCTCGAAAACCTGGTCTGAAGTCTTCGCCCTACGCCTTCACACCGCCGCCCGCGCCGCCCACTATCCACCCGTCCGCGAGTTGAATCACCCGGTGTAGCTCGCGAGCCGCTGGCCGTTATTCGACGAGGGGAAGAAGCTTCGCCAAAATCTCATCCATGATGAAATCCGGCAGCGTCTCGATGAACCGTGCTTTGCGGGCCTGCAGATCGAGAACCCGCGGCTGGTTGCAGAGAACCACACCTTGGGTCTCAGTTCCAGCGTTGCTCAAAGGGACTGCGAACCCCGCATGGCGCGCGAAGCTGCCGCCTTGCGTGATCGGACACACGAGCGGAGTTCCGAGCACATTGAAAGCTTTTGGGGAGACGACCACCACGTATCGCGCGCCAGCCTGTTCGCGACCCTGGATCGGATTCAAATCAACGTGAAAAACGTCGCCACGCTCCACCGGCTTTAAGCCTCACGGCCGATGGCGGGCGCATCGATCCACGCGCGGTCCTCCGCCGATAGAGGGGCGCTCGCATCGCACTGCGCCATGAGATCGGTCAAGCTGTAGCGGAACCGGCGAGGGCCAGGCTGGCTGGTGGGCACCGGGACCCCCGAGAGCTTCTCAAACCAAGCTTCCAAGGATAGGCCCTGCGCGGCCGCTCTGGCTTTGAGTGCCGCCGCCTGCTCGTCGGGAAGTTGTATCACGGTCATGGCCAAATTCCTTTGCTGTCTCTTTCCAGGGTAAAGGATATCGAGCCTGTTGTCACGAACATCACGCGGCCAGCGCCGGGCGGCCATCTAAAATGGCAAGGGAAGAAACGGAAGACTGGAGCGGGACTCAGAATAGATGATCGTTTAGAGCGGATTCTTCCCCACGGATCGGTACGAGATACTCAATCGCCCAAGCTGCGCAAAGCGGACGGATTGCGAAAGTTGGAGCTCTATCAGTGTCGAGGGAAAGACCCAGAGCATCGTGGTTCTTTCAAAGGCACCCTCCATCCTGTTCTCATTGCTTTTCGGCGCGCCATACTTTTCGAGGAGCAGCTTTTTCATGTCGTCGAAAATCCCCCTCCGCGTCCTTGCCGGCAAGGAGCCGGGGAGGCTCTCAATGTCCATACCTCCGGCCCTGCCCCCAACCTTCGTGAACGTCAGTAAGATATCCGTGATGCCGATGGTCTTCTCTGTGTAGAAGGTGATGTTCGCCGCTTGCGACGGATCGAGCTCAAAATCGTTGAAGATCAGAGCCTGCCCAGTTCCCCTCGTTTCCTGGATTGGATGAAGATCCGGGTAGAGAGCCTTCGCCTCATCGATGGTCATTCCCCATTTGATCTTTCCCCAGCCAGCAATGTCTTGCGGTTGGGCAAGTATTGGAGTGGCCATAGCGGCCGCGAAAATCAGCGCCGCCGAGGCGCATAAAGACTCCTTCATCGTCAACTTCGACCTTGAGCCTCTCTGCGTCGTCGGGTCCGGGTGAGACTTCATATTATCATCATGACACGGCTTTGCCCAGCGGGTTCTTTACAAAGTGCTGGTCAATCTTGAGAAGCGAGTCCGTTTCTGATACACGCTCAAGTGGAAAAATCTTGGGCTCTCCAGGGATCTTGTTCAATACGTGTTCATACGGAAACCGAAATCGAAAATCGGGTGGCAGGATTCGGCCGATCTCATCCGTAATCTGCTTAACTTCATAAGCGAGAATGTCTGCTGCCTGAAGGGGCGTAAACGCCACAATCTGTTTTTCAGGATCGTCCTTCTTTGGCCGGAAAACTGGCTCTTTGCCGGTCAGTTTCTTCATGGCACGAATGAGGCTTCCTCTATCCTCGTCTCCCTCTTCAAAGACAAATTCAGGGACACCCCTGTAGCGCTCCCGATCCCTCCACTGGAAAACCAACCCAGCGATGAACCTTCCAGCCGCAGCTATTGGTGTGGGGGCGAACTCCTTACGCACCTCGGGCGACAGCCTGCCAAAGGCCTCTACCTGGACAGCGGTGGCGAATTTGTAATAGGCATGTTCAACAATAATTTCCAAAAGATCACGAATTAGCTTGCGGCGCTTGTCTTCCTGCTTCTCCCATCCCTTGAATATCTTTTTGCTTTGAGCAAAAAGATTCATATGAAAATATGGCAGATCATCCGCCGCGAGTCGTTCGCGCCATTTGCGGTCAAAATCCACCCATCGCTCGGCATCAGAGATGAAGCCAGCCATTATCAGGAATCGCCGATTTGGCTGATCCTGACTGACATCAAAAGCGCCCGTCAGCATCACCATAAGGACATCTTCCAAGCGCAGAGCGAAGGCGTCTCAGCGGCGGCGTCGCCAGCACTTGCCATGAGGTGCGTTGCCTCGTTTCCCGACACCACGGTCACAAACGATTTCAAAAACGTTCCAGAGCTACCCCTTCACACCCCCGCCCGAGGCGCCCCCCACAATCCACCCATCCGCGAGCTGCACCACACGGTGTCCGTAAGCCGCGTTGGTCTCCGAGTGGGTCACCTGCACGATGGTGGCGCCCTCGTCGTTGAGCTTCTTGAACAGCTCCATGATCTCTTTGCCCTGGCTGGAGTGCAGGTTGCCGGTCGGCTCATCGGCCAGAATCAGCTTGGGGTTGGCGATCACCGCTCGCGCCACCGCCACAAGCTGCTGCTGGCCGCCCGAAAGCTGGCTCGGAAACAGGTCGCGCTTGCCCACGATGTGGAAGCGGTCGAGCGTGTCGCATACCGCCGCGGCGCGCTCGGAACTTTTCACGTTGCGGTAGGAGAGCGGAATGTCCAGGTTCTCGTAGACCGTCAGGTTGTCGATCAGGTGGTAGCTCTGGAACACGAATCCGATGTACTTCTTGTTCAACTCGGCGCGCTCACGCGGCTTCATGCGGTGCACCTGGTGGTTGAAAAAGTCGAACTCGCCGGTCCAGGCGCCGTCCAGCATCCCGAGGATGCTCAGGAGCGTCGATTTGCCGGCGCCCGAGGGGCCCATGATGGTGACGAACTCGCCCTCTTTGATCTCCAGGTTGATGCGGCGCAGCACGTAGCTTCGGCCAAAGCCGCCTTCATAGAACTTCTCGACATTGCGAAGTGTAATCATGATCTTTCCTTATTCCTCGCGCAGCGCCATCACGGGGTCCAGCGCCAGGGCGCGCCGCGAGGGCAGGTAGCTGGCCGCCAGCGCCACCACTCCCAACAATACCGGGATGGCCGCGAAGGTGTAAGCGTCCGTCGCCCGCACGCCATAGAGCATCGAAGCCATCAGCCGGGTGAGCGCGAAAGCCGCAACCATCCCGGCCGCCGTTCCATACCCCGCCAGGAGCGCCCCCTGTCCTAATACCAGCTTAAGCACATCGCCCGGCTGCGCGCCCAGCGCCACGCGAATCCCAATCTCGTGCGTCCGCTCGCTCACGTCGCAGGAGATGACGCCGTAGATCCCCACCGCCGCCAGCAGGAAAGCGATCCCCGCAAAAATAGCGAGAAGCGCGGTGTTGAATCGCGCCCCGGCGATGGCGCGGTCCACCACATCTTCCATGGAACGGATGTCGGCCACGGGCTGGTCCGGGTCGAGTTGATGCACTTCACGTTCCACGGCGGAGGCCAGGGAAAGCGGCGGCGCGCCCTTTGGGCCCGCGGTCCGCACCACCATGATCATAGTGGTGACGGGCACCTGTGCGTAAGGGTTGTAGATGGTGGGCCAGTCCTGGTTTTCGACCCGCTCCGGCTTCACGTCCGCCACCACCCCGACGATCTCAGCCACGCGCCCCTTGTTCTGATCCACCACCAGGCGGCCCCCAATGGGGTTCCCCGCGGGCCAAAAACGCCGCGCCAGCGTCTGGTTCACGATGATCGCCGGCGGCGCCTGGCTGGTGTCCGAATCCGTGAACACGCGCCCCGCAATCAGCGGAATCCCCATGACGCGGAAGTAGGCGGGGGTGACTGATCGCAGCACCCCCATGGGCCGCTGTTCGGGCGCCGGCGCGGGGCGGCCATCCACGGCGAAGCCCGAGCCCAATCCCAGCCCCGTCAGCGGCAGCCCGTTCACGGCGCCCACGGCGCGAACTCCGGGCAGCGTCGCGATGCGGTCCGCCACCTGCTGGAAGAAAGCGATGCGCCGGTCCGGCGCCACGTTCCGGCCGCCCGCCAGGGGCACCCGCAGGGTCAGCAGCCCGGCGGGCTGGAATCCGGGATCGGCCGATCGCAGCCTGACGAAGCTGCGAATCAGCAGCCCCGCGCCGATGAGCACCACCACGGCCAGCGCCACTTCCACCACCACCAGCACACTGCGCACCATGCGCCCGGAGCGCGCCGTGGTGCCGCCGCGGCCGCCTTCTCTCAACGCCGCGTTGATATTGGCGCCCGAGCTTTCGATGGCCGGCGCGATGCCAAACAGAACGCCCGTGGCAACCGATACGGCCAGCGCAAACAAGAACAAGCGGGCGTCGATTCTGGCTTCCGCCAGCCGCGGAATGCTGGCCGGCCCGAACCGCGCCACCAGGGCCACCACGCCGCGCGCCAGCCCCAGGCCCAGGGCCCCGCCCGTCAGCGCCAGCAGCATGCTCTCGGAAAGCAGTTGCGCCACCATGCGGCCGCGGCCCGCGCCCAGCGCGGTGCGGATGGCGATCTCCTTGCGCCGCGTGGCGCCTCGCGCCAGCAGCAGGTTGGCCACATTCACGCAGGCCATCAGCAGCAGGAACCCCACCGCCGCCAACAATACCAGGAGCGCCTGTTGCACGTTGCCGACAAGCTCCTCCCGCAGCGGAAACAGCGAGGGGCGCCAGCCCCTGTCGAGCGCCGGATTGGCCTGTTCCAGCCGGCTCCCGATGACGTCCATTTCAGTTTGCGCCCGGCCGATCTCGACCCCCGGCTTCAATCGCGCAATCACGGTCAGGAAGCGCAGCCCCGCGGCGTGAACGTCGTGCGGGTCGAGACCCATCGGTATCCAGACATCCACCGTGGCATCCAGCACCGAAAAACCGGCCGGCAGCACGCCCACAACCGTGTAACTCTGATCGTACAGGCGGATGGCCTTCCCCGCTATCGAACGGTCCCCTCCGAAGCGCCGCTGCCACAGCGAGTCGCTGAGCAGCGCGCAATTCGTGCGGCCGGGCTGGTCTTCCTCGGGGAGAAACGCGCGCCCCACCACCGGCTGCACTCCCAGCAGCGGAAACAGGCTTGCGGAAACGCGCTCCACCATCAGCTCTTCCGGATCGATGGGGCCATTCGGTCCCCCGGTCAGGTTGATGTGGACGTCATGGATGGCGGCCAGCGACTCCAGCGCGCGGCTCTGGTTCCGCCACTCCAGGAAATTGCCGGGTGCGACGAATATCTTTTCCAGGTTCTGAGCGGGGTTCCCTTCCCAAATCGCCAGCAGGCGTTGTGGATCGCGAAACGGCAGCGGCCTCAGCAGCACGGCGTCCACCACGCTGAAGATGGCGCTGGTGGCGCCCATGCCGAGCGCCAGGGCGGCGAGGGCAACGGCGGTGAATCCCGGAGCCTTCCATAGCAGGCGCGCCCCGTGGCGCAGGTCCCGGCCAAGCGAGTCCATGGCCTGTCAGGTTAGCAGATGGCGGCCCGGCAAGCTATCAGCGATCAGCTTTCAGCTTTCAGCCAACCCTCGCGGCGGCGTTGTCTTAGCTGAGAGCTGATCGCTGACCGCTAGCTCTTGGCCGTCTCCACGCTCTCTTCGACGATCCGCCCGTCGAACAGATGGACGGTGCGGTCCGCGAACTCGGAGTAGCGCGGATCGTGGGTCACCATGCAGATGGTCGCGCCGCCCTGGTGCAGCTCGCGCAGCAGGTTCATGACCGCTTCGCCATTGGCCGAATCCAGGTTTCCGGTGGGCTCGTCGGCCAGCAGGATCAACGGATCGCCGCTCAGGGCGCGCGCCACGGCCACGCGCTGCTGCTGGCCGCCGGAAAGCTGCGACGGGTAATGCTTCATGCGGTGCGACATCCCCACGCGCTCCAGCGCCTCTTGCACGCGCCGCTTGCGCTCGGCCGACGGCATGCCGCGGTAGGTCAGCGGCAGCTCCACGTTTTCATAAACGGTGAGGTCGCCGATCAGGTTGAAGGCTTGGAAAATAAAGCCGATCTCGCGGTTGCGGATACGCGCCCGCTCGGAAAGCTTGAGCCCCGTCACCGGCTTGCCATTCAGGTAGTAGGTGCCGTCGGTGGGCGTGTCCAATAACCCCAGGATGGCGAGCAGCGTCGATTTGCCGCAGCCGGAAGGCCCGGCGATCGACAGGTACTCTCCTTTCGTGACATCGACGTGGATGCTCGACAGCGCGTGCGTCTCCACCTCATCGGTCACAAAGACCTTGCTCACCTTCTCCAGTCGAATCAGCGGTTGCGAGCCGTTATCCATCGTCATTTACCCCTTCTACGAAAACCGCGAGAACTTAGTTCAAACGAATCCGGTCGTAATTATCGTACTGCGACATGTCCGAGAGAATCACCTGGTCGCCAACCTTCAGGCCATCTTTGATCTCTATGGTATTGACGGAGCTGCGGCCAAGCTGCACCTTCACTTTGTTGGCATATTTGCCGTCCGGCTCCAGTTTGAAAAGCTGCACGGTGGCGTCCTGCTGCCCGAACACCGGCCGCCCGACATACACCACGTCGTCGAGTTTGGCCAGTTGGATGGTGCCGTCCACGCTCAGATCCGGACGCGCGCCGGGGGGAAGCGTGCCCTTCAGAGCCACATCCACCGTCACCGTGCCGTTCAAAATGGAGGGGTCGATGCGCGAAACACGGCCCTCGATCAGCCCGTTCGAGCCGCCTCCGGCCAGGCGCGTGTCGATGACGGCGGGCTGCCCATAGGCAACGTCTTTCACGGATGTTTCGGCGATTTTCAGCTCGGCCTTGAGCTTGGAAGGCTGCGCCACCTTCCCCAGCGCCGTTCCGGCCGGGACCTTCTGGCCCACCTCGACGGGCGTGGGAAGCTGTTGCAGCATGCCGTCGAAGCCGGCCCGCACCTTCAACTGGTCCACCTGGCTCTTTTTCAGGTTGAACTGCCCGCGAAGTTGCTCCACTTTCACCTGCTGGGCCGCCAGTTGGGCTTCTTCAGCGTCGCCGTTGATGGCCAGGCGCTTCTGCTCGATTTCGACCCGGCCACCCAGTTGCTCCGCCTTCACCGCCGAGATTTTGGCGTCTACCTCGGAGAAGAGGCCCTCTTTGGCGAGCGCCTGGTCGCGGTCGGCCTGGAGCTTGGAGGTGTTGTAGTCGGCTCCGACCTGGGCCGCGGTGGACTGCATATCGAGCTTGGCCTTTCCCAGCGTGACCTTCAAGTTGGCGAAATCCGCCTCGGCGGCTTTGAGGTTGTATTCGGCGTCCAGCAACTGGGTCTCGAGTTCCGGGCTGGTCAGAATCATGACCACCGAATCGGCTCTGACCGGCGTGCCCGGGTAGATCAGGATGCGCTGCACGCGGCCGTCGGTGGTGGCGGGGATGAGCATGGTTTCCTCGGGCACCAGAGTG
>DATFYK010000032.1:0-5274 GCA_035315085.1 Occallatibacter sp.
GCTTCCACCACCGAGAGCCGCTGGTTGGGCAAGTCCAGAATGTTGCCCTCGCGGAATACCGGAACGTTCATCAGCGTCAAGGCGTCGTCCGCCAGCCGGCTGGCGAAAATCTGCAGCGGAAACGTGATCTGGTTGTATATCACAGCAGGGATGGGCACCATGAAGAACAAGAGGAACAGCGGGAAGGCCAGCTTTTTCAGCATTTCGTTGCCCCCCAGCGTCCATATCACGCCGATCAGCGTGATGACCACGGCCGTGCGGGAGGTAAACAGTTCAGCTCCCAGAACCGCCACAATCATCTGTGCCGCACCCCAGATCACCACCACCATGCCCCACCAGTTCGGTTTGGGAGTGATGGCCAGCAGCTCTTCCCGCCTCTGCCAGACGATGTATGCGGCGATGACGGGCACGAAAAACCCATGGCCCATGTCCTCATCGGCGCCCCACTGCCTGAACAGGGCTGCCAGGATCGGCGCATAGCAAACCGCCACCAACGCCCCGAACCAGGCGATCTTGGCCCACGGTAATTGGGCGTGGGGCTGTTTCTCGGAAATTTCGACTGCGGGGGTCATCAAAAGCTACAGGCTATCATAGCAAGTCTACCTTCCCCGCCACGTGGGGCAGGTTCCAGCCTGCCCGGTTTTCCGCACGCTATCCTAAAGAAACGTGGAAGAAGAAGTACTAGGGAAAGCATACGACGGGCGCCTCATGCGCCGCCTCCTGGGGTATATGCGCCCGTACGGCGCGCTGGTGGCTCTTTCCCTGGTGTTCCTCTTGATTCAATCGGTACTGCAGGTTTTGGGACCTCAGTTGACGCGCGTGGCGGTGGACAAGTACCTGCAACCCAACGGCGCGGCGACCTTCCTCGACCCGCTCCTGCCCGACAATCCCTGGGGAGGGCTGACGCGCATCGCCTTGCTCTACCTGGCGATGCTCGGCGGCACCTTTGTGGCGGAGTTCGCACAAACCTACCTCATGCAGTACACCGGCCAGCTCGCCATGTTCGACCTGCGCAAGCAGCTCATGGAGCACCTGCAGCGGCTCGACCTGGCGTTCTACGACCACAATCCGGTGGGCCGCCTGGTCACGCGCGTCACCACCGACGTCGACGTGCTGAACGATCTCTTCGCCTCGGGGCTGGTGACCATTCTCGGCGATGTTCTGGTGCTGGGCTTCATTCTGGCCATCATGTTCCGGCTCAGCCCTCTGCTCACCGCGATCATGCTGGCCGCCATGCCGCTGGTGATCCTGGTGACGGTGATCTTCCGCCGCAGCGTTACGCAAAGCTACCGCCGTATTCGCGTCGCCATCGCCCGCATCAACTCGTATCTCCAGGAGCACATCACCGGTATCGCGGTGCTCCAGCTCTTCAATCGGGAGCGCCGCAGCCGGCAGGAATTCGACGCGGTCAACCGCGAGCACATGAAAGCCTACAAGGATGCCATCACGGCCTATGGCTGGTTCTATCCGGTGGTGGAATTCATCTCCATGCTGGCGCTGGCCGGCATCCTCATTTATGGCGGGTTCGGCGTCCGGCGCGGCAGCCTCACTCTGGGCGTAGTGGTGGCATTCCTACAATACGGCCTGCGCTTTTTCCGTCCCATACAGGACCTGAGCGAGAAGTACAACATCCTGCAAGGCGCCATGGCCTCTTCCGAGCGCATCTTCAAGCTCCTCGATACCGAGCCGGCGGTTCTGGCTCCGGTTGCGCCGCGGCCCGCTCCACAGTCCATCGCCGCCATCGAGTTTCAAGGCGTGTGGTTCGCCTATAAAGATGAGGACTGGGTGTTGAAGGACGTCAGCTTCACCATCGCGCCCGGCGAAACCGTCGCAGTGGTCGGCCATACGGGCGCCGGCAAGACCACGCTCATCAGCTTGCTCCTGCGCTTCTACGACGTGCAAAAAGGCTCCATTCGCGTGGGTGGCATCGATATCCGCGAGTTCGATCCCCTGGAGCTCCGCCGCCAGTTCGGCGTGGTCCTGCAGGACCCGCACCTGTTCACCGGCACCCTCGAAGACAACATCCGTCTCGGCACTGAAAGCATCCGCCGCGAGCAGGTGGAGGCGGCTGCCGAGCAGGTCAACCTGCTGGATTTCATCCAAAGCCTGCCGGAGGGATTCGCGCAGCCCATTCGCGAGCGCGGCAGCGGACTTTCCACCGGCCAGAAGCAGTTGATCGGCTTCGCCCGCGCGCTGGCCCACAACCCGCGATACCTCATCCTCGATGAAGCCACTTCCAGCGTCGATACCGAAACCGAGCTTCGCGTACGCGACGCCTTAAACCGCATGGTGGAAGGGCGAACGTCCATCATCATCGCTCACCGCCTCTCCACCATCCAGCGCGCCGACCGCATCCTGGTGATGCACAAAGGCCGCCTGCGCGAATCCGGCACGCACCAGGAGCTGCTGGCGCAGCGCGGCATTTATTGGAAGCTGTATCAATTGCAGTATCAGGATCAGGTGGCGTAGGCGAGCGGATGGCGGACGTTTGCTTTCATGCATCGTTACCAATGCGAGTCTTGGAGCAAGCCTCGGCGCGAAGGGCTTACTCGACCAACGAGATGCCGGCTTCCGTCTTGGCCGAAATTCCAGCACTCCGCCCACAAGCGGCCAGATCCTAGCGGGAAAGCCATGAACAGTTCCAAGCGCGTTTGTAGGGAGTAATCCATCCTTCCGAGGCGGATGCCCGCAGTCATCCCAAGCAATCGATTAGCGAGGCTGCACTGTAGTTGTGCAGAGCGGGCGCTGAAGAAAGTGTGCCACTGAATTTAAATATCCTGGATCTTGCGGACAGAATAGGGCATGCTGAGTTTTGGAACGGCTTGAATCATTCGACCGGGACGCGCTGATCCAGATCATCCTCGATCAGCAGAAGATGATCGAGCAACTGCGGGCGGAGATGGAGCAGTTGAAGCGGCGAGGCTCGGCAGCGCCCTTCTCCAAAGGTACGAGCAAACCCGATCCGAAGCCTCCCGGGCGCAAGCCGGGTCAGGGTTTTTTCCGGTTTCGAGGCGAACCTGAAGAAGCCGCGTGTGTGGAACCGGTCCCTGTGCCGGTGGGAGATTGCTGTCCGGACTGCGGCGGAGCGCTGGGTGAAGCGGCACAGGAAATCGTCTCCACCACGGACATGCCAGTGGCACCATGCGCCGAGGTGCGCCGCTACAGCGTCGAGGTCCGCAAATGCCGGCACTGCGGAAAAACTGTGAGAGGCCGGCACCCGGATATCGCTGCCGGCCAGCAGGGAGCGACAGCCCACCGGGTGGGACCGCGCGCCAGAGCGGTGGCCCACGTTCTACACTAGCGCACGGAGTACCTGTGAGGAAAGTGCCTGCGATTCTGGAAGAGTTGACCGGGATCCGGCTGACCCAGGGAGCGATCACGCAGGACGCGATGAAACAGACCGCCGGAGCAGTGGGGGCGCGTTATGCGGCATTGCGGGAATCGGTAGGGAAGCAGGCCGTGATCCATACCGATGATACAGGTTGGCGGGTACAGGGTAAGACAGCGTTTCTGATGGCGTTCGTGAATGCGTCGCTTTCGGTGTATCAAGTACGGTCGCGGCATCGCAACGAGGAAGTGCGGGAGTTGGTGCCGGCCGATTTTACCGGTGTGATGATCTGCGACCGGGGGAAAAGTTACGATGCCGACGAGCTACAGAGCGTGTTGCAGCAGAAATGTCTGGCGCATTTGCTGCGCAACGCCGCGGAGGTGACGCAAAAGAAAGCAGGGCGCGCGCGACAATTCAGCCGCCGGCTGAAGGATCTGCTGCGGCAAGGGCTGGCGCTGGCGGCGAAGAAGAACGAGATGGATGCCACCCGGTATCGCGAGCGGGCGGAGGAACTGGACGACGCCTTATCCAGGCACCTTCGCCACCGACATCTCCGCGATGACGACAATCAGCGGCTACTGGATGGAGTCGGCCTACAGCACGATCAGGGTCACCTGCTGCGGTTCCTCGAACAGGAGGGAATCGAGCCCACCAACAATCGGGCGGAACGCGACCTGCGCCCGGCGGTCATTGCGCGCAGGGTTTCGCATTGTTCGAGGAATGCGACGGGCGCGCGGGCCTTCGAGGCATTCACCAGCGTGATCCAAACTCTCCGCAAGGTCGATCCCGCCGGAATCATGACGGAACTTGTGACGTTGCTGGCCAACCCGCCCGCGATCGCCTCTCCCTGAACCCCACCTCTTCCGCGATCTGGAAGCTGACGGCCCCACCCAATAACAGACCGTCACGTCCGATGGGATCGCTAATCAATTACTGTCGAGCCGTCGAAAAACAACTCGATCTGCCAGCGCTCCTTGTAGACCCGCGCGATGGTCGTCGAACCGAGTTTAAAGTTGTTGGTCAGGAACGCGAATTCCTCCTGCTTCTCCTCATCCCAGACGATCACCACCCGCAGCACCATCTTGTAGGGCCGCCCCACCCGACTCGGGATTTCGATCCAATAATCCCCGCGCACGCCCTGAGGCGGCGCCGGCTCCCGTCGAATCACTTCGTACTTCAGATCCTCTTTGAGCCGCGTCACGAAAAACGCTCCGTCCTCGGTGATCTGCTGCCACCACTCATAGTCCACATATCCCTTGTCGAACACCACAATCGTCCCCGCCGGGAAGCGCAGTCGACGCCCCACCGTCACGTCGTGGCTTTTGCCGTCGGTGATGCAGGCATACATCGGCAGGTACCCCTCGTTATCCAGCAGCAGGTGCACCTTGGCGGCTCCCTTCTGGCGCTTGTACTTGGCCCAGTCGAACGTATTGGCGCACAGTTCGATACAGGTGGAATCCAGACTCAGCAGTTTGTTCTTGAAGCGAAATTTCTTCTTGCCCGCCGCCGCCACCTGGCACCGCCCCAGCAAATGCTGAAACACGGTCTCGTACAACTCCCAGGGGCGGTGTTCATTGGCATATGCCAAGGTCGAAACCGCGGGCGCTTTTTCTACCCCCAGGTGGCGCAGCTTGCCTTCGCTGGCCGCCAACCCCTGGCATATTTCTCGCAAAGATCGGGCTGAGGCGAGCTGACAAAACATCATGGCCCCAAACTAGCCCCAACTGCTAAAGCCTCGCGAATGCCGCTCGGCTTTATGCTGCTTGACGGCGTGCTGAAACTGGGTTCGGGGAAACAACTGGAGCAACTGGGCGAAAATGCTGCATACTCGGTTCATGGCGGAAGTCTCCGTTCGGTAGATTTGGTTCGGGCTTGCAACCCAGGTCTACCGTAGCAGAGCTTCCGCCTAAAAACCGAAAGCTAATTTGGACACTAGTGATCGGGAA
>DATFYK010000033.1:0-64226 GCA_035315085.1 Occallatibacter sp.
AGAGCGGGGTCAACGGCCTGAGGATGGGTTTTTGTGGATAAGGGAGGCCGGAATTCCTCTTCTTGGAAATTCCACAGAAACTGTGCAGAATTGGGATTCTTTAAGCAGTCTTGCATGGAAGCATATTTTCACAGACGAGCCGGAACCAATCGCCGGCAGACAGCATCCAAGATTACGCAACCGCAACAGCAGTCATGAGGAGCCGCACACTAGTCTGGACGACTGACTACCACTTGTGGCGCTCCGAAGGAGAGAACCATGTCAGACGAAACAAAGTGCCCGTTCTCGAGCGGCGCTATGACACACACCGCGGCTGGAGCCCCTACGAACGCAAACTGGTGGCCCAATCAACTGAATCTGAAGATATTGCATCAGCATTCCCCCCTCTCCAATCCCATGGGCGAGGCCTTCAATTATGCCGAGGAGTTCAAGAGCCTCGACCTGGACGCCGTGATCAAGGACCTCCATGCCTTGATGACGGACTCGCAGGAGTGGTGGCCTGCGGACTATGGCCATTATGGGCCGTTCTTCATCCGCATGGCGTGGCATAGCGCAGGCACCTACCGTATCGCCGACGGTCGCGGCGGCGGCGGCTCCGGAGCGCAGCGATTTGCTCCCCTGAACAGTTGGCCGGACAACGTGAGCCTCGACAAGGCGCGCCGGTTGATCTGGCCCATCAAGCAGAAGTATGGCCGGAAACTCTCCTGGGCCGACCTGATCATTCTCGCCGGGAATGTGGCGCTGGAGTCGATGGGACTCAAGACCTTCGGTTTCGGCGGCGGGCGCGAAGACATCTGGGAGCCACAGGAGGACATCTACTGGGGACCGGAGGGCAAGTGGCTGGGCGACGAACGCTACACCGGTGACCGTCAGCTGGAGAATCCTCTCGGCGCTGTTCAAATGGGCCTGATCTACGTGAATCCGGAAGGACCCAATGGCAAGCCGGATCCAATTGCCGCGGTAATCGACATTCGCGAGACCTTCGCGCGCATGGCGATGAATGACGAGGAGACTGTTGCCCTCATCGCCGGCGGACACACCTTCGGCAAAACGCATGGCGCTGCCGATCCGCTCAAGTATGTCGGTCCGGAACCCGAGGGCGCTCCCATCGAAGAGCAAGGCCTGGGCTGGAAAAACAGCTTTGGCAGCGGCAAGGGCGTCGATACGATTTCGAGCGGGCTGGAGGGCGCATGGACCACCAATCCGGTGAAGTGGGACAACGACTACCTCGAAATCCTCTTCAAGTATGAATGGGAGCTCACCAAGAGCCCCGCCGGCGCGCAGCAATGGATTCCCAAGGGCGGAGCGGCAGCCAATGCTGTTCCTGATGCTCACGATCCGTCGAAACGGCACGCCCCCGTCATGCTCACGACGGACCTCTCGCTACGCATGGACCCGATCTACGAGAAGATTTCCAGGCGATTCTTGGCGCATCCGCAGGAGTTCGCGGACGCCTTCGCCAAGGCCTGGTTCAAGCTGACGCACCGCGACATGGGGCCTCTCTCCCGGTATCTTGGTCCGCTGGTTCCCAAGGAACCGCTGATCTGGCAGGATCCCATTCCCGCAGTGGATCATGCATTGATCGGGGAACAGGATATTGCGGCCTTGAAGGCCAAGATCCTTGCGTCCGGACTTTCCATTTCTCAACTGGTGACGACGGCCTGGGCGTCAGCCGCAACTTTCCGCGGCAGTGACAAGCGCGGCGGGGCGAACGGCGCGCGCATTCGCCTGGCGCCGCAGAAGGATTGGGAAGTCAACCAGCCGGCCGAACTGGCCAAGGTTCTTCAGAAGCTGGAGGTGATCCGGAAAGATTTCAACGGCGCGCGATCCGGCGGGAAGAAGGTCTCGCTTGCCGACCTGATCGTACTGGGCGGCTGCGCAGCCGTCGAGGAAGCTGCGAAGAAGGCCGGCCACGACGTGAAGGTTCCCTTCTCGCCAGGGCGCACGGATGCGTCGCAGGAGCAGACCGATGTGCACTCCTTCGCCGTACTGGAGCCCACCGCGGACGGCTTCCGCAACTACGTCCGCAAGGGACACGAGGGATTTGCGGCTGAGCTGCTGGTGGACAAGGCGAACCTGCTGACGCTGACCGCTCCCGAGATGACCGTTCTGATCGGCGGCCTGCGCGCGCTGAATGCAAACTTCGGGCACTCCCAACATGGCGTCTTCACCAAGCGGCCCGAAACACTGACCAATGATTTCTTCGTGAATCTCCTCGACATGAAGACGAAGTGGCAGAAGTCCGCTACGTCGGAAGGAGTGTTGGAAGGGCGCGATCGGGCGACCGGCAATCTCAAGGGTACAGGCACCGTAGTCGATCTTGTCTTCGGTTCGAACTCTCAGCTCCGGGCCCTCGCGGAATACTATGCGTGCGGCGACTCGCAGCAGGCGTTCGTGCGTGACTTTGTGGCGGCCTGGAGCAAGGTGATGAACCTTGACCGCTTCGACCTCGCGTGATCTAAGGGGAAAGGTCCTGAAGGTTCTGGAAAGCGCAGCCTTTTCAGCCGAGTTCGCAGAGGCTGGTGCGGAGGCCGGCTCCCGCGACAGTAAGCAGTTAGGACTGCAAGACACTCTACGTCAAAGGATCGGTCACGACGGACAGGGCGTGGAAGTGCCGCCAGATGGTTTCGGCGGTTTTGCGGGGGACTACGGCGGCGAGGGATTCAGCCGTGGCTTGCTGGACCTCGCGGAGGCTGCCGAAGTGAGTGAGGAGGCGCTGGCGAGTTTGCGGGCCTACGCCGGGAATATTCAGTAACTCGGAATCGCGGTCGCGCATCGCGCGGCGCTGACGATGATAGCCGACGGCGAAGCGGTGGCTCTCGTCGCGAATGAGCTGGACGAGATGCAGCACCGGAGAGCGGCGGTCGAGGACGAGGGGCTCTTCTTCGTTGCCGTGGAGGTAGATGACTTCCTCTCGTTTGGCGATGGATGCTAACGGCTGTGAAGTGATGCCGAGGGATTCGAGAGCTTCGGCGGCGGCATGAAGCTGGCCCAGGCCGCCGTCGATGAGGATGAGCGAGGGAAGGTTTTTGGGCTCCTTCTTGTCCTTTTCGGTCGTTTTGTTTCCTTCTTCGAGCAGGCGGCGGTAGCGGCGCTGGACCACCTCGCGCATGGAGGCGAAGTCGTCGACGCCGGCGACGGTCTTCACCTTGAACTTGCGATAGAGCTGCTTGTTCATCTTGCCGTCTTCCCAGACGACCAGAGAGGCTACGGTCTCGGCGCCCTGGATGTGGGAGATGTCGAAGCACTCGATGCGGCGCGGCAGCTCGGGAAGCATCAGAGCGTCGGCCAGCGCCTCCTGAATCGCCTTGCGCGAGGGCTCCAGCACGCGGAAGCGCTGGGTGTAAGACTGCCTGGCGTTCTGGCTGGCCAGATCGACGAGGGAACGCTTCTCGCCGCGCTGAGGCACGGCGATCTCGATGCGATGGCCGGCGCGCTCGGTGAGCAGCGCGGCCAGAGCCTCGCGGTCGTCGAAGTCGGCCGGGAGGAGGATGGAGCGCGGGACATACTGCTGGTCGATGTAGAGCTGCTTGAGCAGGGCGGAAAGGACCGGGCCGGCGTGGAAGGGCGCGTCGCCGTTATTTCTCTCCGGGGCTAAAGCCCGCGTTGGTTCTGTTCGTTTTATGCGGGGATTGCCCCCCCAACCCCCCTCCGGATCGAGTTTTTCAGCAGCATCCTCTATCCCTGCGTTCTCGGGGATGGAGGTTTCGAGCAGATCGGGCAGATCTTCCCAAAAGAATTCACGGCGGTCGACGATCTTGCCTGCGCGGACGTGAAAGAGGTTGACGGCCAGGCTGCCGGACTCGAAGTGATAGCCGAAGACGTCGGCGTCATCGTCCAGCTCGGCGGTGGCGGCGCGCTGCTTTTCCAGGAGTTGGCGGGCAGTTGAAAGCTGGTCGCGCAAACGGGCGGCGGCTTCAAACTGCTCAGCTTCGGCGGCTGCTGCCATGCGCGTGGTGAGGGTGCGCTCAAGCTCGTCGTGGCGGCCTTCAAGGAAAAGCTGGGCGTCGCGGACGGCGTGCGCGTAGATCTCGGGTGTGGTCAGGCCTTCGACGCAGGGGCCGAGGCAGCGATGGATGTAGTACTGGAGGCAGGCGCGGGGATGGTAGCGGGAGAGATCGACCTTGCAACTGGGGATGAGGAAGCTGCGGTGGATGAGTTCGACGATGCGCCAGGCGAGATTGCCGGGAAAGTAGGGGCCGTAGTAGGCCGCGCCGTCTTTGCGCAGGCGGCGCGTGACGAAGACCTTGGGGAAGCGGTCGGCGAGGGTGAGCTTGACGTAGGGGTAGGTCTTGTCGTCCTTGAGCAGGATGTTGAAGCGCGGCTGGCGCTGCTTGATGAGGTTGTTTTCGAGGGCCAGAGCTTCGTGCTCGTTGGCGACAAGGATGTACTCGAGATCGACGGCCTCGCGCATGAGCGAGCCGGTCTTGGCGTCGGCCTGCGCGGTTTCCAGAAGATAGGAGCGGACGCGGGAGCGGAGGTTGTTGGCCTTGCCGACGTAGATGACTTCGCCTTCGGCGTTCTTGTAGAGGTACACGCCTGGCTGGGTGGGCAGGGCGCGGATTTTCTCGTAGAGGTCCATAAAGCAGGGAACAGAGACCAGGGACCAGCAAGTCGGCGGCCGGGTGGCTTCCGTCAAAAGGCTAGCAGCTAGGAGTTAGAAGCTGAAAGCTGCTTGATGTATTCAGCGCGCACTCGGTTTGCAACGAACAAGCTGAGGAAAGGCACGCCCTGCGCAGCAGCTTCCACGGCGGGGCGGCCGTGGGCTTCTTCGCGCTCGACGAGGCAGACCACGGCGGCGACAATCATGCCGGCTTCGCGGGCGGCTTCGATGGCGTTAATGGTGGAGGCGCCGGTGGTGCAAACGTCGTCCACGATGACCACGCGCGCGCCTTCGCGGCAGAAGCCCTCAATGCGGCGGCCGGTGCCGTGAGCCTTCTCTGCCTTGCGGACCAGGAAGCCGTGCAGCAGCGGCGCGCCGGGGTGCAATTGAGCGCGCCAGGCGCTGGCGGTGGCCACGTTGGAGACGATGGGGTCTGCGCCCAGGGTGAGTCCGCCGACGGCTTCAGCCTGGATATGATTCTCCTCCAAAAGTTCAAGCACGGAGTGCCCGGTGAGGCGGCCGCCCTCGGCGTGAAGCGTCGTGGTCCGGCAGTCGATGTAGTAGTCGCTCACCCTGCCCGAAGAGAGCTTGAACTGGCCGAGGCGGAAGCTCAAGCGGGCGATGAGGACGAGCAGTTGCTGGGCGTAGGTCGGGGTAGTCATTGGTCTTGATTGTAAAGGGAGCGGCTCGCTGCCTTTTACATCTTATCCAGATGCCGGAAGCCGCCTGTGCCGAGAAGCATGAGGGAGAAGATGAGGAAATTGTAGGAGGCGTGGACCAGGACGCTGGCGGCCAGCGAGCGGGTGCTGAGGCGCGCCCAGCAGAGGACCAGGCTGACGCAAACGAGCAGGAGGAATGGGCCGAGGGCATGGGCGGTCTGCTCGGCGTGCATCAGGGCGAAGGGAATGCTGGTGATGATGGAGGCAACAACCATGGCTTGGATGGACCACTGAGGATGGCCGTTTACATCGAGCGGGCGTACGGACTCGCCAGCAGCTTGTTCAGTGAGCCAATCCCAGGCCGTGCATAGCGTGGGCAGCAGAAAGCCGCGAAAGACGATTTCTTCAAAAAAAGGCGCCAAGGTGACGCCGAAGGCGAAGAGCAGCCACGCCGACAGAGGGGTCCGGAAGAGCTTGTCGATGGGCGTGTCGGACGGGCCGGGGAGCAGCGCCTCGTCAACTATGGCAAGCACAAAACACATGCCGGCGGCGCCCATGAGGAGCCAGCGCTGGCGGAGGGCGGTTGCGCCGTTCCATTGCAGGCCGGCAAAGAAGCCCTTGTGCCAGAAGAGGGGAAAGATGAGCAGGGAGGCGCCGAAGGTGATGAGATATAGGGTGGCCATGCTGCCCAGGGTGTAGTGGATGTCAGTTTCGGCTTGCTTGATGGTGGAGACGGCGAAGAGGTGGAAGTGAAGGGCGGACCAGGTGAGGAGCGTGGAGCCCGCCGTGCCGAAGAGAATGAGCAGGGTCAGGATCAAGAGATGGCCGAGATGAGGGATGCGCGTGGGAGGGTGAATCTCGGGCGGATACCAAGACTGAAAGAGCGGCGGTTCGGCAGCGGGCTGGTCATTCTGCGCAAGAGCTGGAAGCGCAGGTGCCGAATCCGCAGGCAGGGGCTGGGATGGCCACGGATACGATTCCCGGGTCTCCGACGGCCAAGTCTGCATTGGGTGAGTATTATGGGAATCGGTCTCCGCGGAGGTGAGAGAGTCTTCCGGATTGAGGGGGACGTATCCGGGGTCGTGCTCAGGCAGACTGCTCATGGGCGCCCCGTTTTCTTCTTGCGGGGGGTGGCTTTTGCTGATGCATTCCTGCGAACCGAGGGCTTGGTTTTTGGGATGGAATCACGGGTCTCAGAAGCGAGGCATTGATTGGATAAGAGGCCGCCCAACTCTGTGGTTGAATCAGCAGTTTCGGAGCCGCCATCGGTATCGACGGGAGCGAGGCGGCCGCTGGCCGAAGTGTAGTAGCGGGTGAGGAACTGGCCGGTATAGGAGCCGGAAGTGGCGGCGATTTTTGCGGGGCGGCCTTCGCCGACGACGCGGCCGCCGTCTTCGCCGCCTTCGGGGCCAAGGTCGAGGATCCAGTCGGCGTTGCGGATCACGTCGAGGTTGTGTTCGATGATGATGACGGAGTTGCCGAGATCAACGAGCCGGTGAAGGACTTCGAGAAGCTTGCGCACGTCGTCGAAGTGCAGCCCAGTGGTGGGTTCGTCGAGCAGGTAGAGCGTGCGGCCGGTCTGCCGCTTCGATAACTCGCGGGCCAGCTTCATGCGCTGCGCCTCGCCGCCTGAGAGCGTGGTGGCGCTCTGGCCGAGATGGACGTAGCCCAGGCCGACATCGACAAGTGTTTGCAATTTCTGGCGGACTTGCGGAACGTCGGCGAGCACCGGGAGCGCGTCTTCGATGGTGAGGTCGAGAATGTCGGCGATGGAGTGCAAGTGGAACTTTACGGCCAGGGTTTCCTGGTTGTAGCGGCGCCCGTTGCAGACTTCGCACTGCACGTAGACGTCGGGCATGAAGTTCATCTCGATGCGGCGCTGGCCATCTCCCTGGCAGGCTTCGCAGCGGCCTCCGCCGACGTTGAAGCTGAAGCGGCCGGGCTTGTAGCCGCGCTCGCGAGCCTCGGGCAGCATGGCGAAGAGGTCGCGGATGGGCGAGAAGACCTGGGTGTAAGTAGCCGGGTTGGAACGCGGCGTGCGGCCGATGGGAGACTGGTCGATGCGGACGACCTTGTCGATCTGCTCTCCGCCGGTGAGTGTATCGTGCGCGCCGGGTTCCTCGCGAGAGCCGTAGATGGTTTGGGCCAGGGAGCGGTAGAGGATGTCATTGACGAGCGTGCTTTTGCCGCTGCCGCTCACGCCGGTGACCACCGTCATCACGCCCAGCGGAATGCGAATGTTGATGTCCCGGAGGTTATGCTCGCGCGCGCCGGTCACGGTAAGCCATTTGCCGGTCAGCGGCCGCGGGCGGGCGCGTTGAAGCATGGAGGCTGCGCCGGAGAGATAGCGCCCGGTGAGCGATTCGGGGCAGGCCATGATCTCAGCCGGAGTGCCCTGGGCGACAACTTGGCCGCCCAGACGGCCCGCGCCGGGACCGAGGTCGAGGACGTAGTCGGCGTGGCGAATGGTCTCTTCGTCGTGCTCCACGACAAGGACGGTGTTGCCCAGGTCGCGGAGTTTTTCGAGGGCCTGGAGGAGGCGGTTGTTGTCGCGCTGGTGGAGGCCGATGGAGGGCTCGTCGAGGACGTAGAGGACGCCGCGGAGGCGGGAGCCGATTTGCGTAGCCAGGCGGATGCGTTGGCCTTCGCCGCCGGAGAGCGTGGCGGCGTTGCGATCTAGCGAGAGGTAATTGAGGCCGACGGCGCAGAGGAACTCAAGCCGTTCAGTGATTTCGCGGCGAATCCGTTCGGCCACCAGCGACTCGCGCGCCGTGAAGCTGAGGTTAATGGCCGCAGAAAGCGCGCGGTTCAGCGGCAGCGCGGTGAAGTCGGCGATGGAGAGGCCGCCGATCTTGACCGCCAGCGACTCCGGCCGCAGGCGCTTGCCGCGGCAGACGGGGCAGGGCGTGGCGGACATGAAGTTCATCATGAACTCGCGATAGGTGTCGCTACGGGCTTCCTCGATGCTGTCGCGGAGGAAGGCGAGAATTCCGTGGAAGCCGGTGCGGGGGGCCTCGCCCTTCGGTGGGCCATAGACCAGGATGTGCTGCTGGCGAGGGGGCAGATCCTCGAAGGGGAGTTTGAGGTCGATGTCGTAGCGGTCGGCGGCCAGGTGGATGAGCTTGAGGAGATATTGCGAGGTGGAACCGGGGCCGAGACCGTCCAGCAGCGGCTTTGACCAGTCTGTGATGACTTTGGCGGGGTCGAGGTCGTAGAGTGAGCCCAGGCCGTGGCACTCGGGACAGGCGCCAAAGGTGGAGTTGAAGCTGAAGCTGCGCGGCTCGAGTTTGGGAACATCGAGGCCGCAGTCGGGGCAGGTCATGGAGGAGGAGAACAGTTGTTCCTCGTTTCCGGTAACGGCGACTAGCGCCAGGCCGTTGGCCAGTTGCAGCGCCTTGGCGATCGCCTGGTCGAGGCGTTTTTCGACCGAGGGCTTACCGGCAGGGAGGGGTGGGGCATCGGGTGCAGGCGGCTTAAGCAGGATGCGGTCGATGATGGCTTCGATGGTGTGGTTCTTGCGGCGGTCGAGGAGAATCGGTTCGGAGAGGTCGTGGAGTTCGCCGTCAACGCGGGCGCGGAAGCCCTGCTGGTCAAGCTGATCGAGCAGTTCCTTGAACTCGCCCTTCCGGCCGCGCACGATGGGCGCCATGACGGTGACGCGCTCGCCCCAGCCGAGCTCGAGAATGCGCTGGGCGATTTGTTCGGCGCTCTGGCGGGCGATGGGCCGGCCGCAGTTGGGGCAGTGGGGCGTGCCCACCGAGGCGTAGAGCAGGCGGAGGTAATCGTAGACTTCGGTGATGGTGCCGACGGTGGAGCGGGGGCTACGGCTGGTGGTTTTCTGCTCGATGGAGATGGCCGGGCTGAGGCCCTCGATGGAGTCCACGTCGGGGCGCTCGATCTGGTCGAGGAACTGGCGGGCGTAGGCCGAGAGCGTCTCCACGTAGCGGCGCTGTCCCTCGGCATAGATGGTATCGAAGGCCAGCGAACTCTTGCCCGAGCCGGAAAGGCCGGTGACCACCGTGAGCGTGTTGCGGGGGATGCGCACGCTGATGTCTCGCAAGTTGTGCTGGCGCGCCCCGCGCACCGAGATGTGAGTGATGGGCATGATTTGGGAGCGGCGGGCGGTTCCGGGAGGTGCAAACTGGCCGTTTACCGGGTTGCAATACTCCTGGGGGTATTCTATTGGTCAACAGAAACAAGGGTCAACGCGCGGGTTCTTCTGCGAGAATCGCAGAGACGTTTTTTTGCGCCAGCAGGCGAGAACTTCGGCGGCCGGGCCGGTGAAACGTGGATGTTGCAGGCCCAGGACTGTGAGCGAAAGCGAGAGCGATGGCGGATTTGTTGAATTTGGCGATGTTGATTTCGGCGTCAGTGGGTTCGATGGCGTTCGGCATCCTGGCGGCTTATGGAATCCTTCGCGCGGGGTTCGCGCTGATGCGCCGGCAGCCGAGACCGGCGGCGGTGAAGACACGGCCGGTAGTGGCGCGGGGGTCGTAGACCGAGTTGTCAGTTTTTGCTCGCGTCCTTGTCCAGGCGCGGATGGAATCGACCGGCGGCGGGCCGGGAGCGTTTGCAGATGGTTCTATCCGGCCATTTTTTTTGGTGGCTGAGTTTTGAAGACCAGGCACCGATCCCCTGAAAACGGAGCAGACTCTAGTTGGGCGGATTGTTGGGTGGTTGCCCTGGCTGCTGACGCTGCTGCATGTCCTGTATCTGCTGGGGCGTGCGGGGAGGGCCGCCGGGCGCGAAGCCGGGCCGGAAGGGCGGGTTCCCCGGTCTCGGCTCCTGTTGCTGCGGTGGTTCGTCGAAGTCGGAATCTTCGTCGGGGGTAGTGGCCGGGCCGGCTTTGGCTGGTTCCGGGCCGCCGGAGTTGCGGGCGGTGAGCACGATCTGTCTTGGCGTTCCCTGGCCCTGATCCCCGATCATGAGAACGTTGTAGCCGGAGCCTTGCAGGAGTTGAGAAAGCACGTCGCGCGCCTGGCCGGGGCCGTAGGCGCCAAAGATCCGCTCGTCGGAGCTCATGCCCTCGACTTTTACGCCGGTGGCCGTGGAAACATCCTTCAAAATCTGCTCCAGGCTGGAGTTGGCGGCGTCGATGCGCAGGCCCTGGCTGTCCCAGGTGACGGAGGCTTCGTTCGGCTTTTCGTTGACGGGCCAACGGGGGAGTTCGGGCGCGGGAGGGGTGACCAGCGCAGGGGTCACGACGGGCGCCGGCGGGGTGAGGGGATGGGCCGGGCTGGGACGGGCGTGGGGGTGAACCGGCTTGTGGAGCGGGGCGGGCGAGGAGGGCGTCGCGGGCGTTTGCGCAGCAAGGGCCTGGGCTCCCGATTGCAATTGGGCCCCAAGAAGGGCTGCTGCCGCTAGAAACACAAGGGGAGTCTGGACGCACGGAGGGAGCGATTTCCGCAAGACGTGTTTTTGCCGGGTCTTGTCTTGCAAGACCTGGGACAGCAGCGGGAAGGTTGTGCGCATGGGCATCGGTTCCTGGTCCCGACGGTGGGGGCCCGGCAGCGGCGGCTAGGCGCTCAACAAGCGCCCGTCAATCCGTTGCCGCTCCACTGTACTAGACTAGCAGTGGCCCGCCGACGCTCATAATAGTTTCGCCGGGTAGAGAGGATGTCACAGAAGATGCGCCTCTGCGTGAAGATTTGGGCCGTTGCGGCTTTGCTGGCTTTGCCGCGGGCGAGCTGCGCGGCAAATTGCACCACGCAGGCGGAGCTGCTGGCGATGGATCGCAATGCGCTGACGGCGGCCGGGGGACGGCTGTCTGAAGCCGTGTTGCAGCAAGACTATGCGGCGCTGCAGGCCGCTCTGCTGCCGGCTGTCGCGGCAGAGTGGGAAGGGATTCGCAGCGCCGTGGAGCAGGCCGCGCCGCTGATGAAGGGCGGGCAGATCCAACTGCGGAATTTGTATCTGCTGGACGCGACCAGCCTGGCGGCGCCGGCCGATACGCAGTTCTTCTGCTCCAATTCAACGGGGTCGGTAACGGTGACGATTACCATGCGGGCGCTGCCGCCGGGGCGGTACGCGGTGGTGCTGGCCGATGCGGCGGGGGCGCCGCTGGGCGGGCAATTGGGATTGATTCTGGCCTGGGATGATAGCGGCTCCGAACCTGTACGGACACAGGGACGGACACGGGAGCGGACACAGGAATGGAGACTGGGCGGCCTCTCCGTGCGGCAGGGCGTCTTTGACGGGCATGACGGCGTCTGGTACTGGACGCGCGCCCGCGAGCTGGCCAAGGCGGATCAGCCGTGGAGCGCCTGGTACAGCTATGAGGCGGCGCGTTATCTGCTGGTGCCGGTGGATTATCTCTCTTCGCCGAACCTGGAAAAACTGGGGATAGAACAGGCGCAGATCAAGGGTTCGCCACAGGATGCTTTTCCTTTATCGCTTCCGGATGGCCCGCGCACCTGGAAGATCGACGCGGTGCGGCTGGACGCGACGCTGCGCCAGGTCGATTTGAGCGTGACCTACGAATCGACGGGAGTGACCGACCCGGCCGCACAGCGCACCGAAGCGGTTGCCGTGCTGAGCGCGCTCTTGAAGGCGCAACCGGGGCTCAGGGAGAGTTTTCATGGGCTTTGGGCATACGCCATGAAGGACGGCAAGCGGATCCCGGTCATCGAACTGCCGATGGCGCAGATACAGTAAGACAGTACTAGGGACCATAGGACCCGCAAGGGCCAGATTGTGAACAGGGGGTTAAGGAAACGATGAAGACGCAAACAGGAATTCTGGTAGTCGTCGCATTGATCGGAGCTTCTTTTGGGATCTGTGTTCCGGTGACGGGCGCTCAGGAGAAATCTGCGGGGGACGCAGAGAAAAACCCTCAACTCCCGGCCGGATTGGACACGCGATTCATGGACACGACTGCGGATCCCTGCGTGAATTTCGCGCAGTATGCGTGCGGGAACTTTTCCAAGCTGTATCCGATTCCGGCAGACATGCCGGGCTACGGATCGTTTTATATCGTCTATGAGCACACCGAGTATGCGCTCCGCTCGCTGCTGGAAAAGGTCGAGGCCGATAATCCGTCGCGCACGCCGAACGAACAGAAGATTGGGGATTACTACGCAACGTGCATGGACAAAGACGCTGTTCAAGCAGCCGGGCTGAAGCCAATGCAAGGGGAATTCGACCGCATTGCGGCTCTCCAAAGCAAGAGCGAATTGACGGGCCTGCTGGCGCATTTTCAATTGAACAATGTGAACGCGTTCTTCAGCTATGGCGAACAGCAGGATTTCAAGGATGCACGGAAGCAGATTGCTGATGTGGATCAGGGCGGGCTGGGATTGCCGGAACGCGACTACTACCTGCGGACCGGCGCGGCGGCCGAAAAAACCAGGCAGCAGTATGTACAACATATTACGAACACGCTGAAGCTGCTGGGCGAGCCAGACGCCGCGGCGGCGAGCGATGCGCAGAAGATCATGGCGGTGGAGACGGCGCTGGCCAAGGTGTCGATGGATATTACCTCGCAGCGCGATCCGAAGAATGTGTATCACCCGATGCCGGTCGCGCAGTTGGCGGGGTTGGCGCCTGTGATAGCGTGGCCAAGCTTCTTCGAGCGCACGGGCGCGCCTCCGATTAGCGACCTGAACGTGGCGAATCCAGAGTTTTTCAAAGGACTGAACGCGCTGATTCAATCGACTGACCTGGAGACGATCAAGACCTATTTGCGCTGGCAACTGATCCATGGAATTCCGGGCGTCACCCTGCCCACTGCGCTGGACCAGGAGGACTTCAGCTTCTTTGGCCGCTCCCTGCGGGGGCAGCCGGAGCAGGAGGCCCGCTGGAAGCGTTGTGTCCGGGCAACGGACGGAGCGTTGGGCGAAGCGTTGGGCGAAGTGTACGTGAAGGCGTATTTTCCGGCGGAAAGCAAGCAGAAGACGGTGCAGATGGTTCATGACATCGAAGATGCGATGGACAGGAATATCGGCACGCTGACGTGGATGAGCGCCGAGACCAAAGTCAGGGCCAGGGAAAAGCTGCACATGGTTGCCGACAAGATCGCGTATCCGGATCACTGGAGAGACTACTCGGCCTTGAAGGTGGTGCGTGGCGATGCGTTCGGCAATGCGATGCGGGCCACGGAGTTTGAGAACCACCGGCAGTTGGCGAAGATCGGCAAGCCGGTCGATCGCGGAGAATGGGGCATGTCGCCGCCTACAGTGAATGCGTATTACGACCCGAGCATGAACGACATCAATTTCCCGGCGGGAATCCTGCAGTCGCCGTTCTACGCTCCAGACGCGACCGACGCCGAGAACTACGGGCATATCGGGGGCGTTGTGGGCCACGAATTGACGCACGGGTTCGACGATCAGGGGCGGAAGTTCGACGGCAACGGCAATCTCGCCGACTGGTGGACGGCAGAGGACGCCAAGAAGTTCGAGGCCATGACGGATTGCGAAGTCAATGAATACGGCAGCTTCACGGCAGTGGACGATGTGAAGCTGAATGGGAAGCTTACGCTGGGAGAAAACACGGCGGACAACGGCGGATTGCGCCTGGCGTACATGGCCCTGCTGGCGGATGCGAAGCGTAAAGGCATCGACATGAACGCAAAGGATTCGAGCGGCTACACCCCCGCGCAACAGTTCTTCCTGGCGCACGGACAGAATTGGTGCGGCAGCACCCGCCCTGAACAGCTACGGTTGCAGGTGCAGACTGATCCGCACTCGCCGGAGAGATTTCGGATTAACGGCGTGGTGCAGAATATGGCGGAATTCGGCCAGGCATTCGGATGCAAGACGGGTCAGACGATGATGCCGGCCAATGCCTGCCGCGTCTGGTGATGGGAGTGCGAACTCACACCTTGATCCAAAGACAAGAAAGGAAGAAGAAATTGGCTGCCATTATTGATCTGCGTTCAGATACGGTGACGCGGCCGACACCCCAGATGCGCGCGGCGATGGCGGCGGCCGAGGTGGGCGACGACGTTTACGGCGAGGACCCCACGGTCAACCTGCTGGAGCGGCGCGCCGAGGAGGTCTTTGGCCGCGAGGCGGCGCTGTTCGTCCCGACGGGCACCATGGGCAACCAGATTGCCATTCGCCTTCACACGCAACCGGGCCAGGAGGTGATCGCCGAGTCGCGGGCGCACATTCTGGACTGGGAGATGGCCACCACGGCGGTGTTTTCCGGTTGCCTGGTGCGCGCCGTTCAAGCGGAGCGGGGCATTCTGACCTGGAAGCACATCGCGCCGGCCATCTACGGGCGCGGGTCGTTGCGAGCGGCTACGGGGCTGATCGAGATTGAGAATACCGCCAACCTGGCTGGAGGAAGCGTGACGCCGCTTCCTGTGTTGGAGGAAATCTGGGACGGGGCAAAGGAGCGCAAGCTGCCGACGCACTTAGATGGCGCGCGGATATTCAATGCGGCCACGGCGCTGGGCGTGGACGTTAAGACCCTGACACGGGGCTTCGATACGGTGATGTTTTGTCTGTCGAAGGGGCTGGGCGCGCCGGTTGGCTCGATGCTGGTGGGTTCGGCGGAGCTGATGGAGCGGGCGCGGATTTTCCGAAAAGCTTTAGGCGGCGGAATGCGTCAGGCAGGCATTCTGGCCGCGGCGGGACTGATCGCGCTGGAACAGGGGCCGAAGCGGCTCCATGAGGACCACGCCAACGCGCGGCTGCTGGCTGAGGCGCTCTCGAACATTGAAGGCGTGGCGATCGAGCTGGATGCGGTGGAGACCAACATCGTGATCTTCCGGCTGACGGGAGGCTTGAGCGCGGCGGAGCTGGTCGGGCGGCTGAAGAAGCGCGGAATTCTGGCCAGCACGGTGGGGCCGGATGCGATTCGCCTGGTGACGCACCTTGACGTGGACCGCGCAGCTTGCATCGCGGCAGCCGAGGCGCTGACCGAGGAGATCGAAGCGGAATCGTGAGAGCCGAAGCGATAGAATGAGCAATTTGATACACCCGAGAGGATAGCGTTGGTGGTACAAACAGCGTGGGTGCGATTCCCGAGGGGACCGCAACCAATTTCGCCGCTCAACGTTTGATTTATCAGCAGGCCGGAAGGCGGTCATGATTCCGGCAACTCAAACCCAGGAGATTTGATTCATCGTGAAAAAAATTGCACTGGCACTGTTGCTCGCTCTCACTCTCTCCCCTGCGGCTTCGTTTGCGCAGATTGTGGTTCGCATCGGGCCGCCGCCACCCATCCATGAAGAACGCGGCCGGCCCCCCGATCGTGGTTATGTATGGATCGCCGGTTATCACCACTGGGAAGGCGACCACTACGTCTGGACCCCAGGCCGCTGGGATCGTCCGCCCCATGAGGGCCAGCGTTGGGTTGCGCACCGGTGGGTTCACCGGGGCGACCATTGGGAGCTACAGGAAGGGCACTGGCGGTAGATTGCAGTCCCAACAAAGAAAGCGGGGCGTAAGCCCCGCTTTTCTGCGTTTATAGCCAAAGGATTCGACTCAACTGATCTCGATCACATCGGTGGCGGCGGCCGCGGCGGCTTCGGCGCGCTCCATCAGTTTCCCGGCCACGGCGTAGAACTCTGCAGCTTGCGGGCTCTTGGGGCCGGCTAGCGCGACGGGCAGGCCGCGGTCGCCGCCATCGCGGATGGCGGGGATCAGCTCGATGGAACCGAGGAAGGGAATATTGAACTGCCGCGCGGTCCGCTCGGCGCCGCCCCTGGAAAAAATATCGATCTCCTGGTGGCAGTGGGGACAGGTGAAGTAACTCATGTTTTCGACGATGCCCAGCACTTCGACGTTGACCTGCGCGAACATTTCCAGGGTCTTGCGCGCATCTTGAAGGCTGACATCGCTGGGCGTCGAGACCACCACGGCGCCGGTCAGCGGCACGGTCTGCACGAGCGAGATGACCACGTCGCCGGTCCCGGGCGGCAGATCGATGATGAGGTAGTCCAGGTCGCCCCACTCCACCTGCTGGAGGAACTGGCGGATGATCTGGTGGAGCATGGGTCCGCGCATCACCAGCGGCTTGTCGCCGGGGGAGATGTAGCCGATGGAGATGGTCTTGAGGCCGTGGGTCTCGTTGGGGATGATGCGATTGTCCTTGCCCACGCCCGGCTGCTGGGTCGAGCCCATCATCAACGGCACGTTGGGGCCGTAGATGTCAGCGTCGATGAGGCCCACGCGCTGGCCCAGCCGCGAGAGCGCAATGGCTAGGTTGACGGCGACGGTGGTCTTGCCCACTCCGCCCTTGCCGGAACCGATAGCGACGATCTTCGATATGCCCTGCAAAGCTACGGGCGCGGGCATGGCGGGTGAATGAGCCATTCTTTTTGATTGCTCCTTGTTCATCTTCGACCGCCTGATGATCGCTCCAGCGGCCGTCGTGTAACACCTTATTGGGCAATATGCGTCGCTGCCGCGCCAAAACTACCGCGGGCTTGCAGGATTGCCATTCCAAATTTCGCGTGCGATTTTCCACGATCCGTCCGGCTGGCGGCGGAGGAGATGCACCCCTTTGCCCGCCGCGATCGTCGGTTCTCCGCCCCCACGAGCGCACACGCGCCACGTGTAGGTGTACGAGTGGAAGGCCATCTCGCCCGCGATCAGCGTCTCCGTCGATTCGAAGCTCAGCCATTCAACGCGGAAGCCTTCCAGAAAGCCGCGAAGCCAGCTATGCAACTCAGCCCCGGTCTTCGACGGGCTGTTCGGTGGCAGGAAGATCGCGTCATCGGTCAGCACCGCAAGGTGCCGATCAATATTCCCAGACTCTATAGCATCTCGCTCGATCTCAATGGCGGCGAGCATACGATCCGTCGACGCATCTGGCGTTCTGCTTGACATGGCATCCCCTTTTTAAAACCCTGTTGTTTTTCTGATGCTCTTCACTGCGCTAGCGGTTCAGCGGCTTGTGCCTTCCAGCGCTGCGTGGGCCAGCTTTTCCTGTTTGCGGCGGGTGCTCTCGGCCTCGCGATGCTCGCGGCGCAGCAACGCGTCGGCATGGCGGCGGAACTCGTCGGGCGTCTCCGGCAACAATTGAGGAACCTTCTGGCGGCGGCCCTCCTTGTCGATGGCGACAAAAACCAGGTATGCGCTGGCCACGTGCCGCTGAATGCCGGTCTGCGTGTTTTCAGCCCAGACCTTTACGCCCACTTCCATGGAGGTGTTGAAGGCACGGTTGACGCTGGACTTGAGGGTGAGCAAGTCGCCCAGTCGCACCGGCTGGATGAAGTCGATGTGATCCATGGCCGCGGTCACGATATAGGTGCGCGCGTGCCGGTAGGCAGCCATGGCGCCGGTGAGGTCGATGAAGTGCATCAGGCGTCCGCCCAGCAGGTTGCCCAGGGTGTTGGTGTCGTTGGGCAGGATGATCTCTGTCATTTCTGACTGCGTGCTGGCCACAGTGCGCGCAGCGGGAATTGTTTCCGCGGAACTCATTCTGCGAAACCTCCATTTCCTGTAACCTGGCTCAGCCGGCCGATTGCGAATGCCGGGCAGCTACAATAGTGCTGGCGGCAGCCAGGCCGTACAGGCCGAGTGGGCGAGTCATCTTGTTCCAGTTTCGGCAATCGCAGCCAAATGTGCAAATCCTCCCATGGCCGGACAGGAACAATATGGGACTGTAGATGAACGGGATGGATAAGATAGCGGGACTAAAAGAGATTCTGGCGCTGGACCCGAAGAACAGCTTTGCCCGCTACGGACTTGCCATGGAACTGGCCAACCGCAGCGAGACGACCGCGGCGCTCAAGGAGTTCGACACGCTGCTGGCCAACGATCCCGACTATACGGCCGGCTACTTCATGGCCGCGCAGATGCTGGCCACGGCGGGACGGACGGCGGAGGCGATCGAGCGGCTGAAGGCCGGGATCGGCTGCGCGGCGCGAAGCGGGAACAGCCACGCCCTGAGCGAGATGCAGTCCATGCTCGACGAGTTGGACCGGTAACATTCTTTCTCCGGTCGCGGCTGCCGCAAGCTGCCTTTACGCATGGCGTGACGCGCTTCGACGCGATCTCGTTCAGGGCGGCTCTCGCTTTTACTCCACCAAAGAAGACCCCGCCGCGGCGGGCCGGGGACCTCCCTGAAAAGGAAAAACCCGCTTGATCGCGGTATAGCAATTGAGAAGATGAACGATTTTGGCAGAACCGCCAATCATGCATCTTCTCAATGGGCGCAAAACGAGTCCCCAATTTTGAGGTAGATTTTCCCCTGAGAACGCTGCGCGCCCACACTGAGACTCTCAAGGAAGGCTGGAAAATGCCACAGAGTTTTTTAGAGGAGTGTTGTATGCCGAATCGCAATGTCCACCTGCCCCCCGATTTGGACGATTTCGTTTTGACCAGGGTCGAGGGCGGACGCTATTCAAATGCCAACGAACTGGTGCAAGCCGCCTTGCGGGCGTTGGATCGCGAGGAACGGACTCATGAGGCAAAGCGCGCGGCTATGCGTGCCGCCACGCAGGGGGCCGATGCCAGGAGCATTCAGGAAGGCGACGTCTTTCAGAAGTTGTGGCTCGCACAGTTTCAACCCTCATCCTCCCTATAGGAATTCAGGAAGTGCGGCCTCTCCCGCGATTGTTGCCGATTGCAGTCAGGGCGTACAATGGTGCATCCTGAAATGTGATGAAAGCCATACAGATCCACGAGACAGGCGGGCCGGAGGTTTTGCAGCTGGCCGAGTTGCCCATTCCTCAGCCGGGACCGGGGCAGCTGTTGATCCGGGTGGAAGCCATCGGGGTCAACTTCATCGAAATCTACTTCCGCAAGGGCGTGTACAAGGCGGCGCTGCCGCTGGTGCCGGGCAGCGAGGCCGCGGGCACGGTGGAGGAGCTGGGTCCGGGCGTGACGGGTTTTGCCGCCGGGGATGCGGTGGCTTCGGTGAGCGTGCTGGGCAGTTATGCTGAGTATGCGCTGGTTCCGGCGGCGCAACTGGTGAAAACGCCGGTGGGGCTGAGCATGGAAAAGGCTGCCGCCGCCATGTTGCAGGGGATGACGGCGCACTACCTGGCGCACTCCACCTTCCCGCTCAAAGCAGGAGATACGGTGTTGGTTCATGCCGGGGCCGGCGGCGTGGGCATCTTGCTGACGCAGATTGCGGCGCGGCTGGGCGCGCGGGTGATTACGACGGTCTCCACCGCTGCCAAGGCTGAATTGTCGCGCGAGGCGGGCGCCTCCGATGTGATTCTTTACACCGAGCAGGACTTCGAGGCGGAGGTCAAGCGGCTCACGGACGGCAAGGGCGTGGACGTGGTCTACGACTCGGTGGGCAAGACGACCTTTGACCAGAGCCTGAACTGCCTGAGGCCGCGCGGGATGCTGGCGCTGTTTGGCGCTTCGAGCGGGCCTGTGCCGCCCTTCGACCTGATCCAACTGAGCGGGAAGGGGTCGCTGTTCATCACCCGGCCTACGCTGTGGCACTACGTGGCTACGCGGGAGGAACTGGAATGGCGCGCCGGTGACGTGCTGGGTTGGGCTGCCAAGGGCGAACTCCAGCTGAGAACCGAGCACCTGTATCCCCTGGCTGAGGCGGCCCAGGCGCAGACCGACCTCGAAGATCGCAAGACGACGGGGAAGATTCTGCTGCAGCCGTGAAGGCAGTGAACAGAGATCAGGATCATCTTTAGCAGGACAGCTAGTCAGCGAGTTGACCGCCGCTGGCGCGGCGTTGGCAAGTTAGCCGGTTAGCGAGGGTGGTGGCTGGGTGGACGTTTTGGCTTCCCGTGACCCTCGGGTGTGTGGGAGCAAGACAATGGCAACGATTTCCGTTACCCCCGAGGATAGAGTCTTTGTCCTAACCGGCGCGGGCATCAGCGCGGAGAGCGGGCTGCCGACCTTTCGCGCCTCGGACGGGCTGTGGGCCGGCCATCGGATCGAGGATGTTTGCACGCCCGATGCGTGGCAGCGCAATCCGGGGCTAGTGTGGGAGTTTTATTCTCGTCGGCGGGCGGATGGCGCGAAGGCCGAGCCGAATCCGGCGCATTTTGCGCTGGCTGATCTGGAGACAAAGCTGCGCGAACGCTTCTTTCTCTGCACGCAGAATGTGGACGATCTGCACGAGCGGGCCGGCTCGGTGCGGCTGGTGCACATGCACGGGGAGCTGGCCAAGTCGCGCTGCGAGAATGAGTGCGGCCGCAAGCCGATGGAGGATCATGCCTTTTATCGCAGTTTGGACGAGGTGGGCCGCTGCGCGTGCGGCGGGCTGCTGCGCCCGCACATCGTTTTCTTCGGCGAGATTCCGCTGGAGATGGATCGCATTCAGGAAGAGATCGGGAAGACGACGCTGATGGTGGTGGTAGGCACTTCAGGGTCGGTGTATCCGGCGGCCAACTTTGTGCACTGGGCGCGGCTGCATGGCGCGCGCACCGTCTACGTGGGGCCGGAACCACCGCTGAACGCTTCTGCGTTTACGCATGTGGTGGAAGGCAAGGCCGGCGAGGTACTGCCGGGACTGTTTGTTTAGCAAGTCAGCAAGTCGGCGAGTTAGCGAGTCCTCCGTTCAGGAAGACATATCTATGCAATGGCGCGAGTCGCAGACGGTTGTTGGTCCTTATTTCCCTCGGTTTCGCGGTCCAGTTGAGCGCGCCTGGGAACTTCGATCAAATCCTGATCGTGCGCGGTGCGATGGACTTCGTCCTGTGCGGGACGCAATGGTCTTGAGATGGTTTGCATTCGGTTATCTCCGTTTCTGTGCGCGGCACTGATGGGCCAGTTCTGTTGTTTCCAGCCATTTTCATGAATTGAGCCAGACCCATCCCAGCCACGAAAAAAGACGCGGTGAGGGTGGGACGCCCGGTTTCGTTTCCGTCGTGTAGGACCGGATCAAGAGCGGGATTTGATGTACTCTTTGCGGCGAAAGCGTAGAGCGGTCCAGTCCTCGTCGATGGCGATGGCGCGGACGGTGTCGAAGCCCGCGGCCTTCAAAGGATCCCAGCCGGTGTCGCGGTTGAAGTCGCACTTATATTGCTTCGATGTGCCTTTGGGATAGGCGAACCATACGGTGGCGTCGCCTTTGGCGCGGGCCGCGACTTTTGGGACGAGCGCGTCCACTTCGCTCTGGCGGGTGACGAAGGCGAGCGAGAAGCGGATCTCCGGCACGGACTCGATGTGGCGATGGATGGTCATGACGGGCAGGCGCGCGAGCTCCGGCTCGAAGCTCTCCGGCGCATGCAGGACGAGGATCTCCTGGTGATCCTTGAGGTTGAGTTTTTCGAAAATTCCGGCCATGGATTCTCATGATATTCGAATTCCCAATAAAATCTGCAAATCCACGGCCGGAATCCGCCTGCACGAGGAGCGGCTTCGGGGGCGCACATCGGGCAATGGACGGGCCGCGGTCAGGTATCATCGGGTTATCAAGCGATTTCAATAGCTCATAAGAGGAAATGCCGGTGTCTGAAGTGAATGGTTCCGTATCGCCGCAACAGCAGTCCGCGCTGACCGCGCGGGAGTCGCACCACGAGTCCCGCATCCAGCGCCCGTTGCGCATCGCAATTTTTGGTTTTGGGACGGTGGGCAGCTCAGTGGCGAGAATTCTGGTGGAGCAAAAGCCTCAAGGGCTGGAACTGACCCACGTATTCAACCGCGGCGTCGAGCGGAAGCGGGTGGACTGGGCGCCCAAGAGCGTGGAGTGGAGCGAGGACGCGGAGGCGGTGCTGGCCTCGGATGCGGACGTGGTGGTGGAGCTGGCTGGCGGGCTTGAGCCGGCAGGCGGCTGGGTGCGCCGGGCGCTCGATGCGGGCAAGAGCGTGGTTACGGCCAACAAGAAACTGATTGCCTATCACGGCGTGGAGCTGGAGCGGCTGGCCGCGGCCAGGGGCGGGCATCTGAAGTTTGGCGCCGCCGTGGCCGGCGGGATTCCCGTGATTCCGGGGCTGGAGCAGGGATTGGCCGGGGATCGAATCGAGCGCATTGAGGGCATTTTGAACGGCACGTGCAACTTCATCCTGAGCAAGATGGAGGAGGGCGCGGAGTATGCGGCGGTGTTGGCCACGGCGCAGGCCAAGGGGTATGCCGAGGCCGACCCGACTGAGGACGTGGGCGGATTCGACGCGCGCTCCAAGCTGGCCATTCTGATGCGGCTGGCTCTGCGCGTGGAGGTGGATCCGGAGGAGATTGTGCCCCGGCCCATCACGGCGGTTTCAGCCGTGGACTTCAGCTATGCGCGCGACCTGGGCTGCACCATCCGGCAGATTGCGCGGGCCGAGCGGGCCGGTGGGCCGGTGGCGGCCACCGTGGGACCGATGCTGGTGGATATTCATTCGCCGCTGGCCTGGTCGCGGGGCACGGAGAACATGGTGATCCTGACCGGCCACTATGGCGGGGACGTGGTGTTTTCGGGCCACGGAGCCGGCGGGCATCCCACGGCGGTGGCCGTGGTCAGCGATCTGCTGGCGCTGGCGCACGGATCACGGCGGGTGGAGATTCCGTCGGCCCCGGCGCGGGTAGTCGGGGAGTTCGAAGTTCCGCATTACATTCGCTTCCTGGTTGACGACCGGCCGGGGATTGTGGCGGAGATTACAGGGGCGCTGGCCAAAGAGCGCATCAACATTCGCGCCATCGTGCAGAAGCCGGGCTATCCCCAACATGCGCTGCCCTTCGTGGTGACCGTGGAGCCGTGCAAATCTACTGCGTTGAAGCGTGCGTTGGCCAGCATCTGCACTATGGATTGCCTGCTGGTTGAGCCGCTGGACTTGCAAATGCTGGAGTAGGGAAGCAGGGAACAGGGATCAGTTGTTTAGTGCTTTCCGAGGTCTCGCGCGTTGTTTGCATCTGGCAGGGCCGGTCCGGTGGATTCGCGGATGACCAGTTCAGGGGCCATGACGATCTCGGAAGGGAACTCTTTTTCGCGATTGGCGATGCGTTCCAGCAGCACCTGGGCGCCGCGCTTCCCCATCTTCAGCAGCGGCTGGCGGACGGTGGTGAGCGAGGGCGTGGAGTAGGCCGCGGACTGAATGTCGTCGAAGCCGACCACGGAGACGTCTCCGGGCACGGTGAGTCCGGCGTCCTTGAGGGCGCGGATGGCGCCGATGGCGGCGATGTCGTTGAAGCAGAAGACGGCGGTAAAGTCGCGGGTCTTTTCGAGCAGGGCCTGCATGGGCCTGTAGCCGATCTCCGGCGCCATGGGGTGGTATCCGGTCTTCATGGACCATCCGGCGGAGTCGATGCGGATGACGAGCGCGGGGTCGAGCTTGTGATTCATTTCCCGGGCCACCTGTTGGATGGCCTTCCAGCGGAACTCCGAATCGGGGATGGCGCGCGGACCGCGCATGAAGGCGATGCGGCGGTGGCCGAGCGAGCGCAGATGGGTGAGAGCCTGTTCCACGGCCAGATGATGATCGAGGACGATGTTGGTTACGTTTGCAACCGGGCTGTGGGATGAAATGGCCACTACCGGGATCGGCACTGCGATGTGGTCGGCCGAGGTGTTGAGGAGCAGAAAACCATCCACTGCGCGCTCGACCAGCATGCGCGGGTACTTTTCGATGAGCTCGCGCTTCCAGTCGTGGCAGGCGGTGAAGTAGAAGTAGTGAGCGGCGGTCAACTCCTGGACGACGCCGCTCATGACGCGGGTAAAATAGCCTTCGCTCAGGTCCGGGGCCAGCACGCCCACGCTCATCGACCTATTTTGGCGGAGGGACCGGGCAAAGTAGTTGGGGCGGTAATTGAGCCTCTCGGCCGCCTCCAGCACCCGGTTGCGGGTCTCCTGGGGGATGGACTTAGCGGAGGGAGAGTTGTTCAGGACCAGGGAGACGGTGGTCTGCGAGAGCTCCAGATGCTCAGCGAGCATTCTAAGGTTAACTTGCCCTGATGGCGCAGCATTCTTTCCTTTTGCCATGTTGGAGTTGTAACACGTTTTCAGTGAATGGGAAACACTGCTTTCCGGCTAGTGAATCGATTTTGCAACTGCTGTGAGCGGAATGGCCGCGGGCCGACGGCTCTCTTGCTCAAGACAGCGGGTTGCCAGCCCGCCGCGGCCGGGCCTTGGCCGCTGGGATGGAAAAGAGGCTGGATGGTCCGTTCTACGGGGCCAGGATTTGATTTACGCCGGGTTTGAGCTGCCAAACCTTGCTGTTGAAGACGAAGTTGCCGGTGAGCTTGCCGGGCAAAGTGATGGTTGCGTCGAGTTCTTCGCCGTGGCGGCGGTACTCGACCTTGATGATGCCCTCAGGATGGGGATACGTGGCTGTGAGCGAGGGCAGCGTGCCCAGGTGGGGTGCTATGCGGACCGTGGCAAAGCCGGGGCTGGCTGGCTGAATGCCCGCTACCAGCGCGAGCAGATCGTAGATGGGATGGGCGCTCCAGGCGTGGGAGTCGGAGCGGGTGTTGCCGGGAACTTCAGGCCAGGTGCTGAAGTGGAGGGGCAGGAGTTTGCGCCAGGGGTCGATGGAGCGCAGGTACTCATCGGCCAGGCCGGCGTGGTCCAGGGCGCGGGCAAGATAAAAGCGGAAGTAGTAGGAGGCGCTTAAGATCCCGTCTGGGGTGGTTCCGGGCTCAATGGCCAGCATGCGGTGCACGAGCTCCTGCTGGCGATCTTTGGGGACCACGTCGTAGAGAACGGCCAGGATGTTGGCCTGCTGGCTGAAGTTCTTCTGATCGGGGTTGTCGGCGATGAGGCCGCGCTGGGCGTTCCAGCATTTGTTGAAGAGGCCGTCGCGGACGTGCACGGCGCGGGCCTGGTAGCGAGCGGTCAGGAGCGGGTCGCCAAGGCTTTCTTCGAGATCGGCGGCATCATTCAGGGCTCCCAGGTATTCGAGCGTGGTGACGCAGGACTCGTGGTTTGCGTCGTAGGTGGGAATCTCGCCAGAGGGGACCCAGTCGACGAAGCTCCACCAAGGCAATTTCTGGAGCAGCCCGTCGGGCTGCTCGTGCGTGGCGAACCAGGCGAGGACGGCGCGGGTTCCGGGAAGTGTTGCGCGGGCCGGCTCGGGATCGGGCCGGTAGAGCCAATAGTCGTGGACCATTCCGATCCAGAGGAGCGAAAAGGTGGGGATGATCTGGGGCAGTGAGCTGGGATAGCGGCTCATCGTTAGCCCGTCGGCGGTGCGCGATTGGTCGAAGGCGGCGATTGCCTGGCGGGCCAGCCGGTCGTCGCCAGCAACGGCGTAGGAGATCAGCGCCTGGATACGGGTGTCACCAACGTATTGGAACTGCTCGTAGTAGGGCGTGTCCATGTAGGTTTCATGTGCGTCGAGCCGGGCGGTACGCCAACTGATCTCCCAGATTTTGTCCAGCTCCGCATCGCCGGAGTGGAAGCTGGCGCGCTGCTCGAAGGGATAGGCGGTGAACGACGCGGTAAGAGACTCCAATTGGAGGGGGTCGGCGGCGGTTTGGATATCGAGGTCGAGATAGCGCCAGGTGCGCCACCACAATGGCTCGAATGTCCGGTACGCGCCGCCGTCGGGCAGAAAGCTGTCAGTGGTGCCGAGGGCGGTGCGGTTGCCTACCTCGTCGCGGTCGCCTTTGTGCTGGTCCTGATCGTAGAGGGCCTCGGAGTAAGTCAGGCGGATCTTTGCGCCTTTGCCGCCGGAGACTGTGAGCTGCGGATACGCAGTGGTGAGGGTTTTGCGGTCAAGTAGCAAGTGGACGTGGACCCCCGGAGGTAAACCTGCCGGCGCGACCGGAAAAGCGCTCAGACCGGGCTGTTCCGCAGCAATCATGTCAAGGCGTACGGCCTCGCCCGGACTCGTGGGCGAGTACTCCATCGCCGGCAGCGAGTCGGGTACCAGGCACCAGGAATTGTCGCCGATCACGTCGGCGGAGTGGGCTTTGTTCGATGTCGGGTAAATGCTCTCGCGGATGGGCGAGGCGACAGCTACCCAGGCTGGTCCAACAGCCGAAGGCGAATTCCAGCTCCAGTCATCGCGCGCGCCGTCGATCTCTTCGCCGGTCCCTGCGGCCATGTATTCCCAGAAGCCGTTGACGAGGCGGGGCAGCGGGCGCTGGCCGGGCTCGATCTCGACCAGCCAGTCCTCGGGAGTGCTGATGGCAGCTGCGCCCGTAGCCTCGCTTTCCAGCAGAAAGGCCGCGCGGTCAGTCATCTGCGCGAGGGGGGCGTAGACGCCGAAGTTCCATACGGTTGCGGTGATGAGGTTCTGGCCGGGCTGAAGAAACGGGGCCAGGTCGAAGCGCTTGTAACGCCAGTGGGCCAGGTCTCCGCGAGCCGGGCCGTCGCCCACTCGATGGCCATTCACGAACAGCACGAAGCGGTTGTCGGCGCTGACGCGAACCGGGTAAGTGGCGGGAACGGCGACCAGCGCAAGGGTTCGCCGGAAGTGCAGCACCACGGGATCGCGCAACGGAGCCGTGGGGTGGGTGATCCATGCGGCTCGCCACTCGCGGTGGGGAGGGTCGGGCTGGGCTGCGTTCAGAGGGCCGGTTTGGGCTTGAAGGGCGAGGGTGGAGAGGGCGAGGACAATGACGGTCAAAGCTGCGCGCATGAGATCAGGCCTTCGAGTTTCCAGTTCTCCAGCTTAAAGGAAAATGAAGGCAATGGAGGGGATGATTCCATCCTTCGTTGCGTGTGGGGAGGATTTGTGGGGGGAAAGGGGCTGGCATGGGCGCCGGGACCGTCTTTCCCCGGTCTCAGAATGGCTGGATTTGCGGGTCGAGGCCCCGAGTGGACGGAAATGGGCGGCCGGGACCTTCTGAAAGCGGGATTTTCCACTCGTATGCGCTTGATTTCGCAGCGTTGTAACCTGCCATTCACATAGTGCCGGTAGCCTATCTTAGGTGATCGCTAACGTGCCTGAGATTCGCATCTCCCAAGCTCAACTTCAGCCGGAACCAAGTCCTGCTGACGGGCAGCAACCTGCGGAGGCGGGCACGGTTGAGTTTTCAGCCATTCGCACCTTCCTGCTGGCGCGCGGCAATTCGGCGATTGCCGACCGCGGGTTTTCATGGTTGATGCTGTTGAGCGCGCTGAGCATCTTCGCCATTGTGGCGCTGATTGCCACCGAGTTAGTGATACGTTCGCAACTGGCTTGGGGCAAGTTCGGCCTGGATTTCTTCTACAAGGCGTACCTGGATACCTATACCAACCAGCCGATGTACTGGGACCCGGTCAATGAGCATTTCAGCGCGCTGCCGTTTGTGTATGGCACGCTGGTCTCTTCGTTTCTGGCTCTTTTGCTGGCGGTTCCCCTGGCCATTGGCGTGGCCGTGTTCCTGACCGAGATGTGCCCGCAGGTGCTGCGCACGCCGCTGGCCTTTCTGACGGAACTTCTGGCGGCCATTCCCAGCGTGATTTACGGGCTGTGGGCGGTGTTTGTGCTGGTGCCGCTGCTCCGGGAGCACGTGAATCCCTGGCTCATCAAGTTGCTGGGCTGGACGGGCTTTTTTGGCGACGACAATCCCACCGGGCTGGGCTTTGTTGCGGCGGGCGTGATTCTGGCCATCATGATTCTGCCCATCATCTCCTCGCTGACGCGCGAGGTGATGACTGCGGTGCCTCACTCGCAACGCGAGGCGGTTCTGGCGCTGGGGGCGACGCGCTGGGAGATGATCCGCATGGGCGTGCTGCGCAATGCGCGCATCGGGATTGTGGGCGCGGTGATTCTGGGCCTGGGGCGGGCGCTGGGGGAAACCATGGCGGTGACCATGGTGATCGGCAACAGTCCGGAGATTCACCGTTCGTTGCTTGCGAATGGAAGTTCGATGGCGTCGGTGATCGCCAATGAATTTGCCGAGGCTTCGGGTGATCTGCATCTGAGCGCGCTGATGGAACTGGGGCTGGCGCTGTTTATCGTGACCATCATCGTGAACGCTTTTGCCCGGCTGTTAGTGTGGGCAGTTACACGCGGAGAGCCGTCGTCGGTGCATTGAAATGCAGCTTCTAGCTTTTAGCCGTTAGCTGAGAGCGAGGAGCTAAGAGCTAAGAGCTAAGAGCTAGAAGCTGTTTTTCGGGAGAAGAGAATCTGAAGAACGAACACCAATTCATGGCGCGGATGAGGAGGCTGACCGATGGCTTGGCCACCGGTCTGGCAGTGCTTTCGACCCTGCTGGTGGTGGCGCCGCTGGTGGCTATCTTCATCTACCTTGTTTACAAGGGGGCCAGTTCGCTCAGTTGGGCCTTCTTTACCGACGTTCCCAAGCCGGTGGGCGAGGCGGGCGGCGGCATGGCCAACGCCATTGCCGGGTCGGCGATTCTACTGGCGGTGGGCAGTCTGATCGGTATTCCGGTGGGCATCAGCGGGGGTATCTTTCTGGCCGAGTTTGGGCGCGGAACCAGGCTGGCCAACGCGGTGCGCTTTACCGCGGATGTGTTGAACGGGGTTCCCTCGATCGTGATGGGCATTGCCGTTTACTCGCTGGTGGTGGTTCCGCAAGGGCACTTTTCAGCCTTCTCGGGCGGAGTGGCGTTGGGCATCATGATGATTCCCACTGTCTGCCGCACCACCGAAGAGATGCTTTTGATGGTGCCGAATGCGGTACGCGAGGCGGCCCTGGCGCTGGGCGTGCCCAACTGGCGGTCGGTGCTGGCCATCACCGTCAGGACGGCTTCTCCCGGCATCATCACCGGCTGTATGCTGGCCTTTGCGCGCGTAGCGGGCGAAACCGCACCGCTGATCTTTACCGCCTTCGGCAACGTGGGCTGGGGCGGCACACTGACCGAGAAGCTGCGCGAGCCCATTGCCGCCTTGCCCTTGCAGATATACGTCTACGCCATCTCTCCCTACGATGAGTGGCATCGGCTGGCGTGGGCCGGGGCTTTGGTGTTGATTGTGCTGATCGTGCTTGCGGTTTCACTGGTGCGCTATGTCACCAGCCGCGGCGTTCTGAAGGGAGCGAGCTAAGTGGGCGTCGGCATCGAGGTAATCAACCTGAATGCGTGGTACGGGACCAATCACACGCTGCAGGACATCAATCTGCATATACCGGCCAACCATGTGACGGCGCTGATCGGTCCCTCGGGCTGCGGCAAGAGCACCTTTGTCCGCTGCATCAATCGCATGCACGAGACCAACCCCATCGCGCGGGTCACCGGCACGGTGCGCATCGGCGACCTGGATATTTATGAAGACGCTAAGCCGGTCGAGATCAGGCGCCGCGTGGGCATGGTCTTTCAGCGGCCCAATCCCTTTCCCACCATGTCCATCTACGATAACGTGGCCGCGGGGCTGAAACTGAACGGCTACAGCAACCGGCGGGCGCTGGACGAGATCGTGGAGCGGTCGCTGAAAAACTCCGCACTATGGGATGAGGTGAAAGACGATCTGAAGAAGAAGTCGGGCGCCAGCCTCTCCGGCGGACAGCAGCAGCGGTTGTGCATTGCGCGCGCCCTGGCCGTGGACCCCGAGGTGCTGCTGATGGACGAGCCGGCCTCGGCGCTGGACCCGGTTTCCACCTCCAAGATCGAGGACCTGATCTTCCAGTTGAAATCGCAGTACACTATTGTGATTGTGACCCACAACATGCAGCAGGCAGCCCGCGTGGCGGAGAAGACGGGCTTCTTTCTGAACGGCAGGATGGTGGAGTTCGACCTGACCCACAAGATCTTCACCAACCCCAGCGACAAACGCACCGAGGATTACATTACAGGCAGGTTCGGATGACGCGCATACGCTTTCAGCAAAGCCTCGACGAATTGAAAGAACAACTGCTGGTGATGGCGGGCCTTGCCGAGCAGGCCATTCAGCGCGCCATCGAAGCCTATCGCGTGTGCGACCTGTCGATCTGCGACCTGGTGAGCCGGAGCGAGATCGCCATCAACCGGATGGAGCGGGAGATCGACCAGGCGGCGCTGGACCTGCTGGCCATGGAGCAGCCGATGGCCATCGACCTGCGCTTCATTCTGGCGGTGATCAAGATCAACGCCGATCTGGAGCGGGTAGGCGATGCGGCCAAGAACATCAGCGACCGGGTGCGGGCTATGGAAAAGATGGCCCAGGTCGATCTGCCCGTCGACATACCGCGCATGGCATCGCTGGCCTCCGAAATGGTGCGCAAGAGCCTGCAATCGTTCATCGAGGCCGACGCCGAGTTGGCCCGCTCGGTGCTGGCCATGGACGACGCCGTGGACGCAATGAACCGCGCCGCCTACAAAGCGCTGACCAAGGTGATGGAAGAGCAGAGCCACCTGGCGCCGCAGGCCCTGAATGCGCTGATGATCGCCCGCGCCCTGGAGCGGGTTGCCGACCACGCCACTGCCATTGCCGAGGACGTGGTCTTCTGGGTGCAAGGGGAGGACGTCCGCCACAACAAGAGCCTCAAGACAGCCCCAGACCCCCATGCGATGGGGTAGAAGAGCCTTCGTGGGTTTGTTGGCTGTACTCCCAGGTCTCGGAATCGAGACTTGGGGTGCCCGAAACTATAACTCCCGCCGACTATAGCTTCCACCAATCGAGCAATAACATACGGGGATAGTAGAGGCCGGCGCGGAGAATTGCGTCTTGTCCGTGTAGGTTGCGGAGGATTGTGGCATAGGCTTCGAGCTGGGGCGCGAAGAGTTTTCTTAGCTCGGGCAGGGCCACGGCTGGGTCGAGATTGTCGGCGTGGGCGGTCTTGTAGTCGATGATCCACCAGCAGTCTTCGCCCTCGGATTGCGGCTGAGGGCCGGCGCGGAAGACGCGGTCTACGCGAACCGTACTGAGGGCGCCGGCGACGAATCCCGCCCAGCGAACCTCGCTGGCTGCCTCGGCGTGGGGCGAAAGGATCCATTGGCCGATGAGGTCATGGGAGGCGCTGAGCGCAAGTTGGAGCGCCTGGGCGGCAATGTTTGCGGCATGGGCCTGGTCCACGCCGGAGGCGCGCACCTGGGCGGCGATGCGGGGCGAGAAGCGCTGAAGAACTGCGCGGGAAGCGTTCCAATCGCTTGTTGCGCGCAGGCGGGCCAGCTCTTCCAGGAGCGTGTGAACGGCGGCGCCCAGTGCGCGGGAGAGCAAGCCGCCCTCGTGGCGGGTGTAGAGGCGGGATGCGCCCATTCCAACCATGACTGGTTCCATGGCCGCGGGAGCGGAGGACTCGCTGTGCTCACGCTGGTAATCGGGCGGCAGGCGGCGGAGAAGCGTTGGCCTGGCCGGAGTGGGCATGGCAAAAGGGAAGACGAGGAGATTGCTTTCGCCGGAGGCGGCGATGGCTTCGATCACCTGCTCTTTCTCGGCTGCAACTTTCGCTCTGGCGGCTTTCCATACCTCGAAGCAAGCACGGACCTCTTCTTCAAGCGCCGGCCAGGCTGTGGCCAGCAGGCTGCCTGAGGGTTCCGCAAGGCTGAATTCTCCGTTGCTCTCCACCTTATAGGCCGGGCGGGCGAAGAGGTGCAGCTCTTCGCGGGCGCGGGTGGCGGCGACATAGAGAATGCGCCGATCCTCTTGCAATTCGCGTTCGCGATAGACACGATCGACCCACTCCTTGGCCTTGCCGCGATCTTTGCCCTTGGGCTGGAAGGGCGCGATCAGAAACTCCGTAATCTCTCCCGATTTGCCGGGTTGGGCGAGGCCACGCTCCAGCCAGCTGAGCATCTTGCGCCCGCTGTGGGCCGTGCCGGCCTGCAGATCGGGAACGATCACCACTTCGAACTCCAGGCCCTTGGACTTGTGGATGGTCATCATCTGAACGCCGAGGTCGCTGTCTGCGGCGGGATCGGGCAGTGCGGTCAGCTTGTCGAGAGCCGCGTCCAGCGCTGGGCCGAGCAGGTCCTGCTCGCCGGCAGGCAGACGGTCCAGACAGCTCCACAAGAGGTCAACGTTGGCGCGGGCGGTCGAGTCCACGCAGTCCGTGCCACCCAGGCTGCTCCAGACTCGTTCGAGCCAGGTTCCCAAGGATGCAGTAGGCAGGGAAGCGCGCAGTGCGGGCACGGAATTGAGTGCGTTGAGAACGCGTTGGGCGGCGCGGCGGCCCGCTTCGCTGAGGAGCGGCAGACGCTCGGCGAGCAACTCCGGCACGGGGCGGGTGAGGAGCTTGGGATCGTCGGCGCTGGCGAGCAGGTGTAGGTCGTCGAGGGCCAGGCCGCACCAGGGAGCGCGGAGAACGCCCAGCCAGGCGACGCGGTTGTGTGGATTGAACAGAGCGTGGGCCAGCGCAAGGGCATCGAGGACCTCGGGACGGTCTTTCAGGTTTTCCAGTTCGACGGCGCGGAAGGGAATCGTTTCTCTGTTTTCGCACCGGGCCTCATTGTTGAATTCGCGCAGGGCCTGGGCGATGGGCGATAGCGCATTGCGGGTTCGGCCTAGGACGGCAATGCGGAACTTTACTTTTTCGTCTAGCTCATGAGCGAGACGTGCCTGCTCCACGGAGCCTTGATAGCTGCGAATCAGGGCGACGATCTCTTCGATCTGCGCAGTGTGCGTGGTCTCTTTTTCGTCTATGGCATCAGCGGATTTGCCGCGCACAGCCTGGGGAACAAAGTCGAGATGCAGCGTAAAAGGCGGTCCAAAGCCGGTCCTCTCTTTCGGAAATGGCTGTGCAGCGGAGAAGGGAATACCGTTACCATCGTTGTCCGCAAAAACTTGTTTGAAGGCCTGATTGTGCCAGGCAACCAATCCGGGCACTGTGCGGAAGTTGGCCGTGAGGGGAACGAAGTCAAAGAGCAGCGGCTCGTCGTGGGGAATTTCAAGGCCAACTTCCTTCACGCGCGGGAAAAGCTCGGCATCGGCGTCGCGGAAGAAGTAAATGGACTGCATGGGGTCGCCGACAACGAAGCAGGTGCGGCCCTCGCGCTCGGGCCAGGCAGCGATAAGACTGGCGAGCAATTGGTGCTGGTGGCGGCTGGTGTCCTGGAACTCGTCGACCAGCAGATGGCGGATGCCGTCGGAGACGGCCAGCGCGGCGTCGGTGGGCAGGTTGTCGTCGCCTCGGAGCGCGCGCTGTGCGATCTGCGCGACCTCGATGAAGTCCACGCGGCTGGCTTCTGCAAAGACTACGTGCAACTCGGCTGCCGCACGGCGCAGCAACGTGAAGCAGGCCTTCACGATCTTCCATTCATCTTCTGTATAGCGAATTGAATCGGCGGCCATTGGCCGTTCCAGCCGCTCGCGGAGCTTATCCCAGCCCTGCTCGCTTACAAACACAAAGTCCTGCATCCAGCAGTCGCGATTCTTGAGCATCTCGACCAGCAGGTTTTCCATCTCCTGCCAGTTGTTGTCCCGCCAGAGAAGCAACGCCGCAATAGCCTCGCACAGGGCCGAATTGGCTTCATCAATCTGTTCCAGGGTCTGGCGGGCCGCGCGGCGATAGAGTTCGTCGGGCTGCTCGGCGATGTCCAGGCCACCGCCGAGGCCGGAGAGCAAGGGCTGCTGAAGGGCCAGCTCGCGGCAGAACGAGTCAATGGTGCGGACGCGAAGTTGGGCGGGCAGGTCGAGCAGCTTCCAGCCGAGCGCCTGGGAGTGCTCCAGGGCTCGATGGGCGAGTGAATCCATCGAAAATCCATCCGCATCCGGGGTACGCCCGGCGGCGGCCTTTTCCAGTTCACCGAGGATGCGATTTCGCATCTCGGCGGCAGCGGCGATGGTGAAGGTGATGGCGACGACCTGGCCAGGCTCATCGACCTCGGCCAACAAGCGGAGAAAGCGGCGGGTGAGTAGGTCGGTCTTGCCCGAGCCGGCTGGGGCCTGGACGAGGATGGAGCGGGCAGGATCAAGGGCTTGCTCGCGCTGGGGCTGGTCGGGGGGCAGAGATTTTGCCGGGGTTTTACTCATCGGCCGCCTCCGGATTGGTGAGGCCGTCGGGGTCGTCCTCGGCTTCGAGTTGAGCTTGGTTTTCCTGAATACGGCAGAGGGTTTGCAGGCCGCAGCGCTCGCAGGTCTTGGGGTAGTCGCGTGGGTCCACTTCGGCGCGTCCAGCGAGAAAATTCTTTGCAAGCTGCTGGATATAGTTCTGCCATTTGAGAAGTAGCTCGTCGGAGAACGGCTTCTTCACCAGGTTTCTATTTCCCCTTAGGCTCTTGATCAACGTAGCCCTGGCATCGCGAACATAGCCGGCAAATTCGTGTTTGCCGGCGCGCACTTTGGCGAAGACCAGTCCGCCGAGCTCTTCCTCGGGTTCGAGGGCGAAGGCGGCATAGAGCGGCAATTGCACATCGTCGGGGCGGGGCAGGTCCCAGAATTTGGGCGAGACATCGCCGGATTTGTAGTCGATGACCAGCAGGGAACCGTCGTTGAGCCGGTCGATGCGGTCCAGGCGCAGGTCGAGCGTGAGCTTGTTGATGTCTTTAGTATGTCTGCACTCAGTTTCAACCACTTCGAATTCAACACGTTTGTCCTCGTACATCAACCACTCGGTGACCAGTTTCGTCATCCGCAGTTCTTCCAGTTCCAGGTAGCGGCGGGGCATCAGCTCACGCTGATGCGGACGCAGCTCCCGCGCCAGAGCGCGTTGGACGTGGCCGGCGACAAAAGCCTCCAGTCTGCGCACATCCGGCTCTGATTCGACGGGGCGTTGCAGAATCTTATGCAAATCCGCGTGGGTCCGAATGCCGTCGGGTTTGCCAGCCCAGATTTCGTGAAGCACGGCGTGGAGCAGTTGGCCGCGCTGGGAGGGGGTCAGGCCGGCTTCGGCAGGTTCCCAGCCTTGCGCGGCAAGTCGGACAGTGGCGAAGGCTTTGAAGGGACACTGCGACTGGTTGGTAAAGACATTGGCGCCGCCTTCGACTTTGCCGGGCGGGAAGGGAATGCGGCTCAAGTCTTCGATGGGCACAGTAAGCGGCGATGGGCTGGTTGGCGCTTTCAACTCTGGCGGCAACTCCAGCGCCTCCCCGGCTAGCTGCTCGATCAGACGCGACGGGCGAGCCTCGACGCCCTCGTTCTGCTTCGCGTAACTGAAATGGACTTCCGGCGAGGAGGCCAGCAGGCGGGTGGTGATGGCGTGGGCCAGATCCCAGTCGAGCTGGGGAGTGGCGTGGGGCATGCCGGCTTCACGCTGAACCTCGGGCGGCAGCAGGGGATGCGTGGAGCCCGCAGCCGGCCAGGCGTCTTCACTTGCGCCCAAAAACCAGACGGCATCGGCGGTGAGGCCGGCGGACTCGGCCGTGCCGGCGATCTGGATGGGCGCGTCCTTGGATTCGGGAGCAAAGAGGGTTTCGTCGAGAGTGCGGGCGAGGACGAAGAGGAACTCCTGCCATGGGATGCGGCGGCCATCGAAGCCGAGCGAGCCGCAGGACTCGACGGCCTGCCGCCAGCGATGAGCGGCCTGGAATTCGGCGCTCGAAAGCGGGCGGGCGGTTGCAAAGTGGATGGATTCGAGCGATTGCGGGACCAGTTCAGCCCAGTCGAGCGGGTCCGCCGCAGCGGACGGACGGCGCGCGAAGTCAACCAGGCGGCGTTGGGCTTCGGTCATGCGGTTGACCCAGGCGGCGGGCAGCAGTTTGTCTGGCGGCTGGCCGATGAAGGCCTTGAAGGTCCAGTAGGGCTGCTGCAGGCCGCGGCGGCGAAGATCGCGCATGTGCGCTTGCAGGGCCGTGGATTCCTGGGCATTGGCGGCGGCGTGGCCGGTAGAGAAGAGCCAGTCGAGTTCGTGCTCGGCGAGTGGGCCAGAGAGCCAGCGGAGCAGCAAGTGAGCGGCGTGCGGCAGGGCAACCTGGCTAAGCGGGACTCCAAGGGAGAACTCGAAGAGTGGGGAACTGGCGGGGCCGGTGTGGCTGGGCTTCAAATGTAAGAAGGCTCGTTCGATCTGGCCGCGGAGGTCGCTTGCGGCCGCGTTCTGGGTGACGACGAGGAGACGGGCGTTCGGGTTGGCGGCAAGTTGGCGGCTGCACCAGAGGGCGCAGGCATCGAGTTCGGATTGGGTGTCGGGGGCGCGGTGGTAGATGATTTGTGAGGCCGGTTGGTTGGGAACGGACTCCTGCCACGCGCCCCAGGCCTCAAAGACGCTGCGCTGGACGGGCAGAATGCGGTCAAACCCGGCCAGCAACAGCGGCGGGCGTCCGGCTACTTCCGTTTCGAGCAGGGAGATCAGTTCGAGGGGCAGGCGGGCCGTGCTGAGCAGGTTGCCGGCTCGGCAGGTTTCGTCAAAGGCCGCGAGCCAGCCGCTGAAGGCCGCCGCGTCCTGCTGCCAGGCGATGCGGGCGGACGGGCGCAGGAAGCGGGGCGCGTAGGAACGGAGCAGTTCGTGGGCTTCCATGGCCAGGACGGCCAGGTGGTGGCGCGGGCCTTCGAGCAGAGTGGCCATGTGCCGGCCTGTGCCGGCGATGGCCGCCCAGAGCGATTGTTCCTGCACGGGGTTCAGCAGCAGGCGGCCGTCCCCTTTGTCGAGCGTGTGTTCTTCCCAGGCGGAGCGGACAAAGCTCTTCCAGTCGAGGATGCTGGGCGCAGGCCAGGCGGTGAGTCCCTCGGCGCGGCGGGCGCGATGGAAGGCGGAGGCAAGGGCGCGGGCGGCGCGATCGCTGGCCGTAACCACCAGGCCGCCGCCGCGCAGCCATGCGTCGATTTCAGCAGCAGACCCAGGCCCCATTCCAGCTTTATACGCCGGTTGGCGCGGCGAGTGCCATTGAGGACGACTGGAGGGGCGAAAACGTGACACTGGAGATGGTCTATGATTGTGATTCGTCAAGACAGATGTTCGAGAGGCAGCGACAACATGAATGGAAAGAAGTACGTTGTGATTTGGGGTTGCAGTGTGTTTCTTCTATTTGGCGCGGCGGCGTGTTTTGCGGGTCCTGGCGGCGCACCGCCCGTTTCCATTGCGCCGGCTTCCATGCCTCGCATCGGCACGGTAGATGAGCGCTTTCAGTCGTACAACATTGAAGCGGTTGAAGTGACGGGAGGAAGATTCTGGAAGCCCTACGACACTTCAAAGGAAGCCGCTCCTGCCGTTACGAATCCGCCGCGCTCGAGTACGCCGGGCGGCATGGATCAGTCGCTTTACCAGTACCGGCCGCCAATCGATTTGAGCAACGCCCGCCTGCGCAAGCTGGCGGCGGCTCTGGGTCCTGCCTATCTTCGCGTAAGCGGCACCTGGATGAACTCCACTTTTTTCCAGAACTCCGGCGATCCAGCGCCACCAGCTCCGCCGAGGGGCTTCAACAGCGTCCTAACGCGCCGGCAATGGAAGGGCGTCGTCGATTTCGCTCATGCAGCGGACGCGAAGATCGTCACCTCGTTCGCCATAAGCGCCGGAACCCGCGACGCCGAAGGTGTATGGACGCCCGAGCAGGCCGAACAGCTTCTTGCCTATACCAAGTCCGTTGGCGGCAGCATCGCCGCGGCCGAATACATGAACGAGCCAACCTTTGCGGAGATGGGCGGCGCGCCGAAGGGTTATGACGCGCAAGCCTATGCGCGGGATTTCGCCGTCTTTCAGCGTCTCGTCAAGTCCGATGCTCCCGGCATGATGGTTCTCGGCCCAGGCGGTGTTGGCGAGGGTTCCGCGCTTGTCCCTGCATTCATGCACGCGGTCAAGAGCGACGACATTCTCGCTGCCACGGGACCGGTGTTCGATGTCTTCTCCTATCACTTCTATGGAGCGGTCTCCACCCGGTGCGCACCTATGGGCGCTTCGGCAGGCACGACGAGCGCGGCGGCGCTGTCAGAGGAGTGGCTCGCGCGCGGGGAACGCAGTGAGGCTTATTACGCGGGTATCCGCGATCGCCTTTTGCCCGGCAAACCCATCTGGAACACGGAAACCGCGCAGGCTGCCTGCGGCGGCGACCGCTGGGCATCCACATTCCTTGACAGCTTCCGCTATCTCAACCAGCTTGGCAGCCTGGCCAAGCGCGGCGTCCAGGTGCATCTCCACAACACCCTGGCCGCCAGCGACTATGGCCTTCTGGATGAGAAGACCTACGAACCACGCCCCAATTACTGGGCTGCGCTGTTATGGCGGACGCTCATGGGAGCCACTGTGCTCGATCCGGGTCCGTCGCCCGCGCCCAGCCTGCATCTCTACGCGCATTGCCTGCGCGATAAGCCGGGAGGCGTAGCGCTGCTGGTCATCGATGCGGACAGCGTTGCGTCGCAATCGCTTGAGATTCCTGCCGGCGCGAAGCGCTACACGCTCACGGCCCTGGACCTTCTCAACTCTGTAGTTCAACTGAACGGGAACGAACTGAAGCTGGGCGCCGGGGACGCTCTGCCGCAACTGAAAGGGACACCGGAGCATGCCGGGCAGGTCACATTCGCGCCGGCAAGCATCACCTTTCTCGCATTTCCCAAGGCCCACAACGCAGGCTGCCAGTAGCACGATGTGGTGGACATGCCGTGGCCCGGCCGCCGGTTGTACACTGAGCCTGTGATGCGCCGATTGCTTGCTTCTTCGCTGCTCGCTGTTGTTGTTCTGGCCGGATGCCACTCCAGCCAGAAGGCTCCTACGCAGACTTCCGCCGGCGCGGCCTTCAAGGTGTACAAGCTGCGCGGCAAGGTGGTTTCAACCGACCCGGCAAGGGGCGAGGTGACGCTGGACCATGAAGCCATCCCCGGCTTCATGGAGGCCATGACCATGCCCTACAAGCTGAAGGACGCGAGCATTCTGGGCGAGCTGCATCCGGGCGACGTGATTACGGCCGACGTGCTGGTTTCGCCGGACCCCAACGCCGACTATCTGCTGGATCATATCGTGGTGGTGGCGCAGGCCAAGCCGGATTACAAGCCGCCGGTCTCCTATCACGTTCCGGCGCCGGGAGATGCGCCGCCCGATTTCAAGCTGCGCAATCAAGACGGGCGGCCCATTCATCTCGGCCAATTCAAGGGCCGCGCGCTGCTGATCACCTTCATCTACACGCGCTGCCCGTCGCCCGACTTTTGCCCGCGGGTAACGCGCAACTTTGCCGCGCTGGAGAAGCAGTTGGCGGCCGACTCCGCGCTCTATGCCAAAACGCATCTGCTCTCGGTCAGCTTCGACCCGGTGTACGACACGCCGGAACGGCTGCGGGCCTATGGGGCAACCTATATCGGCAGCGGCGCGAAGAGCGCCTTTGCGCATTGGGACTTTGCTGTGCCGGACAAATCGGTGCTCGCGGAGATGGCGAAGTTTTTCGACCTGGGAATGACCAACAACGCGGACAGCACGATCACGCACACGCTCTCGACCACGTTGATCGGCCCGGACGGCAAGGTGGTGCGCTTTTATCCCGGCAACGAGTGGACGGTGGAGCAGATTCTTGCCGATGTGAGGCAGTCGGCCGCAAGGGCGGGCTGACACACTCAGCGATGCAACAGTTTAGTATCTCCGATTTCACAAATTGCAGTTATCCATTGGACACACGGAGTGAACGTCCCATGAGTCATGTATTAAATATCCGCAAGCACGCTGAGTTGGATTTTCTATCGCTGGGAGCGTTGGTGCACCGGCTCGATCCGGGGATCATTCCCTTCCGCAAGGCGACAGAGTGCAGGATTCACGTCAGCGGCGGCGAGTTCAATGTGGCGGCCAATCTTTCCGATTGTTTTGGTCTGAAGACGGCCATCGCCTCGGCCATGTCCGACTATCCCATCGGCGACCTGATCGCCGAGCGGGTCCGCGCCATGGGAGTGAAGCCGTTCTATAAGCACTTCCAGCACAACGGCGTGAACGGGCCCAACATGGCCACCGTGTACAGCGACCGTGGGTTCGGCGTGCGCGCTCCGGTGGTCTTTTACAATCGGGCGAACGAGGCGGCGGCGCAACTGAAGCCGGGAGATTTCGACTGGGCGGCGATCTTTGCTGGCGGCGTGAAGTGGGTTCACAGCGGCGGCATCTTTGCGGCTCTCTCGCCAACCACCGCGCCGCTGGCCGCGGAGATGATGAAGGCAGCCAAAGCCGCGGGCGCAGTCACTTCGTTCGACCTGAACTTCCGCGAGAAGCTGTGGAATATCCACGGCGGCAACGAGCGGGCCGTCGAGACCATCGGCAAGATCGTCGAGAACGTGGATGTGCTGGTGGGCAATGAAGAGGATCTGCAGAAGGGGCTGGGCATTCCTGGGCCGGAGGTCGCGGCCAAATCGAAGCTCGACCCCAGCGTGTTTTTCGGCATGATCGACAACGTGGTGAAGAAGCATCCGCATGTAAAGGTTGTGGCCACCACGCTGCGCGAAGTGCACTCCACGAGCCGCCATAGCTGGAGCGCGGTGGCGTGGATCGACGGCAAGACCTGCACTGCGCCCACGGCGGAGCTGGAGGTGTTCGATCGCGTGGGCGGCGGAGACGGATTTGCAGCCGGCTTTTTCTATGGCCTACTGAGCGGCGAGGCGCCCGAAGAGGCCGTCAAGCTGGGCTGGGCGCACGGCGCGCTGCTGACCACCTTCCCCGGCGACACGACCATGGCCACCTTGGAACAGGTGCGCGCCTTCGCCAAAGGGGGATCGGCGCGCATTCAGCGGTAGAGAACCTGTCGGTTCACGCAAGCAGCCCTCCGATCTTCGCATCTTCGCCGGCCTGAGCCGCATCCATGCAACTGGTATCCTGACCATGTACCGGGATGGAGGTCTCTTTTGGCAAAGGTGACATTGGTTTTTGCGGTTCTCTTGATTGCTCTGGGCCTGGTTGGCTACCTGGGCACAGGCAGCGCGCACCCTACCGCGCTGATTCCCACTTGGATCGGCTTGCTGCTGGGCATCTTTGGCTCTTTGGCCATCAGCCCCAATGAAGGCCGGCGCAAGCTCTTCATGCACATCAATGTGACCATCGGCCTCGTGGGCTTTCTGGGCACTCTTGTCGAGATTGTGCGCAGCGTTGTCGAAACGCAGCGTGGGTTGGATCAAGTCAGAGCTGCCGGAATGGCGTCGGGCGCCATCTCTTTCAGCCCGAATTTCGCGATTGCCTTCGCCTCGAAGGTCACGCTGGCCGGGCTGCTGTTCATTTACGTTATTCTGTGCGTTCGCTCATTCATCGCCGCGCGGCGCTCGGGGAAGGTGTAAGCGCATGGGCGCGATGCGGGGCGGCACGTTGGGCATGGGCGGGGCGCGCTCCGAGCGGTCGCCGCGCGGCGGCGGCGCGCGCGCGGGTCAGGCCGATCTGCCCAAGCGCAAGCCCGATTTGAAGAAGCTGTGGCCGCAGGTCTGGGCGCTGGTGGCGCCGCGCAAGGGCCTGCTGCTGGCCGGGATGGGCTTGATGGCCATCAACCGCGTCGCCGGCCTGGTGTTGCCGTTTACCTCCAAGCCGCTATTGGACACGGTGCTTTCTCCGCTGCATCCGCGGCCCGATCTGTTGCCCCGCATCATCGCGCTGGTCTTTTCGGCCATGGTGGTGCAGGCCATCACTTCCTTCTCGCTCACGCAACTGCTCTCCAAGGCCGGCCAGCGGCTGATTGCCCAGATGCGCTGCCAGGTGCAACGGCATGTGGGCCTGCTTCCCGTGGCCTACTACGACGAGAACCGCACCGGCACGCTGGTGGCGCGCATCATGACCGACGTGGAAGGAGTGCGCAACCTGGTGGGCACCGGGCTGGTGGAGTTCGTGGGCGGCCTGCTGACCGCCGTGCTGGCGTTTCTCTATCTGCTGCATCGCAGCGTTACGGTCACGCTGACCGTCTTCGCCGTGGTGGGCGCGTTCGTTTTTCTATTGCAATACGCCTTCAGGGTCATCCGCCCCATCTTCCGCGAGCGGTCCAAGATCAACGCCGAGGTCACGGGCCGTCTGACGGAGTCGCTGGGCGGCGTGCGGGTCATCAAGGGTTATCACGCCGAGGAGCGCGAGGCCAAGGTCTTTTCTGCGGGGGTGGACCGGCTGCTGGCCAACGTGATGAAGTCGCTGACCATGACCAGCGCGCTCGGCGCCGCATCGACCACGGTGCTGGGGCTTGTATCGGCGCTGGTCATGTGGCTGGGCGGCCATCGCGTGCTGGGCAACACCTGGACCGTCGGCGACTACTTCAGCTACAACATGTTTCTGGCCTTCATGATCGCTCCGGTCTTCCAGATCGTGAACATCGGCACGCAGTTGACCGAGGCCTTTGCCGGCCTGGACCGCACCAACGAGATCATGGCCGAGCTGGAGGAGAACCAAAGTCCCGGCCGCACGGTGAAAATGCCGCCCATCCAGGGCAATGTGCGCTTTGAGGATGTGGAGTTTGCCTACGACCCGGACAAGCCGGTGCTGCACGGGATCAGTTTTTTGGCCGAGCCGGATATGGTGACCGCGCTGGTGGGGTCCTCGGGATCGGGCAAGTCCACCATCATCAGCCTCCTCTGCGCCTTTCACACGCCGACCAGGGGACGCGTGGTGGTGGACGATGTGGACCTTGCCCAGGTGGACCTGAACACCTTCCGGTCGCAGTTGGGCGTGGTGCTGCAGGACTCGTTTCTTTTCGACGGAACGATTCGCGAGAACATCCTGTTTTCGCGGCCCGATGCGAGCGAGGAGCAGTTTCTCTCTGCCTGCCGCACAGCCCGCGTGGACGAGTTTGCCGAGCGTTACCCGGATGCCTACGAGACCATCGTTGGCGAGCGCGGCGTGAAGCTGTCAGGCGGACAGCGGCAACGGCTTTCAATCGCCCGCGCGCTCCTTGCCGAGCCGCGCATCCTCATCCTCGACGAGGCGACCAGTTCGCTTGACTCCGAGTCCGAGGCCATGATTCAGGCGGGGCTGAGCCAACTGATGCAGGGGCGCACGACGTTTGTGATTGCGCACCGGCTCTCGACCATCCGCCGCGCCGACCAGATTCTGGTGGTGGAACAGGGACTCATCGTGGAGCGGGGCAACCACGCGGAGTTGTTCGCGCTGGGCGGCCGCTACTACGACCTCTACACGCGCCAGCATGGGCTGGAGGCGAATCTGTTCCTCGCGCCCGGCGAGGGAGATGTCGTGCCGGCGTAGGCTGAGTGCCTGGGAGACGTTGTTACCACTTGCCGGCACGGTCTCGCAGATGGGAATTGCGTATCAGTGCTTGACACGGAATCCCAGTCCCGGCAAACTGAGATTGTAGCCACAACGCGAAATCGAGGACCACAATGCGAGACACTGCCCCTCAAGGCACCTACAAAGTTCAGGCCCTGGACCGGGCGTTTGCCGTTTTGGACCTGCTTGCAGAGAGCGATACGCCGCTGGGATTGGCGCAGGTTGCCTCCTCTCTCGAGCTGCACAAGAGCACTGCGCACCGTTTCCTGATGGTTCTGGAGCGGCACCGCATGGTGGAACGCACCGCCAACGGCAAGTTCCGCCTGGGACTACGGTTGTTTGACTTTGGCAATCGCTCGATTGAGCAGTACGACCTGCGCGACCGCGCCCAGCCACACCTGCGCCGCCTTGTTGCCGAAACAGAGGAGACAGCGCACCTTTGCATACTGGAGCAAGCGCGGGTGATCTACATCGACAAGATTGAGCCTGCGCGCGCGGTGCGCATGATTACCCGCATCGGGACGAGCAACCCGGTGTACTGCACCTCGGTGGGTAAAGCGATTCTGGCGTTTTTGCCCGAGGAACGGGCCGCCGATGTTATGCGTCGTATCCGCTTCGAGCGTTTTACGCACCGCACCATCGCCACTATGGAGGCTCTGCGCACCGAGATGGAGAAGACCCGGCGGCGCGGCTATGCCGTGGACGACGAGGAGTTAGAGGAGGGTTTGCGGTGCATCGCCGTGCCGCTGCTGGATGCGCAGCGCCTGCCGGTGGCGGCGGTGAGCGTCTCCGGGCCGTCGTTCCGCGTGACCGCGCAGAAGCTGCCGTCGATCGCCAACCATCTGCTCCAATGCGTGCGGGGCATCTCAGTGGACATGGGATACACCTCCGCAAGGCGAGGCAATCGGACTGCGTTGTCCGCATAGTGCTTGAGCGCGGCGGGAGGCACCGGCGGCGGCGCTCGCCGATGCATTCCTGCGCAAAAATGCAGGGGCGCGCTGTGCCGGAGTGACCGCCCAAAGCCAGATTTTTCTGATACACTCATTCATGTCGCCAAGCAAAATTGCGTCCGCTCAGGAGTGCTCGGAAGCGGCTGCGAGCAGCCAGCCAGGGGAACCGGAGAAGTTTCGGCAAATGGGGTGGAATTGCTTTCGCGGGCGATAGAATAGAGATGTCAAGGTTGTATTTGGGGACGTAGCTCAGTTGGTTAGAGCGCTGCCCTGTCACGGCAGAGGTCGCGAGTTCGAGCCTCGTCGTCCCCGCCATACATTCCGAAGGATTTATGGAGTGTTTGGCAATAACAGTGACAGTCCAGTCCGGGTTCGATAAGGGTGCTATAAGCCACTGCCTTTCAATATCCGGGTGGGGAATATCTCCATTCTACGCACGGCCTTCGCCAACCTCCAAATCACAGCGAAATCGGGCCTAAGGTCTTCGATGTTTGCTGGCCTGCGCCTCCGCTGTTCCAGTCCAGTTCTTGACGACGGCGCGCCAAATGGTGTGTAATGAAGTGTTGGTTACGGTGAGGGAGTTCACCTTTAACCGCTGTCTACCCAATAGGCCGGACAGATGATAACTCCTGACAGGGAATCCTGTTGCGGAGTTATGTCCCGGTCAGTTCCCTGAACGACAATTTAGGAGTTTGCATTGATGACGAATACTTGGGCTCTGTCTGCTCTATGGGTGGGGTTGGCGCTTGCGGCTACGTTGTTGGCGATCTGGTTCAGGATATCGACGGCGCTTTCTGAAATCGTGGTAGGTGCGGTGGCTCAACTGGTTATCGGCGTGTTCCTTGTGCAAGGCGGACTGCTCGGCAACACGCAGTGGATCGCTTTTCTGGCGGGAACCGGGGCCATCGTCCTGACCTTTCTTGCCGGCGCGGAACTCGATCCCGCCATCTTCAGAACCAAGTGGCGCGAAACGCTGATCATCGGACTGGCGGGATTCTTCGGCCCATTTCTCGGTTGCACGGCCATCGCGCATTTCGTACTTCACTGGTCCATCATGCCCAGTTGGCTCTGCGGCGTCGCTCTTTCCACGACCTCGGTGGCCGTGGTTTATTCGGTGATGCTGGAACTTGGTTTCAATGTTACTGAGTACGGTAAGTCGATCCTTGCCGCTTGCTTCATCAATGATCTCGGAACGGTGATTGCGTTGGGACTGATCTTCTCCCCGTTTACCATCAAGACGCTGATCTTTGTCGTGGTTTCCGTCGCGGTCTTCGTAGCCCTGCCTTTTCTCACGCCGTGGTTCTTCAGGAAGTACGGCGGTCGCGTCTCCGAACTTGAAGCCAAGTACATTCTTTTTCTTCTCTTTGCCCTGGGCGGACTGGCCGTTTGGGCGGGCAGCGAAGCGGTGCTCCCAGCCTACCTGATCGGCATGGTTTTGGGGGGAACAGTGGGCAAAGACCACTCGCTCATCCGCCGCCTGCGCACTCTGACCTTCGGATTGCTCACGCCGTTCTACTTCATTCGCGCCGGATCGTTTGTCTCGGTGCCCGCGCTGATTGCAGCTCCCGCCACCATGCTCATCCTGTTCATGGCGAAGATGCTGACCAAGGCTGCGGTTGTGTTTCCGGCAGTCCGGGCGCACCGTTACGAAGGCAACTCCGGAACCTACTACACGTTGATGATGTCGACCGGCCTCACCTTTGGCACCATCTCGGCGCTCTTTGGCCTGAGTCATAATATAATAACCCAGGCCCAGTATTCCTACTTGGTGGGCACGGTCATCGCCAGTGCGGTGATTCCGACCGTGATTGCTAACTCGTTCTTTCTGCCCCGGCATCTTCTTCCCCACGCGCCAACAAGCAAGAAATCGGAGCATGCAGTTCAGCGGCGCGCCGCCGCAGAAGAGGTATAGGTCAAATCCATGGGAAGCACGGTTTTTGTTGGATTTCAAAGAATACTGGTTGCATTCGACGCGTCTCCGCATGCCGAGCACGCTTTGGATGTTGCCCTTTCGATGGCCGGGGATATGAAAGCCAAGCTGTATGTTGTGGCTGTAATCCGTCCGCCGGAACCTGCCGAGAGCGCGGAGTTCAACGCCGTTCTTGAAGATGCGCGCGAACGCTATGAGCTCTGTTTCGTGCCTCTCCGCGAGCGCGCCAGGCAAAAGGAGATTGAACTTGAGACCGATATTGTGGTGGGCCACCCGGCGGAACAGATTCTTCACCGGGCGGACGCCATCCAGGCCAGTCTCATTGTTCTTGGCAAGCGCAGCCACACCATCCTTCATCGCTGGATGTTGGGCTCGAACTCGGAGCGAGTTCTCAAGTATGCGCATTGTCCGGTCATGATCGTGCATTGATGGGGAGGAGAAGTCATGCCCGAAACTGGACCGGAGGTCGTAAGAACGCGATTCCCTGGGAAACTGAACGATGCCCAGCGGAGACGCTTGAGCATCACGTGCAAATACATTGACAGCTTGCTCTGCGACATGGAACACGCTCTCCATTCCGCAACATCGCAATCACCGTTTCCGCGCTACATCATCGACATTACTCCGGCACAGGCACGCGTGATAGAAGACCATATAATTCATCCCCGGTCTCAACTGCTGCGAACTCTGGCCTGGCAACACATGAAGCCGGAACCTCCGGAGATTCCTGTAACACGATCGCTGCTGACAGACCTTGGATTTGTGGACATCGCGATCGAGGAACTCAAGCCCAGATATATGCGCGGCTGCGGGGCCGTCCCCGAGGACGCGGTAGAAGGGCTCAATGGAGTGATCAACGAACTTCGTTCCATGGCTGGAAGCATGGAACGTTATCTGCGGCAGGAGTTGGGCGCGGCTCCTGAATCGAAGGGGAAACAATGACCCACTCCCTCTGTAAGAGAGCCGGCCCGACGCATTCGCCTTCCGGTCAACACGAGCCTGCGCCGGACATTCTGATATCAATAACGCGTAGTACCCCTCGGGTGGTTCTTCTCACACCCATTCACGATGATCCATCCCCAACGGTTTTCCCGTTTTCGATCGCCACCGGTATAAGTTTCCACGCCGCGATGTCCCCGACGTTTTCAGCAAGTTGATTCCAGGCATATACTGGGCTCTCTTTACCTCGGATTTCATAGCCGGCGGCATTCGGGGGCAAAGGGAGGGCAGGGGGGACCGGAAATTGCAGGTTAATGAGAATAACAGCTGATGTAAAATCGGTAGTTCTCCAGCCGAAAGTGCTGCGGGAACGAGAAGCGGAGGCTGACCATGGAAGTGGAGTTTACCGCCAGACAAATGAAGATCTCCAAGGCGCTGCGCACGCAGGCCAAGGAGGGGATGGAACGCATTGACCGCATTCTGGGCAATGCCGCCCGCGCCAGCATTACCTTTGGCGCGCAGAGGCACGTGCAGATCGTTGAAGTGACCATACAGGCGCGGCTACAGACGATTGCGGCCACGGGCAAGGCCGACACTCTGGATGCGGCGCTGCGGGAGGCGATGGAGCACGCCGAGAACCAGGCGCGCCGCTACCGGGACCGGCGTCTGGAGCGCAAACGCCTGCCCAAGGAGGAGAAGGTGCTCACCGCGCCCCCGGTGACCCGGCCCAAGGCTCGACCCGCTCAACCGGAGGCTGCCGCCGGGGAGGGCAAGCCGGCCCGCGCCGCAAAGCCCGGCGCGTCGATCGCCGTGCACTCGTTCCCATCCCGCGCCGCGGTGGTTGAGCCGCACATCCTCAAGAACGGTGAGGCGATTGCCCTGCGGCCCATGACCGTCGAGGAGGCTGTGAAGGAAGCGGAGTTCCGCGACCGCGACCTGCTCATCTTCCGCAATCCTGCCGGAGATATGTTTGTGCTCCACCGCCGGCGCGACGGGCAGATGGAGTTGGTGGAGATTCCCTAGCGTGCATCCGCCTGATCCCGATTCCGAGTGCAGTCCCGTCCTTGCGCGGGTCGCGGCGGCGCGAGGGATCAAACTCGGAGGATACCGGGTAACCGCGTCCGGTGGCTGAGACCGGCCCTTCGGTGTAGCATGAGCGCATGACGCCTTCAAAACCTGCGCACCGGGCGAAAGCGCCGCGTGCCGTCGCCAAATCCGCCAAGTCGTTGAAGAAGCCGGAAAAGGAACTGGTCATCGTCACCGGAATCTCCGGCGCGGGCAAGGCCTCGGCGCTCAAGGCGTTTGAGGACCTGGGCTTCGGTTGCGTGGACAACCTGCCGCTGGAGCTTCTGCCCGATTTTGCCGCTCTGGTGGGCAAGTCCGCAGAAGTGGAGAAGGCCGCCATCGTGGCGGATGTACGCGAGGGAACGACTCTCGACCGCCTTCCGGAGATCCTGAAAAGCGTAAGGAAGCTTCTGCCTACGCGCGTGGTTTTTCTGGACGCGCAGGACGCGGTGCTGGTCCGGCGCTACTCCGAGACCCGGCGGCCGCACCCCCTGGACCGGTCGGAGACGGTGGCGCGCTCCATCGTGGAGGAGCGGCAACTGCTGGACCCCATCCGCAATGTGGCGGACACGCTGATCGACACTTCGAACTTCAACGTGCACGAGCTGCGCGCCCACATCCAGGCCCGGTTTGGCCACCAGCGGGAGACCAAGCGCCTGCTGGTCTCCTGCCTGAGCTTTGGCTTCAAGAACGGAGTGCCGCTGGACGCGGATATGGTCTTCGATGTCCGGTTCCTGCCCAATCCCCACTTTGTGCCTGAGTTTCGCAAGCTGACCGGCCTGGACTCCAAGGTGGCCAAGTATGTGCGCGGGTTTCCGCAAAGCAGGGAGTTTCTGTGCCGGGTTACGGACCTGCTGCTTTACCTGCTGCCGCACTACGTAGAGGAAGGGAAGAGCTACCTGACCGTGGCCTTCGGCTGCACCGGCGGCCAGCACCGCAGCGTGATGATGGCCGAGGAGATTAGCAAGCGGCTCAAGAAGGCCGGCTACCAGGTGAAAGCGTTGCACCGGGATGTGCCGCGGTGACGTCAACCGTTATACCGCTTGAAATCGGGACATGAAGTATCAAGCGATTCCGATATGTGCATGGAAAGGATAGAAACATGAAAATGAAGCACTGGCTTGTTGCCACTCTGGTCTGTGGAATTTTCTCCATTACAACGTCGGGACAGCAGAGCGCTAGGCCCGCGTCCAAACCCGCTGATAGCGGGCCGTCTCTGGCGGTTACGATGCAGCTCATCCAATCCAAGCTGAACGAACAAGGAAAGCTGAATTGGACTACTTATTATCATGACAGTGCCGATGGGACGAATTGGACCTATAAGCTCAGCTTCGAGGCCAGCAAAGTGGTTGCCGATGCGTCGGCCTGCATGATCGGCTATCACTACAACATCACGCGGGAGGGCGTAATGCTCTCCAATGACGACGCTTCGTTCAGCCTGCACGATGTGCAGGACGTGACGCTGACCACAGGCGACCAGCGCCAGAACAAGAATGATGCGGCCACCGGGCACACAACCTGGACCGCGAAGGTAGATCCGCCTATCTTCGACCTTATGGTGCGAGGGCAGGAGAAAGCGGAGTTCTACTTTTTCTTTACCGATGAAGACACGGCCAACCGTGTCACGAAAGCCATGGGGCACGCGGTGGAACTATGCGGCGGCAGCAGGGGCACGTTTTAGGCCGGCTTCTTCCATCGAGCCCTCAGACGCAGCCGCAGAATTCGGTGTTCGGCTGCGCGTCGGAGGACGAGGCTTAATACTTGACGATGGCGGCGAAGGAGTCGGGCTTGAGGCTGGCGCCGCCGACCAGGCCGGGACCGGCTTGCCGCAGGCGGCCTTCGCCGGGCCGTGGTCGCGCGGCCTTCGAGGCGCAGACCAGTCCAGGGTGGAAGCGGGTAGAAATTCCTGCTTCTTCCGTTGCCATGAACACGAAAAGGAGACGAAATCATGAAGATGAGAAACTGGCTTGCAGCCAGCCTTTTGTGCGGAATCGCTTTCACGCTCTATGCACAACAGCCCGTTCCGCCTCCGCCCAGACCGGCATATGAGGCGCCCGCAAACGCCGAAGTGCTGAAGCTGCTACGGGCAGGAATGCCTGAGAGCGTGGTCCTGTATAAGATCCACGCCATAACCGGCAAATTCGATACCTCCGCCGATGCGCTGATCGCGCTCAAGCAGGCGGGCGCGACGGAAGCCGAGCTGTACGCAGTGCTGGATCAGGGCGAAACGGCCCCCAAGCCCACGGAGCAACCGCCCGTCGCCGTGTCTGCCGCCAGCGGCCCATCCCTCGCCGAGTCCATGCAATTTATTCAGGACAATCTGAACGGCCTCGGCAAGGTCTCCTGGGGCGATTTTTGCCAGGACACAAGCAACGGCAGCACATGGACCGACACACTCACGTCCGAGATCGGCAATGTTGTTGCCGACCAGAACCAGTGCCGTATCTCCTTCCATCGGAAGGCGACAAATGGTGGTAATACCTACACGGATGAGGATAGCGTCTTCTCACTACGCGATGTCCAGGAGATTGTGGTCAAGCCCTACGAACAGGCTGAAACCGAATGGTCCGCGAAGAATGGCCATCCCAACATTATCACCGTATCCACCGGCCCCTCCGTCACGGCGCTGATAGTGCGTTCATCGCATGGCGAGGAAGATGTCTTCCGTTTCACCGACGCCACGCTTGCCGACCGCGTCGCCAAAGCGCTTAACCATGCGGCCGAACTATGCGGCGGCGGCAAAGATAAGTTATAAGCCGGAAACTGACCATGAGCCAGGATGCGTACGGCCGCGAAGTTGAATTCGCGTCCGTACAGGTGGCTCGGCGGAGATCAGTACTTGACGATGGCCGTGAAGGAGTCGGGCTTGAGGCTGGCGCCGCCAACCAGAGCGCCGTCGATCTCCTCCTGGCCGATCAGCGCCGTGGCGTTGTCAGGCTTCACGCTGCCGCCGTAGAGGATGCGCATGGCAGCGGCGACTGCGGGACCCAGCAGTTTGGCCACCTCGGCGCGGATGATCTTGTGCGCGTCCACGGCCATTTCCGGCGTGGCGGTCTTGCCGGTTCCGATGGCCCAGACCGGCTCGTAAGCAATCACAATCGGCGCGGCCGCTTCTGCCGTGATGCCGGCCAAAGCTCCCCTGATCTGCGTCTTGAGAACCGAGGCCGTCTTGCCCGCCTCGCGCTCGGCGAGCACTTCGCCGATGCAGACCACCGGCACCACGCCGTGCTTGAGCGCGGTGTGCAGCTTCTTGTTGACAATCTCGTCGGTCTCGGCAAAGTACTGGCGGCGCTCGGAGTGGCCGATCAGGGTATGCGTTCCGCCCACGGCCTGAAGCTGGCCCACAGAGGTCTCGCCGGTGTACGCGCCCTCCTCGGCGAAGTGGATGTTCTGCGCGCCGACAGCCACGTTCGAGCCCTTGGCGGCTGCAATCACCGTGGGCAGAAGAACGGGCGAGGGAAACAGGGCGATCTCGTCGCGGTTGTGGCCGGCCACGAGGGGCAAGAAAGCATCGACGAATGACTTGGCTTCGGCAGGCGTCTTGTACATCTTCCAGTTGGCGGCAATCAGGGCTTTACGGGGCATTTGTTGGAGTTCCTCAAAAAATCTTGGTTGACGGCATTTTGTTGCCAGAGCGATAGCATGCACAACGCGGATATTTCCAGAGACTGCGGCCGTTCTGGCGCGGGGGCCAGATCGGCCGCGAATTGCTACTTGTCCGTCAGCGCTTCCACGCCGGGGAGCTTCTTGCCTTCCAAAAATTCAAGCGAAGCGCCGCCGCCGGTGGAGATGTGGGTGATCTGGTCGGCAACGCCGGCCTGGTTGATGGCCGAGACCGAGTCGCCGCCGCCGATGATGGAGATGGCCGCGTGATTAGCCGCGACGGCGTGAGCGATGGCGTTGGTGCCCACAGCGAAGCGCGGAAACTCGAAGACGCCGGCCGGGCCGTTCCACACAATCGTCCGGGCAGTCGAAACCACTTCCTCAATGGCCGCGATCGACCTGGGCCCGATGTCCAGGCCCTGCCAGTCGGCGGGGAAGTTGACCGAGCAGTCCCAGACCTGGGTGTTGGCGTCGGGGGCGAACTTGTCTGCCAGGATGTTATCGACGGGCAGCAGCAGGCGGACACCCTTGGCCTTGGCTTTCGCGAGGGCTTCCTTGGCCATATCGATCTTGTCCTCTTCGACCAGGGACTTGCCGGTGGAGACGCCCAGGGCGCGCTCAAAGGTGTAGGCCATGCCGCCGACGATGACCAGCGTATCGACCTTGTCCAGCAAGTTATCGATGACGTCGATCTTCCCGGAGATTTTGGAGCCACCGATGATAGCAACGAAGGGCTTCTCGGGCGATTCAAGGGCCTTGCCGAGGTAGGTGATCTCCTTTTCCATCAACAGGCCGGCGACGGCAGGGGAGAGGAAATGCGTAATCCCTTCAGTCGAGGCGTGGGCGCGGTGGGCGGAGCCGAAGGCGTCATTGACGTAGACCTCGGCCAGCGAGGCCAGCGCCTTGGAGAAGGCCGGATCGTTGGCTTCTTCCTCGGGGTGGTAGCGCAGGTTTTCCAGCAGCAGCACCTGGCCGGATTCGAGCTGACGGGCCATTTCGCCGGCTACTTCGCCGATGCAGTCCGGTGAGAAGGCAACGTTGACGCTCTCGCCGAGTTCCTTGTCCAGCAATTCGCGGAGCCGGTCAACCACCGGGCGCAACGAGTACTTGGGATTGGGCTTGCCCTTGGGACGGCCCAGGTGCGAGGCCAGGATCACCTTGGCCTTGTGCCGGAGCGCGTAGACGATGGTGGGCAGCGTGGCCACAATGCGGGTGTCGTCGGTGATGGTCGAGCCGTCTTCAGTGAGCGGCACGTTGAAGTCGACGCGGATGAAGACCCGCTTGTTGGCCATATCGATGTCGCGAATGGAGAGCTTGGGCATGGGGGGCCTTCCTGAAACAGTTGTCATTGGTCAGTTGTCGGTGAGCGGTGCTCAGTGGTCAGCAAACAACGGTCAGTGGACAGATGGCTTCGACTGATCACTGTCCACTGATCACTGTCCACTGTGTTTACAGGCCCTTTTTGGCCAGGAAGCCGATCAGGTCGACGACACGGCAGGAGTAGCCCCACTCGTTGTCGTACCAGCTCAGCACCTTGACGAGGTTGCCGACCACTTTGGTCAGCGGCGTGTCCACGATGGAGCTGCGCGAGTCGCCCTTGAAGTCGGAGCTGACCAGCAGGTTGGCGTCGACGCCCAGGATGCCCTTCAGTTTGCCCTCGGCGGCGGCCTTGAAGGCAGCGTTCAGGGCTTCGGCGGTGACGGGCTTCTCGGCGATGTAGGTCAAATCGACGAGCGAGACGTTGGGGGTTGGGACGCGGATGGCAAAGCCGTCCAGCTTGCCGGCGGTCTCGGGGATCACCAGTTTGAGGGCCTTGGCGGCGCCGGTAGAAGTCGGAATCATCGACAGTGCGGCGGCGCGGGCGCGGCGCAGGTCTTTGTGCGGGAAGTCGAGGATGACCTGGTCGTTGGTGTAGCTGTGGATGGTGGTCATGATGCCGGAGACGAGGCCGCTGGTCTCAAGGATTACCTTGACCACGGGCGCCAGGCAGTTGGTGGTGCAACTGGCGTTGGAGAGGATGTTGTGCTTGGCCGGATCGTACTTGTCCTGGTTGACGCCGAGCACGATGGTCAGGTCCTCGTTCTTGGCCGGGGCGGAGATGATGACCTTCTTCACGGTCGCGCCCAGGTGCTTCTTGGCGTCCGTGGCGTCGGTAAAGCGGCCGGTGGATTCGATCACCACCTGTGCTCCAACATCAGCCCAGGGCAGCTTGGCTGGGTCTTTCTCGGCCCATACCTTGATCTTCTTGCCATCGACGGAGATGAAGTCCTCGCCGGCAGTGATCTCATTCTTCAGGTTGCCCAGGATCGAGTCGTACTTGAGCAGATGCGCCAGCGTTGCCGGGCTGGTCAAGTCGTTGACGGCGACAAAATCAATCTCGGGTTTGCCGAGCGCGGCGCGCAAAACATTGCGGCCAATGCGGCCGAAGCCGTTGATACCAACCTTTACTGCCATGTGTGATTTCTCCTTAGTAGTCGGTGAGGCTGTGGTTTGAGCTTGTTCGGATTTGCTGCGTTCGGCGGCTGGAGCCGCCCAGAAGGCAATTCCACCAAACTCTTGATCGTAACACTCTCGTCCGGGGGGACGAAATGAAAACCCTTTCATTCCCGATTCCGCACGAAAAACCGCTCACCGCTAGGATGCCTATCCAGGTACGGAACTGTATGTGATGGAGTGCACAGCAGAGCATTTTCACAGAAAACGTACGGTATTTTGCCCTTGAGGAAGGTCGTCCCTCCCTGCACCACCCCACGGACGAATCCGCCTCGGCGGACATGGGGCTGCGGCCTGATAGTCAGGCCGAATCAGACTTTGTGGTCCCGAATGTCAGTAATCTGTGAAAATGCTGTGTTTGCAGCGCCCAAGGGAAGTATGGTATTCGGGTATCACTATGCATAGGTTGAAGACGGCATGAGAAGACGCTCCAGACGTACCCCCAATACCTCGGAATCCACAGGCAAGATTGGCCAGGAACTCCCATCGAATCAACCGGCTCCGCTGGTTCCTTTCTATCCAGATGATCCCCCGGCCGCGGCGCCGGCTCAGCAGCCCCGCGTGACCCATCCTCCCGCGCACAGGCCTGCGCCGCCGGCACGGCCCGCAAAGCCGCAGTGGTCCGCAAAGCACGAATGGCTCGAACCGGCCGACTCAGGCCGGCTCGAGCTCGAGACGCAGCCGGAACTGGCCTCCGTGCCTCCGCCGGAGCCCGAGGCTGCCGAGCGATCGCCGCAGGCTCCCAAAGGGTACGTGGTGCTGGCCATCGGGCTGCCCGGCTCGGGCAAGACCACCTGGTTCCGGCGCCGCGGGGTCACGCCGCTCTCCAGCGACCTGCTGCGCAATATCCTCTTCGACGATGTGGAGGAGCAGCGTTACCAGGGGCTGGTCTTCTCTACCCTGCGGTCGCTGTTGAGGGCCAGGCTCATCGCGCGCATGCCGTGGAACTACGTGGACGCCACCAACCTGTCAATCCATGAACGCCGCCAGTGGATCAAGATGGCCCAGAGCTTCGGCTACGAGGTGCAGGCGGTCTTCTTCGACGTGCCGCTGGAGGTTTGCCTGGAGCGCAACAGCAAGCGCGACCGCTCGGTGAGCGAGGACGTGATGCGCAAGATGGCCGAAAAGCTGAAGCCGCCGGTCTTTGAAGAGGGCTTTGCCAAGATCACCGTGGTGCGGGTGAAGAGCGCGGGGTGACGGACGGCTTCCGATGAGCCCTTCTCCTCAACCGTATATCGAACCCTGGCTGCGCGGAACCCACACCGAGGTTCCGACCGTGGGCCGCGCGGTGCTGCATGCGCTCGATCTGGCTCTCGACGATTTGAACAAGTGGACTGAAGGGCTGAGCTACGCGGAGCTTCATGCGCAGCCTCTGGGGCTGAATTCGGTGGCATTCCATCTGCGCCATATCGCGCGCTCGACAGACCGATTGCTGAGCTATGCGGAAGGCGACCAGCTATCTTCGGAGCAGTTATCCGCGCTGAAGGCCGAGTCTGCCGGAGAAGAGACGCTGGCTGCGCTGCTGGCCGAGGTTGAGGCGTCCTTCCGCAATGCGAGAGACCGGGTGCGCGTGCTGGCCACGGCCAACTTCGACACTGCTCGCAGCGTCGGCCGCAAACAGTTGCCCACCTCGATCGGTGGTGCGCTGATCCACGTGGCAGACCACACCCAGCGCCATGTTGGACAAGTGGTCACAACGGCCAAGGTGCCGAAGGCATTACGCAGCTAACCTGCCGGCTCTTCGCCGACCAGCGAATCCTGAATGTGCCCTAGCTTTTCCTGCTTGGTGCGCACGTAGCCCGCGAAGCTCTCCTGGGGCTGGACCTCCGCGGAGACACGCTCGACCACCGTGATGCCCGCTGACTCCAGCGCAGCGACCTTTTCCGGATTGTTGGTCATGAGGCGGACCGAAGTGACGCCGAGCAGCTTGAGGGCTTCGGCGGGCAACTCGTACTCGCGGCAATCGGCGGCAAAGCCCAGCTCGACGTTGGCTTCGACCGTGTCCAGCCCCAGGTCCTGGAGCTCGTAGGCCTTGAGCTTGGCCATCAGGCCGATGCCGCGGCCCTCCTGCTGCTCGTAGAGCAGGATGCCCGCGCCGGCCTCGGCTATCTTGCCCAGAGCCAGTTCGAGTTGGAGACGGCAGTCGCAGCGGAGCGAACCGAAGACGTCGCCGGTGAGGCATTGCGAGTGGATGCGGACCAGCGGGGGCGCGGAGTGAATGTCGCCCATCACCAGAGCGACCAGGCCCTCGACTTCGCCTTTGCCCGCACTGTCAGCCGGGCCTTCTTCGCAAGGGCGTGGCGCCGGCAGCAGACCCTCAAAGCCAAGTATGCGGAAGCCTCCCCAGCGGGTGGGGAAATCCGCCTCGGCGATCTTCGTCACGTTTTCAAATCCCATCATTCCATTTTACGTTGCGCGGATTAGGGCCTAACCGTTGATCCCTGATCCCTGACCCCTGACCCCTGTAGTGCGATACATTGATGGGGTGACGGACAATCTCATTCTGATTACGCTGCTGGTCAAGCTGGGCGTGGTTGCCTCGGTGGCCAGCGTGCTGGCGAGGGTGGTAACCTTCCGGCGGCTGTTCTTTGCCGAGCGGCGCAGTCCCCGGCAAACCCTGGCCTTGCTGGCGTTTTTCCTGGTGCCGCTTACGCTGGGCGTCTTGATGCGGTTCTGGGTGCCCAATTTTCTGGCCGCCGACATCTCTTTTGAAACGGTGATTCTGCTGGGCCTGCTGCTGGGACCGGGCTGGGCCGCGCTGGGCGGGGTGGTGCTGTCCGCGCCGGCGGACTACCACCACGAGTTCCTGGCTCTGCCCTTCGATGCAGCGTTAGGTCTGGCGGCGGGCATTCTGGGCCGCTTCGTCGGCAAGGAAGAGATCTGGTCGTTTACGCCGTTCATTGACCTGAGCCTCTACCGCTGGGTGCGCCGCAACCTGCGCCAGCCGCGCATCGACCGCCAGTTCCTCATGCTGTTTCTCATTGTGGCGGCGGAGGCAAGCAGGGACTGGCTGGCCCACGCCTATCCGCACCGGCTGTTTGCGCTGCTCGCCAGCCAGTGGTGGCTGCAGGCGCTGGTGTGGCTCAGCGCGCCCATCGTAGTGGGCATTGCGCTCAAGGTGTGGAACACGCTGCGCATCGAGATGAAGCTCGAAGAACAGAAGCGGCTGCTGCTGGAAGCCCGGCTCGACGCCCTGCAACGGCAGATAAATCCGCACTTCCTGTTCAACACGCTCAACTCCATCGCCTCGCTGGTGCGCATGAAGCCGGAGTTGGCCCGCGAGATGACCGTGAAGCTGGCCAACATTCTGCGCGCCCTGCTCAAGGACCACGACAGCTACGTGCCGCTGAGCGAGGAGTTGAGTTTTACCGACGACTACCTGGACATCGAAGTAGTGCGCTACGGCGCCGACAAGCTGAGGGTGAAAAAAGAGATCGATCCACGCACACTGGGGGTACTGGTGCCCAGCATCCTGTTGCAGCCGCTGATCGAGAACAGCATCAAGCACGGACTGGAGCCGCGCCTCCAGGGCGGCACGGTAACCCTGCGCAGCCAACTCGATGGGGAACGCGTGCTGATTGAAGTGGCCGACGACGGCGTGGGCATGGGCAACCGGCCGGCCTCGGCGCTCAGCCGCACCGGCGCGGGCATCGGCATGAGAAACGTGCAAGAGCGGCTTGAAGTCCTCTACGGCAACCAGGCGCGGTTCGAGGTGGTAAGCAATCCAGGGCGGGGCACGTTGGTGTCGATTGAGATTCCGGCCAACCTGCCGGACGAACGGTCGTGAATCTCACATTCCACCCCTAGATCACCCCAACGACGAAGACCTGTCGCTACCACCCCATCAAGCAAAGACCGCTCGCTGGGGCCCCGCGTCGTTGGGGACCCCGAATCCATAAAGTGCGCGGCAAGGGTGGGAAACTCGGCTTTTTGCAGTCAAATTCATCAAAAAACCGCGATTTTCCGGGGTCAAAGTTTACCACTTAGACAACAGGACGGCCTTTCAGGCTAGACGATAAGCTTTTGATTCCGCACCTCTTGTGCTTTCTACCGGGACGAAGATGCGGCAACGGGAATGAGTGTTTTGGGGGGTGGGGGGTGGGGGGTGACGCCAGTGGACAGTGGTCAGTGGACAGTGGACAGTGGACAGTGAACAGTGAACAGTGGTCAGTGGTCAGTAAAGCCCGCTCTTGCTTTCTATTCCGATTGTGCGCCGGGAGACGGTAATTCTCTGCAACGGGCAGGCCTGTCCGCGCTTTGCGGCGCCGGCGCGGCGGCCTGGAAACGGCCGTTGGGCATGGGATATGCCGATCTGGAGGTCGACTTGCACGCGCGCAAACAGCATGATTCACTGCAAATTGGCAAGAAAGTCGCTTTGCAGGTGGTCATAAAATCGTGAACGTCGGCCTGGACGTCTTCGGATTTGAGCAAAACATTTCAGAAAAGGGCGATTTTTTTTAGGTGCGTTATGCACATTTTGCGGTCCTTTTCACCATGGGTTTGGGACAGGGGATGAGCCAGGCGGGTCAGCAAGTTAGCGAGTCAGCGTGTCAGCATGTTAGCAAGCCGGCGGGGCGGTCTGGAAAGGGCGACCTGCAGGCCAGCAAAGAACCTGATCGAATACAAATCTGCAAGAAAGTCGCTTTGCAGATGGTCATAGAATCGTGAAAGCCGCCCTGGAAGTCTCCAGATTTGAGCAAAAAAAGGAGACATCATGTGTTGTCAGGGGCATTTTGCGCGTTTTTCGCGTTTTTGCATGCATTTTCGACGCTGGGAGAGGCGCTGGAAGATCAGGGAACAGGGAATAGGGAATAGGGAGTAGGGAGACGGCAGGGATCAGAAAGGCCCCGCTCTGCTGACTGCCTCTATTGTGCGGCTATGGAGGGAAATTATCCGTAAATGAGCCGAGGGGAAGGGTTGTGGTTTCCCAGGTCTCAAGATCGAAATCTGGGGCACCCGGCGCTGAAGGTGGGATAGCAATTCAGTCCGCATAGAGTTTCCCCCATCAGTCTCGCGAAGGGCGAAGAGGCTGCAAACCTCCGCATCATTTCGTTGATTAGCCACAAATCGCTGAGAGAGCTGTCCACAAAACGACAGTGGCGAACGTTTCCCCTATAAGAGCAACATGGTTCCGTTACGTTTCCGTTTAGGCTCTCAGGAGGAAAGGACTTCATGAACGATCAGCAATCGGAGTATGAGCGGCTGATTGCCCCTATCGAGGATCGAATGATTCGCGCGGTCTGGCGCATTGTTCGAGATTCCAACGACGCGGACGACGCTCTCCAGGAGGCTCTGCTTACCGTCTGGAAGCGATGGAGCCAGATTCAAAAGCACCCAAACCCGCACGCGTTGGTTTTGCACATTTGCATTCATTCGGCTTATAACCTGCTGCGGCAGAAAGCCCGTCGACTGAAATGCCAGGATGCGAACGCCATCCCGGAGGAGATTCCGGATACCTCGGCCTCCCTCATCCAGGGAGTTTCCGATCGGGAACAGAGCAAGCAAGTGCTTCAGGCGATCGGAAGATTGTCGAAGAACCAGGCCCAGGCAATCCTGATGCGCACTGTCGAGGAGATTCCCTATGCCGATATTGCATTGGCCATGGATTGCCGCGAAGCGACGGTGCGCAAACACGTAGCGCGTGCGCGGACCAGGTTGCGCGCGCTGCTCTCCCACCTGATTCCTACTGTCCAAAAGGAGGATGTCCATGCCTGATACTAACCACGATCTGGATGATTTCGTACAAAGGAGCACTCAAGTGGAAGTTCCAACTGTTGTAGCAGAGCGTTTGCATCGCAGGCTTGCGGAGTTCCGGGAACGGGTCGAGCAACGGCCGCCGAGCCGGCTGCGAGCGCTGGCGAATTCATTGATTCATCCCGCTTCGTTTCGTGTGCCCTTGTTGACCGCGGCCCTTCTCGCTGTTGTCGTCACGCTGGCGTTCATTCCAAGAGGATCGAACGCCGGCCGTGTTTACGCAGCCGCGGCCACACAACTGAGGTCCGCCCACTCGCTCGAATACACGGTCGAGCTGGCGCCCTATACGGGGATCGACTTCTCCTATCTGGCTCCGGGCTACCGCAGGGTCAACTGCTCGTGGGGCACGGAACTGCGGACCGACGGCAGCGGCAGGCAGATTGTCCTCATGCATCTGACGAAAAGCTACCTGATCGAAGATGGCAAGCAGGCCGATATACCGGACCTGGTGGAGCAATTCAAATCGCTCCCCAAAACGGCGGATGAATCGCTTGGCGAACGATGGACGGGCAGCAGGAAGCTGATTGGATACCGGGTGCATGAAGCGCAGCCGGGCACTACGTTCCCTGGCGCGATCCCGGGGCTCAGTGCGCTCGACTTATGGGTGGATGCGGCCACGGGAAACCCTGATCACGTCGATATTTCAATCCAGGAACCCGGCAAGCCGCTCTACCAGATGCACATCAAGAACATTCGGGTCGACGCGGAGATTGATCGATCTCATTTTGACATGACTCCTCCGGCGGGGTACTCGAAGATCGACATTTCTGATCAAGCGCAGCAAGCCCACCCGCTGGGCATTCACGAGAGCAGTTTGCGGCCGGAGATTAAACAAGCCGGTCCGCTGACAGCTGTGGTACTGCCCATGAAAGGATCGTTCACCCAAACTCGGACAGCGGATCATGCCGTCCAAAAGCAACTGGAGAAAATCGGTAAGCAACTGGAGAAGATCGGTGTAACTCGGGATGGACCTGCTTTTGGGTGCTATGACCCTGAGAAGAACTGGGTGGCAGGTTATCCGGTACTACCCGGAACGCGCGTTGATGCGCCATTCGAGATACTGTCCTTGCCTAAAACTTCTGTGGCATCGGTTGTCGTGACCGGGCCGTGGGGTCAGGAGTTCGACAGCCCCTGGGGTCATGACCCCGGTAGCCGTTGGGCAACTTTCGTGATGTGGATCGGGAGGCAAGGTTACGCGCCCGCCGGACCGCCCATGGAGTTCTGGTCAGGCGACGACGCACACCCGCAAGCTCAAACCACCGAGATGCGGATCGCCGTGACCAAGGCGAGGTAGGCCTCGTCGGGAAAAGCGATGCCCAGCCCCCTCTTCGCAAGAAACGCAGAGGTTGGGCTGGGCACTTTATTAGTCAGATCAAGGATGAGGCGACCTATCCGTCGGCTACACGAAAGAACTCACCAGACGCAATGCACATCCCTTGGCTGTATGCTCAAGGCATGGTGCGATTCACGGTGCTGGCGTCGGGGTCGAAGGGCAACGCGACGGTTGTCTCCGGGGGACGGACGCGGATTCTGGTGGACTGCGGGCTAAGCTGCCGGGAGCTGTTCCGGCGGATGAAGCTGGCCGGGGAGGAGCCGGAGACGCTGGACGCCATCGTCATCACACACGAACACTCCGACCACGTTGGCGGGCTGGCCGTGACGGCGCGCAAGCTGAACATTCCGGTTTACTTTACCGAAGGCACGCACCGCGCCTGGATGCGCTGGCTGACGCCGCGGCGGCAGATGACCTATGCCCAGTGGCTGGAGCAGATTCGCAAGCAGGCCGCGGAGCGCCAGGCGGAGGCGGATGCGGCTGAGGATGAGGGCGAGCCGGACGAGAGCGATCTGGTGGAGGCTGTCGAGGACGGACAAGAAAACGAACCGCAGGTCCCCTTCGGCTCGCTCAGGGCAGGCTTTCGACTCCCCTCCGCAAAGCTCCGGGTCGCTCAGGATGACAGCAAGGCGGGGGCACGGGTCGATGAGCCGGTCAATACACAAAATGCTTCCGAGACGGTCGAGGCGCAGGGGGAGTCCGAGCCGGCCAAGGAAAAGGACCCGAGTTGGCTTCCGGCGGTCGAGTATTTCCAGGCCGGGGAGCCCTTCGAGATCGGGGAGATCGACCTCAGCCCCTTCACCATTCCCCACGACGCCGCCGACCCGGTGGGCTTTGTTTTCCGCGCCGAGGGGGTGGGGATGGGCTATGCCACCGACCTGGGCTACATCCCGCCCAACGTCAAGGCGCAGTTGAGGGACCTGGACCTGCTGCTGCTCGAATCCAACCACGACCTGGAGATGCTGCGCGACGGCCCTTACCCCTGGGCGGTGAAGCAGAGGGTACTTTCGCGCGTCGGTCACCTCTCCAACGAGGCGGCGGCGGAGTTTCTTGAAAACGGGTACGATGGCCAGGCGGCGTATGTGATTCTGGCGCATCTGTCTGAAAGCAATAATCTTCCGGAGCTGGCGCGGGTGACGGCCGAGCGCGCCTTGAACGGCCGGGCAAGCCTGTTGGCCAATATGCTGCTGCTGGCAAAACAGCACGAACCGCTTTCTTCTATTTATTTTTAAGTAAATTCGGTTACAATGGTAAGATACACGGGCATCACTCTGTACCAGGTAGATTGGCAAGGGAAACGCCAAGGGAATTTCGCCTTGTGCGAGGCAGAGGAGAGCGGGGCGCCACTGAAACCGGCAAGGCCGGTGGAGCTTCCTACGATCCTGGGCCTTCCGTTGCTACGTGAGCCGCACGGAACACAGCGGACGAACACATCCTTTGCAAAGTGAGTCGATACGCTTATGGTAAGAACCCAATGTACAGACAGAGTCGTAGGCGCCATCCTGGCAAGCTGGCGATATGACATCTCAGGGATTTATCCGGAGATGCGCAAGGACTACGAACAGCATTTTGCCGAATGCACCCACTGCAGCGCCCGGCAGAAGTTCCACCGCAGCCTGGATGTGACGCTGGCGGTGTTGACATCGCTGGCGGTCTTCTTCTTCCTCTTCGCGCTGGCGGTTCTCAAGCACATCAAGCCGCTGGAGCATGTCGCCTTCAAGGTTTTCGGCCTGGATATCGCAGACACGTACCATATGCTGGTGTCGGCCGGCATTGCGGGACTTTGCTTCTCAGTGATTGCGCTGGCCCTGGTGCTGACGGCCACGCCGGCGCCGTCGTACCTGGGCGGCATCGCGGCCGAGCGCGCCAAACTCATCGAAGAGCGGCTGCCAGAGGCGATCCGGTCGTTCCGCTGGCGGTAAAGACGGCTTCGGCCAAACGAACTTCAGAGCCTCCCAAGCGGGAGGCTCTTGTGCGTGCGGGGCAGACTATTGCGCCAGCGACACGCGCAGGTCGCCGCCGGTGATGAAGAACAGGCGTTCTATTGGCCCAGTTAACGACTCGTTCCGCCTGTGCTCGCAGCTCGACTTACCGCCTGCTGGATTTGTGCGGGGTCTCCCAGATAATAATGGCGAATCGATTTCAGGTCATCGTCGAGTTCTTCCACCAGCGGCACGCCGGTAGGAATGTTGAGATCAACAATCTGCTGCTCCGGCACGTCTTCAAGATACTTCACCAGCGCCCGCAAGCTGTTGCCATGGGCCGCGATCAACACCTGCTTCCCCGACCGGATGCTGGGAGCAATCACTTGGTGCCAGCAGGGCAGAAAGCGGTCCACCGTGTCCTTAAGGCATTCGCTGAGGGGAAGTTGTTCTTTTGGAACGTTGCGATAGCGCGGGTCCCTGCCCGGATAACGCGGATCTTCTTCGTCCAGCGCCGGGGGGCGGATGTCGTAACTGCGGCGCCAGAGTTTCACCTGATCTTCCCCGTATTTCGCTGCCGTCTCAGCTTTGTTGAGGCCTTGCAGCGCCCCATAATGCCGTTCGTTCAGCCGCCAGTCGCGCTCGACGGGAATCCACATCAGGTCCATCTCGTCCAGCGCCATCCACAGAGTGCGTATCGCGCGCTTCAGCACCGAGGTGTAGGCGAGGTCGAAGCGATATCCCTGCTCCTTCATCATCACGCCAGCCTGCGTGGCCTCTTCTCGGCCCTTCTCCGATAGGTCGACATCCGTCCAACCGGTAAACAGGTTTTCTTTATTCCAGATGCTCTCTCCATGGCGTAACAGAACGACTTTGTACATTTCAAAACTCTCTTTCCTGGGTGCGGGGTTCGTGAAAATGGAGTTCACTTTTTTAGAATAACCTACGACTTGCCCGTGGAATGTGGCTTGCATCACAAGTCGGCCAAATGTTCTGTATGAGCCGGACTTCGCGCAGAAATGGATAAATGCTAATCTTCCCTCATATGATTGAATATAAACAAAGCTGTCATCCTGAGCGACCCGGACCCTGAGCATTGCGAAGGGGAAGGGGAGTCGAAGGACCTGCGGTTGCTTTTCGGAAAAATAGTTTACCTCAAAACTTAATATCGGCCGCTGCCCACCGCTCTTCTGGTGTCTTGAATGTTTTTGACCTTAGGACCTTATTCAAACGCTCATCCTCTTCAAGTGTAATCACAGCAAGTTTCCAGAATCGTTCAACCAGTTTGGCCATAGTCTTTGCGTTCAGCTTATCTTTTCGATACAGTTCCAAAACTTTGCGTGCAAAACCTCGACGCGGTGT
>DATFYK010000034.1:0-3765 GCA_035315085.1 Occallatibacter sp.
ATGACAAACACTCCCCACATGCCCAGCAGCTTGAGCAGGCCCCAAATCCACGCGGTGTAGCGCGCCAGAATGTGTCCGATGGCTTTCAAAAGGAAACAGCTAGTGTACGTGATCGAGGAAAATGTGTCAGGGCGGCTGAGCCCAGGTAAAAGGATCAGGTTGGACCTTGGCGATTGTTTTCCGAGAGCATCATCCTGAGCGAAGCCGTCCTCAGGCGGAGTGAAGAGCCTGCCCTGAGGAAGGGATCTCGCGCGCACTGAATACAACTTGGCAGCCCACGCGAGATCCCCTTCGGCGAGCTCAGGGCAGGCTCTCGCCCCGCTGGCGAAAGCGCGGGGCTTCGGGATGACGCCTCAGAGGGTTGTGATTCAAACTGAGCCGCACCTTGCGCTCATTTTTCGGAAAACTGAAGGCCGCAGCCAGCTACGTATGTGCGAAGTTGATATGATCACTGCCGGTGGAGCAACTATGCGCAAGCTGATTTTCTCTCTTTGCCTTCTTCTCTTCTCGACTACCACGCTGGCCGCACAGCAATATGACCTGGTCATCGAGGGTGGCCGTGTCATGGATCCTGAGACGGGATTGGATGCGGTCCGCAACGTGGGCATCCGCAACGGCAAGATCGCCCGCATCGCCTCTGCCGGGCTGAGCGGCCGGCGCGTGGTTCACGCCTCGGGGCTGGTGGTTGCTCCCGGCTTCATTGACCTTCACCAGCATGGGCAGGAACCTGACAGCCAGCGGGTCAAAGCGTTCGATGGCGTGACCACGGCGTTGGAGATGGAAATCGGCGTCCCGGACGTGGCTCAGTTTCTGAAGTCGAAAGAGGGACGCTCGCTGATCAATTACGGAACGACCGCCAGCCATGCGGCGGCGCGAGCGCTGGTCTTCGGCGCGCCGTTGAATCCTGCAGGTGTAGACCCACGCATCGGCATCCCCGAGATTCTGCCCAAAAGCGGACCGGCCACAAACCAGCCCGCCACTCCTGCCCAGATCAAAGAGATTCGGCAGCGGGTGCGCGATGAACTCGACGCGGGCGCCCTCGGCGTCGGCATGGGCATTCAGTACACTCCCGGGGCGACGCGGCTCGAGATCATTGACATGTTTCGCGTGGCCGCTGAGCGCAAGGTGCCGGTCTACACCCACATCCGCAGCTTCGGACACAGCGAGCCCGGCTCCGACATCGAGTCGGTCGAGGAAGTGATCGGCGCGGCTGCTATTACCGGGGCTTCGCTGCACATCGTTCACATCAACAGCACCTGCCTTCTCGACACGCCGGAGTGCCTGTCGCTGATCGAGGGCGCCCGCGCTCGCGGTCTCGACGTGACGACCGAAGCATATCCTTACACCGCCGGTATGACGGTTTTGAACTCGGCGCTGTTCAATCCCGGCTGGCGCGAAAAGCTCGGCATTGATTACAGCAGTCTCGTCCTACCCGACACGGGCGAGCATCTTACAAAAGAACGCTTTGAAGAACTGCACAATTCGCCCACGCCGCAATCCGTACTCATGTTCGCCAACACCGAGGAGATGGTGGACGCGACGATTCCGAATCCGCTGATCATGATCGCCAGCGACGGCGCGGCGGGACATCCGCGCAACGCCGGCACCTATGCCCGCGTGCTGGCGCAATATGTGCGGGAGAAGAAGACTCTCACCCTGATGGAGGCGCTCCGCAAAATGACTCTCATGCCGGCGCAGATGCTGGAGCGCTCGACTCCGGCAGGACGGCACAAGGGACGACTGCAGGAAGGCGCCGATGCCGACGTCGTGGTCTTTGATCCGCAAACGATCAGCGACCGGGCGACGTACGAGAAGCCCATGGAGCCGAGCGTTGGCGTGCGTTACCTGTTGGTGGGAGGAACGGTCTTGATCGACGAGGGCAAAATGGTGCCGGATGTATTTCCTGGGCGCGCGGTGGTGGGACCGGGTAGGGTTTCGGGCGGCAAGAAATAGTGAGCTATTGAGGGGCTTACTGCGCCGCCGCGACCAAAACCGTCGCGGCATGGACGGGCGAGGGCGCCCGTCCCTACACGAGCGTACTTGCTACTTATGTTCCGTCTTCCCGCTCAGCAGCGCAATCGCATGGGGAATCAACCCGGCCACAGCCTCCAGCGACTCCACGGCTCCGGCGGGGCTGCCGGGCAGATTGAGGATGAGGGCGCGCCCGCGCACGCCGCAGACGCCGCGGCTCAGCGCGGCAAACGGAGTCTTCTTCGTCCCTTCACTGCGCATGCGCTCGGCCACGCCGTCCAGCAGCCGATCGCAAACGGCGGCCGTGGCTTCTGGCGTGACGTCACGCGGAGCGATTCCGGTTCCGCCGGTAGTCGCGATGAATCGCACTTCCCGCGCCAATCGAATGAGCAGATTTTGAATCTGGATCAAGTCGTCAGGAACGACTTCCCGCGCGACGACCTGGAAGTGGAGCTTCTCGAGAAGTTGAGCAACTGCGGGACCGGATAGATCCTCGCGTTCGCCCCGCGCGCAGGAATCGCTGACCGTCACCACCGCCGCCGTGAGCAGATCAGCGGCCTGGGGCTCAGTTGTCGAGAAGGACATCTTCCTCTTCTTCATGTCCGGACCGGCCGGCAGCGGCGGGCGCCGCACTCGGCGCAGTCTGAGTCGCGGTCTGAGTGGCAGTCTGAGTGACCGGGGGGGCTGCGGCAGGCGTTGCGGCCGTCGCCGCCGTCTCTGGGACGGCTTCCGCCTCGCCGCCGCCGTCACGCTGCGATTCGTCGAGCAGCCGCAGGCCCTCCATCAACAGGCCCTGGGTATTGAGCTGCGTAGTTTCCTTGTCGGTCTTGCCTTCGAAGTCGAGCTGGAAATTCCCGCCGGTCCAGCGCAAGACCTTGAATACGGCGGCGTCGCCCACCAGGTCTCCGTAGGTCGCGTGCTTGACCTGGCCTTCGGCGAAGAATACTTCGCATTTCTCGTTTTCGTTGCTGAGCGAGAGCTGGCAGCTCTTGCGGCCCATTTCGAGCGACTGCATCAGATCAATCACGTTCATCTGTGCCAGGCTGCCGCGCACCACTCCGTCTGAGGGCGCGGTCTTGGCCATTTTTTCCAGCGCGATCCGGTCAATCAGGCGCTTGATGCGGCGGGTGGCATCTTTCAGGAAAAACGGCTTTTCCAGATAGTCATCGGCGGCGTCCTGCGGGGAAAGCTTTTCCGCGATGTCGGCTTTGCTGGCCATCAGCACGGTTGAGAAATTCGCGGTCGCCGGCCGGCTCTTCAGTTTCTCCACGAGTTGGCGCCCGTCCATGCCTGGCATACGGTAATCACAAACCAGCAAGTCCGGTGGATTATCTACCGCCTTCAACAACGCGTCGGCTGAATCCGTCGCGGTCGCGACCTGCGCCAGCGGAGCCAAAGCCTGATGCAGCATCCCCAGCACCATGGGATTGTCGTCCACCAACAGCAGCTTGACGTCGTTAGCCATGAACTTGGTTGCGCTTATTTCTTCTTGCGCCGGTACTCGCCACTTTTGCCGCCGCTCTTCCGCTCCAGCACAATCTCGCGAATCTCGATGCCCTTGTCCGTCCCCTTACACATATCGTAAACCGTGAGCGCCGAGACGCTGGCGGCAACCAGGGCCTCCATCTCCACGCCGGTTTCGGCGGTGGTCGTGACTTTGGAGGTAATAGCGACGCCATTCTCGCACAGCCGCACATGGACATCAACGAGCGCCAGCGGCAGCGGGTGGCACATGGGGATCAGTTCGGCGGTGCGCTTGGCCGCCATGATGCCGGCCAGGCGCGCCACTTCGAG
>DATFYK010000035.1:0-2562 GCA_035315085.1 Occallatibacter sp.
CTCGGCTACGCCATGGCGATTCCGCTGCCTCCCGCCATCGGCCTCGACCCGCGCTGGGGCGTGGCGGGACTGACGGCTTCGGCCGGCATCGCCGGCTGGGTCGAATTCGCGCTGCTGCGGCGGACGCTGAACCGCCGCATCGGGCAGACCGGCCTTGCGCTGGGGTACACGGCCCGGCTCTGGATCGCGGCGATCAGTGCCGCGGCCTTGGGCTGGGGTGTACGGATCGCCATCGGCCAACGCAACCCGATTCTGGCCGCGGCGCTGATTCTGCCGCCCTACGGCACGGTGTACTTTGGTCTCACGGCAGCGCTTAGGCTGGAGGAAGCACGGGCTCTGTTGGGGCGCCTGCGGCTGCTGCGCTCTTAGTCCGAAGTTCCACCCCTGATCGCATGTGAAAGCCCTTGTTTGCCGGGTTTCCCTGTGGTTTGGCCTTTGTGTTGTAGTCATGTAAAGATACGATTTGTGCTTGCTTTTAGGACACGAGTGTATTATTGTGTCTACATGTACGTCGCTACCGTCCCCAACCGCAACTCCCCGCCCGCTACCCTCCTCCGCGAGAGCTTCCGCCTGGACGGCAAAGTCCACAACCGCACCCTCGCCAACCTCAGCCATTGGCCGCCCCAGCAGATTGAGGCCTTGCGCCAGGTGCTCAAGGGCGACTATCAGGGACTGCCGGCCCTCGAGTCCGCCTTCGAGATCACGCGCTCTTTACCCCACGGCCACGTCGCCGCGGTGCTCGCCACCGTGCGTCATCTGCACCTGGATACGATCCTCGATGCCGAGCCCAGCCGCGAGCGCGATCGCACCCTCGCCTTGATCGCCGCCCGCATTCTGGAGCCGGCCTCCAAGCTCGCCACCTGCCGCTCCCTGCGCCCGGAAACCTGCCACCACAGCCTGGGAGAGGAACTGCAACTGGGCGCCCTCAACGAAGACGACCTGTATGCCGCCATGGACTGGCTCCTGGCGCGCAAGGCCTCTATCGAAGCCGCGTTCGCCCGGCGGCATCTGCGTTCCGGCACGCTGGTGCTCTACGATCTGACCTCGACTTACTTTGAAGGGCATCACTGCCCCATCGCCACCTACGGCTACTCGCGCGATGAGCGGCGCAACAACCCGCAAATCGTCTTCGGCATCCTGTCCTCGGCGGAGGGCTGTCCGGTGGCGGTGGAGGTCTTCGAAGGCAACACCGGCGACCCGAAGACCGTGGCCGCCCAGGTCACCAAGCTGCGCGAGCGCTTTCACCTGGAGCGCATCATCCTGGTGGGCGACCGCGGCATGCTGACTCAGAAACGCATCGAGGAAGACCTGCGTCCGCACGAAGGCCTGGACTGGATCACGGCCTTGCGCACGCCCCAGATTCAGAAGCTCGCCAGCGAGGGTCTGGTGCAACTGTCGCTGTTCGATGAACGGGACCTGGCCGAAATCACTCATCCCGACTATCCAGGCGAGCGGCTGATCCTGTGCCGGAATCCGTTGTTAGCGGCCGAGCGAGTGAGGAAACGCGGCGAGCTGATCGAGGTGGCGGAGAAAAGGCTGAAAGAGATCGAGGCTGCGACCAAGCGCAAACGGCAGCCCATTCGCAGCGCGGAAAAGATCAGCTATCTGGTAGGCAAGGCGCTGGGTCCTTCCAAAGTGGAGAAGTATTTCCAGTGGGAGATCGCACCGCACGGCTTGCATTGGCAGCGCAACCCGGAGCGCATCCAGCGTGATGCGGACTTGGATGGGATCTACGTGCTACGAACCTCGGTCGCCGAGCAACTCCTGGACAGCGACCAGGCGGTGCTGGCCTACAAGCGGCTGGCCGTGGTCGAGCGCGCCTTCCGCAGTTTGAAGAGCGTGGATCTCAACGTCCGGCCCATTTACCATTGGACCCCGGATCGAGTCCGCGCTCATGTCTTCCTGGCCATGCTGGCTTACTACGTCGAGTGGCATATGCGCCAGGCGCTGGCGCCCGTGCTGTTCGATGATGAGCAGCGCGACGGGTCCCGGCCCTCGGTGGTCGCTCCCGCGGTGCGTTCTCCCGAGGCGCGCGCCAAAGCCCGGACCAAGCGTACGGCCGACAAGTGGCCGGTGCAGAGCTTTCAGGATTGGCTCAAGGATCTGGCAACCATCGTCAAGAACCGCATTCAACCCCGCCTACGTTCGATGCCCGCATTCGAAATGACCACCCGACCCACTGCTTCTCAGCAGTACGCGCTGGATCTCCTCCGAGTCCGCCTGTAGCAAGAATGTAGTCAGTAGAGATCGTCGCTCCGGCGGCCAACGCCCGCAGAATCAACAAAAACGCCCTCAGCGGGGGTGGAACTTCGGTCTAGAACTGGCGAAGCGGCTCAGAGATCTTGGCGTGAAGCAGGACAGCCTATATTACTGGGGAAATACTACCGGCCAGACGGACCAGTCCTGTTGGCGCGTGGAGCCACGCGATGACGATACGGCGATGGAGTACGTTTCGGCCTTCACGGTCGCCGAGCTTGGACAGAGCTGCCGGAAGCGTTTCTATGGGATGACGTCAAGCAGGTCGGCTTGGGGTGCGGAAAGTACAGCGGCGGCTGGGGCGAC
>DATFYK010000036.1:0-6253 GCA_035315085.1 Occallatibacter sp.
GCCGGGTGGGAAGAAACTGCTGGCGAAAGGCCATGTAATCAGCGATGAAGACATCCGGGTCCTGGCATCCGAAGGCATGGAAACCATTTGGGTTACGGAGCTGGAGGATGGCGAGATCGGCGAGGACGATGCGGTCTGCGCGGTAGCCAGCGAGATGGGATGCGGGAGTTTCGAAATCCGCCTGGCGGCGGGCGGCCGGGCCAATCTGCTGGCCACCGAGAACTGCTGCGTGCTGGTGGACGATGAACTCCTGAAGCAGATCAATTGCACCGCCAGCGTGGTCATCGCGACCTCGCTGAATTTCAGCTATGCCATTGCCGGTCAACGAATTGCCACGGTAAAGAGCGCTCCATTCGCGGTTTCCAAGGACCAGTTGGACGCCGTCACCGGGATTTTGAAAGAGCGCGGGCCGATCCTGCAGGCGCGGCCCGTGCGGACGCCGAGTGTAGGGGTTCTCTACACCGACCCCATCAGCGGCGAGCGGGCGCGGCAGCTTTTCGAAAACATCATGCGCCAGCGGCTGGACCGCTTCGGTGTGAACGCAAACTTCGTACTGGCCTGCACGGAAGATGAGAATTCGGTCGCGCGCTGCCTGCAACACCTACTGCGGTCCAAGCCGTGCGTGATCCTGGTGGCATCCACTACGGCGCCGGCCGGCCCGGAAGACGTCGTCGGCCAAGCCATGCTGAAAGTCGGCTGCCAAGTGGAACGGTTCCTGGCGCCCGTGGAACCGGGGAATTTGCTGCTTCTGTCGTACAAGGACGACACGCCGATCATCTCAGCGCCCGGCTGTTTCCGGTCGGCCAAGCCGAATGTGGTCGACCTGGTGCTGCCGCCGCTGCTGGCCCGCTATCACGTCACAGGCTGGGAGGTGGCCTGCCTGGGACACGGCGGCCTGCTGGCGTAACAAGCTCCTCCACCCCTGCAACCCGCTTCCTCCGAGCGGGTTACGGGGTTCTCAACCGGGCGTCCTCCTCCGGGACGCCCGGTCTTTTTTTCTACCAACGGATGCCGCGCGCCTTCAGCTCCCGTTCCAACTGCGCCAGGGATTCAAACTGCACGGCATCTATGCCCAGCCGCCGGGCCGCCTCGACGTAAGCGGCTATGTCGTCGGTGTAGAAACACTCCTCGGGCGGGCATCCGCAGCGTTCCAGGACCGCCTGAAAGATCTCTCGCCGCGGCTTCATGGCGCGCACCTCGTAGGACAGAATCCGCTCGTGGAAGTGGCGCAGCAGGGGGTAGTTCTCGCGGATCATCTCGAAATGGATGGCGTTGGTGTTGGAGAGCAGCAACAGCCGGTAGCGGGCCGCGAGGCCTTCCAGCATGGCTTCGGGGACCAGGGGATCGGTGAAGATGCTGCTCCACAGCTTGCAGAAATCGGAATAATCCATGTCGAGGTCGAGAATCCCGGAGAGCTGCGCGACGAAATCCGGCGGCTCGATCAGGCCGGTTTCGAAGCGCTCCACCAGATCGGTGGCTGCGATGCGCCGCCGAATCTCCGCCGCGGCGTAGGGGCAGAAACTCTCCAGCGCCTGACGCCATCGCGCGAAATCGAATTGGACGAGAACATTACCCAGGTCGAAGATGATGGCTTTGTACACGTTCCTCGAGGGGCCAGGCTAGAGGATCATTTCGCCGCGGTGGCCGAGGCGCGCGCTTTGATGAAGCTCCCGACGTTGCTCTTGTCGATCAGGGTGGCGCCGGTGTCCACGAACGTGGGGATCGGGGAGAAGGAATCCTGAACCCAGTTTACGGTCAGGGACCCGAGCGGGTGATGATACAGGTCGTCGAGCAGCTTGACTCCCAGGTAGGCCATGGTGAACGGCTTCTGGCCGATGGTGGCGGTGATGAGGCCCTTCTGGATGGCTTCCAGCGTGCGCGGGTCGGTGTCCATGGCGACGACCAATTTGCCGGTAGCGTTCTTGCGGCCCAGGACTTCGGCGACTTCGGGCCCGGCGATTGAAGTGAGGCAGGCGAAGGCGTCCACCTTGGCGCCCTTTTCCAACATCTCCATGGTGCGGTCGAAAACCACGCCGGGATCGCCGTGTTCGTCGATCACCTGGGTGATATGGATCTGCGGGTGTTCGGCGAAAACATCGGTGTAGCCGCGCAACCGGTCTTTCAGATTGGCCTGTTCAGGGATGGTGAAGACCACCACGTTGCCCTTGCCGCCGAGACCTTTGGCGAGCATGCGCGCGCCCATGACGCCGGCCTTGTAGTTGTCGGTGCCGATGAAGAACAGGCGCTTGCTGTCGGGAGCGTCCGAATCGATGGCAATCACCGGCACGCCCTGGGCGATGGCGGCATCGATGTCCTTATTGATGAGGTCCGGGGCGCTGGCGGAGACCAGAATGCCAGTGGGCTTTTGCTTGAGAATATCCTGGAACTGCTCGTGCTGGGCCTTGGGGTCGTAGGTCTCGGGGCCCACGAATTCGGCATGGACATGCATTTGGACCGCGGCGTGGTTGAAACCAGCGGCGGCTTCCTGCCAGTAGGGGACCTTGGTATTAGCGGAGATGAGAAAGTACTTTTCCTGCACGTCGTGCTGCGAGCCGCCGCAGTTGAGGAGAGGCAGCAACAGAACGGGCGTCAGAAATAAGGACAAGCGGGACATGAACTCCTCCTTAAATTAGGAATTATAGCAACGGGTCGGAGGGAAGATGCGTTGGACGCGCGGTCTTTGTGCCCTCCGCCGGCTGGCGCTATTCTGGAGAGAGGAGGCCCGACTATGGCGAATCTCGATTGGTCGCAATGCCCCGCCGTGGAGAGCATCCCGGGCAAGGTCAGCGGCGCGTGGGTGTTTCGGGACACCCGTATGCCGGTTTCCGCCGTTTTCGAGAACCTCGAATCCGGGGCAAGCATTGAAGAAATCATGGAGTGGTTCGACGTGACACGGGAACAGATTGTAAGCGTGCTTGAGTTTGCGGCCCGCAGTCTCGATGCCCAACCTCCCGCCGCCCGCCCGCTGGCACCCGTCGATGCGCATTCTTTTTGATCACGGTACACCAGCGCCGCTTATCCCGTTTCTCGAAGGCCACACCGTCACGAAGGCGAAGGATGCAGGCTGGGACAAACTGGCCAACGGCGATCTGCTCAACGCGGCCGAGCAGGCCGGTTTTGACTTGCTCCTAACGACGGATAAGAATATGGCGGCGCAACAGAATCTGAAGAGTTGCACAATTGCGATTGTGGTGCTCGGAAGTTCGCAGTGGCGGATCGTGCAACGCTACGTCCGGAGGATAGCCGCCAGCGTCAACGCCGCGACCCCCGGCCGTTGTGTTCAGGTGGATATCCCTTTCAGGTGACCGCGTTTCACAAAGTTTCGGGACGGAGGCCGCCGAAGTGTTTTCATATTCTCCTCCGTCCGTGTTTCTCGAGAGTTAGGCGTTATTCTGGAGAGAGGAGGTCCGGCTATGGCGAGTCTCGATTGGTCGCAATGCCCCGCCGTGGAGAGCATCCCCGGCAAAGTCGGCGGTGCGTGGGTGTTTCGGGACACCCGGTTGCCGGTTGCCACAGTCATCGAGAATCTTGAAGATTTGAGCGTCGAAGAAGCAATGGAACAATTCGACGTGACGCGGGAACAGATCGCAGCGGTGCTTGAGTTTGTGGCGCAGAGCCTCAAAGGGTCGGCCCCGGGGCCGACCTCCGGGCGCGTCAATGCTCATTCTCTTTGACCACGGAGCGCCACGGGGCCTTGCCCTTGCAAGGCTCAAGCTTGAGGGAGTACGAAATATACACTTATGTGGCGACTGCGGGGAATAGCGGTGCTACTAGCGATCCGGTGGGTTGGCCTTCCGGGAATTGACCAGAGCAACGCTCAGGTGCAGACTCCTCCCGCGGCTCCACTTGTGTTTGGAGTCGCATCAATCAAGCCCAGCGACCCAAGCCGTCCGCTGCCATTCCGAATCGGTCCGAAGAGTCTCACCACCTATGGCTCGCTGAAGGTTCTCATCATGCATGCCTACGAAATCAGGGATTATCAAGTTGCGGGCGGTCCAGCGTGGGCTCAATCCGAGCGTTACGATGTTCAGGCAAAGGCGGACACCACTTCTAGCCCGCATCAGATTCGAGTAATGCTCCAGGCGTTGCTCGCAGATCGGTTCCGACTGACGCTGCATCGCGAGACCAGAACAATGGCGGGCTACGTCTTGAGCGTGGACAAGGGCGGAGCCAAGCTCCCACCGGCGAAGTCCGAAATGCCACCTGACAGCCCGGGGGTAATTCAGATGGGTGGTGGCCTGATATGGGCGCGCGGTGCCACGTTGGACAATTTGGCTGAGGCACTGTGGATCGAACTCGGGCTTCCCGTGGTTGATGAGACCAAGATCGAGGGGAGCTACGACTTCACGCTCCGATTCGAAGAAGGTAATAATGAACTGGCGGAGAAGCCAGACGGTGCCAGTGAGACTGCGGAGTTGCGGACGACGGACTCAATCTTCATGGCTTTGCACAAGGTGGGTCTGAGGTTGGACTCCCGCACGGTCCCTGTCCAGGTCTTCGTCATCGACAGCGCGGAGAGACCTTCGGAGAATTGAGGGAACAATCGAGCGCATTTGATCCGCGCCCCCCATCCTCGCCGCTGCCACTACAATCAAACTTATGATCGCTCTACTGCGCGGCATACTGCTGGAGAAGCACCCCAACCAGGCCATCGTCGAGACCGGCGGGGTGGGATACGATGTCACCATCCCGGTCTCGACGTTCACGCGCCTGCCCGAAGCCGGCAAAGAGGTGCGGCTGCGCATCCATACCCATGTGCGGGAGGACGCGCTGGCCCTCTATGGCTTCCTCACCCAGGACGAGAAGGCGCTGTTCGAGAAACTCATTGGCGTGAGCGGCATCGGGCCCACGCTGGCGGTGAAGATTCTCTCGGGCCTGGCGGCGCCGGACCTCATCAACTTCATCCGGCGCGGGGAGGTGGAGCGGCTGGTGCGCATTCCCGGAGTCGGCAAGAAGACCGCCGAGCGCATGGTGCTGGAACTTCGCGACAAGCTACCCGCCGCCACCGGCGAGGAGACTGGAACGCCCGCTGAGGCCGCGCTTTCCCCCGTCGATCAGGATGTGCTCTCGGCGCTGCTGAACCTGGGCTGCGGGCGGCCGCAGGCTGAGGCCGCGGTGCGCAAGGCCAAGGCCAGCGGTGCGGCGCCGGAGTTCGAACCACTCTTCCGGCGCGCTCTGGAACTGGTACGCTAGCCCGTGCCTGATCCGGGGTAAGCTGGTAGCACATGCCCGACCGGCAACTGATTTCCGGCGACCGCCAGGCCGAGGATTTGCAGTTTGAAGCGGGCCTCCGCCCGCGCCGCCTGGCCGATTTCACCGGTCAGCCCAAGCTGAAGGAGAACCTGGGAATCGCCATCCAGGCCGCCCGTATGCGCGGCGAAGCCATGGACCACGTGCTGCTCTACGGGCCTCCGGGGCTGGGCAAAACCACGCTGGCGGCGATCATCGGGGAGGAACTGGAGGTGGCCTTCACTTCCACCTCCGGGCCGGTGCTTCAGAAGAAGCTCGACCTCACCGGAATTCTCAGCAACATCCGCGCGCGCCAGGTTTTCTTCATCGACGAAATTCACCGCCTGCTGCCGGACGTGGAAGAAATGCTGTACGCGGCGCTGGAGGATTTCCGGGTGGATATTCTGGTGGGCGCGGGTCCGGGCGCGCGCACGCATTCGCTTCCCATGCCGAAGTTCACGGCCATCGGCGCCACCACGCGGCAAGGCCTTGTGAGCGCGCCGCTGCGCGGCCGTTTCGGGCTGGTGCTGCGGCTCGACCCCTACCAGGTGGATGAACTGCGGACCATCGTGAACCGCTCGGCGCGCCTGCTCGGCGTGGCCATCGAAGAGGGCGCCGCGGAAGAGATCGCACGGCGCTGCCGCGGGACGCCGCGCATTGCGAACCGCCTGCTGCGGCGGGTTCGCGATTACGCGCAAGTGCGCGCCGACGGCCGCATCACGCAGCCGGTGGCGCAGACCGCGCTCAACCTGCTGGACGTGGACCGCTACGGCCTGGACGAGATCGACCAGAAGATCATGCTGACCATCCTCGAGAAGTACCGCGGCGGACCGGTGGGCGTGAACACCATCGCGGCGTCGATTTCCGAGGAGCCGGACACCATCGAGGAAGTGTACGAGCCGTACCTGATCCAGCTCGGGTTTTTGAACCGCACGCCGCGCGGGCGCACAGCCACGGAGCTGGCGTTCGACTACTTCAACGTGAAACCCAAGCTGCGCAATGACGATCAGCCGGCGCTGTTCTA
>DATFYK010000037.1:0-30104 GCA_035315085.1 Occallatibacter sp.
CATTCCGCGGCCTCTGCCGGCCTGGCCTGTCGGCGCTGCAGCGCCTCCGCGTCCGCGGCGTCCGCGGGCAAAGCGATCAGGGCGCTGCGGCGCACCGGCGGCGGAAGGCTCTTCCTCGCCTTCTTCGTCAAAGCCTTCGTCACCTTTTTCGTCGAAGTTCAACTGGATGCGGTGATCAAGATGGGCTTCCTGGAGCATCTCGCCCAGATCGCCGGAGCGCAGGTGGGTGGTCTCCTCTTCAAAGCTGTCCAGGTCGTGATCTTCAGTCTTGCCGCGGCGATGAGGATGACGGGGAGCGACGAACTCCTCTTCATCAATGGTTTCTTCCTCGATGAGGCCTTTGCCAGGAGCGTACGTCGAGGAGGAAATGGTTTTGGCCGCCTTTTTGGCATCTTTTTCGCCGGATTTTTTCTTGCCAAAGCCAAAGAAGCGGAATTCGGCAGGAGGCAACGGGTCCACGTTGTGCGAGGCGGTTGCATCGTCATCAGTGCTCGCGGATTCCCAAGTCTCGGAATCGAGATCGGGAGCGTCGGGCAACAGGACAGATTCAGATGTTTCGTCCAGCTCATCCTCGTCCTCTTCGAGGAACTCTTCTTCGACAAGGTTGTCTTCCTCGGCCGCGGAGGGAAGCAATTCCTTGGCGGAGGCAATCTCCGGCAGGGATTCAGGTTCCGGGAGAGGCTCGGAGATCTCCTCGACGAAATCCTGCTCCTCGATGGCGTCGGGTGCGGAGCTGCCAGAAGCGCGCTCGTCGGCAGGGGGCGCCTGCGGCTCACTGGGCGCTGCCGGGAGGGGTTCTTTCTTGCTTTTGCGATGTTTGGAGAGCGATTCTCCGGGCAACACACCGCTACCATCCCACACAATGGGCGCTTCGATCATGGTGGTGGGTTTGAAGCTGCTCCCCGACCGTACCGGCAGAGCAACGTGCCTGGTTACATTCTCTTGCGGAGCGTTTTCTGCCGGAGCGCCGCCGTACTTGGAGAGCGATTCGCCGGGCAACACAAACGGGGCTGGTGCGGAGGCTCCGCGCCTGGGCTGTGAAGGTCTGTCTGTAGGAACACCAGCACCGGCATGAATCTGCGGAGCAACCTCGGGTTCGGTCACGGTGATTTCCTTGGCGGGGGCTGCGGGAGCTTCACCTCGCTCCTGCTGACCCTGAGGCGATTCCGCTAAGCCACGGCCCCCGCGGCGGCGACGGCGTCCGCGCCAACGCTTGGCGCCGCCGGTCACGCCGGCATCCTCTTCGCCTGCTTCGGGCTGTTCCGAAAGAGACAAAGAGCCGGACGCGGGCAAGGGAGCAATCTCGGTTTCCTGTAGAGTCTCAACTGCCGGACGGCGATCCTTTGCCGGACGATCCTGTCTCGGTTCTTGGCGCGATTCCTGTCTCTGCTCAGGCTTTTGGCCAGGTCGAGCGCCACGCTCCAGCTGCTCGGGCTCCTTGCCGCCAGTATGCCGGACTTCGCGGGGAGGCTTATTGCCGCCGCTGACCGCGGCCTTTTCCAACTCGTCGGTCTCTTCCTGATCTTCGAGTTCCAGGAAGTCGGTTACATAGAGGAAGGCGTCACGCTCCAGGCCAATGTCCACAAAAGCGGACTGCATGCCGGGCAGGACGCGGGTGACGCGACCGTTGTAAATGGAGCCGGCGAGGGTGTACTCATTTTCGCGTTCGTAGTAGATTTCGGCTAGCTGATCGTCTTCAAGAATTGCAAGCCGCGTTTCATGCGGTGTGGAGGAGATACAAATTTCTTTTGCCATCGTACCTTTCTGCCCGGCGGCGTCAGCCTGCCGGGACTCGCGGCAGGACGGAAAGGGGACGCGCGCGACCGGTAGGGGAAGGGAGGTGCGTATGGGGAGAACCGTGGATCGTTATTGTTCCGTTTGCCGCGCCACAGCCGGCCCTGAAGGGCGGCGAACCATGACAAATACTGCGGCAAAGATGCTGAACAACCTGAACAAGCTCTACGAAACGGTAACCCGATTGCAGAGAGTTTGTGGCCAACCATGCCAGTAATCCTGGCGGGGCCGTTCCACCGCCGGCATTTGAACAAGCACAACGCGCAACGGGGCGTGGTGAAAAGCTACCGGATGCCTCCGAATGCTTGTTGCAACTTGTACGCCGCCAACGGTACCGGGGCCCCCGGCGACAGGTCTCCGTCGCTGGGGTGGAGCGGTTTTCCCGTCTCTGCGTGCTCATGAACCCTAATCCTGCCGGGCGCACGGTCCATCCGGACCTGGCCGGCGTAATACCTGAAAAAACCTTCTCCTGCGGGCCGGATTTTCCGGGGGGACACAAGAGGTGAAGCTGCAAAACCGTTCAGTTTACGAAACGGCGCATGCGGACATTCATTGCCGCGCCCAGCGCCAGAAACGTAAACAATACCGAAGATCCGCCGTAACTCATTAACGGCAAAGGGATTCCGGTGACGGGCATAAACCCTATGACCATGCCCACGTTGACCGCAATCTGAAACGTCAACACACCCACTACTCCCATGATAATCAAGGAGCCGGACAGGTCTGCGGCTGTTTGAGCGTTCTGAATCAAACGCATCAATATGGAAAAGTATAGCAGCAGGACGAGGAGCGCGCCGACGAACCCGTACTCCTCACCGAAAGCAGCAAAGATAAAGTCGGCATGAGGGATGGGCAGGAAATCTCCCTGGGTCTGGGTTCCCTTGGCCATGCCTTTGCCCCAAACGCCGCCGGAACCGACGGCAATAAGCGACTGACGGAGCTGGTAGCCTGTGCCCTTGGGGTCACTGTCGGGATTGACGAAGCTGGTAAGCCGGGCTTTCTGGTAAGGCTTGAGAACCCTGCCGCTGCTCCAGGCACCGACGGCCAGCACTGCCACGCAAACTACGAGAACCACCGACTGGCGGATATTGATGCCGCCCAGAAAAAGCCCGGTGATCAGGATAGGTACATAGGTAAGCGCTGTTCCCAAGTCGGGCTGGATCAGCACCAGAACCATGGGAACGCCGACCAGAAAGAAGGCTTTGACGATATCAAACCCGGTTAACCGCCTGCCGCCGAGGTTGGCGAAGTAGCGTGCCACGACGAGAATCAGAATCAGCTTGACCCACTCGGAGGGCTGGAAGTGGAAGGGGCCGATCCTGATCCAACGGCGCGTGTGCAACACTGTAACACCCACCAGCTTTACCGTTACCAGCGATGCCAAGCCAAAGCCATAGGCCCAGTAAGCCCAGTCGAGCAGCCGGTGATAGTCAATCATGGAGAAAAGAAACATGGCCGCCATTCCGCCGGCGATCCACAAGAGCTGCTTGATATGGAAGGCGGCGTACCAGTGGCTTTGCAGCGTGGACGAGAATTTGGTGTGCAGCGTGGCTGAGTATACTTCGAAAACGGAAATGGCACACAGCACGAGCACCATGCCCAGCAGCGGCCAGTCGAAGTCGCGAACACTCAGGAAGCGGCGCATCAGATGCAATTCTCCAGCAAAGAAGTTGTTTCTGGAATTGTGCGAGGCGGATTTATCTCCCACCCCAGCGACCAAGACCTGTCGCTGGGGACCCCGGGGAGGAAAAATCCGCTCAGCAGTACAGGTTTCATAGGAGTGTGGCTGGAGAATCGCATCAGGGTTGCCCTTCCTTGAAGCGCAGGGGCGAGGAGAGCAGCCAGGCCGGCCATGGAAACAGGCTGCCGGCAACATTCTTCGCCGGAGTCAGCGGAGCGGTAGTCAGAGGAAAATGGCCGCCACGCAGCTGGGCGGTTTGCGCGGCTCTGCCGGCGGCGCTGTGGGGCTTGCGGCCGGCAGTCGCAGGCTCGGTCCAGACCGCGCCCATCTCGACGGGCGAGGATTTTCCTATCGACGCCAGGGCGTTCTGATCCTGGATTCGCTTTTTGTTGACGTAGACGGTGGCCACCTGGGAGGCGAGTTTAGCGGCATTCGATCCCCAGTCACCGTGTTCCCAAAGGACAGCGACAACGAACTCCGGGTTCCTGCGGGGAATAACACCGACGAACCAGCCGTTGGGCAGAAATTCCTTTCCTCCTCCCAACTGCTTGATGGCCTCGTGGCTGGCGACCTGGGCGGTGCCGGTCTTGCCTGCAAAGTCCACTCCCTCGAGGTGGGAGGCCGCGGCTGTGCCACCCATGCCGGGATCGGTGGCCCCGGCCATACCTTCAGTGATTGTCATCCAGTTCTCCGGATCAAGGTCAATAGTGGCTTCTCCGGAGCCGGGAAAAGTATCCTTAAGCGCCTGACGGAACGGGGCAGGGAGTTGGTCAGTGTCGACCACGTGGGGGCGCACAAAGTGACCGTTGGAGGCGATGCCGGCGATCATGCGGGCCAACTGGATGGGCGTCACCGTGACCGGGCCCTGGCCGATGCCCACCGAGATGGTTTCACCCACATACCACTTCTCGTGGTAGTTTTTCAGCTTCCAATCCGAGGAGGGTACGATGCCCACGGCCTCGTTGGGCAGATCGACGCCGGTGCGCTGGCCGAAGCCCACGCTTTTGGCGTAGCGGGCGATGGTGTCGATGCCCAGCTTGTCGGCCAGGGTGTAATAAAAGGTGTCGCAGGACCATGGAATGGCGTGCTCAATGTCCACCATGCCATGGTGACGATCACAGGCATGAAACTGGCCGTAGAAGAAGGCTCCGCCCTGGCAATTCACGTGCATTTTCTGCGCTACGCCCTCCTGGAGCCCGGCGACGGACATGAGGATCTTGAAGGTCGATCCGGGAGCCAGTTGCGCCTGGATGGCCTTGTTCATCAGCGGGTGGTTGGGGTCGTTGATGAGCTGGTTCCAGTCGGCGCGATTGATGCGCACGGCGAAGGCGTTGGGATCGTAGCTGGGATGGGAGACCATGGCCAGAATCTCGCCGTTGCGCGGGTCCATGGCCACCACGGCGCCGCTGCGGTCGCCCAGGGCCAGTTCCGCAGCGCGCTGGATGTCGATGTCGATGGTCAGCTTCAGGTCCTGGCCGGGAATGGCGTGCTGGGTCCGCAGGTAGCCTACCTCGCGGCCGTGGCTGTCTACAATTACGTCCCGCGACCCGTCCTGGCCGCGCAGCAACTCGTCGTAGGTCTCTTCCACGCCCGCCTTGCCCACCACGTCGCCGGGCTCGTAGCCCGAAAATCGCTGGTTATTGAGATCTTCCTCGCTCACCTCGCCCACATACCCGATCAGGTGGGCGGCGAAGCCGTCGCGGGGATAGAGCCGCCGCTCCTCGTCGATCGTCTCCAGCTCAGGCAGCTCGTTGCGGTGCGCCTCGATAAACGCCTGCTCGTCGGCGGTGATGTCCAGCTTGATGGGGATGGGCTGGTAGCCCGGCGCGGCGCGATAGCGGCGCAGAGTGGCGCGCAACTGGTCCAGATCCAAGTTCAGACCACGCGCGATCAGCGGCAGATCGTTGTCCACGTTACGGTTCTGCTCCCGGACCAGAAAGCAGGAGACCGACGGGTAGTTGTCCACCACCAGCCGGTTCTCGCGGTCGAACAGCTTGCCGCGGGCAGCCATCACAGGAACCTTGCGGACTCGGTTCTGCTCGGCCAGCAGGCGGAAGTTGTCAGCGCCCAGCACCTGCAGCCGCCACAACCCCGCCGCCAGGGCCAGCATCATGAAGAGAATGCCGTATTGCACCACCGTCAACTTGAGGGTGGAGAGTTTTTCTTCGCGAGTGCCGCTGCCGTAATCCATTCTATCTGTGCCTTAGAATACAGCCAATCGGCTCCTATTGATTGCCGCAATGGATCGAGCCACCACAAAGCTGTCATTCTGGGCATCCTGAGTCCGCCGCGGCGGACGGCGAGGGTGGGGGCACCCTGTATCCAGCTATTGGATGGACCGGAGATAGGCCACAACCTGCCAGCGCTGCGCCTCAGGCAGGCTGGACCACGATGGCATCCCGTGTCCTAGGTCGCCCTGGCGCAGAAACCACTCGAGGTCGCCGTCACTGGCCATGCGAATCCTTTCGCTGCGCAGAGAGGGACGCTTGCGGCCGTCGCCCTGCGCGTTGGCCTGGTGGCATTGCTGGCAGTGTTCGCGATACACCAGCCTGCCGGCCGCAACCGCCCGCGGATTGCCGGCAAGAGGATTGGCGCGCGCGTGATCCTTCGGCGGGATTTGCTCCCACCTGGAATTTGAAACTGCGGCAAGGGCGAGCGTTGCGCTCAGCAGGATGGAGAGAATTGCAGAGGTTCGCCGCATCATTCCCCACCCCCTTGAGAACCGTGGAACCACCGGCCAACCTGCTCGAATTCAAAGGCCAGGCCCACGCGGTAGACCCGGGCAAGGCTCGTGCCGGTGAGGCCGAAGCCCGGCGAAAAGCTCAGCCGGACGCCCTTGGGCAGTTGCCATCCGAGAAGCGGGGCGATGTAGTGGGAGGTATCGCGCAGGGTGAGCGCGAAGGTATCTCCCAGGCCGCCGTAGCCCTCGACGCCGGCGATGAACTTATCCGCGCAAAACGCGCATTCCCGGTCGCTGGCCCCGCCGCGCAGCGGGCGCGTGGCCCCCACCGCGTAACCGAACTCCCACGGGTCATGGCCGAGGTCCTTTTCCGAGATGAAGTTCTCCGAGACGTTCCAATCCCTGACGTTGGAAGAGAGAATAAGCTTCAGCTCCGCCTCGTGCTGATGTTCGTGGCGCAGTTCGCTGTTGGGTGGCGCAAGATCGGACTGGCCATCGTGGCCCACCACCTCGAGAATGGTTTTGTCGGCGCCGGAGGTGTTCTCGTACTCGATATAAAGGACCGGATTAACGGCGTGATCGCGCATCAGCGGGCGGATGCGGTTCTCCAGCCGCCAGCCGGTGAAGACGGTGGAGTCGCTACCGGTGGCTTGACCATCGAGATAGAGCTCGGTTGTCCACCAGGCGCGGGTGCCGTACTCCAGCTCAATCGCCGTGGCGCCGAATGGGTTGCCGCCGTTGGTCTGGGCAACGGCTGACTTGGTTTCGATTTCGAGGTTGCCGGGCTCCTCCAGGTCGTGCGAGTAGGTCACAAAGTAGGGCTTTTCCTGCGCTCCTCCAATAAGAGGCATGAAGATCACGAGAGTGACAGCCAGAGAAGCGCCGCGCCAGAAATTTCTCAGCGATTTGACGAGCAGAATTGAATCCTCCGGGGAAGTACGACTAAATTAGTCGTATATTTTAAAACAAGACTAATTCAGTCCGATATAAATTGCAAGTGAACCGACAACAAGCACGCCTTGGCCCAAACTTCATGACGCGCGCCCATTCAGCAGGATCGCGCGAGGATTCCACACCGAAAGGCCGCGCTACTTCTCTTCGGCGTTGTTTTTCTGTTGCTCCGCGCGGATTGCCCGGACGATGGTTGTCATCAGATCGTCCAGGGTGCGGCCCGGCGCCAGGGTGCAGCCGCTGAACGTGTCGGTATCGAGCTGCTGTTTGGCGCAGGTCAAGAGCGCGCCATGCACATCGGTCACCGTGAAGTTCAATACGGTGTTGGAGGGAGCAGCGTGGGGAGGCGAGGTGTTGACATTGCTGGCCGGCGCAGCCTTGAGGGGCGACGTTGAACCTGTGGAGGCGGCCATCTGTGCGGCAGAGAAGGTAATGATGACGCCGAGGGCTAGAAGCGTTGCAGCTCTTTTCATAATCACCTTTCTACTTGCTCGTGCCAGGATTCCGGCGGCAGTTGAGGTATCGGCTCAATGTGCAATTTTGAACACCATGTGTTGTCCTGGGACATCGACCGCGCTTGGATTTGCTCCGGATGAGCGGCTATTGAGTGTGCAAAATTGTACACAACAGTGGCATAAATATCGGCAATATGCAATTGAAAACGAAAGAGATATTGCTGTGGCTAGGGTGCTGGATTGGCGGAGAATAAAGTTTATGGACATTGCATCATATAAACTTGACAATGGTCCACTCAATTTGGCATCCTGATAGAGTCAGCAATTTATTAAACAGGCGGGGAAATCAACCATGGCAAAGATGATCGGCATTGACCTCGGCACCACGAATTCGTGCGTCGCCGTTCTGGAGGGCGGAGAGCCCAAAGTGATTGCAAATGAAGAGGGTTCACGGACGACGCCCTCGATTGTGGCCTTCTCGAAGAGCGGGGAACGGTTGGTGGGGCAGGTGGCCAAACGGCAGGCGATCACCAACCCGGAAAACACTATTTTCTCCATCAAGCGGTTTATGGGCCGGCGCTACAACGAAGTGACCGACGAGATGAAGATGGTGCCCTTCAAGGTGGTGCAGCAGGGCGATCACGTGGGCGTGATTGCCCAGGGCAAGGAGTACACGCCGCCAGAGATTTCGGCCATGATTCTGCAAAAGCTGAAGAAGAGCGCCGAGGCCTACCTGGGCGAGACGATTACCGAGGCGGTCATCACGGTGCCGGCCTACTTCAACGACGCGCAGCGGCAGGCGACCAAGGACGCGGGTAGGATTGCCGGGCTGGACGTGAAGCGCATTGTGAACGAACCGACCGCCGCGGCGCTGGCCTATGGGCTGGACAAGAAGAAGAACGAGACGATAGCCGTGTACGACTTTGGCGGCGGCACCTTCGACATTTCCATTCTGGAAGTGGGCGAGGGGGTGATCGAGGTCAAGTCGACCAACGGAGATACCCACCTGGGCGGCGACAACCTGGACCAGCGGATTGTCGATTGGCTGATTGCCGAGTTCAAGCAGGAGCAGGGGCTGGACCTCAGTTCGAAGGGCAACGAGATGGCGTTGCAGCGGCTCAAAGACGCCGGGGAAAAGGCCAAGATCGAGCTATCGACGACGGTGGAGACGGAGATCAATCTGCCGTTTGTGACCGCGGACGCGACCGGGCCGAAGCACCTGGTGCGGAAGCTCACACGGGCCAAGCTGGAACAATTGGTCGAAGACTTGCTCGACAGGTCGATCGGCCCCTGCAAGCAGGCGATGACTGATGCGGGCGTGACCACCAGCCAGATCGACGAGGTGGTGCTGGTGGGCGGGCAGACGCGCATGCCCAAGATTCAGGAACTGGTGAAGAAGCTCTTCGGCCGCGAGCCCCATCGTGGCGTGAATCCCGACGAAGTGGTGGCCATTGGCGCGGCGGTGCAGGCCGGCGTGCTGGGCGGCGAGGTCAAGGATCTGCTACTGCTGGACGTGACGCCGCTGACGCTGTCGATCGAGACGCTGGGCGGCGTGGCGACGACGATGATCCAGCGCAACACGACGATTCCGACCAAGAAGACGGAGACGTTCTCGACGGCCGCGGACAATCAGACCGAGGTCGAGGTGCACGTGCTGCAGGGCGAACGGCCACTGGCGGCGCAGAACCGGACGCTGGGCAAGTTCAAACTGGGCGGGATCATGCCGGCGCCGCGTGGGATTCCGCAGATTGAGGTGACCTTCGACATCGACGCCAACGGGATTCTGAACGTGACGGCGAAGGACAACGCGACGGGCAAGGACACGCGCATCACGATTACTTCAAGCTCAGGCCTGAGCAAGGACGAGGTGGAGAAAATGGCCAAAGAGGCCGAGGCTCACTCCGCCGAGGACAAGGAGAAGCGCGAGGAGATCGAGGCGCGGAATCACCTGGATGGGCTGGTCTACAACATCGAAAAGATGCTGAAGGATTCCGGCGAGAAGGTGCAGGCCGCGGACAAGACCGAGGTGGAGGCGGCGCTGGCCGAGGCGAAAAAGGTGCTGGAGGGAACTCCGGCTTCAAGCGAGCTGAAGGCCGCGCACGAGAAGCTCACCCACGCCAGCCACAAGCTGGCCGAGGTGCTGTACAAGGCCAATGCGGCTGCCGCCAATGCTCCGACGCCGCCAGTGGCCGGGGAGCCGGTGACGGGACAGAAGAAGGACGAAGGCGTGATCGACGCCGAGTACGTGGACGTGGACGACAAGAAGTGAGCGGAGTTAGCGTTGTTAGCGGAGTTAGCCCCGCTGCGCGGGTGTTAGCACGCGCTACGCGCGGTTAGCAAGTTAGCGGGGTGGGCGAAAAACCATCGTCCACCCCAACTTGTTACTTCGCAACATAATCGAAACGAGTGTACAGATGGGACAATTTGATTCACCATCAGAAGCCGCACTTGCTCGCATTAAGAGCGACAACCTCTCATCGTCTCCAGTTGATGGCGTCGTAGATAAAGTTGTGAATCTCGGCGGAATCATACTCGAAGCTGCGGGATTTACTGGCGCCTCTGGAGGAACTAGATTTTTCACAACGCTTAAGAACCTCGCTGTGAACAAAGACGAGGCAAATCTCATCTACTTCGGGGATGCGCTGATCGATGATATTCGGCACTTATACCGACTTTGCGAAGAGTTGAAGCAACGGTTCGATGAACGCATCAATTCGCCGGAGTTTAGTGCTGTTGTCGCGAATGCAACTCTACACATTACGCGTACGAACGTCGAGAGTCGACTTAAACGGCTTGCGCGTATCGTTGTGAATGGTGTGAAGGAAGACGATCTTGAGCCGGAGAGTCTTGATGACATGATGCGGGCGGCAGTGGAACTTAAAGATACCGATATATCCATGCTCGGTAGGCTCTACCATCTTGGAAAGCCTCTGTTGGATAGGATGGAGCGAGCTAAGCAAGGTTTACTTGCATCGTTACCAAATTTACATGGCGAAATCCAAAATATGTGGCATAAATTTGGTTGTTCGTTGAATCCAGCCGAACAGCTTGTATATCGAGGTTCTTTTGCTAGATTGCAATCACATGGAATGATTCAACAAGTCACAATTAGTAATTCCGAGGTTGGGCGAGAACCTTATTTGCTTCTTGAAGACGGCGCAAAATTCTACGAGCGTCTTCAGGAAATTGGAAAGAGTACAGCGGCATTATGAAGGCGGGAAGCATGGCAGACAGAACAAATCCGACCTCGGTAATTCATCGTAAGCTCAGACGAGAGCCACTTCATCCGGGCGAGATGCTTCGTGAGGAATTCCTTATCCCGTTGCGGATGACGGCGCGGATGCTGGCAAAGGAAATCAAGGTTCCGGAGCGGCGTGTGGTTGCTATCGTAAAGGAAAGGCGGGGACTCGACGGCGATTTGTGCCTGCGGCTGGCGCGATTCTTCAGAATGACACCGGAATTCTGGATGAATATCCAGAAAGACTACGAATTGGAGACGGCGAGACGGGATTGGCCGAGGATTTGCAAGGAAGTCCGTATGCATCCGAAAGACCGCAAGACCGGCGGGTTGAAGGTACCGAGGATTAGCGCTTAACCAGGAAGTGAGTCCGAAGAGACGATGCCCACGACACAGAACAAGGATTATTACGCCACGCTTGGCGTGAAGAAGACGGCGACGGCGGAGGAGATTCGCAAGGCCTTCCGGAAGGCTGCACGGCGCTATCATCCGGACGTCAATCCGGGGGACAAGCGGGCCGAGGAGAAGTTCAAGGAGATCTCCGAGGCCCACGACGTGCTGAGCGACGAGAAGAAGCGGAAGATCTACGACCAGGTGGGGTTCTACTCCGACCAGATCGACCCTGCGACGGCGGAGGCGTATGCGCGGCAGGCGGGCGCGGGCGGCGGCATCCCGGTGGATTTCGGCGGCTTCGACTTCTCCGGCTTCCAGGGCGGACCGGGGCAGCAGGCAGGCGCGGGTTCGGCTTCGTGGGGCAGCTTCAAAGATATTTTTTCAGGCATCTTTTCGGGGGCGCAGCATCCCCAGCGGCCGCGGGGACCGCAGCCGGGGACGGACCTGGAGTACCAGGCGACGGTGGACTTCTGGACCGGGATTCGCGGCGGGCAGGCGCGTATCCAGGTGAACCGGCAGGAGACGTGCCCGACATGTCACGGGCAGGCGCACACCGGCGGACCGGCGCTGTGCCCGGAGTGCAACGGCACGGGACAGGTGACGCAGATGGGCGGGCGGATGAAGTTCAACATCTCCTGCCCGCGCTGCAACGGGACGGGACGCATCTCGAACGACTGCGGCACCTGCCACGGCGAGGGAGTAATGGGCCGGACAGAGACGGTGGAGTTCCGCATGAAGCCGGGGACACGCGATGGGCAGCGAATCCGGCTGCAAGGCAAGGGGAACGCCGGGTTGAGCGGCGGGCCGCCAGGGGACCTGTTCGTCATCGTGCGCACCGGGACGCACCCGGTGTTTACGCGGGTGGGCGACGACATTCTGCTGACCGTCCCGGTAACGGTGGCCGAGGCCTCTTTAGGAGCCAAGGTGGACGTGCCGACCATCGACGGCCGGGCGCAGTTAAAGATTCCTCCCGGAACGCAGAGCGGGCAGAAGCTGCGCATGCGGGAGCGGGGCGTGGAGAACGCGCAGCGGCCGGAGCAGCGCGGCGACCAGATTGTGACCGTGGAGGTGGTGGTGCCGACGCTGCAGGACGAGCGCAGCAAGGAGATCATGCGCGAGCTGGCCAGGCTGAACCCGCAGGACCCGCGTGTGGCGCTGTTTGACAAGCTGTAGGACTTGCTGACGGAACTAGGAGTGCTTCGCAAACGAATTGCGGTAGTCTGGTTCGGGAAGAGACGATGGCGGCAAAACGGAAATCGAAGGGCGCGTACATGATCTCGGCGGTGGCCGAGATGTACGAGATTCACCCGCAGACGCTGCGCCTGTATGAGCGCGAGGGGCTGCTCAAGCCGTCGCGCACCGAGGGCAACACGCGCCTCTACACGGACGAGGACCTGGAGCGGCTGGAGTTCATACTGAACCTGGCGCGGGACCTGGGGGTGAACATCGCCGGCATCGCCATCATCCTGCAGATGCGGGAGCGGATGGAGGAGATGAACCGGCAGATGCAGAGCTTTGTAGAATATGTACGGACGGAGATGCTGGCGCGCTTCCAGCAGAATTCGCCGGCGGGCGGGGCGGCGATTGTGCCACTGCGCAGGCCGGCGGTGGCGACGAAGCCCGCGCCGCCGCGAAAGCCGTAGTCTCGCGCCGGTTTTCCTGGTTGGCGGCTCCCAGCTTGAGTACGCGGAATCTTCCTCGCGGACTCGCTCCGAGCCGAGTATGCTGGAACCTGTATGTTGTACGTTTTTCTAGGATTGGGCGTCTTCGGGCTGGTGACCTCTACGGTCTTTGCGGGGATGGTGCTGTGGGCCGTGCCCGGCTACCTGCGCGAGCGGCGCGCGGCACTGGCTCAGACGAAGGCGCGGCCGGGGTTTACGCCGCCCTTGACTCTGTTGAAGCCGCTGCATGGGGATGAGCCGGGGCTCGAAGCGCACCTGGCGACCTTCTTCGAACAGGATTATCCGGAGTACGAGATTCTTTTCTGTGCGCGCTCGGCGCGGGACGCCGGGTTGGAGACGGCGCGCCGGGTTGCCAACCAGTATCCGCGGATTCCGGCCAAGTTCATCTGGACGGACGGGCAGCCCGACTACATCAACGGCAAGGTGGCTTCGTTGGAGACCATGGAAGCCGTGGCCGCGCACCAAATTCTGGTCATCAGCGACAGCGATGTGCGGGTGACGCCCGACTACTTGCGCGCCGTGGCCCTGCCCTTTGCCGACCAGCGGGTGGGCGCGATGTGCTGCCCGTATCGCGGCGTGGCGGTCGAGGGCGGCCCGTGGGCGAGGCTTGAGGCTGTGGGCATGAGCGTGGAAATGACCTCCGGAGTGCTGGCAGCGCGGTCAATGGAGGAGATGAAGTTCGTGCTGGGGCCGACCATGGCCTTCCGGCGCGAGACGATCTGGCGCATGGGCGGCTTCAGGGTGACGGCGGACTACTGCGCGGACGACTTTGTGCTGGGTAACGAGATAGTCAAGCAGGGGCAGACGGTGACGCTGAGCCATCACGCGATCGATCACATGGTGATCAACGCGAGCTTCTGGCCGTCGATGAAGCATCAGGTGCGGTGGATGCGGTCCACGCGATTTTCGCGTCCCAAAGGGCATCTTGGGACCGCGCTGACCTTCAGTGTGCCCTTCGGGCTGCTGGCTTGCGGGGCTGCGATTTTGCTGGGGCATCCGTGGTGGGGGTTGGGGCTGCTGGGGTGGAGCGTGGCTACGCGGCTGGCGCTGGCGATTGCGGTGGGTGGGCTGGTGGTGCGCGACAGAAGCTGGTTTGGGCTGCTCGCGCTTTATCCGCTGCGGGATCTGATGGGCTTCGGCTTCTGGGTTGCCAGCTATTTTGGGAGCCGGATTCTGTGGCGGGGGCGGGTGTATGAGCTGCTGCCGGGGGGCAAGATGCGGGCGGGGTAGGTTATTCCGGTATACGCAAATCTTTGCTAGGGCATTTCTCTTTTAGATGTATACATGATTGGCGAGGCTCCGCGGCATACAGATGGCGAAGGCATATTCGGATGACCTTCGGCAGAGATTTCTGTCCGCCTATGAGCAGGGTGAGGGGACGCTGAAAGAGTTGGCCAAGCGTTCCATGGTCAGTGTGCCCTACGGAAAGAAACTGCGCGGACAGTTTCTGCGCAGCGGTCAGGTGGAGCGCGTAGAGCAGCGTCGTGGCACGCCGCGGAAATTGGTGGATGGACCGCGGGGGCATTTGCGGGGCTGGGTGACTGCTGCTCCCGATCTGACATTGGACCAGTTGCAGGAGAAGTTGCGCCAAGAGTGCGGACTCGGCATCAGCCGCGCCCAGGTGGCGCGAGCATTGAAACGGATGGGCCTGGGGCTGAAAAAAAGTCACTCCATGCCACCGAGCGGGACACAGAAGAAAACCAGCGGCGGCGGGAAGAGTTCGTTCAGAGGCTTGGCACCATCCCGCCGGAGAAACTGATCTTTCTTGACGAAAGCGGCGTCACCACGCGCATGACGCGTCTCTATGCGCGCGCTTGGCGGTGCCAGGGTCCAGGAGAGCGCGCCAGAAGGCGACTGGAAGATTCTCACCATACTGGGCGCAATGAGCACTCGCGGTATCATCGCCGCGATGACCGTAGAAGCCGCCACGGACCGGGAAATTTTCCTCACCTATCTGGATGAGGTCTTGTGCCCGCAGCTCGAGCCCGGCGACGTGGTGGTGATGGACAACCTCAGTTCACACAAAGTCGACGGAGTGCGCCAGCGCATCGAGGCTCGTCAGGCTGAGCTGCTCTATCTGCCTCCGTACTCCCCCGACTTGAACCCTATCGAAAAAGCCTGGTCCAAAATCAAGCAAAGACTTCGCCAGGCCAGGGCCCGCACTGCCGAAGCGCTCGATCATGCCATTACAGCGGCCATCCCAGAAATCTCACCCGACAACGCGCAAGCGTGGTTCTCATGGCGTATAGCTGAATGAGAATTGCTTTAATTCAGCGGTCTGTCGGTCCACAGGGCCTTATCCGCGATGGATTGGACGACGTATAGGCGTCCAGATAGCAGACTTTCGGCTTTGAGCTGGTTGAGGTCCTGGGCGAAGAGCCATTTCCGCTCGCCCGTGCCCCAGAGTTTCGAGAGCTGATCTTCACTGAGGAAAATATCCGGCACGTCGGGGTAGCAGGAGCCCCACAGCAGCGGCGTGCCCTCGCCATGCTGGCCGCAGCGGGGGAGGACCATCAGGGCCGGTTTGCCGTGGAAGAAGGCGTGGGTATAAAAGACGACCGAGGAGGCCTCAGAATGCTCGCCTAAGATGATGAATGAGTCGGCAGGCGAGCCTTTTTGCATGATGGTGTCAGCGAATTGCTTGGAGCCGAGCATGGGCTCGAAGCGGACGAAGGCGATGTGCGCGGCCACCAGAAAGACCGCCGAGGTGAGGGCTACGCTGACGGTGGCGGCGACGTGCTTCCTCTTCAGGCGCAAAAACCAGCCCACGGCCGGCCCGACAAGCAGGGTGACGGCGGCCAGAACGGCGGGCAGCCGGAGCGCGGCAAACGAGGCGAAGGTGAGGTCGAAGAAGTGGGACATGGCCATGGTGTAGCCGGCCTGGTTGCGGTGCGCCAGAAGGGTGCCGACGTCAGCCACATAGGGCAGGTGGCGCGACTCCCACAGGCCCCAACACAAGATGCCCGCGGCCAACGCGCCGGCCACGGCAAAGACCGCCTGAGCGGCGGTGAGCCAGGCGGTGGAGAGCAGCGGCCTGGGAGTGCTGGAGCCACCATCCTGAGTTCCTTCCAGCCCGCGCCTTTCTTCAATGCCGGCCAGCAGGCCGGCGATGAGGATCAGCAGCGGCGGCCAGGCCGGGAAGGTGTAGTACTCCAGGTTGCTGGAGATGGAGAAGAACACGAGAGAGAAGGCCGCAAAGAGGCTCAGCAGCCAGGTGGAGCGCACTTGGAACTTGAGCCGGAGGACATAGCCGGCGGCATCCTCGCGGGCGGCATGGTCCAGGTAGAAGTCCACCGTCTGTCCGGCGTCGGGGCGCAGGTGCTGGAGCCAGCGGCGGCGGGTCTTCCATACTGCGGCCAGCAGTGCAGGCAGAAACAGGCTCCAGGGGAAGAGCCAGACCAACTGCGCAAGCCAGTACCAGACAAAAGGCTGCTTGTTGTAGTCGTGGGGATAGCGCAGGTTGAGGAAGCGGAAGAGGTGCTCGTTGATGAAGTAGAAGTACCAGAAACCGTGGACGTTGCCGATGGTGGGGTGGTTGCCGACCGGGTGTCCCTGGTCGGGATTGGCTAGGCCGACGAGGATGTGCCAGGGGGCGGCGATCAGCAGAAAGAGCAGCAGGCCGGAGACGGGCTTCAAGGCGCGCCAGCGGCGCCATTGGCCGGTAAGCAGCAGGTAGGGAATGGCGGCTCCGGCGAAGAATACGGGGGCGATGAGGCCCTTGGTGAGCAGAGCCAGGGCGATGCAGGCCCACATCCCGTAAAAGCGGGTACTTGTGTCAGGGCGGCCGGACTCCAGGCCGGTGATGAGGCAGTAGAGGGCAAGGAGCAGAAAGAAGGCGAGTTCCGCCTCGGGAATGATGAAGCGGGTGAAGAGGAACGGTCCTATGGAGGTAAGCACGCCGAGGCCGGCATAGAGGCCGGCGCGGGGTCCCCAGGCGCGGCGCGCCCAGAGCCACGCCAGCCAGGTGAGGCCCAGCATGGCCAGGGTGTTGGGCAGGTGGGTGGCAAAGACGTTTTCGCCGAAGATCTTGTAGGTTCCGGCGACCAGCCAGTAGGGCAGGGGGGGCTTCTCTATGTAGCGGATGCCGTTGATGTAGAAGGTGATCAGGTTGCCGGTCTCTGCCATGTGCTGGGCGGCCTGGGCATGGGAGGCGTCGACGTCGTCCATGAGCGGAGGCGAGAAGAGCGAGGCGAACTGCACGGCGATGAAGATGGCCGCGAAGAGCAGCCAAGTGGCCAGCGTGGAGGGCGCGGATTGCGGGCGATGGCGCGTCCGGGTCCGGATTGTGGTCACGGAAGATGGCATTGCAACAAGGATAGCAGCGGTCAGCCACCCCAGCGACGAGGACCTGTCGCCGGGGACCCCGGCAGGGACAGGGGACAGTGGTCAGGGGACAGTGGTCAGTGGACAGTGAGCAGTGAAGAAGTGAATAGTGATTGGTGAATAAAGGGGCGGGTGAAAGTTGAAAAGTCGGCCTGGAGGCCCACACATTTGTCGGCGTGCGGTAGGACAAAGACCCCGATTCCATGCCAATTTGAGGAAATGACGCCTTGCGGGTGGGCAGAACAATGGAAAACGGACGCCTGGAGGTCCGCAAACAAGGGTAAAAGTCGTCGAAAAAGGTCGAAAATAGGCGTTTTTTGCGCCCTTTTTGCGTGTATTTTGTACACATTTCGTGTACGCATTGCAGGTTTGGAGGGACCTCGGATCGGTGGATGCAAGGGCGTTTGCCGGAAATAATCTGCAGGACGAATGAACAAGCTCTGGACTGTCCGTAATCCGGGACAATTTCCAGAGCAGTTCGCCGGTGGTCTTCAGAGGCTCCGAATCCACATCTGGAGTGCAGCAGCCCGCTCTCGCAATCTGATCTGCTGCCCAAGGTTATGATACTCGGCAACCGTTTGGTTAAGAAGTTTGCGCAGATCGTCCGCTGAAGAGCCATTAACTAAATCCAGTTCCTTCTTTCGCGCTAAGAGGAAATGGAACCGGCAGAGCTTCGCGCTCCCCGCTGTTTGCGATTGTTTCTGGTTCCCCGGTTTCAGTGCAAGTTCGCCGAATTTCGCAAAGTTTCGTAGATTTCCTTTCAATACACCTTTGCAAATTGTGCAGTTGCAGATGATTTCATGGAAGCTGTTTGCATCATTCACCCCGATACTGGAAAACGCGCGTTCTATCTCTAGCACTGAGGCTCTGACGTGCAGAGGATTGTAATGGTACGCGACTGTTGGCAGTGCTCCCGCGCTTATGGGCAAGACATCCTTGCTCTCACCGTAGCCGATGCCGTGCGACAACCCAACCAACCCACGCTTACTCAGCAGACAGCTCAAGAAGCCACCGTGCATATTCCAGAGAGGAAAGTTTCTCCCTTCCGCATGCCTCACAAGCAGTTCTAAATTGGTGATCTCCTCTACAGTGATATCTTCTTCCCGAAACGCACTAATCCAGAGCCAACAAGCGTCGCATCCGGATTCGATTGCGTTGGCTAGGAGATTCCGCATGCGAACCCGGTCTTTCAGCATGCCCCGAGCGACGCAAAGCACCGCATACTTTGGGACCTGGCTCGGTATCTTCCCGAATGCCTTGACCACCCTCACAAAGACGTCTTCCCATTCCTGTGAGGAAGTGGTGTTTTCGCCTGGAATATAAAAATAAGGGCAAAAAACGGCAGAAGGGGACGCCCGATCAGAGAAATCCTGTAGCTGTGGGTCGGCATCGCAGATGCTTTTCATGCGCTGCGTCTGGTAAGCCATGACAGACCTGCACATATCATCTATGATCCTGTCGCTTGATAAGTCCTTCGGCACGAGGCTTCTACGATCCTTTATGATTACAGATTCAAATGGGTCTCCCAACTGGCCGCAGATATCCTTAAATGATCTTTTAATATCCTTTGTGACCTTGCCAGTCTTCCTATCCTTGGTTTCGGAAGAAAGGTAATCGAGGTCAATAGCGAAGACGTAGGTCATGGGATCAATGAGGAACCTCTTGCCTGCTGAGTCCATCTTCCATCCCAACGATACCGTAGCGCCAGGCGTCATCTCGAGCAGATTGGCCCCTACAATCGCCCCTGAGAACAGGCCCATGGTTTTAAGAAGATAATCCTTCTCTGCGTGCGAGCCAAGCCGCAAGATGACCTCGCTAGGCATACGAGCTCCCCCTTTCCGCGTGGTAGGCCATCGCATTGACATAGTGCGGCCGCGTTTCGGTTGACTTCGTTGCATTCAATAGGCATCCTACGCTACCATCTGGCCTAATCAGGAGTACACCCACTCCACTATTCTTGAATAGCTCCAAATCGAGGTTGAACACTGACCGGATAGGCAACGCAACGAAACTATAATCCGCGCAGAGCTGGTATATGGCCGCTTGTTGAATTGCCCGATGCCATTTCGTCAGTTTGAGTTCAACGGCGTATGTCTTTCTTGTTCGGGCTTGTTTTACCCCGTATACGTCTATTCCTCGATCAAAAAAGCGCAACTCAGAGACCACTTGCTGGCAGCCAATCTCTTGGAGATAGCGCTTCACCGGCTCTGTCAATTCGCTTTCAAGCCTGTGAGTCGGTATTGAGGATCTGCTTTTCGGCATTTTGGACCTTTTCATGGCGAATCATTGCCACAATGGCAGCAGCTAATACTGCAGTGGTTGGGGCTCCCAGAAGGAGCCATAGAATCTCCGTATCCACAGTGAACATAAGGAGTATTCCGACAGACGAGTATGCTACGAGCGCTGCCACGGCAATAAGCCAAAAGACTACAGAGTTGAGGGCGTGAATCGCTCCGGGAAGACGCTTTACCATCCGTACCTGAGCAAGACGACCCTCGTTGCCTCGGATGACTGCTGTAAGTGCATCGCGCGCCGCATCGTCTAGGGTGGGGGCTGAGCGAGAGATGAGTTCGTCGTTAAACGTGTATTCCTCCCGTCCTTCCAGGAGGGGAATAATTGCAGTCTCAAGATCCGCGACAACCTCACCGAGAAGCTGGCTTTGCCGTAGGTCGAGGTCCTTTTTCAGCGCGGGAACATCTGCCTTCTTGCTGAGTGAGTCGAACAGCACGAAGAGAAGTGCGCCTGAGCCGATGAAAATGTCGGCGTTACGAACGATTTCGGCGGTCAAGACTTGCACGGTCAACTGATCCCCAAGACACGCTCCTTGATTTCGGAGGCGGTGGTCATATCCGGATACCGAGTATACACGTGATGGAGGAGATCGCTCAGGGAGAGTGAGCCAAATTTTCCCTTCACCTTTCTGATCTTCTCTACCTCGGGGCCGGAAAGGTGGCGGTTTGCCAACCACTCTTTGCCTTTGTTCGTGATTTTGTACCGTTTCTCCTCGAATGATCCTGTGGATTCTTCGTCGCCCATCAGTCCCTCGAAGCTGAAACCAAACTCGTCTCGCTCAACGCTTGTGGGCTCCGCAACAGGCTCGGAGGAGATGTAATCAAGGTTTTCTAGCTTCGTCAGATCGTCGTAGATCTCCTTTGACACCGGACCGAATTTGTACGGTGTGAAGTCGAAATCGACGCCTTCCGTCACCTGGACGCCCTCTTCGTGCTCAACCAGGAAAAGCAGCTTTTGAAGGCGGGTTGTACCAACAATGGGCGTATCACCACCTCTAGCCCCAGATGCCGCTAGCAACTCCAGAAGAATGTCTGTCCTGGTCATACGATCCTCCTTCTCCTTTTATTCTCCCAATTAGCCAAGAAGTCAATCCCCAAATTTTCAGGCCCCAAAACCGCCCTTAACAGGGATTATGGCAGGATGGTTCGCAAACCGGAAGATGGGCCGGATTCGGATTTGTCCCCGCAAGCCGGCATATCGGAGGGGTTCGGCTGGTGACGAGGAGTTGAGCGCGGATTCTGCCGGGGTTCAAGAGGCTGCGGAAAGGCGCGGGATTTCGGGTGAAAGGGGCGGAAAGCGTTCCTGCGGGCGGTGTCCTAGAGCGGTTCTCCAGTTCAAGTGGCGTTTCGGGCGCCGTGTAAGGTGGCTTTTTCTTAAGGAAAAAGCCACTCAGCGGAAGTGGTCTCCCTCTGCAGCAACTGGAGAACCGCTGTATTTGTGCGTTGCCGGTAATGGGCGCGGAATGTTCAGAATTGACCATCCTGGTTTGTTAAGATGCGGTAAAAGATTGGAATGACCGATTTCTCACTTGATTTTATTTGCCCTGTTTGCGGAGCGCAGCCTAAAGAAAAGTGCACGTTGACCACTGGCGCTGCGCGTTTTGAATCTCATGTTGAACGCAAGTGGATCGCCCAGGATCACCACCGCAAACTCACAAAACCAAGGCCGGCAGCGCAGAGGCAGGACAGCACCTCCCTCCGGGGATCCAGGGATGGGTTAAAACCCATCCCTGCCAGCCCGCGTTGATTCTGTGGACAATCTACGGCACCCTTTCGACTGCGCTCAGGGGCCTTTGAAGCCGTGCCCTGATACAGAACCGGCGATTCGCGGGGTGGAGTGGCATGGGAACACATCGTGAGTGGGCAACGTAGACTTTGAATTATGGGGCACGCGCGCGTTTTTCTACGCTGGGGTGCGGTTGTTATTGTCGTCTGGCTCCTTCTCTGTCTTGTCATCGGCATTGTGGCGGGGGAGTGGACGCTGCATCCGTGGCGGCGCGTGTTGAGGCCAAAGGATGGGGCGCTCGCGCAGGCGATTGCGGAGCGCAATCATGCGGAGTTGACGGATGTTGCCGTGACTGCGGACGACGGTGTGACGCTGCGCGGCTGGAGCATGCGGCCCCTGCACGGCAACGGCGATGCGGTGATCCTGCTGCACGGCGTGGCGGACAATCGGATGGGCATGTTGGGCTATGCGGAGCTGCTGCTGCGGCATGGGTATGCGGTTCTGTTGCCCGATGCGCGAGCGCACGGAGAGAGCGGCGGGGAGCTGGCGACTTACGGGGTGAAGGAAGCCGGGGATGTGAGGCGCTGGTTCGACTGGATGGAGAAGACGGAGGGTCCGCGCTGCATCGACGGGCTGGGGAACTCGATGGGGGCCGCGATCTTGCTCGAATCTCTGAGGACGACGCCGGGATTCTGCGCGGTGGTGGCGGAGTCTCCGTTTGCAAACTTCAGAGAAGCGTCCTATGACCGGCTGGGGCAGTGGAGCGGCACGGGGCCGTGGTTGGGGCGGACGCTGCTGCGGCCCATGGTGGAGACGGGCTTGTTGTATACGCGATGGAAGTACGGAGTGGACCTGGGGCAGGACTCGCCGGAGAACGCAGTGGCCGCGAGCAACGTGCCCGTACTGTTGATTGATGGCAAGAAAGACAGGAACCTTCCCGCTTACAACGCGGAGATGATTCTGGGGCGGAGTTCTTCGCGCGGCGCCGCGGTGGTTTTGTGGGAGCCGGCGGAGGCAGGGCATACGGGCGCGGCGGGAGCGGAGCCGCAGGAGTATGAGCGGCGGGTGGTTGGCTGGTTTGAAAGCCATGACGCGACGGGGCAGTTTGCGGAACGGCCTTGAGGTGAGTTGACCTCTGCGCAGCTCACACCGCCGCGGCTTCGAGGGGTGGTCGTGTATCTTGGCCGGAGGGATTGATTCCCGCTCACGGAGAGTGCCTTCGACCATGCCTACTTTTGCCGCTATCGATGTCGGTTCCAATTCCTGCAGGTTGAAGATTGCGAAGGTGGTGGCGCACCAGTTGCGGACGCTGCACGAGGAACGGGAGGTGACGCGGCTGGGAGCCAGCGTGTTCGAGTCGGGGCTGGCGTCGCCGGAGGCGATGGCGGCGACGCTCAGGGTGCTGAAGCGTTTTCAGCGGGCGGTGCAGGCGCATGGGGTGGACAAGATTCGGGTGGTGGCGACCTCGGCGATGCGGGATGCGCGCAACGCGGCGGCGTTTCAGGCGTGGGTGAAGGCGGAGACGGGCTGGACAATGGAGGTGATCTCGGGCCTGGAAGAGGGCCGGCTGGTGCATCTGGGGGTGATGGGTTGGGAGCCGGGCGTGGGCGGGCGAGTGCTGCTGGTGGACCTGGGCGGGGGGAGCTGCGAGATTACGCTGAGCGAGCACAAGCGGATCAAGGAGACGATCAGCGTGCCGCTGGGGGCGGTGCGGCTGACGGAGGAGTTTCTGACCGAGGACCCGGCGCCCGCGGAGGGACTGGCGCGGATGCGGCGGTGGATTGGGCGGGAGCTGAGGCGGGCGCAGCGGAGGATTCAGCCGGCGGGCGTGAGGCTGGCGATCGGAACGTCGGGGACGGCGGCGGCGCTGAGCGCGGCTTGCGCGGCCGGAGGAAAGACGAACGGAGGCAAGTCAGCGAGCCGGCGGGCGAGCCGGTCAGCGGGGGTGGTGGCGACGCGCGAGGCGCGCAAGCTGGCTACCAAGATGGCGAAGATGACGCTGCCGGAGCGCGAGGCGGTGGAAGGGATTGGACCGCGGCGGGCGGAGATCATCGTGGCCGGGGCGGAGGTCTTCGCGGAACTGCTGGAGAGCTTTGGGCTGGCGGGGTTTCGCTACTCGCCGCTGGGGCTCAAGGACGGGATTCTGGCGCAGATGCTGGCCGAGCAGGACGCGCGGACCACGGCGCACCGGGAGTTTGAGCACGAGCGGTGGGAGAGCGTGCTGGCGACGGCGCGGCGGTACGGGGTCGATCCGCGGCAGGCCGAGCCGGTGCGGGCACACGCGGTGCAACTGTTCCGGGAGCTGAAGGCGCTGCACGAGCTTCCGGCGGAGTATGAAAGCTGGCTGGCGGCGGCGGCGATGCTGCAGGACACGGGCAAGTTCATCAACCACCAGGGACACCACCGGCACACGCAGTACATTGTGTCGAGTTCGGAAATCTACGGGTATACGCAGGTGCAGCGGACGACGGTTTCAGCGCTTGCGCGCTACCTGGGCAAGAGCCGGCCGCAGCCGGGGGACAGGGCTCTGAGGAATATTCCGGCCGAGGAGCACAAGCACGTACACCGGGCGGTGGTGCTGCTGCGGCTGGCGGTGGCGCTGAACCAGGACCGGGCCAGCGACGTGCTGCGGGTGGCGGCGAAGGTGTATCCGAAGCGGGTTTACCTGGAGTTGGAGCCGGGGCGGACAGGGGCGGAGCTGGAGCTGTGGAGTGTGCGCAAGGAGGCGGGCTACTTCCGCGAGGTCTTTGGGCGGGAGCTTTTTGCGGCGCTCAAGTAGATGGAGCGGGCCGTGCGGGGATCGATGAGCCACTGCAGCAGGGGCGGGTGGCGGTCCAGGTCGATGCGGGCAATGGAGCCCTTGCGCATGCGTATGGCTGCGCCGCCGTTGCCGGAGACCAGGCGGCCGAGGAACTGGAAGACGTTGGGGTTGTGGCCTACGGCCAGGACGCCCTCGCGATCAGCGTATTTGGCCAGAAGGTTCTGGAAGGCGGCGTAATCGGCGTCGAGTCCGAGGGCCGGACTGATCTCGACCTTGGCGTCGTAGCCCAGCTCGGTGCCCACAAACTGCGCGGTTTGCAGGGCGCGCTTCAAGGGGCTGGAGACGATTACATCAATCTGCACGTCGAGCGCGCTGAGCACCCGCGCCATCAGGATGCACTGCTCCTTGCCCTCCTTGATGAGGGCCCGCTTCTCGTCGAGAACTGCATTTCCGCGGCGAAGTCCGGCACTGGCGTGACGCATGAGGTAGAGGTTCATCGGGGGCGGTCCGGCGATGTCAGGCGGGGGTCTGCCGGCTCCTTGAGGGATGATAATAACACGTTTTAGTAGCATCCAAATGGGAATTTAGGCGAGGTATTTTGGCGGGCCTGGCGCTGAATCGGCCGACGCGGGCAAAGTCCGCTGATGGGAAGGCCGTCCAGCCTGGAGCGGGGTTGGCCGGGGGATGCTCAGCGCTCAGTCGGCGGCGCTGGCTTTTCTGGCGGCGGCTTTTGCGGGCGGGCGGGCGGCGGGCTTGGGGATGGCGTCGAGGTCCACCTTGCCTTCGGCAAGTTGCATGAGGAAATCCTGACTGGAGAATGGGCTGGAGAAGGGCTTGGCGTCCTTGAGCAGCTTGTCGGCGCGGATGTAGCTGCCGTCGGGCTGCTGCAGGCGGGCCTTGACGGTGTCGGCGAGATAGGCGGGGAGGATTTCGTCGTGGATGCGGGCCAGGGCGGCCGGGTCCCGGACCGGGAAGGCCACCTCGCAGCGCTCGAAGAGGTTGCGGGGCATCCAGTCGGCTGAGCCGAGATAGATTTCGTCGTTGCCGCCGTTGGCGAAGTGGAAGATGCGGGAGTGCTCCAGGAAGCGGCCGACGATGGAACGGACGCGAATGCGGTCGGAGAGGCCCTTGACGCCCGGGCGCAAGATGGAGAGGCCGCGGACGATAAGGTCGATTTCGACGCCGGCCTGCGATGCCTGGTAGAGGGCTTCGATGACGGAAGGCTCTAGCAGGGAGTTCATCTTGGCGACGATGTGGGCGGGACGGCCGGCCTGGGCGTGTTCCTGCTCGCGGCGGATGAGGCGCAGGAAGCTTTCGGCCATGGTGAGCGGGGCGACCAGCAGGGGGCGGTAGTCGTCGATCTCGGCGTGGGCGGTGAGGTAGTTGAAGACCATGTGCACGCGCTCGGTGATCTGCGGATCGCAGGTGAGCAGGCTGAGGTCGGTGTAAAAGCGGGCGGTGACAGGGTTGTAGTTGCCGGTGCCCAGATGGCAGTAGCGGCGGGTCTGGCCGTCCTCGTCGCGGCGGACAAGCATGGCCAGCTTGCAATGGGTCTTGAGGCCGACGACGCCGTGGAAGACCTGCACGCCTGCGTCCTCCATGCTGCGCGCCCAGCGGATGTTGGAGGCCTCGTCGAAGCGGGCCATGAGCTCGACGACCAGCGTGGTTTCCTTGGTGGCGGCGGCCTCAGTGAGCGCCTCGAGCATGGGCGAGTCCTCGCTGGTGCGATAGAGGGTCTGCTTCATGGAGACTACGTTGGGGTCCTCGGCGCCCTGCTGGATGAAGTCGACCACCGGTTCGTAGGAGTCGTAGGGGTGGTGGAGCAGAACGTCATGCAGGCGCAGCTCGTCGAAGATATTGACGGACTTGCGGCTCAGTTTGAGGGATTTGGGCGTGAAGGGCGGGAACTTGAGGTCCGGGCGCCGCACGTCGCTATAGAAGAACATGAGCCGCGATAGGTTCACCGGGCCCTCGCCGCGAAAGACCTGATCCTCTTCGAGCTCGAAGTTGACGCGCAGGCGCTCGACAATCTCGGCATCGGCGCCGGTCTCGATTTCGAGGCGCACCGCATCGCCCTTGCGGCGATTGTGGAGCTCGACGCGGATGGTTTCAAGCAGGGAGCGCGCTTCTTCCTCCTCGAAGTAGAGGTTGGAGTTGCGGGTGACGCGGAAGGCGGCGTGGGCCAGGACCTCGTAGCCGCGGTACATGCCGGCGAGGTTCTGGGCGATGAGGTCCTGCAGCAGCAGGTAATCGAAGCAACCGTCGCAGCCGGGCAGGCGGACGAAGCGGGCCAAGGCGCGGGGCACGGTGACCACGCCCAGCACTTGCGGGCCGGAGCTGCGGCGCTTGGCGCGGAGCAGCAGCGCCAGACAGAGAGCCTTGTTGAGGACGCGCGGAAAAGGGTGGGCCGGGTCAATGGAGATGGGGGTCAGGAGCGGATCGACTTCGCGCTGAAAGTAGCTCTGGGCAAAGGCGCGGGCGTCTTCGTCGAGTTCCTTCCACTCCAGCAGGCGGACATGCTGCTTGCGCAGCTCGGGGAGCAGTTGCTGGTTCCAGCAGCGGTACTGATCGGCGACGAATTCGTGAATGTCGGCGGTGAGGACGGCGAGGGACTCATGGGGGCGGAGGCCGTCATAGCCGGGCTCGCGGTAGCCGTCCTCAATGCGCTGCATGAGGCCGGCCTGGCGCACCTCAACGTATTCGTCCAGGTTGTTGGCGGTGATGGCCAGGAACTTGACGCGCTCGAGCAGCGGGTTGGAAGGGTCCTCGGCTTCTTCAAGGACACGCCGGTTGAACTGCATCCAGGAGTGGTCCCGGCCGTTGAAGAGCTTCTGTTTGGGTGAAGTTCGGGCCATTAATTCCGTCCAGTGCGCCGTAGTTGGCAGTCTACAGCGTTATACCCGGTTTCGGCACCTGGGAAGGCCTGTCCCGGATCAAAATACCCATCGGCAATGCATAAAGGGCGCTGAGGTGAGCCGATGTTCAGGGCAGGCAAAAAACCTGACCGGGGACCACCGCGCTCACAGGGCGAGTCAGCTTCCGGGTTGCCGACCATCCAGGAGCGTGTGGGATTGCTGGAGATCATTTCCCCTGCCCGCTAATACTTCCGTTTGTGCGAAGCCCTGTTTGCATCAACAGACACCCAACTTCCGGATAGCCCGATTACGCCGCCGAGTCCAGAATCACCCTGAATTGCGCCGCTTTTCAGTCACAGAGGCAGGTCAGGTCTTGCGAAACCGCACAAGAGCGATATAATTTGGGCGACTTAGAGCCGAAACAGGAGATTCCAGGTAAGAGCTGGAGATCCGGAAATCCTGGCAGGAACTGAAGGAGGCACATCATGGCCCACACATCCGCCAACGCTGCAAGTCTCTCTCCGTGGTGGAGACACTCGGTCATCCTAGTAATGATCGCCGGCTTCTCGGTTCTATCCATCGTCACGGTCCTGACCTACACGAACGCTCCACCCATCCCCGAGCAGGCCGTGGATGCGGCGGGCATGGTGGTGTTTTCCGGGGCGGATATCCAGATGGGCCAGGAGGTGTTCCTCAAATACGGCCTCATGGAGCACGGAACCCTGTGGGGCCACGGGGCTTACTTAGGCCCTGATTACAGCGCCGAGTACCTGCATCGGCTCAGCGAGGTAACCAGGGACACGATCGCAACCGAAAAGTACGGCAAGCTCTTTGCGCAGCTTTCCCCGGATGAGCAGAGCGTTGCATCCGCGCGGACGATATCGGAGCTCAAAGAAAACCGGTACGATCCGGCTTCGCGAACTCTCCGCCTCTCTTCAGGCGAGGTGGCTGCCTACCGCACAGAGCTTCGCGAATGGAGCGACTACTTCACCAGGAAGGATGCTGCTCCCGGGCTACCGGCCAACTATATTCACAACCCCGGGGAGCTAAAGGCTCTGACCACCTACCTCGCTTGGGCGGCCTGGGCGACAACGGCGAATCGCCCTGGGAAGGATTACTCCTACACCAACAACTGGCCCTACGAGCCCATGGCGGGAAACCTTCCTTCCACCGAGGCCTATGTCTGGAGCGCCTTGAGTCTCATCACCCTCCTGTCAGGACTGGGTTTAATCCTCTTCGTCGTTGGCAAATTCGACTACCTGGGCTGGAAGGGCGAAGGCGCTGGCCCCCATTTTTTGCACTCTGCTCCCGCCGCTTTGAAGCTCACGCCCAGCCAGTGGGCTACGGGATGGTTCTTCGCCGTCGTGGCCCTCCTGTTCCTGGCACAATCATCTCTGGGAGGCCTGCTCGCTCACTATCGGGTGGAGACAGGAGCCTTTTACGGGCTTGACATCGCCCGCTGGCTGCCCTACAGTCTGGCGCGCACCTGGCACCTCCAACTCGCCATCTTCTGGATCGCGACGTCCTGGGTAGGCGGCGGTCTTTTCCTGGCGACGTGGGTCGGCGGCGAAGAACCCAAACATCAGAGGACTGGCGTCTACGCGCTCCTCGGGGCGCTGGCAGTGGTGGTCGCCGGCAGCCTGGCAGGCGAATCCCTCGGCATCAACGACAAGCTGGGGCAGCTCTGGTTCTGGTTCGGTCACCAGGGTTCCGAGTACCTGGACCTGGGGCGGTTCTGGCAGATTCTGCTGGCAGTTGGCCTTGTCTTCTGGCTGTTTCTGATGTTTCGGGCTCTCCGGCCCACCTTCAAAAACCCGGAAAAGCGCGAACTATCCTCGCTCTTTCTGTACACGGCCGTGGCCATCCCTGTCTTTTACCTGCCCGCTCTTTTCTATGGCCCTCACACCAACTTTGCCGTCATCGACAACTGGCGCTTCTGGATCATCCATCTTTGGGTGGAGGGATTCTTCGAACTCTTCGCAACGGTGCTGGTGGCCATCATGTTCCACCAGATGGGCGTGGTCAGCACCAGGGCCGCCACGCGCCTGATCTACCTGGATGCCATCCTGTATCTCAGCGGCGGGATCATCGGCACGGGCCACCATTGGTATTTCACAGGCCAGGGAACGCTCAACATGGGCCTGGCATCGTGCTTCTCCGCTCTGGAGGTTGTGCCTCTCACGCTTCTGACGCTGGACGCATGGGATTTCATCAAACTGAGAAAGGCGAAATGTTCCGAGTGCGGCGACGATTTGGCCTGGAACCAGAAGTGGTCCATCTATTTCCTCATGGCCGTGGGTGTCTGGAATTTCGTCGGCGCGGGGGTCTTCGGTTTCCTGATCAACCTGCCGATCGTCTCCTACTTCGAGGTGGGCACGTCGCTCACCGCCAATCACGCGCACGCCGCAATGTTCGGTGTCTTTGGGATGTTGGCCTTAGCCGTGATGGTCTTCTGCCTGAGGGCCATGCAATCCGACGCCACATGGAAGGAGACGGAGAAGTTCGTCCGATTTGGCTTCTGGGGCGTGAATGTGGGCCTGGCGCTTATGATCGTCCTGGATCTGTTCCCCGGAGGAGTCATCCAGCTATGGGATTCCGTCGCCAACGGGTATTGGCACGCACGCCGCCTGACATTCTTGATGAGCGGCGCCTACCACAAACTGGAATGGCTGCGCATGATCGGGGATATGGTCTTCCTCTTTGCCGGCGCCCTGCCCATCACGCTCGGCGCGTTGCGCAGTCTATGGAGGAGGGATCTCTCTCCCACGCCGTAAGAGCTGCCCCCCACCGGTTAAGGGAGTGTGACGGGCAAACCAGAAGTTGGCCCGTGCTCCGCACTGGGTTCGCATTGACCTGCTCGGCGCGGCGGCTCAGTTTCCGGATGGGCGACCATCCGCTCGGAACCGCATTGGGGTCATGCCTGGGAACCGTCTCACCTGTCGGTTGCGGGTGGAGGGCGCCGCTCGCGACTAGAAACTAATCTCATGGCCCTGAGCCGCCCGGCGTCTTCTGTCTTGAGGCACCGGGCAGTTGGAAGTTTCGTTCATTGCTTCCGGTTTGACGTATAATCCCGCCATGTCTCGCATGAACTCGCCCAAAACGCCGGACGTTTGCCGCAGGCGCGCGAGAAATCCGCTGCCGGGGGCTGGCCCATCATGAAGCGCTTCAGGAGATTCTGGCTGCGCGTCACCGAGGGCGTAGCACTCAGCCAGCTCGGGATGCAGTTCTGGGCCGACGCTCGTTCCAGCTACCGGCTGTATTCGCGGGATGTCGA
>DATFYK010000038.1:0-47691 GCA_035315085.1 Occallatibacter sp.
GGAGCGCAACCCGGAGCGCTGCGAGCTTTACCTGGTCGAAGGCGAGAGCGCCGGCGGCACCGCCAAGCAGGGCCGCGACCGCCGCTTCCAGGCCATCCTGCCGCTCAAGGGAAAGATCCTCAACGTCGAAAAGGCCCGCTACGACAAGATGCTGGGCCATGAAGAAATCCGTGCCATGATCACCGCGCTTGGTTGCGGTATCGGCAAAGACGACTTCGACGCGACCAAGATCCGCTACGGCAAGATCATCCTCATGACCGACGCCGACGTAGACGGATCCCACATCCGCACCCTGCTGCTCACTTTCTTCTTCCGCCACATGACGGAACTGATCAAGCGCGACAACATCTACATCGCGCAGCCGCCGCTCTACAAGATCAAGAAGGGCCGCTTCGAGCAGTACATCAAGGACGACCGCGAGTTTGTGCGGGTGATGGTCAATCGCGCGTCGGAAGGAATGGTTGTGCGCCACGGCGAGTTCGCCAGCCGCATCGAGGGCAGCGACCTTACCCGCTTCATGGGCACCCTCAACGAGTACCTGGGCTTCGTCGAGAAGGTGGACAAGCGCATCCGCAACGAAAAACTGACCGAGCTGCTGGCCCGCGCTGAACTCGTCCATCGCGCCGACTTCGCCTCCAAATCCGAGAGTGAAATCCCGCCCAAGCTGGTCCTGCTGCGTGCCGATCTGGCCGAGCTGGCCGACGAGTTCGGCTTCAAGACCCTCGGCAATCCAGTGGAGGACGAGGAGCATCACACCTGGTCCATCAGCTTCACTGACTCGCAGGGCGCCGAGCGCCACATCGACTGGACCCTGGCCTCCAGCCCCGAGTTCCGCCAGATGATGGCCAAGTACACCCTCATCAAGGAGTTCCTGGCCCCGCCCTTCCTCATCGAGTACGCCGCCAAAGCCGCCGTCTCAACCAGCGCCGCCGAAACTTCCGCTGAGGACTCCGAGGAGTCCGGCGAGGCCTCAGAAAGCGCGGAAACCCAGTCGGAATCCAAACAAGCCCGCCGCCCTGCCCGCGCTCTGCGGGAGCCCGTCGAAAAGCAGACTGCCCGCGAGCTCTTCGCCTACATCGTCGAACAGGGCAAGAAGGACTACCAGGTGCAGCGCTACAAGGGGCTGGGCGAGATGACCTCAGCGCAGCTTTGGGAAACCACCATGGACCCCGACCGCCGCACATTGCTCTCCGTCAAGCTCGAAGACATCGCCGAAACCGAAGCCATCTTCACCACCCTGATGGGCGAAGACGTGGAAGCGCGGCGCAAGTTCATCGAGGACAATGCGCTGGACGTGAAGAACCTGGACATCTAGAACCATCCGTTCGCTTCAACCTATCCGCAACTGGGCGATTGCACACAGGGGTGGTGCGCGACGGGTTAGACTGGTTGCGGAGAAACCCCGATGAGATTTGGCCTGGTTCAAAGAACGGGAGCGATCGCCGTTCTGGCAATGCTGCTGGCCGCCCGCACACCGCTTCACGCGCAGTTCAGCGGGGGCGCGCCGTCGTCCGACAGCGCCTTTTCCATTCCCAGCGCGCAACTGCTTCAGCCCGAGGAGTTGAATCGCCTGTTGCACGCCCAGGGAGCAAACAGGCCACTGGTGTTGCAAGTGGGTTCGCACCTGCTGTTTGCCGAGGCTCATATCGCGGGCGCGGAATATGCCGGGGCCGGGTCGCAAACCGCGGGCCTGAAGCAACTGCAAGACAGGGTGGCGCCGCTCCCCCGGAAGAGCTTCATCGTGCTCTATTGCGGCTGTTGCCCATGGAACCGCTGCCCCAACATCGGGCCCGCGTTCAAGCTGCTGCGCGATCTGGGATTCACCAATGTGAAGGCTCTCTATCTCGCCGACAACCTCGGAGCGGATTGGGTTGACAAGGGGAATCCGGTTGAGCGCGGCCGCTAGCCGCGGTTCGCGCGGCGAGGCGCCGGCCGGGCCGGACGCGGCCACTGGGGCGCGGACCTGGATTTCCGGCCTCATGATGGCATGTTTGCTGCTGGGGGCCTGGTTCGCTGCCTGCTCGCGCACAGCTTGCGCGGCGGAGTCCCTTCTCAACAAGAAGGCGCCCGAGTTTACGCGCCGCGACTTGAACGGCGGAAACCTCGACCTCGCCACCTTCCGGGGTAAGGTGGTGCTCTTGAACTTCTGGGCCACCTGGTGCGCCCCGTGCCAGGTTGAGATGCCCAGGTTCGTCCAATGGCAGCGGCAATACGGGCCACAAGGCTTCCAGGTCATCGGAATCTCGATGGATGACGACCCGGAGTTAGCACGCAAACTCTATGCCAGGTTGAAGTTGAATTATCCCGTGGCGATGGGCGACGAAAAACTCGGAGAACTCTACGGCGGAGTTCTTGGACTGCCGTTGACGTACCTGGTCGACAGGAATGGGGAAGTTCGCGCGCGGTTTCAAGGCGAGACCGATCTGAAGACGATCGAGAAGCGGTTGAAGGCGCTGTTGTTCAAGCACTAAGCGCCCATTTAGCGCCTCTAGCACTGCGAAGTTTGAACAGGTTGTCCATTCCATCAAGACCGGTGCTGCGCTATGAGCACAAGCACCCCGGCGATCTTATCCATTGCGAGATCCAGCGCCTGGCGCGCATCGGCATCGTCATCCGCGGTCAGGTCGCAAAACGGACCCGGAGGCCACCCGCGCTAAAATTCTTATATGACCGATCGCATGTCTCTCTCCCTTGCCCAGGCCGACCCCGACGTGGCCGCCGCTCTTGACCAGGAAACTCTCCGCCAGCACGAAGGGCTGGAAATGATAGCCAGCGAGAACTTCGTATCCCAGGCGGTGCTGGAGGCGGCCGGCTCGATCTTTACCAACAAATACGCCGAGGGCTACCCTGGACGGCGCTACTACGGCGGTTGCGAATATGCCGACGTGGTTGAAAACCTGGCGCGCGACCGGGCCAAGCAGATCTTCGGCGGCGAGCATGTGAACGTGCAGCCGCACTCCGGCTCCCAGGCCAACGCCTCGGCCTACGCAGCAGTCTTGCAGGCCGGCGATACGATTCTGGGCCTGGACCTGTCGCACGGCGGGCACCTGACCCACGGCCACAGGCTGAGCTTCAGCGGCAAGCTCTACCGGCCCACGTTTTACCACGTCCGGCGCGACACGGAGTTGATCGACTACGACGAGTTGGAGGCCATTGCCGAGCGCGAACGGCCCAAGGCGATCATCGGCGGCGCCAGCGCCTATCCAAGACTCTGGGATTTCGAGCGCATGCGGCAGATTGCCGACAAGGTGGGTGCGGTTTATATCTTCGACATGGCGCACATCGCCGGGCTGGTGGCGGGAGGTGTGCATCCCTCGCCTGTGCCCCATGCGCACATCACCACGACCACCACCCACAAGACGCTGCGCGGCCCGCGTTCGGGGCTGATTCTTTGCGGGCAGGAGCTGGCTGCGGCGGTGGACAAGGCAGTCTTTCCGGGCCAGCAGGGCGGCCCGCTGGTGCATATCGTGGCAGCGAAAGCTGTGGCCCTGGGCGAGGCGCTGCGGCCGGAGTTCAAGACCTATGCCGCGCAGATCGTGGCCAACGCCAAGGTGCTTGCCTTGACTCTCCAGGAGGCCGGCTTCCGCATCGTCTCCGGTGGCACGGACAACCACCTGATGCTGGTGGATGTTTTTGAAAAGGGGATATTGGGCTCCGAGGCCGAACTGGCGCTGGGCAAGGCCGGCATCACGGTTAACAAAAACACCATTCCGTATGACGTCAATCCGCCGCTCAAGGCTTCGGGCATTCGTGTGGGCACGCCGGCATTGACCACCCGTGGCATGAAGGAGCCGGAGATGCGGCGGATTGCCGCGTGGATGACAAAGGCTCTGGAGCAGCGGAACGACGATGCGGTTTTGGAGCGGATTCGCGGCGAGGTGGCCGAACTGGCCAACCGGTTCCCGCTGTATGCGTGGCGGAGACTTGCCGTCTAGGCGTACGGCGCTTACGCGCCAGGAGGTTCGTGGTATCCCACCCATTTCGCAAAGGACGCGAAATGGATGGGGCACCCGGCCGTGGGGGCTTAGAACGGCGCTTATCAGGAGATCGGCGTAAGTCCGGCATGTGGAGCGCGGCTCGTAAGATTATCGCGCCGCAACTTGCTTGTACGTGCCGGGTTGTATCTAATGTTATTGAGGATGACCCAGCAAAGGGACAAGGGCAGCGGAGAATGGTTGTTCTCCCTGAGGGTATCCGGAGGAATCAATGAAATCCATTCAGATAGCATTGGTAGCTTTGCTCGTTCTTTCTGTTCCAGCGTTTGCGCAGCGTCACCAAGGCGGTGGTGGTGCACCCGCACCGCATCAAGCCATTCCATCGCACGGTCCTTCGGTGTATAAAGGCGCGCCGCATGCGCCCGACCCGAAGCGCAACTTTGCCGACCAGGCCGGCCACCCCAACGTCCCGCACGTGGATGGCAAGTCCTGGGTCGGCCACGACACCGGCCGCGGCGACGCGAATTATCACCTCGACTACCCCTTCGCGCATGGCCGCTTTTCCGGCGGCGTTGGCCACGGGCACGTATGGCGTATGGGCGGCGGCGGACCAACCCGCTTCTGGTTCAACAACTGGTATTGGCACGTTGCGCCCTTTGACATCGCCTTTTGCGACGGCTGGCTGTGGGACTCCGACGACATCGTGATTTACCCTGACCCGGACCACGATGGCTGGTACCTGGCCTACAACGTGCGCCTCGGCACCTATGTGCATGTTGAGTATCTGGGAATGTAGGCGGACGAAAACAAGCGGAAACGAAACACAACAAAGGGGACGGCCCGAGGGGTCTGTCCCCTTTGTCGTTGTACTTGTACTTGACGGCATGGACGGGATGTACAGTCCGGCCTGCCAGGCGATAAGATTACGAGTCTGTCCGGAGCGACCGCCTGTGCACGATGAAATGCGGCGGATGCTCCCATGCAAAACCAAATCTCCGAGGTTCTGGAATGAAGCATCTGCCTGTACGCCTGTTTACGCGCCCTGATGCACTGATCGCCCGCTGGGTTGTTCTCGCCGCAATCGCTGCCGCGCTGCTGGCCGTTTCCCCCGCTTGGGCCGCGCCCGCGAACGCCCCGATCGTTCTCACCGGCGCCGACCGGCGGCCAGCCCTTTCACTTGACGGCAATTGGGCCTCCATCGTCGACCCGTACTTCTCCGGCCTCTTCAGCTTCCATCACCAGGAGAAGTCGAACGGCTGGTTCCTCAACCAGAAGGCCAAGCCCGGCGATCCATTCCCCATCGAGTACGACTTTTCCAAGGCGCCCACGCTGAAGGTGCCCGCCGACTGGAACACGCAGCGCGAGTCTCTGTTCTTCTATGAGGGGCCGATATGGTACGAGCGCGACTTCACCTACCAGCCCAAAGAACACACGCGTATCTTTCTGCACGTGGGCGCGGCCAACTACCACTCCTGGGTCTGGGTCAACGGCCAGAAGGTTTGCGAGCACGAGGGCGGCTACACCAGCTTCAACTGCGACGTTACGACGGCGGTTCATGCGGGTGGAAACTTCGTGGTGGCCGCCTTGGACAACACGCGCCGCGAGGACAATGTTCCTACGCTCGAAACCGATTGGTGGAACTATGGCGGCCTCACGCGCTCGGTCTCACTGATCGAGGTGCCCGAGGCTTTCATCGATCAGTATGACGTGCACCTAAGCCGCGGGGAAGGCTCCCAAATCGAAGGTTGGATTCATGTTGAGGGCAGCCAACCCGGCGCAAAGGTCGAGGTGGAGATTCCCGAGTTAGGCGTAAAGACATCCGCCATTGCAGGAGAGGACGGACGCGCTGCGATTCGCTTGCCCGCACCGGGGTTGGAGCGCTGGTCGCCGGAGACGCCGAAGCTCTATAAGGTCCGAATCAGCGCAGGACAAGACGTTATCGAAGATCTCATCGGCTTTCGCACCGTGGAGACGCGCGGGACGCAAATTCTGTTGAATGGCAAGCCCATCTTTCTGCGCGGTATTTCGATTCATGCCGAGGCGCCCTACCGCACCGGCCGGGCCAACACGGACAAAGACGCGGAGACGCTGCTGGGCTGGGCCAAAGAGCTGGGTTGCAACTTTGTCCGCCTGGCGCACTATCCCCACGACGAAACCATGTTGCGCGCGGCCGATAGGATGGGGCTGCTGGTTTGGTCCGAGAATCCGGTTTATTGGGCGCTGCAGTTTGACAATCCCAAAGTATTGGCCAAGGCCGAGCAACAGTTGGACGAAGAGATCGGAACCTCGCGCAATCACGCGGCGATCATTTTGTGGTCGATGGCCAACGAAACGCCGAACACCGAGGCGCGAACACAGTTTATCGAAACTCTCGCCAGCCGCGCGCGCGCGCTTGACTCCTCGCGGCTGATTACCGCGGCGCTGCTGGTGCGCGCGGAAGGACACACCAAGATCGTGGACGATGCGCTGGGCAAGACGCTGGATGTCATCGGAGTAAATGAATATATCGGTTGGTATGAGCAGCATCCGGAGACGGCCGACGTAACCGCGTGGCGCATCGACTACCAAAAACCCCTGATTGTGAGCGAGCTTGGCGGCGGCGCCAAGGCCGGCCTGCACGGCGGCGACAACGACCGCTGGACAGAGGAATACCAGGCCAATATCTATCGCCATCAATTGGGCATGCTCAACCGGATTCCGCAACTCAGGGGGATGAGCCCGTGGATTCTGATGGATTTTCGCTCGCCTAACAGGACCCTGACGGGCATCCAAGATGAATTCAACCGCAAGGGACTTATCTCCGATCAGGGGCAGAAAAAGTTGGCGTTCTTCGTTCTGCAGAAGGCTTATTTGGAGAAAACGGTGGGCAAGCCGGAATGAGACGATTCAGCTTGCGCATGCGTAAGTTGAAAAAATATTCCGCCAAATTGCGCAAAAGCGAAATTCTGAGCTATGCTTCACTTATGGCTATTGATTCCATTATTGCCCAAATCGACGAGGAGATCGCAACGCTGACGCAGGCACGCTCCCTGCTGGCCAACATCGAAAACCTCGCCACCAAAGTAACTGAGCGCAAAACCAAAAAGGCGCCGGCCAAGGCCAAAAGGAAGGCCAGGAAGAGGCGCGTGTTGAGCGCCGAGGCGCGCAAGCGGATTGCCGATGCGCAACGCAAGCGGTGGGCCGCGCAGAAAGCCAAGGCCAAGTAAGAGGCGTAAGCAACTTATTTTCCCTCTTTTCTCAATGCGCTGAAAGCCGCTGAATCATGGGCCGATAGCGCCACCCCACGAGAAGAGCCCGCTATTAGTGTTGCGAGAGCAGGCCGGCCCGGCGGATGGCGATAATCAGTCATCGCCATCCGGCAATACCGGTGCTGTGCCAAGACCGGGCATTGCCAATGCCAGGCCGCAACTATTTCCCTCCAGAGACTCCGTGACGAAACGGCTTGCTTCCCGCCGCGTTCGGATTTAATGTCTTGCCAGTATCCAGGCGTCCGCAATCAACGGAGGTACGCGATGCGCAGGTCCATTCCAGTTTTTGCGGCGGCTCTGTTGCCGCTGCTCTTTGCCTTGCCGGCCGCCCCGCAAACCTCCAACAGCGCCGGTGGGCAAAATCCGGAAACGTTGACGGCTGATTATAACCAGGCCATGCAGGCAAAGGAGTGGCCCCGCGCCATCGCCATCGCGCAGCAACTGGCAGGACTAAAAGCAACGTCACTGAACCTGAGATTGCTGGCCAATGTGCAGCTTTACTCCGGCGCGGCGGATGAAGCCCTGGCAACTTACGGCCGGGCTCTGGCTGCGGCGGAACAGGAAAAGCCCGCCCAAGGCCAGCCAATGAACGAGTGGAAAGACAGCCTGGCACAGATCTACATTGGCAAAGGCAATGCGCTGCTCAAGCTCAAACGCACCACGGAGGCGATCGAGACGTATAACCAATCCGCCGGGTTGGCGTCCAACGCCGGACAGGCTTACTTCAATATCTGCGCCGTCCTCTACAACAACGGCAACACACATGAATCAGCGGCGGCCTGCCGCAAGTGCGTGCAAGCGGACCCCACCAGAGCGAATGCCTGGTTCGTTCTGGGGTCAGATCTCTTTGCAGATTTGCCGATAGCCGCACAAGGCAAGGTCCAAGCCTCGCCCGAGACGCGAGAGGCGCTTGAAAAATACCTTGCGCTCGCCCCTGACGGCCCTCACGCCGCCGACGCGAAAGCCATGCTGGAGATGATCGCCAAGTAGGGAGATGCCGTCTTCGGCATTTGCCCGGTCTCTGAGCGCGTGATACCGTGCATTGAATTCAAGCTTTCACAGGTCCCACAATCGGGACCTGGGGCACCCAGAATTAGTACAACAACAAGCGGTTAGAGACCTAGCTGATCCCCGCCATTACCAGCATGCGCGGCTCGGTCATCTCCTGGATGGCGGAGCGGATGCCTTCGCGGCCCAGGCCTGAGTCTTTGACGCCGCCGAAGGGCATGGGATCGAGGCGCCAACTGGGGGTGTCGCCGACGATCAGCGAGCCGACTTCGAGTTCGCGATAAGCGGTGAGAATGCGGCCGGCGTCGCGGGTGAGGAGGCCGGCCTGCAGGCCATATTTCGAGTGATTCACATCGGCCAGCGCCTGCTCGAAATCGTCATAGGGCTCGATGGCGACGACCGGGCCGAAGACCTCTTCGTCGCGCACCTTCATGCCTGGCGTGGTTCCGGTCAGAATCGCCGGCGTCACCACAGAGCCGTGGCGTTCTCCGCCGGCGACCAGCTTGGCGCCACCCTCGACGGCCTCCTTGACCCAGGCATCCACGCGCTCGGCTTCGCTGAGGCGAATGAGCGGGCCCACTTCTGTGGCTTCGTCGGAGGGGTTTCCGGCAGCCAGCTTGGCGGTGTGCTCGACCACCTTCCACAAGAAAGTCTGGTAGATTTTGCGCTCGACGAAGACGCGCTGGACGCTGATGCAGGACTGACCGGCATAGCCAAAGGCGGCGTGGGCGGTGCGCAGGGCTGCCTCGTCCAGGTCGTGCCAGTCGCCATGAACGATGAGCGCGGCATTGCCGCCGAGTTCGAGCAGCACGCGCTTGCGTCCGGAGTGGGCTTTGAGCTCCCAGCCGACTTTGGCCGAACCGGTAAAGCTGACCAGCTTGATGCGATCTTCCTTTTCGGCCAGCCATGCGGTATCGGCGTTGCTGAGCGGCAGCACGGCCAGCGCCTCCTCGGGCCAGCTGGCTTTCAGAATCACCTCGCCCAGGGCCAGCGCGGTAAAAGGGGTTTGCGGGGCGGGCTTGAGAATCAGCGGACACCCGGCAGCGATGGCGGGCGCCAGTTTGTGCGCCACCAGATTTAACGGAAAATTGAATGGCGTAATGGCCAGCACCGGGCCGACGGGGAAGCGCTGCACCAGTCCCCAGCGGCCCTCGTTGCCCTCGGTGAGGTCCAGGGGAAGGCTTTCGCCGCCGAGTCGGGCGGCTTCTTCGGCGGCGGTCTTGAAGGTGAGGACGGCACGATCCACCTCGGCGCGGGCAAGGCGGACGGGCTTGCCGGCCTCGGCGACGATAAGTTGCGCGAAGCGCTCCTTCTGTTCGATCAGCGCGGCAGCCACGTCCTCGAGGATCTCGCGGCGCTTCCAGCGGGGAAGAGCGCGGGTGCGGCGCAGGCTGGCCGCTGCGTGGTTGACGGCCTGGCGCGCGTCGGCGCGCGTTGCCACGGTGACCCGCCCCACCAGACCCTGGTCCCACGGCGAACGCACTTCCAGCGTTTCTCCGTCGATCCACTCCTTGCCGCACAGCAGAAATCCTGTTTGCGTTCCCGGCCGCATCTTCATGGCTTTGGAGCTCCCGTCCCGTCTCTGCCTAGATGTTACTAGGTGCGGCGAGTGTGGGCAGGGTCTCTGCTGCCTCAGGCGGCCTCTGCCGCGACCCAGTCCCGTCACGGTACACTGTTCCCCTATGATCCATGACGGCCGGAGCCGCAAACTTCCCTTTGATCCCGCCCAGGCGCTAGCGCACTTGAAGGCCAGCGACGCCAAGCTGGGCGCGCTGATCGAGCTGGCGGGCGCGTTCACGCTGCGGCTCGATCCTTCGCCTTCGCCCTTCGAGTCGCTGCTGGAATCGATTCTCTATCAGCAGTTGCACGGCAAAGCCGCGGCCACTATCCATCGCCGGGTGCGCGAGTATTTTGGCGGCGATCCGGCTCCCCAACTTCTTCTCGACACCCCCGATGAACCGCTTCGCGCCGCCGGCGTCTCCGGCAACAAGATCAAGGCTCTGCGCGATCTGGCCTCCAAAACTCTGGACGGAACCGTCCCAACCAACGCGGCGATCAGGAAGATGAGCGACGCGGAGATCGTCGAGCGGCTCACGGCGGTGCGCGGCATTGGCCCGTGGACGGTGGAGATGCTACTGATCTTTCGCATGGGCCGTCCCGACGTGCTGCCTGTGAGCGACTACGGAGTGCGCAAGGGCTTCGCGCTGACTTTTCAAAGAATCCCGAAAAACCGTGCCCTGGCGGCCGAAGATTTGCCCAAGCCGGAGGTGCTGCTCAAAAGGGGAAAACGCTGGGCGCCGTTCCGCTCCGTGGCCAGCTGGTACCTGTGGCGGGCCTGCGATCTGGCCAAAACCACAGCGCCCACAGGGCGGGCAAGCCTACAATAATCAAAGCCGCTTCCAGCTATTCGCTATTAGCTTTTAGCTTTTAGCTTTTAGCTAATTTGTTTGCCGAAGAAGATTTGCGCAGGCTTGAATATCGAAGCCGGAAGCGCCTGTCAGAGGTTAAGCGCCCGGAGCTTTAGCTAAAAGCTAAAGGCTAGGAGCTATTTTTCATGGCCGCCAGCAAACGTTTTATCTGCATTCATGGTCACTTTTACCAGCCGCCGCGCGAGAATCCGTGGCTGGAGACGGTCGAGACCCAGGACACGGCCGCGCCCTACCACGACTGGAACGAGCGCATCTGCGCGGAGTGCTACGCCACCAACGGCGCGGCGCGCATCGTGAACAACAAGAACCAGATCCAGCGCATCGTGAACAACTACGCGCGCATCAGCTTCGACTTCGGGCCCACGCTGCTGAGCTGGCTGAAAGAGAACGCCGTGCGCACCTACCGCATGATCCTGGACGGCGAGCGCCGCAGCCGCAAGAGCTTTCGCGGCCACAGCTCGGCCATGGCGCAGGTTTACAACCACATCATTCTGCCGCTGGCCAGCAAGCGCGACCGCATCACCCAGATCCGCTGGGGAATTGCCGACTATGAGCACCACTACGGCACGCCGCCGGAAGGCATGTGGCTGCCAGAGACCGCGGCCGACACCGAATCGCTGGAGCTGCTGGCCCAGCACGGCATCAAGTTCACCGTGCTGGCGCCGCACCAGTGCAAGCGCATCCGGGCCTTGAAGGACGGCGCGAGCTGGACGGACACCCCCGGCGCTGCCGTGGACACCACGCGCCCCTACCTGGTGCGCTTCGACTCCGGGGTTTCGATTGCGGTGTTCTTTTACAACAGCGCTGCTTCGCGGGCGATCGCGTTCGAGGGGCTGCTGAACTCTGGCGAGAACCTTGCCGCGCGGCTCAAAGCCGGTTTCAAGGACAGCACGCAGCCGCAGTTGGTCCACGTGGCCACCGACGGCGAGTCGTATGGCCACCACCACAAGCACGGCGAGATGGCGCTGGCCTACGCCCTGCGCCTGCTGGAAGCGGATAAGACGGTGAAGCTGGCCAATTATGGCGGCTTTCTGGAGCAGTTTCCGCCCGAGTACGAAGCTGAGATCGCCGACGACACCTCATGGAGCTGCGTACACGGGGTGGAGCGCTGGCGCTCCAACTGCGGCTGCAACGGGGGCAAGCCGGGATTCAACCAGCTTTGGCGCGCGCCATTGCGCCAGGCTCTGGACGAACTGCGCGACGCCCTGATCCCGCTTACCGACCAGGAGGGTGGAAAGCTCTTCAAAGATGTGTGGGCCGCCCGGGACGGCTATATCGAAGTGGTGCTGGACCGCAGCACGGAGTCAGTGGACCGCTTCTTGCGCGCGCATGAGAGCCAGATTCTCTCCGCGCCGGAGCGCGTGCGCGCCCTGGAACTGATGGAAATGCAGCGCCACGCGCAGCTCATGTACACCAGTTGCGGCTGGTTCTTCGACGACATTTCGGGCATCGAGACGGTGCAGGTCGTCGCCTATGCCGCGCGAGTGCTGCAACTGGCGCAGGAACTCTTTGGCCAGCAGGCCGAATCGCTGGAGCCTGCGTTCCTGGCCCGCCTGGCAGAGGCCCGGTCCAACGTGGCCAGCGCCGGCGATGGCGCCCAGATCTATAAGAAGTGCGTGGCCACCATGAAGCTGGGCCTGGAACAGGTAGCGGCCCATTACGCCATCAGCTCTGTCTTTTCCACGTATGCCGAGCAAACCGACCTGTTTTGCTACCGCGTCCGCCGCATCTCCTACGACATCTATACCTCCGGCCGCGGACGGCTGGCGCTGGGCCGGGCGCACATCGCCAGCGCCATCACCGGCCACCAGCAGAGCTTCTCGTTTGCAGTTCTGCACTTCGGCGACCAGAACATTACCGCCGCGGTGAAGCCCTACGCTGAAGCTGATGCCCCCGCGTTCGAGGCCTTCGCCAAACAGGCCGCGGAGTACGTGCAGAGCGCTCTCTTTCCCGAGGTGATGCGCCTCCTCGACCGTTACCACGCCCACGTCGACTACACGCTGACTTCACTCTTTACCGACGAGCAGCGGCGCATCGTGCAGATCATCCTCAACTCGACGCTCTGGGACATTGAGAACTCGCTGACCACGATCTATGAAGATCACGCCAGCCTCCTGCACTATCTCTCACAGGCGGGGCTGCCCAAGCCGCCGGCGCTGACCCTGGCGGCGGGCTTCGCCATCAACGCGGGACTGCGCCGCGCTCTGGAGGTTGACTCCATCGATCAGGCCCAGTTGCGCTCTTTTCTATCCTTGGCCGCGGCAGATCAGGTTCCCCTGGAGACGGCCACGCTTTCCTACATCGCCGACCAGCGGATGAAGCGCGTGATGAGCGAGCTGCAAGCCTCCTCGGGGTCGCTGGAGATGCTGGACCGGACGCTGGCGATGGCGCGCATCCTGGTCGAGCTGCCCTTCGAGCTGAACCTCTGGCAGGCGCAGAACATCTGGTATGAGATTCTGCGCAGCTCAAGCGACGCCCTTACCGCGCTGGCCACCGACGACCGCCCGCGCTGGGAGAAAAACTTCAGCGAACTGGGCAGTTGTCTCTCCATCGACTGCGCGGCCATCAGCGCCCAGGACCCGGCGGCGGCGACTACGGGAGACTAGGGGCGCACCGGTTTTTCGAGCTTTCCGTCCTTCAGCAGGAAGCGCTCGCCGCGCCAGACGATGGTGTTTCCGGCGAAGCCGGCTACCCAGACGCCCATGGCGACGAGATCGCGAAGAGGCAGCAGCCAAAGGCCGGGGAGGACCTGGCGGTCGCCAAGCACCGCCGCGCCCACCACCATGGCCAGGGTCAGGCGCAGGAAGAAGCTCAGCCCGAGGAGCCATAAACTCAATGGGCTCAGTCCGCTGGCTAGCACGTTGAGCAGCGCCCAGCCCAGGCCGTGGGTAAAGATGAGGCCGGCATAGCCCCAGGGCCGCGCAACGCGAACCGTTCTGGCCCAACGGAGCTGATGATCGATGAAACCGCGCCAGCCGTAGGCGGGAATGCCGGTCTCGACTACCTCGGGCGATAGCGCCACGCGGTAGCCGGCTTGCGCCACGCGGGCGCCCAGTTCGTAGTCGTCGGCGAGGTGGTCCACTAGCGGCGCGAGACCACCTATCTTGTTGAGCACATTACGGCTTACGGCCAGCGTAGAGCCCAGGCCGTAATGCAGGCCGCCCTCAATCATCTTGGAGAGCAAGACGCCGGCCTGGAAGTCGGTGGCGATGCCCAGCGCCTCCAGACGCGAGGGGAGCGTGCCGTGGGCGCGGCCGCGATAAAGGGCGGTCACTAAGCCTACTTGCGCCAATGGTTTACCGGCCGTGGCTTGACCGTTGGGCGCAGGGGCGAAGCAGGCCATCACCCGCTCCAGATAACGGGGCGAGACGGTGATGTCGGAGTCGTTGATGAGAAGGTAATCATGCCGCGCATGGGTTGCAAGCTGGACCAGGGTGCTGACCTTGCCGTTGGTACCAAGGCGAGCGGGACACTCGATAAGTTGAATGGAATGAGCGGGGAATTCGCGTTTGAGTTGTTCGACGGCGGCCACGGCGGGGTCGGCAAGCGAGGAAACTCCGAAGAGCAGTTCAACCTCGCCTGCGTAGGTTTGGCGGCAGTGGCTGCGGAAGGCGTCGATCATGCCCAAGTCCATTTCTTTGAGGGACTTGAGGATGCTGACGCCGGGCGCAAAGGGCGCCAGCGGGGCGCGCCGGGCTACTAAAAAGGCGCGTGCCGCAACCATGGCGGCCAGAAAGTAACCCATGCCGGCCACGGCCAGCACCGTGGTGAGAATCTCCACGGATTGGGCTAAAACGTGGGGCATCACAGGGGTAAGAATACAGCTTCTAGCTGCCAGCCTCTAGCTTTTGGCTCTCCTGTTGAGCGCAGGGGTCAATAGCGGGTACACGAGCGATAATGACATGCTCATGCCGGGGGCTGGCAGCTAGAGGCTGTATTACTCGTACCTGAGGGCTTCGATGGGGTCCATGGAGGCTGCCTTCCAGGCGGGATAAATGCCGAAGACCAGGCCGATGGCGCAGGAGACCGCAAAGGCGATCAAAACCCAGGTGAACGAAAGAGCTGCATGAAGGAATGACACGACATAATGCAGAATCAGGGTGAACAGAGCCCCAGCCAGGATGCCGAGCAGGCCGCCAATCACGCACAGAGTCACGGCCTCCAGCGTGAATTGCAGAAGGATGTTTTTCTTGGTTGCGCCAATGGCCTTGCGGACTCCAATTTCCCGGGTGCGTTCGGTCACGCTGACCAGCATGATGTTCATGACGCCCACGCCGCCCACCATGAGACCCACGGAAGAGACAGCGACCATGAACGAAAAGAGCCCGATGGTGAGCTGATTCCATAGACGCGTGAGCGAGTCGGGACCAAAGATAGCGAAGTTGTCGTCCTGCTCCAGGCGAACGTTGCGGCGGCGGCGAAGGAGTTCGCGAATTTCGTCAACGACGAGCGCCTTATGGGCGGGATCGTCATATTTTACGGTGATCCAGTAGTCCTGGATCTCCGGATGGAGCTTACGGAAGGTCTCCAGGGGGAAGTAAGCGGAGTTGTCCTGCGTGTTGCGGCCGCTTCCGAAGGGCTGCGGTTGTAGATCGAGCACTCCGATCACGGTGAAGATGTCGCCTTCACAATCGATATCCTTGCCGATCGGGGACTCATCGGGGAAAAGATCTTCGGCGGCATCATGGCCCAGGACGACCACATTGGCGCGGCGTTCTTCTTCTGAATCGGTCCACATGCGGCCTTCGAGCAGCTCGATATCCTGAGTCTCTTTGACTGACGACGTGCTGCCAGTCAGAATGGTGTTCGCAATCTTGTGCGTACCGGCCTTGAGAGAGACGCTGCCGAGGCCCGTCTGGAAATTCTGGTAGGTAAGACCGGGATCGACGGCAACGACATACGGGAGGCTGCGCATGGCAATGCCGTCCTCATAGGTAAGCTTCTTGCGATTGAGCTCCTCGGTGGTGGGACGCTTCCCAAACGGTTCAAAGTGGTATATCCACAGGTCGTTGGTTCCCAGGGTGCGGATAAACTGATCGATGTTCGTATTGAGCCCATTGATGGCCGACGAGATCAGGATGACGGTGGCGATGCCGATGGAGATGCCGAGAATGGTGAGGATGGAGCGCAACTTGTTCTTGCGCAGAGTATCCAGCGCCAACAGCACGGATTCTTTTGAGTTGCTTAGCCTCATGCCTATAGCTCCGCTCTCAGGGCAACAATGGGATCGAGCGTTGCGGCCTTGGCCGCTGGGTAAACGCCAAAAAACAGGCCAACGCTGGTGGCAACGGACAAAGCGACCGGGATACACCAGAATGGGACGGACGAGGGGAATGAGATAGCCAGGGTAATGATGTCGGCCACGCTGATGCCTAATATCACGCCGATCACGCCGCCTAGCAACCCCAGGATTGCAGACTCGATGAGGAACTGAAGCAGGATGTCTTTGCGGCGCGCGCCAAGCGCCTTGCGGACACCGATCTCCCGGGTGCGTTCGGTGACCGAAACAAGCATGATATTCATGATGACAATGCCGCCAACCACCAGGGAGATGCCGGCGATGGCTACGACCACGGCTCCGAAGTTACTGAGAATTCTACCTAGCAGGTTCCCAAAGGTTGCGCTGGTTTCGATGGAGAAACTATCCGGGGCACCCGGCGCCAGGTGGCGGCGCGCGCGCATAATGGTGCGCAACTCGCCGGAAACCGCGTCCATGACCTCCCCGCCTCCGCCGGAATCCACATAGATGGCCAGGCTGGCGTTGGCGCCGTAAGAGTGGAGAAACGCGGTGAGAGGAATGACGACCCAGTTGTCCATGCTCATGCCCAGCATCTTGCCCTGGCGCTCGCCTACGCCAATCACCGTATAGGGAGTTCCATCGACGCGAATTTCCTTGCCGAGCGGATCGCCTGCGCCCAGCACATTGTCGACAACGTCATAGCCGATGATGGCGACGCGGGTGCTGTGCTCATCCTCGACTTCAGTGAAGGAGCGCCCTTCGTCGATATTGAGATTTGAAATCGGGGGCATGGTCCAGGTCCATCCGCGAATCGTGGTGTCGGTAGTGGACTTGGTTTGGTAGACGACCTTGCCGGTGGTGTTGCGCTGTGCGCCGACCGACATGCAGGATTTGCAATCGGAAACAACGGCCCTGTAGTCGTCGAAGGTAATGTCTCTCCGCTTCTGGAAGGCGAGATACTCGTCGATGGTGATGAAGGTCTGCGGCATTTTGCTGATGGTGACCACGCTGGCCCCATAGCGGTTGATCTTTTCAGTGACGAATTGCTTGGCGCCGTTGGTCAGGGTTACGACCGTGATGACGGATGCAACTGCAATCACCACGCCCAGCAGCGTGAGGATGGAGCGCAGCTTGTTGGCCCACAGGGATTGCAGCGCGAGTTTAAAGGCCTCGGTGAATAGCATGGTCTCGCTTTCGTTACCGGAACTGGCATCGGCACGCAACAACGGCGCTGGCGCGCGATGCTGTCTCCGCGAACAGAAGCGTTCCATGGCTCCTGCCCGGTTCCCCTAGTGTACGGAATCGCCGCAGCCACAATTCCAGGGTGGCTATTCCTATGGACGGAACACCAGCCCCTCAGGCCGCGTTCCGGGTTAAGAAGCAGCCAAAACCGGGGCTGATTTGCCTCTTTTGATACGCAGAAATGCGTGAGACGGTTCCGGAGCCTTGGCGGGATCCGCGGAGAAAAGGCGCCCAGGGCCGATTTTACGGAGATTTTGACCTTCAGCCCCTCAGCCCGGCGCAGCATCCGGCGGCAAACTACCGTCCTGAGCTGCCAAAGCCCTTTTCCGCGCGGGCCGAGTCTTCCAGTGTCTCCACTTCTTGGACGGGACCCGTGAGAACCGGAACCGGAACCATCTGGGCAATCTTTTCGCCGGCCTTGAGCTCGACGGCGGTCTGGCCGAGGTTGGTCATCAGCACCAGAATCTCGCCCCGGTAGCCGGCGTCGATCACCCCGGCGGTGGTCGCGATGCCGCGAGCAGCCATCGAGGAGCGGTCGCGGACCAGAAGGCCGAGCGGGGCGCCGGTGGCGGGATGGCGGGCCTCGACACTGATGCCGGTCCGTACCTTTACCGTAGTTCCGGGAGCCAGAAGCGTGGCTTCCAGCGCAAACAGGTCATAGCCCAGGTCCTCGCCGGGATGAGCGACCACCGGAAGCCTGGCACTGGGTTCGAGCAGCTTTACACGCAGCATGGATTGATCGTATAGCAGGGCGGCTGGGAAGCAAGCCGGCGAGTCAGCTAGTCAGCGTAAATCGCGCCAGCCTGCCGGCTTGCCAAAAATGGTCAGCCCCGGCGGAATCTCTCCCGCCAGGGCTGTCGTCTGTCGCCCCAACGACGAAGACCTGTCGTTACCACCCCAAGAAGCCAAATCCGCTTCTTGGGGACCCCGGTCGTTGGGGACCCCGAATTCGGCAAAAGGACCTGTAAGCCGAATTCTGTCGTGTGCGGTCATTCCTCTAGGCGCCGCGTTGCCGCGGACGCTCATCAGCGACCTACCCGGAGGTTCCGGCAATTGCTCCGAGCCGCCTGGGCGCGCCGGGCCAGCGCGCAGCGAAGCCTGGCTCTTTGGCTTGCGCTTCCCTCCCTATTTGGTCTTGCTCCGTGTGGGGTTTACCCTGCCCCCGGCGTTACCGCCGGAGCGGTGCGCTCTTACCGCACCATTTCACCCTTACCCCGGCGGGACTGGCCGTCCAGGCGAACCTGTCGAGCCATTCCGGAAGCCCTCCCGAAAGAGGGGTAGCCGAGGCGGTATCTTTTCTGTGGCACTGGCCGTCCATGGGTTTTGAGGCCCACGTCCCGGACGTTATCCGGCACACTGCCCTGCGGAGTTCGGACTTTCCTCTCCCGGAAGTCCAGTTGCCCAGGCTTCCGGCAGCGACCGCCCGGTCCTCCTGCCAGGTTTTAGTTTACCGCGAACATCAACTGCCGGCGGACGAATCATTTGAATCGACTGGCGATGCGTGACCATCCATTGGCTGCGGAGAGAGTATCCCCCCTCCGAAGAGCCTGGACCGGCTCCCGACCGATTGATCCCCGGATTTATCTCAATTCAAGGAGAAGCGCATGAAGATTGCATCGATGATCGCTCGTCTGCTGCTGGGACTGATGTTTCTGGTCTTCGGCCTCAATGATTTCCTGCATTTCATCCCCATGGGGCAGATGCCCCCGGGAAAGGCCGGCGAGTTCGCAGCTCTGTTGGTGGCCACGCACTACATGAACGTCGTGGGACTCATCATGGTCGTGTCGGGGATTCTCTTCCTCGTGAACCGGTATGTGCCACTGGCCCTCGTTCTGCTCGCTCCGGTACTCGTCAACATCCTTCTCTTTCACATCCTGATGCAGCCGAAAGGCGTGGCATTGGGTGCACTGGCGACGATTCTTTGGATACTGGTGGCGTATCGGGCGCGCTCTGCGTTCGCTGGGCTTTTCAAGCAGCGCGTTGAGGATTGAGCCTGCGTGGCTCATGCGGCATCCTGCTCGCTACAATCGAAGCTAACGATGATTCAGTACCTCTATCTCGGGAGGGTAGGCTACGAGGAGGGGCTGCGCTTGCAGGCGGAGATTGCCGCGCTTGTCGCCGAAGGCCGCGTCGCAAACGTGCTGCTGCTGCTGGAGCATCCGCCGGTGCTGACGTTGGGACGAAACGCTCACCGCTCCAACATCCTGGCCTCGGACGAGCTGCTGGCACGGCGCGGCGTGACGCTGCACGAGATCAACCGCGGCGGCGACGTAACTTATCACGGGCCGGGACAGTTGGTCGGGTACCCAATCTTCGACCTGCGCAGCCTGCGCAACCCGAACGCTGGGCGGATGGGGCCGGTGGACTTTGTGCGCGGGATGGAAGAGGCGCTGATTCGGCTCTGCGGCGAATTTGGGGTGCGCGCCGGGCGGATTGCCGGGCTGACCGGCGTCTGGTGCCCCGCGGGCGGCGGAGCTTTGGATGAGAGCAGTGGGGCGCAAACGGCCGCCGCACGGCCGGAGCGGAAGATCGCTGCGATCGGCATCCACGTTTCGCGGGGAATTACGTCGCACGGCTTTGCCTTCAACGTGACGACCGACCTGCGCGACTTTGAGCTGATCGTTCCTTGCGGCATTCCCGATCACGCGGTGACCAGCCTGGAGCGGGAAGTCAAGCGGCCGGAGGAGTTGCCTGCACTGGAGGCCGTGGCGCACCAGGCGGCGCGGCAGTTCGGGGTGGTTTTCGGCCAGCAGGTGCTAGCGGTGGAGAGCCTGGCCACGCTGCGTGCCCAGGCTGCGGCAACACAGCCGCAATTTCCAGCTGAAGACACGCCGATGCAGGTTCCAGCCGAGGTCGAGCGGCTGAGAGGCGGCGCTGAGGGGCCGCTTCGCGCATGATGGACGGGGCCGGTCCAGTTTTGCAGTTTCCCGCCCTGGCGCCGGAAACAAGTGCAAGAATGGGGCACGGAGCAATGTAGAGGGGGAAGAATCCGGCCAGCCGGTAGGGCGAATTTAGTAGCGTTCAACCAGCTTGTGCGCCGCAATTTATAATCCGGAAATCCGGCTGGAACCGGACGCGCAGTTGAAGTCCCCAATCGCGGAGGGAGATCCATGCCAACCGACGTGGTTATGCCCCAGATGGGCGAGTCGATCGTTGAGGGCACCATTACCAAATGGCTCAAGAAGGCCGGCGACACGGTCGAGAAGGATGAGCCGCTGTTTGAAATCTCGACCGACAAGGTTGACGCGGAGATTCCCTCGCCCGCGGCCGGCGTGCTCACCGAGATCAAGGTGGCTGAAGGGGCAACCGTGGGGGTCAATACGGTGGTCGCCGTGATCGGCGACGCGGCGCCTTTAGCGACGGCAGGCCCCTCCGCGGGAAAACTCGATGCGGAGGGAGGCGGGGGGTTCAACCCCCGCATGAGGCCATCCGAATTAAAGCGGGCTTTAGCCCCGGAAGAAAGTTTTTCCGCCTCTGCCGCAAAATCTGATTCAGAGGCGCGGCGCCGCTCCTCGCCGCTGGTGCGGCGCATGGCCAAAGACAACAACCTCGATCTGGCCCAGATAGCCGGTACCGGCTCGGAGGGGCGCATTACGAAAGAAGATGTGCTGCGCCACCTGGGCGAGCATGGACCCGGCGGCGAGGCGCCTGCTCGACCGGCCGCCTCATCGCTCCCCGGTCATTTGGCGCCGCTGACCAGGATGCGGGCCATCATTGCCCAGCGCATGGTCGAGAGCAAGCAGATCAGCCCCCACGTGCATACCGTCTACAAGGTGGACATGACCCGCGTCGTCCGCATCCGCGCGCGCGAGAAGGCCGGGTTCGAGCAGCGCCACGGCGTCAAGCTCACGTTCATGCCGTTCATCGCCACGGCGGTGGTGGAGGCACTCAGGGAGTTTCCGATTGTGAATGCGGCAATGGAGAAAGGGCCGGATGGGTCAAACAACTCCATCCGCTATCACGAGCACATCAACCTGGGGATTGCCGTGGCGCTGGAGTGGGGGCTGATTGTGCCGGTGGTCAGGGAGGCGGAGGGTCTGAGCTTTGTGGACCTGGCGCGGACCATCGCCGACCTGGCCAGCCGCGCCCGCACCAAGAAACTGATGCCCGAAGAAGTCACGGGGTCTACTTTCACCCTCACCAACTCCGGCATCTTCGGCGACGAGTTCAGCACGCCCATCATCAACCAGCCGGAGTCGGCCATCCTGGGCATCAGCGGGCTGAAGAAGGAGGCGGTAGTGCTGACCGACACGGAGGGCAACGACACCATCGCGATCCGGTCGATGCAGCACTTCTGCCTGGGCTTCGACCATCGCACCATCGACGGCGCCGACGCCTGCAAGTTCATGGTCGAGTTCAAGCGGACGCTGGAAAGCTGGGACAGGGAGATTGGCTGAGGGTCAGCGCAGTCAGCAATCGTTGTGAGCCATCCAGAGGGGTGGCTTGTTGCGTTTCTGAGCAGTCACAAGGCCCGATTGCAGAAGCTCTACTTATGCACTGCCCACGGATCATAGGTGCCCACGCTCCAGGAGTGGCCTTCGGGGTCTTTCAGGCTGAACTCGCGGCTACCGTACGGCGTGTCCTGAAGGGGACGGACGATAACGGCTCCGGCGGCCACCGCGCGGGCGTGGACAGCATCGGCGTCGGGGACGACGATGTAGATGCTGCGGGTCTCGATGCCGCCTAACTCGCTGGGCGGCTTGAAGCCGCGGCCGTACTCGTCGTCTTTGCCGGAGCCGAGCATGATCATGCCGTTGCCCAGCTTGAGCTCGGCGTGGGCGATCGTTCCGTTTTCGCCTTCGTGGACGGCGTGGCGTTCAAAGCCGATGACCTGGCAGAGCCAGGCAATGGCGGCGCGGGCGTTGCGGTAGCGCTGGGCGGGGATAACGGTGCTGCGGGATTCGGGCATGGGGAAGCCTCCGCGAAAAGAGTACCGCGAAATCGGGTTTGAGGGCAATTGCGGAGCGTTTGCGGCGGGGGGGACGAGTTGCCAAGGGTTTGGCTGCCGTGGATTGCACTTGTATCTCAACTAGTATACAATATCCTTAAAGGTGGATTTATGCAGAGCGCTACTGAGATGATTCATGTCCGGATCGATCCTAAGTTGAAGTCGAAGGCAACGAAGACCTTCGGCGCGATGGGGCTGACACTCTCCGAGGCAGTGCGCGTTTTTTTGACGCGAGCGGCGACCGACCAGGCCTTTCCTTTTGAGCTTCGCGTACCAAACACCAAGACCGTCGCTGCAATGAAGGCAGGCGACCGGGGCGAGGTTGTGAAGTTCAACAGTGTCGAAGAGCTGATGGCTGACCTCCATGCGGACGATTAGCCGAACCGCCCATTTCAGGAAAGACTACAAGCGCGAGGCCAAGGGGCAGCATCGCGCCACGCTCGATGCCGATCTTCTTGCGGCCATTGCGTTATTGGCGACAGACCAAACTCTGCCGGAAAGATTCCACGATCATGCGTTGACGGGCGAATATACGAATCATCGCGAGTGCCACCTGAGGCCCGACCTGCTTCTTATCTACAAAAAACCGGACGATTCTACATTGCGGCTGGTGCGCATCGGTTCTCACAGCGAAGTTTTCTAGCGGAAGACGGACGGTCGAGGTTCGTGGTCTCCCACCCATCGCAAAGTGCGCGATGGATGGGGCACCCGGCCGTTAGTACTTCTTGTGCTTACAAAGCATCAGTGGAGTTGTCCCATTATTCGGATCAATCTCCACCTGAAACTCCTTGGCATCCGTATCCTTACTTATGATCTTGATCTTTGCTCCGTACTTCTTCCACTTGAGGAAAACTCGGGACTTTCCGCCTGCGGTTCCCCAACCGCTCTCTGAGGGAATCTGAATCCAATTGTGCATTCGATCGAATTCTACGACGTCCAATGACTGACGTTCTTTGGCATAAATGTCAACGTATGCAGGGTTCGAAGCAACAGACCAGCAAAGTCTATCTTCACGCACTACACCAAGATGCCCGGATTTAGTTATATAGGCCCCATCTCTGACTGGGGGATCGAGAACGTCGGACTCTTGGTGATCAATCGAAATATATGCGTATACGCGATTCAGTGGAAAGATGTAGCCATTGAAAACGCGCGCGGTGACACGATCCCCGACCAGCGATTGGGGTTCAAGACATAATTTTAAATGCAATAAGAAATGTTTGGTTCGGAATGCTAGCCAATTCACTGCGAGTGCCATGACCGCCCCTATCGCTGCACTGAGTATTGGGATTCGAATGTCCGTTGAATGCATGATTCATCTCCCTCCGCTTCACTACAGCCACTCAAGATGACTGGCGATATTAGGCGCCCGGTCCCTCGGAGCCTATAGTTTTAGCTCGAAACATTTATTTGTCAGCTTGTGAGCCTCAAGCCAATCGCGGCAGCGCACTTCAGCATGTGATCTCTCCTCTTCGGTCAAACTTTTGCCTATGCATCGGAGTTCTCGGCGTTCCTTGTGCATTCGCGCACGTTCTTGTCGTGTTGATTTGAAACTATAGCTGGATGCATGAACGAGTAGCCAGAAATATCCATCTACAATGCTCTTTTCGATTCCCTCTCCACCTATAAACTTATGGCCAAGAAACCGTATCGAGACGCGATCCCCTTGTTCTGCCGCAAGTTGGAGCCATTTCACCGATTCAGCACCATCCTTTGAAGTCACGCCAAGGAAATACTGTGCGCCGATATCACCCTGTTCTGCGAGTCGCCTTTCTGCTAGTAGATGTTCATCCAGTACGGCTTTCTCAGCAATCCTGTTTTCAACCTCCAAGAGGCCATCACGGATTTTCCTTTTGACAAACTCAGCGCTTACAGCGCCTTTCGCACTCCACTCCACACGGTCGCCGACCGCCAGCGATAATTGGCTGGCTATTTCTTCAGGGATTTCGACCGCGAACCTGTCGCCAACTCGAACGACCCTTGGCGTCATAATGAACAACTCCCTCAGAGCGTTATTCGTTAAGGTGTTACCCCAAATCGTCGGGTGCCCCTTGTCTCGCGTCTTTAAACACGGGGATAGAAAGCAGATCGAGACGTGGGAAACCCGGACTCCGACGCTGGTTGCCTTTCATCCTTGCTCAAACTTCATAGACTGTTAAATCACTGAGTGGCCCCATTGCAATGTAGAGATGCCCCTTCTCGATGGACGTATGCTCCACACCAAGCGCCGCTGCCTCGTAGTGCGTCGTGCAGCTCCCGCTGTATACCATTTGATTGGGGAATTCAACCCAAACAGTAAACGCGTACGTTGGGTCCGACAAATCAGTCCTCCGTTTCTTAGCATCACGTTTGATTCTGTCAGCTACCAAATTGAGCTCTTGTTCAGACTTCATAAATTCACCTCGGATTAGGTGTAGCACGAGGTTTCCGGTATGTCTACGTCTCTTGTTTTTTGTATGTTGAGTACACCAGATTTCGCTTTTTGGACCTGGGAATGATACCAACCGCTTCATTGCGGCTTGGCCGGATGCTGCGGCTGCGTTTCTGTCCGGCTTTCGCTGGGCTGGGAGCCGACATCGATGACCTCGCCGAGGGCCAGGGGGAGTTCCTGCTGCACCGGCTTGGCGGATTCGTAGGCGCGGACGATGCGCTGGACGAGGGCGTGGCGCACCACGTCGCAGTCCTCGAAGTGGCAGAATTGGATGCCCTCGACGCCATTGAGAATGTTGATCGCGTCCAGCAGTCCCGACTTGCGCGGGTTGGGCAGGTCGATCTGGGTGATGTCGCCGGTGATGACCGACTTGGAGTTGGCGCCCATGCGGGTGAGGAACATCTTCATCTGCTCGATGGTGGTGTTTTGAGCCTCGTCCATGATGATGAAGGCGTCATTCAGCGTGCGCCCGCGCATGAAGGCCAGGGGCGCGATCTCGATGACGTTGCGCTCGAGCATCTTGTCGACCTTTTCCGGATCGAGCAGGTCGTAGAGGGCGTCGTAGAGCGGGCGCAGGTAGGGGTCCACCTTGTCCTGGAGCGTGCCGGGCAAAAAGCCGAGGCGCTCGCCGGCCTCGACCGCGGGCCGGACCAGGACGATGCGGCTGACTTTTTTGGCGTTCATGGCGGCGACGGCCATGGCGACGGCCAGATAGGTCTTGCCGGTGCCGGCCGGGCCCACAGCGAAGACCATATCGTTCTTCTCGATGGCCTCGACGTACTTGCGCTGGTTGATGGAGCGCGGCTGGACGGTGCGCTTGACGCCCGCTGAGCGCTGCTTGCCGGAGTCGGCCAGCGAACGCAGCGTGGTGGCGGGATCGGCCACCACCAGGCGCAGCAGGCCGTTCAGCTCGCCGTTGTGGGGGTTGACGCCCTGCCGCCGAAGCGCCTCGAAGTCCTGGAAGATGCGCTGCACGCGCGCCACGCCCTCTTCCGGTCCTTCCACATGCACGGCGTCGGAACGCAGATCGATGCGCACGCCGAGCGAGTCTTCCATAAGCCTGAGGTTTTCATCGCGAGTCCCGAAGAGGGGCTCGAGGTTGGGCGTGATCTCCAAAGCAATCTTCAAAGGTTTCTATGCCCTCCAAGAGGACGTGCGGTTGAGGTGGACCCGGCCAAGGCGAGGTACGGCGCGATGGACAAGGCGCAGAGCCGGCCGGCAGCGCGACGGACAGGCTGCGGGCAGGCGGCTGAATGCACTGAAAACCGGGGGACGCGGCGCTGGGCCGAGCCGAAGCTCTGGGCTGAGTGGTGGGACCGCGGGTTGGATAAGGCTACCAAATCCGGTGTCTGTATTCGGTATCTGGGCTTGAGAGTAGCGCCAGTGGAGCGGGGAGTCAATGCGGGCGTCAAGGATTTTTGGTGAAAAGTGTGCCTTGGCGGGTACCCTGGGAGCCTGGTAACGCTTTCACCAGGGTCTGCGCCTGCGCGGCGCTACCAGAAGTGCGCGACCCGCGGGGTGATGCGGTCCCGCACTTTTTTCCTGAAGCCGTACTCCATTTGATAGTCCGGCCGGATAGAGCGGATAAGGGCCGCAATCTGCCTGGGATCGTCCGGCAGATGGTAGGTGCAAATTGCGAGCCGCGGCTTCCAGGTTTGCAGCGTGCGACGGGCGCCCGCGAGAGCCTTGCACTCGGCGCCTTCGATATCCATCTTGATAAAGTCAACTCTGGGCAAGCTCAAGCTCTCGACCAGCGAATCGATGGTTCGAACCGGAACCGCGAATTCGCCTTGCGCCTGCTCCAGGGGCAGAACAAAGCTGTTGGCCGCACTGGTGACGGCGCTCTGGATGAGTGTCAGGGCGCCATCCTCGTCCCAGACGCCAACAGGTTGCACCATGACTCTGGAATCGTCAGCGAAGCTTCGGGCGAGACACTTTGCCGCATCGGGCCCGGGTTCGACCGCAACAACCAGTCTGGCTCCCAGGTTTGATGCGTGGCGGGTAAACGTGCCGAAGCTCGCCCCGCAGTCCAGAACGATATCGCCAGCCTGCACTCCCCGTTTTCCCGTCCCATAGAAGCCGCGCTCCTGTTCACCGATGCAGAAAACGATGGTCGATCTCTCGCTCGGCGGAGCCCACAAGAAGCCGCAGGGCGTGTTCCAGAGTCTCATCCCATCCGGCGGCGCCTCCCCCTCAACCGGGGTCACGGCAGCATCCAGGCGAGTGTAGATACCATAGCTCCGGAAAATCTCCACACGATCCCAACAGGAGGCAAAGAATCCGCTTTCCTCTGATCTGGAAAACACCAGAGCATTCAATTCATTCACCGCTCGCTGGAACAACATTCCTGTTTTTCTCCGGTGACGACTTCGGGGCGCGGAAACAGTATGCCCGGCTGGGGTTGGCACAGGCGGCCAAATCCGGTATCTGGCTGAGAGTATCGCCAACTTCCCCGCCCGTCAATCCAGGAGGCAAGGACTTTTGGTATCAGTGTGTCCTTGGCGGGCGCAGGGCCAGCCCACCACTCTTCGCGCCCAGCCAACGCCTTGGCAGCAGGCAAATTCGACGCGGTGACGAAGCCACTGAAAGTAGGGCTTCGCGGGAGCAATCGCGCGACTTTCAGCACAGTGGAATATGATCGTCTCACAGGCCAGAGTGAACACTAAGATTTCAGGCCGGGAGATTGAAGACTGATGATCCGCTGCTGCAACGAGCAGGATTTTGAGCTGATCTGGAACATCGTCAACGACGGCGCGCAGGCTTATAAGGGCATCATCCCCGCGGATCGCTGGAAAGAACCGTACATGTCACGGGAGGAACTGCGGCATGAGATCGAGGAGGGCGTAGCGTTCTGGGGCTGCGGCGAGAATGGGAGCCTGGCCGGCGTCATGGGCATTCAAGCGGTCCAGGACGTGACTCTCATCCGGCATGCCTATGTTCGCACCGCCAGTCAGAGGAACGGGATTGGAGCCAGCCTGCTGTCTCATCTACAGGAACAGACGAGCAGGCCGGTGCTGATCGGCACGTGGGCGGATGCCGTCTGGGCGATCCGCTTTTATGAGAAATTCGGCTATCAAAAGGTCGGCCCCGCGGAGAAAGACCGGTTGCTCAAAAAGTACTGGACCGTGCCCGAACGCCAGATTGAAACCTCCGTGGTCCTGGCGGATGGGAAGTGGCGCGAACTCCGCGATAAAGCGTAGCGATTGTTTCATGGGCCTGCCGGCCGGCGAACGGGCCGGCGGGGACAAGACCGCGCATTGACCCGCTGCCCGGATTCCCGTAGACTAAGAAATTGCGAGGGATGCGGCGAGTTTGCATTCCGGCTCCGCACGATCTCCCCTGAAATCAGGGCTCACGATATCCCTCCTGACAACAGAGTTCAGGAATAAAGGAAGAGTAATGGCAAACCATGTATCGTCGCTGAAGCGCGCCCGGCAGACCGAGACCCGCACCGAAGTGAACCGCGCCAACCGCAGTCGCGTGCGCACCAGCCTGCGGGCTGTGCGCGAGGCGCTCGCCAAGGGCGACGTGAAGGCCGCCCAGGCGCAGTATCGCGAGACCGTCTCCGCCCTCGACAAGAGCGTGCAGAAGGGCATTCTCCACGACAACACCGTCTCCCGCTACAAGAGCCGGCTGAACGCGCGGCTGAAGGCTTTGGCGACCGCCAAGGCGTAGTGCGGCGCGGCTCAAGAGGAATCCGAGTTCAGCATGAACGGCCAGGGGCAACCCTGGCCGCTTCTGTTTTTTCGAGGCTGGAAGACGATGCGCGAATCCTCATGGCACCGGGTCCGAGGTACCCATGGGAACACTTGACCGGCAGGAAGCGACGCGGCGCAGACCCATCCATCCGCCCTTCGCAATGCCGTATTTGCGCACCGCTTCAACGGCATATTCGGAACAGGTGGGCGTGTAGCGGCAGCGGATGAATCGGCCTGTAAATGGATGGAGATAGCGATGATAGCCGTTAACCGAGGCGGTAAAGAGGCGCACGCTGACCTGATTCTGGGGCGGGCGCAGCGCGTCCGCCCCAAAGAGCATGGCCAAGAGCAGCAATGCTGCCAGCCAGGGCTCCGGCCTTCCACCCCAGCGACTAAGACCTGTCGCCGGGGACCCCGGGTTTCTTAGGAACCGATTCCGCAGTGTGGGCATTTCACGCTGGCCTGCAGGCGCATGTTGCCGCAGTTGGGGCAAGGCACCAAATTGCCTTGTGGCCTGGACAACAGATAGATCACCAGGCCTATGAGGTTCAAGAAGAAGACCAGCAGCATCCACAGAACCGCGCTGTCCATTCCGCGCGCCTTCGCGTCGCGGGCTACCCACACCAGCAAGGCGACACTGATCGCCAAACAAATGATGGGAATGAAGATGAACGTGCCGCAACAACCGCAGCCCGCGCAGCCTCGGGCTGGATCCCCAGGGTAGTACTGCGCGAAACAGGCAACCGGAGCGAACAGAACCGGGACTGTGAACAGTCGGAGGAACTTATTCCAAATTTGCATAGATCACCGACTTTCCGGAGTAGAGTGATTTGGCAGCGATGGTATGGAAAGCAGTTTGTGAAGTCAACAAAAAACAAATCTCGATACAGGCTACAGCAGCTCGAAGATGCCCGCAGCGCCCATCCCGCCGCCCAGCCACATAGTCACCATGCGGTAGCGAACCTGGCGCGGCAAGCACTTATTCCGGCATTTCCAGCACGATCCAGGTATTTTTCAAATAGAAGTGGTAGACGGTGCGGTGGTCGATGAGCGTATCGGCCAGGGCGTCGTGGTCCACGAGCGCCGGGCGATGCAGCAAGCCGATCTGTGCGGTGCGAATCTGCTCCGGCGAGGCGGGATCGATGCCCCAGTTGAAGCCGAGAACGCCGCTCGGGTCGTGGGCTTGCAGGCGCTCGGTTTCAGGCGCGGCGGCCAGCACCAGGAGCTTAGCCGGGGCGCTGGAAAAGTAGACCAGCAGCGAGACCGTTCCCTGCGACGAGCAGAGGACCGCCCAGTCGGAGGAGCCGGGGCGCTCAAAGCTCGCGTGGATGACGTTCTCCGGATGATGCGCCTCGTAGGTTTGCGGAATGAGGCAGCCGCGGCGGTTGAGCAGGGCAGCGAGTTCGACAGGCAACTCAGGAAAGGAGCTGACCGGCAGATGGCGAATGAGATAAGGAGTGGAGTGGCCGGCGACGACGATCCGGCCGGAGACGTTAAGTTGCGCGGGTGATGGCTGCTGCGGTTGGGCAAGGACGAGAGCGCAGGCGCAGAACAGCCCGCCCAGCAACCAACCAACCTTTCTCACTCCCGCAAGGACCACGGCGGTCTCACCTTTGCTCATCATCGTCTCATCACGCATCAACTTCAAAATCAATTCCTCGGCGGCTTGCCGGTCTTCAGCGTAAAGGCGATCCGTTCCTGTGTCCTGCGTTCGCCCGCAAGGGAGAGAAACGGCTGGGCGGTCAGGCCGGAAATGGGAGTTACGGCGGGAGTTGCGGCCGGGGAAGACGTACTCATGCGTGCTCTCCCTGCGCGGGTTGAGGGAAGATTCCTTTACCGCGCGGAAACCCTCGCAGAATACGGAAGAGCGCGGTGTGAGGTCAAGGAGAGCGAATGGAGAAGCAAAGCCGGCCGGCACTATAGCTTTTTTCGAAGATATTCAAACACGCCATACCCGATCAGCGAGCAGATTATGGCGATAGCGAAATTCGTACCTGTAAAGATGTCGTTGAGGGCGAACGCCAGACTCTTCCCGTGTCCACGGGAAACGGTGAATTCTCCCATCAACAGATTGGAATAAAACAGAAAGACGATGAACGCAACTTCGATCACGGCCCGCCAGAGCGGGGTGAGGCGCCGGCGATTTTTCTGCTCCTGCTGCATGGTGTCTACATGGTACTAACGACGGCATCAGGATGGCATCAGGAATCGATCAACGCCCCCATCGCGTTGTGAGGTGGGCTGGGATGCGGGAGCCCATGGTTCCGGCGTCCGGCGCAAAAAGCGAACGCAATCAGTATTGCTTTCGCTGCAACACAAGCGCCGATGTGCAGAGAAAAACGCCTGCAAGCGCGAGGGACGCCACTACCGGAGCCCACGGCATCAGCGCAGTGACAGGATAGGAGATCAGGCTCATGCCGCGAAGGGGGCTGAGCCATGCCAGGACCGCGAATCTGGACTGCAACAAGTAGAACGCGATCCAGCAAAAAGTGGCGGCGTAGAATTGCCACATCTCGTCCAGCACGCAGGCCAACAGCACCGACAGAGCATAGACGGCCATGGTGCAGGCGATGGCGCGCGCTATATATTCCAGGGCATCGAAGGCGCTCGCGCCTCCCGGCCGCTGGAAGAGCGTATACCCCGCCATGACGGCAACCAGAACGCCGGTCAGAAATGCGCCCAGACCCGCGCGCACCAGGAGTAGCCGGCGGCGCGAAACCGGCAGAGACAAGGTAAACAGCATGGAGCCGTGAAATCCCGATGTCGCGGCGTACGTGGTTTGACTGTTGACGCCAGAGCCAGCCAGGAAATTCGCCACAACGATGTAAAGAAGGATCGATCCGAGGTGAAGACCCAGCCAGGCCCTCGACGCCGGAACTCCCGGCGGTAGCCGGAAACCGAAAAAGGGCAAGAATTGAGGCGCAAGCCACAGCAGAAGGATCGATCCGAGCATAAAAACGAAGCGCCAACGAGTTTCAAGCCAAGCCTTGTACCAGAGCATTACTCCCCCCTCACATGATCGAGAAACAGTTCTTTCAGCGTTACGGGACGCACCTCCACCGAGCCCGGCCCGAGCTCACGCGCCCGGCTTACAAGGGCATCCACATCTCCGTGCGCCAGCAGCGACGCGGTCCTTCCGCGCTGGCGCAGGTGATCGACGCCCGGCAAGCCGGCCAGCTCCCGCGGCGGCGTCCCTTCGAAGACCAGAAGGATGCGACGATAGTCCGATTTCAGATCGTCCAGCACGCCATCGACCACCACCTGCCCCTTGTCAATGATGCAAACGCGGTCGCAGATCTGCTCCACTTCCGCCAGTTGATGCGATGAAAAGAAGATTGTGGTCCCGTCGCTGGCAGCCAAGTCCGCAAGAATCTGCAGCACGTCTTCCGTCATGGCCGGGTCCAGCCCGCTGGTGGGCTCGTCCATCATCAGCAACTCAGCGCCGCGCGCCATGGCCAGCAGCAGCATAAGCTGGGTGCGCATTCCCTTGGACAGCTTTGGCACGGCCTTTTTTCGCGGCAACTGGAAGAGATCGAGATACTTTTCCTCCAGGTCCCGCCGCCAGCCGGGAAAGAATGGGCGCGTAAACCGGATCGTCTGTTCCACGGTCATGAAGGGGTAGAGATCCTTGTCCTCGCTGACGAAGCCCAGGCGGCGCCGGGCAGCAATGGAGGAGGCTTCCGAGTCGACAGGCTCGCCAAACAGCCGGATGACGCCCGAATCCCGCCGCAGCATTCCCAGCAGCAGTTTCAGAGTGGTGGTCTTGCCCGCTCCGTTGCGGCCCAGAAAGCCGCAGATCGATCCGCGCGGAACCTCCAGACGGAGGTTCCTCAAGGCTGGCTTGCCATCGTAACTCTTCGAAAGACCGTCAGCAGCGATGATAATGTCGTTCAATTGCGCCTCCGCTCCGCGGTCGAATCGTCCTGCAACCGCGAAAGTTCGTCTTCAAAAACCCGGCGAAGCTCCGATTCCGACAAGCCGAGAGCCAGGCCCTGCTCCATGGCCGGGCGCAGAACTTCTCCCGCTCTGCGAATCCCGGCAGCCTTCGCTGAAGACGCGCCCCGCTCCGCAACAAAGGCGCCCGATCCGTGCCGGACCTCGATGAACCCCTCATGCTCCAGTTCGCGGTATGCCCTGGCCGCGGTGTTGGGATTCATGGTCAGCTTCTCGGCAATCTTCCGGATCGTCGGCAATTGCTCGCCGCCCCTGATTGCTCCCGTCTCCACGGCGTGTTTGATCTGCTCCATCAGTTGCTGATAGATGGGTACGCCGGAAGAGAAGTTGATCCGCAGGTTCATCGATGTGTCTACTATACTAATACACTATACACAATCCGAAGTCAAGTCAAGCAATTCGGACTAGCCGGTTTGACCCCTTTCGGTCGAGGGCACTAGCTTGGAAGAGTGCGGGGATGCGGTTTTGCGCCTCCCGAACAAGGAGACTGGATGCAAAGCAGAATTTCTTCCTGGTTTTGGAAGAGCTTTTTGGCCCTGACGCTGATGGCTACGGCCGTCGCTGCCGCGCAGGCCCAGGACTTGAAGAGTTTCGAGCAGAAGACGACCACCAAGGTGCTGCCTAACGGGCTAACTTTGATTATCTGTGAGCGGCCGGAGGCGCCGGTCTTCAGCTATTCCACCTTCGTCGACGCCGGCGCCGTGAACGACCCTTCGGGCGAGAGCGGGCTGGCGCACATGTTCGAGCACCTGGCCTTCAAGGGAACCAGCGAGATCGGCACCAAGGACTATGCCAGCGAAAAGATCGCGCTGGCCAAGGTGGAGGCGGCCAACGACGCTTACGAGGCCGAGTACCTGAAGGCCGTGGGCCGCGACGAGAAGAAGTTGGCCGAGTTGAAGAAGGCCTTCCTGGAGGCCCAGGCCGAGGCGCACAAGTATGTGATCCCCAACCAATTCACTGACATTGCCGAGCGCAACGGAGCCGAAGGCCTGAACGCTGAAACGGCGCTGGACGAGACGATGTACTTTTGGTCGATGCCGGAGAACCGGCTGGAGCTTTGGGCTTATCTTGAGAGCAGGCGCCTGGCCGACACCGTGCCGCGCGAGTTCTACAAGGAACGCGACGTGGTGATTGAAGAGCGGCGGATGCGCACCGACTCCAACCCCGAGGGACGTCTCTTCGAGCAGTTTACGGCCACCGCCTACGTGGCGCAGAACTACCGGCGCAGCGATATCGGCTGGCCCAGCGAGGTGAGCCAGATCAACGCCACCGAGGCCATGGAGTTCCACAAGAAGTACTACGTGGGAGCCAACATCGTGGTGGCCGTGGTGGGCGACGTCAAAGCATCAGAGGCGCTGCCGGTGCTGGAGAAGTATTTCAGCAAGGTACCCGGCGGGCCGAAGCCGGAAGAGATGACGACGGTCGAGCCCAAACAGTTTGCCGAGAAGACGGTAGCGGTTCGCGAGGCCACGCAGCCCATTTACCTCGAGGGCTACCACCGGCCGGACTACCGCGACCCCGACGATGCGGTCTACGACGCCATCAGCGACATCATGTCCAACGGCCGGGTCTCGCGGCTCTATCGCAGCCTGGTCCGCGACCAGCAAATCGCCGCGGTGGCTGTGGGCTTCGGTCATTATCCCGGCGACAAGTATCCCAGTCTGTTTGTCTTCGGCGCGCTTCCGCTGCCGGGACACACCACTGCGGAGATGCGCGACGCCATCCACAAGGAGATCGACAAGCTGAAGGCCGCCGACGTGAGCGACGAAGAGTTGGCCATGTACAAAACGCGAACGCGCGCCGATCTGCTGCGCGGTCTGGCCGATAACCAGGGGCTGGCCAACAATCTGGCCGAGTACCAGACCCGCTACGGCGATTGGCGCGAGCTTTTCCGGCAACTGGATCGCGTGGACAAGGTGAGCAAAGCCGACATCCGCCGCGTGGCCAACCAGGTGTTTGTGGACAGCAATCGCACCGAAGCATGGATCGAGACGGAGACTCCAGCGAAGAAAGATGGAGGCGCGCAATGAAGAGGCTGTTCATTAAGAATTGTTCCGGAATCTGCCTGGTATTTGCGGCTTTGGTTGCGCCCGTTTCGCTCAGCGCCCAGCAGAACAAGCCCTGGGAGAAGATTCCTATCCCCAAGCTGCACGATTTCAAGCCCCAGCAGCCCAAACGCATCGAACTCAGGAACGGCATCGTCCTCTTTTTGCAGGAGGATCACGAGCTGCCTTTCGTCTCTGGATCGGTGCTCATTCCGGGCGGTTCGCGCGACGAGGATCCGGCCAAGGCTGGTCTGGCAGGTATCTACGGACAGGCCTGGCGGACCAGCGGAACAGCCAAGCTGGACGGCGACGCGCTGGACGATCTGCTGGAAGCCAAGGCCGCCCACATTGAGACGGGAGACGGCGAAGACTCCACCACGCTCTCCTGGGATTCGCTCAAGGGCGATGCGGACCAGGTGTTTTCGCTCGCTTTGGACCTGCTCTTACACCCCAAATTCAATGCGCAAAAACTCGAGTTGGCCCAGCAACAGGAAGCCACGGCCATCGTCCGGCGCAACGACGACGAAGCGGAGATCGCCGACCGCGAGTCGGCCAAGCTGGTTTACGGGGCCAACAGCCCGTACACACGGCAGCCGGAACTGGCTACCATCGGGGCGGTCACGCTGGACGATCTGAAAGCGTGGCACGACCGGACGATCAGCGGAAAATTGATCGTGGGCATCAGCGGCGACTTCGATCCGGTGGCCATGGAGGCCAAGCTGCGCGCGGCCTTTGAAGGGCTGCCGCCGGTGAAGCCCACGCCGGAGCGCCACGATGTCTTTGCCGGTCCCGCGCCGGGCATCTCCTTTATCGACAAGGAAGACGTGAACCAATCCAACGTGCAGATCGTGGGACTGGGCACGGACCGCCGCAACCCCGACGTTCCAGCGATCGCGGTGATGAATGAGATTCTGGGCGGCGGCTTTGCCAGCCGGTTGTTCCAGAAGGTACGCACCGAACTGGGGCTGGCCTATGAGGTGGGAGGCGGCATGAGCTTCGCCTACGACCATCCGGCTGCGTTTCGCGTGGTGGTGCTCACCAAGAGCGCTTCCACCGTGGACGCCACCAGGGCCGCGCTCGGCGAGATCGACGGGCTGACCACCAGGCCCTTCACCGAGGAAGAGCTGAACCGCGCCAAGGACAACATCCTCAACTCTTTCCTCTTCCGCTACGACACGCGGGAGAAGGTGCTCGCCGAGCGTAAGCGGCTGGAGTTCTACGGCTATCCTGCGGATTATCTTGAGACTTACAAGGCAGGATTGGAAAAAGTAACGCGGACCGATCTGGATAGGGTGGCGAAGAAGTACATTCACCCCGGCAAGCTGGCCGTGCTGGTAGTAGGCAACGGCCCGGAGATCAAGCCGTCCTTGGACGAACTGAAGCTGGGGCCGGTGCAGGCGCTGGACATCACGATTCCGATGCCCAAGCAGAAATAGAACTGAATGGCTGAGTGGATTCCCAGGTCCCAGGATCGGGACTGGGGCACCCGGCGCCGTGTATGAGCACGTCAGTGGTAAGCTGACGGTCAAGTCAAAGGCACCACAAATGGCTGAAGAGTTCTTTGACGTTGTGCTGCAATCGACAGGCTTCTTTCTTGGGAGCTACCAAGAATGGGAAGACTTTCCCCCTCCACGGGACAATTTTTCTTTGGGAACGGATTTTTGGATGGGAGGGCTGCCTCACAGCACGGAAAGCGAAACCGTATTCGATGCGTGTGAGCCAGCCGGTTTCCATTTTCGGCCCATTCGTCAGTTTGGCTGTCGCTATGCCTTCTGCCGGAAAGTTAGTCCTCCAAGTCACGGTCCCGAATTTTACGAATGGGACCATGACGGTGTGATGGGCAGAACATTGTTTCTATCCCGTTTGATTCATCCCACGACCGTTGCTACGCACTATTCAGCACGGCTCATATTCGAGAATGACACGCTGACCACTGTCGTGCCTGGGCGTGTCCAAGGGTACGGGACACACGTTTGGATTGTCGCTAATGAGTGGAGAGATTGGCTAAGTCAAGCGGAGGCGGAGCAACTTCAGACTTACATGCCGGTTTATATTCTCAACGCACACGAGCGCGTCCGGCGGGCGCGGAGTCACATCGACCACGTGTTCCATGCCTTCTACCTGGACCAGCGGACGGCATCACTCGTATCGTCCTTTGAAAGCCTCCTAAAAGTTGGACGAAACAGAATAACGGAGCAGTTCAAACTGCGTGTCCCGGCATTGGCGCAGATGGTTGGCCTTGCCATCACGCCAAACGAAGCGGAGGTACTTTACGATGACCGCTCCGTGTATGTGCATGGCCTTCAGCCAAACTACACGGATGTGAGTGAAGAGGTGATGGAGCGATACAACAGATTTGAAACCGTCCTTCGGTGCGCCCTGTTGCGCGCGAGCACTGACACAACATTCTGTGACCTGTTTGCAACGGATGAGGGCGTGCTTCACGCGTTTGGGTCTTTGCCTAAGCGGAAAACCTTCTGCGCCAGACCGAAGCCGTAGCCGCGCCGGAGGCGGGTAGCCCATGTTCGACAAGTAGAAAATGTGGGTGCCCCATGGCTCGATTCTGAGACATCGGAGACCACGAACCTCCCGACCGGCCAGCGTCGTGGACCGGGAAACTACAATAGGGAAGGAATAGTTTCCGGTTGGGGAGCGGAGCATGGAATCGAATGCAAAGCTGGCCGTCGTCATCATGGCGGCGGGCAAGGGGACGCGGCTGAAGTCGCAGCGGCCCAAAGTGCTGCACGAGATCGGCGGAAAGCCATTGCTGGCCCACGTGATTGTTGCCGCGAGCAAGGTTGTGGCTCCGGAAAACATCTACGCCGTCATCGGCCACCAGGCCGAGCGGGTGAAGGCAGCGGTGGCCTCTACCGGCGTTCACTTCGTGGAGCAAGCAGACCAGCGCGGCACGGGCCACGCAATCCAGTGTGCGCGTAAAGCCATCGTGGGCTACGAAAATATTCTGGTGCTCTCCGGCGACGTGCCGCTCATCCGGCCGGAGACAATCGAGCAACTCTGGGAATTTCACCAGGCCCAGCGGGCGGCAATGACGATTCTGACCGCCGCTCCCGCCGACCCTTCCGGCTATGGGCGCATCATCCGCCGCTCTCCCGAGTCTCACCCCAGCGACGAAGACCTGTCGCTGGGGACCCCGGAGTCCCCAGAGGTTGAGGCCATCGTCGAGCAGAAGGCGCTCACGCCCCGGCAGCAGACGGTTCGTGAGATCAACTCCGGCATCTACGCCTTCAAAACCGCGCCGCTGCTGGCTCATCTTGACGAACTCACCGCCAACAACGCCCACCGCGAGCTTTACCTCACCGATATGGCTGGTCTGCTGCGCTCGGCCGGGGAGCGCGTGGTTGCCTTGCAAGCGCCTGATGCGGCTGAAGTGCTGGGCGCCAACACCATCGCCGAGCTGGTGGCCCTGGACGCCACGCTGCGCGCTGCGGCTGCAAATCGTTTAATGGCCGCCGGCGTCACCATCTACCGCCCGGAAACATGCGTAATCGACGCCGAGGTCGAAGTTGCGCCCGACACAGTCATCGAGCCCTTTGTGCAGTTGCTGGGCTCGACCAGGATCGGCGCCGAATGCCTGATCCGGTCGTATACGGTGGTAGAAAACTGCACGCTGGGCAATGCAGTCTTAGTCCGCCAGGGCTGCGTGCTGGCGGAGAGCACGATCGGGGATGGAGCCAAAATAGGCCCCTTCGCCCACCTGAGGCCAGGCAGCCAGATCGGCGAAGACGCCCATGTGGGCAACTTTGTCGAGACCAAGAAGGCACGGCTGGGCAAGGGCGCGAAGGCCAACCATCTCACCTATATCGGCGACGCTGAGGTCGGCGAGGGCAGCAACATCGGCGCCGGGGTCATCACCTGCAACTACGACGGCGACCGCAAGCACCAGACGCGGATTGGCAAGGGCGTCTTTGTGGGCAGCGATTCCACGCTGGTTGCGCCAGTGACGGTGGAGGATGGAGCCTACATCGGCGCCGGCTCCTGCATTACCAAGGACGTGCCGGCGGGCGCTCTGGCCGTGAGCCGGGCGCGCCAGATCGCCATAGAAGGCTGGGTCGCCGCCAGGCGTGCCCGCCAGAAGACGCCGGAATAACCTGCCCGTCCATCCGGGTTGTCCAAATTACACGCTTAATTCATCTTCCTGCCTGAGGATTAGTAATCAAGGCGGGCTCATGCTTATGTAGAGGCAACCTCTTCGTGGGACGTTGGACCGCTTCTGCGCATATCTGTAATGGATTCAGACAAAACGCACCGTTTTGAGACGGTTCTAATCTCGGCCTATTTGTATCCGATCTAGTACTTGGAAGCCGATAACAGCACCGAGATCGCCTCAAGAGGGCACATCTTCGCGGCCGTTCCCTCGGCTGCGAGGATCGTGGGAGGAACCGGCTTGGCCTTGAACCTGGCGACAATGGAAGCGCCGACCCTCGTGGAGAATCCACGCGGTGAAGGGAAAGCGCGCGCGGTTGCAAGGCTGCGCAGGCCGGCGCGGATTCTGGTCGTGGATGACGAAGCGCACGTCCGGTCGATGATCGGCGCCACGCTGGAACGCCAGGGATATGACGTGCAACTGGCCACCAGCGGCCGCGATGCGATGAATATGCTGGAACGGAATGCCTTCGACCTGGTGCTGACCGACATCGTGATGCAGGAAAAGAGCGGCATTGCCCTGTTGGAACGCATCCACGCGCGGCAACCGAACCTTCCCGTGGTCATGGTCACTGCGATTCACGACATCAGAGTGGCCATCGACTCCATGCGCCGCGGCGCCTATGACTACCTGCTCAAGCCCTTCGAGCGCGAACATCTGGTGAGCGCGGTGCAGCGCGCCCTCGACCACCGGCAGGCCTTGCAGGAGAACTACAACTACCAGCAGAGCCTTGAGCAGGTGGTGCGCGCCCGCACGGATATGCTCCGTCAGGCCATGGAAGAGCTGGAACACTCCTACGACGTCACCCTGGAGGCCCTCGGCGACGCTCTGGATCTGAAGGACTCCGAGACCGAAGGACACTCTAAGCGTGTAACCGCATACACCATCGCGCTGGCCCGGGCCATGGGCATCGCGGCGGCCGAGATCAAGGTGATCGCGCGCGGCGCTTTTCTGCATGACATCGGCAAGATGGCGATTCCCGACGAGATCCTGCGCAAACCCGGCACGCTGAGCCCGGAAGAGCAGGAGGTCATGCGCGAGCATTGCACACGCGGCTACCACATGCTGCGGAAAATTCCATTTCTCAGCGAAGCGGCGGAGATTGTCTTCTCCCATCATGAGCACTACGACGGCAGGGGCTACCCAAGCGAGCTGCGTGGGAGCGAGATTCAGATCGGCTCCCGAATTTTCGCCGTCGCCGACGCTCTCGACGCCATCACCAGCGACCGGCCTTACCGCAGGGCGCGCAACTTCGACGCGGCGCGCGAAGAGATTCTGCGCTGCTGCGGAACGCAGTTCGATCCCGGCGTGGTCGAGGCCTTTCTCAAGATTCACAATGATCTTTGGCACGAGCTGCGCTCTGAAATCACCGGCCAGAGCAAGCGATTCTCGACCTTCCCCATCGCAATCACCCCCGTTCCCGTGGCGATCTGATGCATTTTCAATTTTGCTGCATGCAGGAGCTGCAGCCCTGCATCTAAGAGGTGTGTCCTGAAATCTCCTTTGGAGCAGAAACCATGCCCCCACTTTCCGCCGCTGAAGCCGCTTCCTATCTGAATACCCTGCCGGGCTGGCAGATCGAGAACGGTGAGCTGGTCCGAACCTTTCAGTTTGAGGACTTCTGCGCCGCGCTGTGCTTCGTCAACCGGGTGGCTGACCTTGCGGAAGAGGCTGGCCACCATCCGGATATCGACATCCGCTACAATCGGGTCCGCCTGGGTCTGGTGACACACGACGCAGGGGGCCTGACAGTGAAGGACTTCGATCTGGCAGCCCGCATCAAGTAGCTGGTCCGACAGCCTGGGCAGGCGGCCCGTTTGCCGCCGGAACGTGAGACGCCGAGCTTACCCGGCCCCGGCGATCAGGATTTGTCGGCTGGGTCGTCCCCGGAATCCCAAAATGGGAATTTGAGACTCGTTCATCGGCTCGATGGGGCTTTTTGAAGCTAATTCAGTACCGCCAGGCTGCCGCCAGCTCCCCCTGCGAGCGCCGAAGCAGCGGCCATAACCCTTGCTTGACCCAGCCAACCCGATGTGGCTGCCGATTTTGAATTGGTTTAAACACTAGATTCCAAATAGTTTGACATGTCGATGTAGATGCCTGTCTCTGACTTTTGTTGCAATCCTGCTGCAATTCAGGCTCGGTGAAAGTCTGGCCATTCGATGCAGATCGAAGAAGAGGATTACTCTCTGGGTTCGGGCAAAATAATTTCGATTTTTGTATTTGACTTCGATTGAATCTATGCTATGGTGTATATATTCCAGTGATGGAGGCGGTCGAGCTTACCGCGCCGGATCTGGAAGCAAGTTGCGTCACTGGCCTCCCGGCACGAACAGTTCGACCGTTCGTGCCGTCTTTTTTGCGGCAAAAACAACGCCGCGCGATTCTCTGTACCCTGCGTCTTCCACCCCACTGGCTCCGGGTCATTCCGGTTTCGGTCTAAAATAGGCTAAAGAGAGCTCACCATGAAGAATTGGATAAAACACCGCTGGATCCTGGGTCTGGCTGTCTTTGCCGTGACCGTGGCCAGCTATGCGCAGTGGTCGAACCCGGCCGACGATATTCCCGCCTATCATCCCTCCGCGCCGCTCAAGACGAGCGCCCTGCCGCCGATTCTCTCCGGCAAACAACTGACCGGCGAACACTTCCGCTATCCCTGGCAGGTGCACGCCTACCAACAGGCAATTCAGATCGGGGACGTGCTCTACCAGCTCCCCTGTTACTGCCGTTGCGATCGCGCGCTGGGGCACACCAGCCTGCGCAGTTGCTATGAGACCGCGCACTCGACCGAGTGCTCGCACTGCGCCAAGGAAGGCTTCTTTGCCTATAAGATGACCAAGGCAGGCAAAACGCCGGCGGAGATTCGCGCCGCCATTATCCGCCATGAGTACGAGAGCATCGATCTGGAGAAGCAATAGACGCTTCTGCGGCGGAATCGGAATTGGCGTAGAATAGAGCTATGCAGCACGAGCCAGTTGGCCCGGCTCGCACCCAAAGCCCGGCTCCGATAATCCAATGGAGAGCAGGCACGTGTGGGGGGCGTCACGGTTTCGACGGGATCGATTGCGGCTTGGGAGGCATGCCGGGGTGTGGGCACCCGTAATCGCCTGCAAAACAAAAAGTTGCCAACCAAGAACTGGCACTTGCAGCTTAATTAACTAAGCTGCCGTCTTCCGCGGCTTTGCCTATGGGCCGTGAGCGGACGTCATACAGTAGGCTGGCGGCTGCAGCTCGGTCCGTGTTGCAACCGCGAGATCATCGGACTAGCTTCACGCGCATCTTGTCCGTTCTGAGCGCGTGAAGTGAAATCTTCGGAACCGGACTGAGCATGGACTCTCCTGGCTGACAGCGATTTCGGACGCGGGTTCGACTCCCGCCGCCTCCACCATCACTTAAATAATTAATTCTGATACGTTTGTAGTGGAGGTAGTTCTTGATGTACTAGTAGCGTACTAGTTGTGTACTTGGTTTCTCCGTAAAGCACAGAATAGATACATGGTTAATGAGGCAGACAGAAGATCTACCCGAGGCACTGATCTTCGCCCAGTGCTCGTTGAACGACATACGCTGACGTGCGCCTTTGTGGGTCAGCCCGAACAGAGGGCAATGGAGGGCATCGCTGTTGACCTTCGGGTTTACATTTGCACTATGCAGGCAATCGATTGGCTGCTCGAAGAGGACAATCCTCCGGTTCGCTACCTGACCTTGAAGCACCTGCTGGGGAAGCCGGAGGCGGCCCCGGAGCTAGCGCTGGCGAAATCACGGCTGATGCAATACAAAGTCACCCAAGGAATACTCAAGCACGGAGACCGGTTCTGGGGTGATGACGACGAGGCGTACAAGAAGTACACCGGCAAGTATTGGCAGGTGATCTTCCTAGGCCAGTTTTTGGCCGACGGGACGGACCCGCGCATCGCTGCGGGGATCAGCACGATACTGGGCCAACATGAATGGACGCTTCGACTGCCGATCAATGACGGCGCGCAGTGTCTGACAGCCAATGTCCTCGCCGCCCTGGCGCGTCTCGGCTACGGAGAGCATCCCGTCGTTAAGCGGGAGCGCGAGGCCTTGGCGCAGAGAGTCGTGCACGATAGGGGCATCGATTGCGGCGCCATGGCCTATTCCTTGCTGCCGTATTGCTACATGGCTCAGCCGAAACTGCTTCTCTGCTTTTCGCAAGTGCTCCCGGCGCGCCGGACCCCGGCCATGAAGTCCGCCATCAAGTTGCTTGTTAAGCGCCTGCTCGAACGTGAGGTCTTTGTGTATGTGCCGGGGAATCAGACGGACTGGCAGAAGGTCCTGGCGCGCAACCCCGGGCGCAGCGGATTGCCCCCCGGCCAGACCGTGAAGCAGTGGGTGTCTGATCAGAAGGACGCGTTCCTTCTTGAACGTGGTCCTGGTGATCCGAAACCCAAACAGGGGTGGCTGAAGTTCGGTTTCCCGCTGCACTATAACTCGGATGTTCTCGAAGCCATGTACGCCCTCGCCGAATCAGGCACGCCCATGTCCGCTGCGCTCGAAAGACCGCTCAAAGTCATCGAATCGAAGAGGTCGCCGGAGGGCAAGTGGGTCCTGGAGAATTCGCTGAATGGCAAGATGTGGGTAGACGTGGAGACACTGGGAAAGCCCAGCAAGTGGCTGACGTACTATGCACTCCGCGTGCTCAGCCACTTCGGTCGCGGCGCTGCCTGACGGTTGCGACTCCATAATCCGACTCCCGCCGCCTCCATCATCACTTAGACCATCTGCTATCACGGACTCATTGTTTGCGAACAGATACCGCTCTGGAAACGACTCGCCGCCTTACTGCGGCGGAGTGTGGCCAATGAACTTGTCGGCCCACTGAATGAACCACTTCATGTTGGGGGCGTCGGTATGGCCGCCATCGTGCTGACGCCATGCAAGTTGCCCATCCAGAAGCCCCTCGTTGACCGGAGGCATCTTCGCGGTCCGGTAGTCGCCTTCAACCCCTGGGCCCTTGGCGCCAAGCAGGGTGTACGCGCGGCCCGCATCCACGGTAGCCATGAAGCTGCCTTCGTGGTCGAGCCACCGGGCATCGCCCTTCTCCGGGATGCCATAGCTGATGAAGGTGAGGCGAGGGGCGCAGAGGGCGATCAGTTCGTTGGAATCGACCGGAATGTCGCCGGGAGTTTTGGTTCCGAACGCTGCTTCGGAGGCTCCGTACTTCATGAAGTTGCCGGCCATCCAGTAGTACTCGCCTCCCGTCAGGCTTTCCACCGCCTCCCCGAAGTTGCGGCGCAGCAACGTGGCTCCGCCTTTGCCGGACGAGCCCACCAGCACCATGGCGAAGCGCTGGTCGAAGGCCATGGTGACCAGGGCGGCCTTGCCGAAGCGCGACACGCCTTCAATCCCGACGTGTTTCGCGTCGACGGCCGGATCGGTCTCCAGGTAATCGAGTCCGCGCCCCGCGCCCCATGCCCAGGCACGTAGCGCACCCCAATCCTCCGGCTTGCGCGGCTGGCCCTTGTTGACCAATCCGATAATGCCTCGTGCGAGGCCGGCGCCGTCATCCGCCTGCACGCTGGCCGGATCGAACAAAACGAAGCCCCAGCCCGCGCCAATCAACTGCCAGGTGTTGGGCAGGTCGCCGTCTTCGTTCATCTGCGGAAACTGGAAGGGCGTAGCCTTCACCGGCTGCCAGGCCGGATACTGCGCGATCACATCCTTGAGCGAAGGATCCTGCTGCGCCAACAGCGCCTTCCATGCGGCGTTGATCCGGTCCAGTTCCTCGCCCGAGGGTTCATGCGGAGCAGGGAATCCTGCGCGGCCGAACATCATCAGCACAGGCACCGGCCCCTTGGCAAAAGCGGGCGTGACCAGCGTCATGTGGATGCGAACGCTGATGGCGGGATAGGAGGAGTTGTCCACGGTGCCGATCAGATCCTTGGCAATCACCGGCGTGAAGCCGATCATCTCGCGATCCACCGCGGTCACGGTCCATGTGACCCTCGGCACGCCGCCTGGGACGCGCCCATAAACGTACTTCGAGAACATCTCGACCAACTCGGGCCTGCGCTCATCCCCCCACATCTTGGCCGTCGTCACCTTCCGGCCGTCGTTCATGGTGAGCGGGTCGGGAATCTGGGGAAAGGGATTGGCCTGCGATTCGTCGTAGTTGGCGTGATTAGGCGCCTTCTCGTTCCCGCTCGGCCCGGGGCGCAGCGCCTTGATGCCCAACTGGTCCATCATGTTCTGGTGATCCTGCTCGGCCGTCAACGGGACCGGGGGCGGAGTAGCGGAACTTTGCGCCCTTACGGGCGCGGAAGCCGCGAGCAGGCAGGAAAAGCAAATGCCAAGAAGGGACGATCTGAACGAGAGAGGCATGGGGTTGCTCCAGGGCGATATTCTCGCCGCAGCCTTGAAGACGGCTAATTTTAGGTCTTCATGGTAAACCATCTCCCATGAAACATACGCGAACTATTACGTGCATGGAGATTTTGTCGGCTATTCGGGCCGCGACAGCACAGAGCTGTGTATGCCCATTCAGTGGGACGTGCCGCGCGCGGAATCCCGATTGCCCGTACAATTTATAAAAGGAGAACCGCGTAATGTCCCGCGTTTATATGGACGCCAACGCCACCACCCCTCTGCTGCCGGAGGTGATGGAGGCCATGCGCCCGTATTGGATGGAGCGCTTCGGCAACGCCTCTTCGATTCACCTTGACGGACAGCAGGCGCACGCCGCCGTGGACCGCGCCCGCGCGACTGTGGCCGAGTTCTTCAACTGCCACGACGCCGAAGTGGTCTTCAACTCCGGCGGCACCGAGGGAGACAACACCGCCATCTTCGGCCTGCTGCACCCCGGCGACCACTTCATCACCACTTCAATTGAGCACTCCGCGATTCTGCAGGCGGCCAAGCGCGTGGCGCAGCACGGCGTGAAAACGACCTTTGTGGCGCCCAGCGCGAGCGGACTGATCAATCCGGCGGATATTCTGCGCGCCCTCCGGCCTGAGACGCGGCTGATCAGCGTGATGCTGGCCAATAACGAGACTGGCGTGCTGCAACCCGTGGAAGAGATTGGCAAGATCGCCGCCGATACCGGCGTTTTCTTCCACATCGACGCCGTGCAGGGCGCGGGAAAAGTCAAATTCGATGTCCGCCGCTTCGGCTGCCACCTGCTGTCCATCAGCGCGCACAAAATGCACGGCCCCAAAGGCACTGGCGCAATGTTCGTGCGCCGCGGAACTCCGATTGAGCCGCTGCTGGTGGGCGGCAGCCATGAGCGCCGCCAGCGCGCCGGAACGGAAAACGTCCCCGGCATCGTGGGCCTGGCCAAGGCAGCGGAGTTGGCCATGCACTCGCTCGAAGACGGAACCATTGATCGCTTGGCCAAGCTTCGCGACCGTCTGGAAGCTGGCGTCTTGCAGATTCCCGGCACAGGCGTCAATGGAGCACAATTCTCAAAAAATCTGGGTGCCCCCGGTCCCTCGTATTTGGGGACCGGGGAATCGATGTACCCAAAGGAGGCGGGCACCTGGGAATCGACGAATCCCGTACCCCGCGCGGCCAACACTACGAACATTTGGTTCGATCACGTGGAGGGCGAGGCGCTGGTGATCTCCATGGACTTGAAGGGCGTGGCCGTCTCCGGCGGCTCGGCCTGCCACTCCGGCACCACCGAGCCCAGCCACGTGCTGATGGCCATGGGCCTGGACAAGACTCGCGCGCGCGCCAGCCTGCGCTTCAGCCTGCTCAAAACCGTAACCGAGGCCGATGTGGACTATGTACTGAAGGTGGTTCCCGATGCTGTCGAGCATTTGCGCGCAATTTCGCCGGTGGCGGCGGGGACGGCGGGGTGATAATCACACGTATTACAGTAGCTTAAGCCTGGAGTTGTAATGAGCGAGGAATCGGTTATAAAAATGCCGGCGGACCAGTATGAATTATATGCGGAATTTGGCATGGTTGCCGAAAAGGCTCAAGTTCTCGAATTCGAAGCTGGAAATGTCGCACTTGCGTTTTTAACAATCTTCTTTGACAAAAACGACATCACACCCGAATTAACGGAAATGTTTAAAAATGTCGTTGACGATTTGAATCATAAGACATTCGGCGCAATGGTTAGACAATTAAAGAAAACGCTGAATCTAAGCGATTCTATTATTGAAGTCATCGATGAGGCTCTTGAGCGTCGGAATTATCTAACTCATCACTTTTTTCGAACTCACAATTTTGGGCTATACAGCGAAGAGGGCCGCAAGATAATGATGGCAGAGCTAAAGGAAATTCAGGACAAAATTGATAAGGCACATCAAATGATGAGCACTATTTCTTCTTTGATGCTTCAGATTGCTGGCCACGATGACTCGGATATGAATAAAATTCTAGAGATGCAAACGCGTGGGAAGAGGGTCAACATGTAAAAAAAGAGCTGACCAAGTCAACGAATTGAAATGGTACATCATTCCTGAGAAGCACAGGGAAATTGGCTCAACTTCGCAGAATTAATAAAGTGCTCGGTTATTCGCAGATAATTTCCTTCCACCGGCGCACAATCAAAGCATGAACAACCACAGCGCGAAGTTTTTTTAGTTTCTAGCCCCAGTCCTATGTCCACTGTAAGCTATTCATTCTGTAAGAGATGTTCCCGGTTGTGCCCCGAAAAGCAGACCCTCCCCCCCGGGGTCGATTTCTACGTTTCTTCGCCTTTCATGGTAGAGTTGTGAAACTGTTAGACTGTGAACCTCATGACCGAGCGCACCACCATCGCCGTTGCCATGTCCGGAGGGGTGGACTCCTCGACGGTGGCGGCGATGCTCGCGCACTCGGGCAACGGCTCCGCCAATAGCGTTGTCGGGCTGACCCTACAGCTCTGGGATCAGACACGATTGGCCGGCAAGCACGGCATTCCCGACGCGCCCAAGGCCGGCCGCTGCTGTTCTTTGGATGATGTGTACGATGCCCGTCGCGTGGCCGAGCACTTGGGAATCCCGTATTACGTGGTTAACCAGCAAGCCCGCTTCGAGCGCGATGTTGTCCGGCCGTTTGTCGCCGAGTACCTCGCTGGGCGCACACCGATTCCCTGCTCGCTGTGCAACAACCACCTGAAGTTCGACCAACTTTTGAAGACGGCGCAGAGCATCGGGGCCAGCCGCATCGCCACCGGCCACTATGCGATCAACGAGTACGATGAGCAACGCGGGCGCTGGATTTTAAAGCGGGCCACTGATTCCGGGAAGGACCAGACGTACTTTCTCTTCGGCCTGACGCAGGAGCAGCTCGCCCACACGCTCTTTCCTCTGGGGCGGCTGACGAAGCTCGAGGTGCGCGAGGTAGCGCGGCAGCACGGCCTGGCGCTGGCCGAAAAGCCCGACTCGCAGGAGAT
>DATFYK010000039.1:0-8438 GCA_035315085.1 Occallatibacter sp.
CCATGGGCAGTTCGGTGACGGAGAAGAAGTTGGCAGTGACGGCCTGTCCCCAGACGCGTTCGGGTTCCCCGCTGCCGCTGATAGAGGCGGGGATGAGTTCGTTGTATGCAGCTACGCCGGAGAACGACAGCGCCTGATCGCGCAGGTCAGCATATACGGGATACGGGAAGCTGTTGCAGCACTGATCGCCGTCGTGCGTGGTGTGAACGGCGAGGAGGGTCGCCGGGTCGCCCATGGGCGCGGGGCGCAGGACAAAGCGGTTGACCGCGGAAAAGATGGTGGCGTTGGCGCCGATGCCTAGACCGATGGAGAGAACGGCAATCGCCGTGGCACCGCGGTGCTTGCCCAGTGTGCGCAGGCTATAGGCAAGGTCGCGCAGTAGTGTCTCAAGCCACGGCAGGCCGCGCCGCTCGCGATAGGCCTGCCGGGTCTGCTCAGCGCCGCCCAGGCAAATGAACGCTTGCCGCCGCGCTTCTTCCGGACTCAGGCCGGCGCGAATGCCGTCGTCGGTGTGTAAGGCCACATGGCTTTCGAGTTCGGCCGCGAAGTCGTCGTAGTCGCGACGCGCGCCGATCAAGCCAAGCAGGCGAATCCAGAGTGCTCTGAGCTTGTGCATCATCATCATTTCAGGCCTCCTCTGCCGGGGTCAGGAACCGCGCCAGGATCGCGGTGGTCTGCTCCCACTCGGCGGCGGCCTTCTTCACCTGGCGCTGACCGGCTTTGGTCAGCTCGTAGAATTTGGCGCGGCGGTTGTTCTCCGAAACTCCCCAGCGGGAACGGATGAAGCCCTCCTGCTCCAGCTTGAGCAGCGCCGGATAGAGCGTGCCGTAATTCAACTGCAACCGGTCGCCGCTGGTCTGCTCAATGCGCCGCGCCAGGCCATAGCCGTGCAGCGGCCCCATGGATTCGAGCGTTCTGAGCGCCATCAGCGCCAGCGTGCCCTGCCATACGTCGGATTTTTCGCCCATTTCCCACTCCTCTTGGTAACCAATAGGAGAAGTATACGCCTTCTCTATGGGAATGCAATACGAGAGATCGCGAGCTTTGGTTCCATGAATGAATTCAAGCGAGCGATTATAGGGGAACGCCCGTCCGCAAACCGCCGCAGCATTCATCCTGCGCGCAGGGCGATTTGCGGCGCTCAGTAGATCAGCTTGAGCGAGAACTGAATCTGCCGCGAGTTGCCGGCGGTCTTGCTGATCTCGCCAAAGCCAGAGCCGGTGAGGATATTGTTCGGCAGGCCCATGGTGACGATATTGAAGAGGTTGAAGAACTCACTGCGGAATTGCAGACTCATGAGTTCGGCGCCACTCTTGCGGTGGCCGAAGGGAGTGTCCTTGATGAGCGCGAAGTCGAAGTTGTAGAAGGCCGGCCCGCGAAAGGTGTTGCGCCCCAGAGTGCCGAAGCGGCCCTGATTCGGCCCGGTACCTCCTGTAATGTGGATCGGAATGAAGAAGAAGTCCGCAGCGTTGTTCGCGCCTTCTCCAAAGTAGTCCTGGCGTTCCTTGCGCGCGGTAGAGAGATGCGGCTTGGCGATCTGATCCGGCCGGTCCGCGCCGTTCGCTCCAGCGCCGGTTTGCTGCACTCCGCTGAAGACGGTGAAGGGTGAGCCGGAGCTGATGCTGGAAATGCTAAGCAACTCCCATCCGTCGGTGAGTTTTTTGCTGATGGGCCGCAGAAAACTCACGCTCTCCAGATGCAGATCCTGGACCGCGCTGAGGCCGAAGCCGTGGGTCACGTCGAAGGAAGATGGGCCTTTCTCGGGGTGGGTATCGTACGGATTCTGCGGAAAGCCGCTCATAGCCTGACTGGTGTCGTCGAGCGACTTGGCCCAGGTGTAACTCGCCTGGATGCCAGGCCCGTCGTGCCCCACCGTGCCTGATAGCGAGGTTTGCAGCGCGTGATAGGTGGAGTGGGCCGTTGCGGCGATGACATTCTCCACGCCGAAGCCGCCGGTCACATTGCCATTGGCATCGAAGGTGGTGTGGGGCGCAAAGGCCGGGCTGGCCCCCGGATAGCCGTTGGGGAAGGTGGTGCGCGGCAGCTTGACACCTGCCGTTCCCACGTAACTCGCGTCGGCGGTGAGATTGCCGAACTTGCGCTCCAGGCCTGCCGTCCAGGTGTAGAGCGTGGCGTTGCCGAAAGAGCGGTCGATGCCGCTCAGATTCAGGTCGCTGACCACATGGCCCTTCGTCAGCACAGCGACATCCTGCTCATAGCGGTTCACATCCATGACGGTGTTGGGCGCAATGGCTTTGGTGGGTCCGGCAAGGATGTCGGCTCCCGCGGGTGTGTAGGCCTTTGGAAGCTGCGCTGGAGTGAGCTGGAAGCCATACGGAATGGGAGCATTCGATGCGGAGAGCAGCCGTGGATAAACGGCGAAGGGCGTGGAGCCGGTGAGGAAGTTGTCCTGCCAGATGTTGGGGGGGATCACCATGATGCTGCCGCCGGCGTGGGCCGAGATCGCCTTGCTGACCTGCCAGGCCGCCTGCACACGCGGCTCCCAGGCATTCCAGTCCGTCTGGTAACCGGGCTGCGGGTTGATCACGAACTCCTGTACGCCATTGACGTTGAGGAAACTGGAGGTGCGGTGGGCGCGTTCCGTAATCGGCTGGTAGAAATCCCAGCGGAGGCCGTAATCCAGCGCGAAGCGGCTGGTAACCTCCCATGTGTCTTGTAGATAAAAACTGAAGTTATTGCGGCTGATCGCCGCCGGACCCATGTGCTGCCCGCCGGAGACCTCCGGGGGCGCGATGGCCACGGTATAGACAAAGGGACTTCCGGAGAGAAAGCTCGACAGCGTATCCGGCAGCGGATCGCCGGAATGAATGTCATGGTTCCCGCTCTGCGAAGAAATGGCTTCGCTGGCATAGGCCGCGCCGCCGCCAAAGTCGTATTCGCCGTTGGGACTCATGCCGAAGTAGGTTGTATCGCGATTCAGGCGCGCCTCAAAGCCCGCTTTAAAGGCATGATGCGCAGTAGTGAACGCCACATTTTGCCGCCCTTGAAAGAGGTTTCCGTAGGCCTGCATCACCGATCCGCCAGGCGCATTGAAAGCCTCAAACAAGCCGTCGTTGAACTTGACCGCCGGATCAGTTGTATTGGGTGTCGGAAAGCCTGGCGTGGAGCGCGTGATGCTGAGGGAGGATTCGAGAACCAGGCGCGGCGAAACAGTGCGCGTATAGGTTCCGACAACGTTGCGCTGGCGGTCGATGTACTGGATGCCGAAGGAGGGATCGATCGCCGTCTGGTCGGGGTTGGTCGTCGGCCCCGTGAGGTTGTCCAGGTTGAAGCGCGCGAAAAACTTATCCTTGCTGGAGATTTTGTGGTCGAGGCGCAGCGAAAACTGGTCTGCGTTTGTGACCACCTTCGATGCGGTGGCGTAAGTATTTGCGCCAAACGGGCCGGTCGGATCGTTGGGCAGTGGATAGCGCGCCAGCACCGCCGTGATCTTCGCATCGACAGGCACGAAGAGCGTATCCGCCGACTTGTCCGGGTAGGTGACCGTATCGCAAACAAAACCGCTCTGCTGGCAGCTCTTGTTATCGGGCCGTTGATCGGCGGAAGGCACCGCCATCACCTGCGTGGTTCCCAGCACTTGGCGGAAACCTTGGTATTGCACAAAGTAGAAGCTCTGCTTGCGGCCGTCGTAGAGGTGCGGAATGAAGACCGGGCCGCCGTTGGTGAATCCGAATTCATTGCGGCGGAAGGGCGGAATGCGGCCGGGATAGGCCTGGGTTGGATGATCGAAGTAGTTGCGTGCGTCGAAGGCGGAGTTGCGCACAAACTCAAAGAAGGATCCGTGAAAGCCGCTTGCTCCCGAGCGGGTATGGATGTTCGTGAAGCCCGCCGCGCCCCGGCCGATCTCGGCCGGCATCCAGCCAGAGCTGGAATCGATGCTTTCGACCGCGTCCACATTGAAGTTCGAGAAGGTGGCGCCGCCCATCTCCGGATCGCTGATGTCAGCCCCGTCCATGGCAAAGGTCGCCTCCACGCCGCGCTGTCCATTGATGGCGAACTGGGCCGTGAAGTTGGTAGCGCCGTTGACGTCGGTCATGGTGCCGGCAGCCAGCAGCAGCAGCGTGCTGAAGTCCCGCTTGTTCAGCGGCAGCTCGCTGACCGCCTGGCTTGACAGCTCCTCGCCGCCGGTGGCCGCAGGAGCCTTGAGGATGGAGACAGTCAGTTCGCCGCGGCCGGAGAGCGTGAGGACAACCGTGGGCCCGCCGGCGCCGGGAGGGCTGGCAACCAGATCGATGGGCAGCGCGTAGTCGATCTTGCGGCCCTTGGATTCAATCGAGAGGCGGTATTGTCCCGGCGAAAGATTCAGCAAGTGAAAGCTGCCATCGGCGGCGGTGACCGCTTCGGCGGCGGCGTTGGCTGCCAGCCGGACCGTCGCGCCAGGGATGGGCGCTCCGGACGCGTTGCGCAGAATGCCCTGCCAAACGGGCAGGGCTGCCGGTTGCGCACAGGCTCCCGCCACAGCGAGCAGCCAGGCCACTATAACCAAAACAATGGCCGACTTGCCCGCATAACCGACTTTTCCGCGCTCGTTCTCGAACTCGACTTTCAAAAGAATCCCTGCCATTGCTGGGGAATGTTGGGACTTATTCAGGGTATACCCCTGCCACAGAGGGCGCGGTGTTCGTTTGGATAATTGCCTTGCCTGTCAAGACAACAGGTTTTTACCCCGCTTCGAGCTTCAACCTCTACACTGTTTCCAGCTCATGACTCTCTCCGGCTCAGCTACCGACACCATTGCCGCCATCTCCACGCCGCCGGGGCGCGGGGGTATCGGAATCGTGCGGCTGAGCGGGCAACAGGCGGCGTCGATTGCCGCGCAATTGGTGCGCCTGCGCCAGCCGCTGGAACACGGGCGGGCGCGGCTGGCCGATGTGCTGGATGTGGCTGGTGACGAGGAGGGCCGGATCGACGAGGCCGTGGTCACCTTTTTTGGCGCTCCGCGCTCTTATACTGGCGAAGATCTCGTTGAGTTAGCAGCGCACGGTTCGCCCGTGGTGCTGGAGCTGCTGCTGCGCCACGCACTCGGACTGGGCGCGCGACTGGCCGAGCCTGGCGAGTTTACCCAGCGCGCCTTTCTGGCCGGCCGGATCGACCTCACCCAGGCCGAGGCGGTGCGGGACCTGATCGAGGCGCAGACGCTCACCCAGGCACGCCAGGCCGCCAGCCAGATGGGCGGCGCGCTCAGCCGGCGCGTACAGCCAGTGAAGCGGGCGCTGGTCGAACTGATCGCGCGGCTCGAAGCCGGCATCGACTTTGCCGAGGACGATGTGGACGTGGCCCCGGCGGCTGAGATCGCCCGCCGCATCGGCGAGTTGACGCCGCCGCTGGCGGCGCTCGAAGCTTCATTCGCCCGCGGGCGCATCGTGCATGACGGGCTGACGCTGGCCATCGTGGGCCGTCCTAACGCCGGCAAGAGTTCGCTCTTCAACTGCCTGGTCGAACGCGACCGCGCCATTGTGACGGCGACGCCCGGCACCACCCGCGACCTGGTGACGGAGCGTATTTCTCTTGACGGCATTCCGCTGGAACTGGTGGATACGGCCGGGCTGCGCGAGACCTTCGAGGAGGTCGAGCAGTTGGGCGTTGCCCGCAGCCGCGAGGCGCTGGCTGACGCCGCGCTGGTTCTGGTAGTGCTGGACGCCACTCAGCCGCTCAATGACGAGGAGCATCGGTTGCTGGAGGCCGTGCAGGGCCGGCCCGCGCTGGTGGCCGTGAACAAGAGCGATCTGGCCGGGGAGGGCTCGGCGGCACAGGAGGCCGCCGGTGTTTTGGCGGGTGTCCCGGCGCTGGCAACTTCAGCGTTTACGGGCGAGGGCATAGCCGCGCTGCGCGAACGGATTCTGGCGCTGGCCACGGGCGGAGCCGCCTCAGAGCCGGGCATGCTGACCAACATGCGCCACCACCAGGCCATCGAAACTGCTCTGGCGGCCCTGGCCGGCGCAGCGCAGGCCAACTCGACCGCCATCCCTCACGAGATGATCCTGCTGGACCTATACCACGCGCTCGCGGCCCTCGACTCGCTGACCGGCCAGACCACTTCCGACGACATTCTGAATTTGATTTTTTCTACGTTCTGCATTGGGAAATAGACCGGCCTCCAGGGCCGTCCAATGAAATGTAGAAAACGAAACAAAATCCTTGCATTTGCGTGGTTTAGTGTCCTATACTGTCCAACGGGAGACATAGACAGCCGATACAGAATATGTCTCCAGCATGTCTCCAGACGTGGATATGTCTCCAGAATGGTCCCGGAGACATAGGAAAGGGGCAAAATGGCACTCACAGACGCAGGAATCCGGGCCTTGAGGCCAAGGGCCGGGCGGTACATGGTGAGCGATGGCCGGGGACTTTCGCTGGACGTACTGCCGAGCGGCAAGATGTCCTGGCTCTATCGGTATTGCTTGGATGGCAAATACGGCAAGGTGAATCTAGGCCGTTATCCCGATCTGACCCTGAAAGCGGCACGGGGGAAGCGAGACGAGCTGGCCGGGCAAGTGGCAGAGGGCAAATCTCCCGCCGTGGAAGCGAAGCAAAGGCGTGCGGGACTGAGCAGCAATCCCACCGTCAGAGAGTTTGGGGAGCGGTACTTCACAGAGCAAGTGGTAAGGAATTGGAAAGATCCGAAGAGTATTCGGCGCTATCTGGATAACGAGATTCTCCCTGCCCTCGGAGAAAAGGCCCTCAAGGAACTAAACGCCCTGGACGTGCAAGCCTTGGTGTACCGCAAGCGCGATAGTGGGCGCATTGCGGCGGCCATGCAGCTTCGCAACGTGCTAAAGCAGATGTTCGATTACGCGCTGGAATTGCAACTGGTGACGATCAATCCCGCCGCGATGGTGGCAACGCGCTACATCGGCAAGGCCCGCAAGCGCGTCCGTGTGCTCACCCCGAAAGAGATTCGCCTGTACCTCCACACCATCTACCAGTCAAACATCAGGCGCCAATTCAAGCTGGCCCTGCATATCATCCTGCTCACGCTCTCCCGCAAATCGGAACTCTTGCTGGCGCGGTGGGAGCATGTGAATTTTGAAGCCGGCGAGTGGCTCATTCCGGAAGGGAACGCAAAGACAGGCAAGCCGCACATCGTTTACCTGTCAACGCAAGTTGCTGAGATGTTCCGAGAGTTGAAGGCGCTTGCAGGAGACTCCAAACTGGTTTTGCCGGGCCGGAGCAGCTTCACAAGGCCCTTTGCCGCGAACGCGCTCAATAAAGCCTTGGAGGGGCTGACGTTCGACATGGACCCCCTCACCATTCACGATCTGCGCAGAACGGGCGCAACGCTGCTCACGGAGCATGGCTTCAATCGGGACGTGATCGAAAAGGCTTTGAGCCATGAGGCAGAGGGGATTCGGGCCGTGTACATCGTTGCCGAGTTCGCAGAGCAGCGTAAGAAGATGCTTCAATGGTGGGCTGATTATGTGGAGGGCCTCGTGAACGAATCCAAGGTGATCGTAGGCAACTTCGGAGCCATTGCTTAGCCCGCCAGGTTCATTGAGCCTGTATGTTCACACCAGAACCGCGCAATCTCCTGAATACCGCCTCCGCGATGTGGTCGGCCTCCGATTGAACAGGCTGCCGTGGGGCCAACATTCCCCGAATAATCTCGCCCTGCCTGTCCACCGCCACGGAGCCATAGCTGAGGAAGGTTGTCAAAACCTGCTCATGCCCCAGGTTTTGGCTCCATGCCTTGAAATCTTCGGGAGACCTGCAAACCTCTTCGCCAAGCCGCGCCAGCGTCTTTCGCAGGCTATGCGGATGAAAATATGGCACGCCCGCACGCTCGAATGCCTCGCGAAAGACCTTGCGGATCGGCTGAGCGCTCCTCCAGTGCGCTCTCTCCAACCCCGCCACTTCAAACTGGTGCGTCTGCCCGACCACGATTAGGGTTGCCGGAAACAGCGGATCGTCATTACCCCACAGCTTCACTTCCCGCAGAAATCGCACCCATTCCGCCACAATCTCCTGAATTCCGTCTCCCACGGGAAAGAAGTAGGTCGTAAACGTTTTGCTGTTTTTCGTCTTCACCTCGCGCGCATCCTGGTAAACGCACCCTTCTTTCAGGTCCACATGCTTCAGCTTCATCGAAGCGATGGCCCTGTCCCGCGCGCCGGTCAACAGTGCAAAGGCCACCAGGGCGCGGTTTCGTCGCTCCGTTTCCGTCTGGGAGGCCATGGTCTCGATGACATGCCTCACCTGTTCCAGCGTTGGCGCTTTCCGCTCCCGCTGGGCCGTTGCAATGCGCGTGTCCTTGTCGGACAAGTTGAAGTAGTCCGCATCGGAATACTGAAGGCGCGCCTTGTACCCTGGCTGCCCGGCCAGCCAGAAAAAGAACGCTTTCAACTGCTTCAGCGTGGCGTTCAAAGTAGCCTTGCTCAGCTTCTCCCCGGACCGCTGCCCCGTTTGCTCCGCAAGATGCC
>DATFYK010000040.1:0-2273 GCA_035315085.1 Occallatibacter sp.
ATCTCGCCGTTGCGCGGGTCCATGGCCACCACGGCGCCGCTGCGGTCGCCCAGGGCAAGCTCTGCGGCACGCTGGATGTCGATGTCGATAGTCAGCTTGAGATCCTGTCCGGGTTTAGCGTGCTGAACGCCCAGGTAGCCCACCTCGCGGCCATGGCTGTCCACGATCACATCTCGGGAGCCGTCCTGGCCGCGAAGAATCTCGTCGTAAGTTTGCTCGACGCCCGCCTTGCCGACCACGTCGCCCGGTTCATAGGCGGCAAAGCGAGATTGGCTAAGTTCTTCTGCGCTCACCTCGCCGACGTAACCGATAAGGTGGGCGGCAAATCCGTCGCGAGGATAGAGCCGCCGCTCCTCGTCAATAGTCTCCAATTCGGGCAGCTCGTTGCGGTGAGCCTCGATGAAGGCCTGCTCGTCGGCGGTGATGTCCTTCTTGATAGGGATGGGCTGGTAAGAGGGGGCGGCCCGATAACGGCGCAGGGTGGCGCGCAATTGTTCCACGTCAAGATTGAGGCCAAGGGCGATCAGCGGCAAGTCGGCGTCCACGCTGCGATTCTGCTCGCGGACCAGGAAGCAGGAGACCGAGGGATAGTTGTCCACCATCAGCCGGTTCTCCCGATCGAAGAGCTTGCCCCGGCCGGCCATCACGGGAACTTTGCGGACCCGATTCTGCTCGGCGAGCTGGCGGAAGCTCTCCGCCCCCAGAACCTGCAGCCGCCACAACCCCGACGCCAGGGCGAGCATGATCAACAGAATGCCGTACTGCACCACCGCCAGCTTGATTGTGGGGAGTTTTTCGCCTCGGGTTGTGCCTCCGGTATACATTTTGTCTGTGCTTCAGATGCTCCTTATTTGACGTTTCAATCCCAGATCTGCGTCATGTCCAGCAGGGGAAACAGGACCATGGCAATGGCCGAAGATCCTACCGCCTTCATCAGTTCATGCAGCCCTCTCCACTCCTGATCCATGCCCAGCAGAACACGATAGATGAGGACGTAAATGGCGCCGGAGAGTAGCGATAGCAAGAAAGTTATCAAGGCGCGGACGATGAAATTGTCTACATCGATACGCACACCGACCGATCCGGACAGAAAGCCGGCCACGGACTTGGCGATTCCGCTGACTCCGACAGCGTGGTTGGTGAGCGCATCCTCGAAGATGCCCATTCCGGCGCCCATTATCGTCCCCTGAATGGGATCGCGCCGCGACAGGGCAAAATAGATCGTAACTATCAGCGGCAGATCGAACCAGGTATGGCCATGCAAAAAATGGGGCAGCCAGGCCTGGAGCACCAGGGCCGACAGCGTCACCAAAGCATAGACCAGGAAGGGATAACTGCGGATCCCCAAATCGCGGCGGTAATTTTCGCCCTGGACTCTCATGGCTCTGGATTCCTCTCTGGAGGCGCCGGCGTGGAGGGTCCTTTGTCCTGCGGCGGCTGAGGCTTGGCTCCCGGCGTAAAGCGGTCAGGATGCAACGGGCGAAGCAATTTGGGCGCAGCGGGCGCAAGCGCGGCCGGGGGTGTTGCCTGATCCTGCCCGGGCGTAAGGTTGGCTGGCGGCGGCACATTAGGATCGGTAAGCCCCGGCAGCCGTTCGGCCATGATCTGCGAGGCTCTCTGCTGTTGCTTGATGGCCGCGGCCTCAGCGCCTTTCAGTGCTTCGCTGGTGGCCATGTCCTGCTGCTGCTCAGTCGAGATGCGCGGCGCTGTAGAGATAATCACCAACACCTCGTCGAGCTGGTCGAGATGGGCGGCCGGCTTCACAATCACGTCGATGAACGAGTCCCGGTCGGGGTCCGGTTGCACGCGCACAACCTCACCCACGGGCAACCCGCGCGGGAAGACGAGATCGCCCCCGGCGGTGAGCACCTTTTCTCCCGGCTGGATGCGCTGGTCGGCCAGGATGCCGATAATCTGCGGACGGCCAACAGCGTCGCCGCGCAGGATGCCGCGAATCCGCGTGGTTTCCAGAATCACGCCCGCGCCGCTGGTCTGGTCGTTGATGGCCAATACTTGTGCGGAGTGGGGAAAGACCTCGCGCACTTTTCCCACGATTCCATCGGGAGTAATCACGGCCATGTCGCGGCCGACGCCATCAGAGGAACCTTTGTCGAGATAGAAGACCTTCGAGGAATCGTTGCCGCTGGAGCCGATGGCCTGCGCGGCCAGAGTTTTGTAGATGTATTTCTGCTGAAAGTCGAGGAGCGCCTGCAGACGCTGTCCCTGGCGTGCGTCTTCCAGCAGCGAGGCCTGTTCCAGGCGGAGACGGTCGA
>DATFYK010000041.1:0-2407 GCA_035315085.1 Occallatibacter sp.
CGTCAATGGATGTAAGGGGATCTTCGGCATTACCCGCAAGCCGGAAGCAGCGCGGCTCAAACTCGCCGTGGATGAGTTCCTGCTGCGCGTCGAGATCCTGCCCTGGGATTCGCAGGCCGCACAGCGTTACGCGACCCTCCGCAGCACATTAGAAGATTCAGGTACTCCGATGGGCAATCTCGACATGATGATCGCCGCCCAGGCGCTGGCCGCCGGCGCCACGCCGGTCAACCACGACCGCGTCTTTCGCCGGGTCAAGCAGTTGAAAGCTCGAGGACTGGACCAGGGCGCGTTCTAGAAGCTGACCTCTAGCCCGCATTATTCATGAAGCTGCTCTGAAAGGGCGCGGCTTCCAGCCGCGCCGCCGTGGCCCGCCTGAGAATTGGGGCTTTAGCCCCTGGGGACAAGCGCGTAGCCATCATCCTTTCCAAAACCACAGGATGCTTCCAAATCGCTCACCCCCAGCGGCTAAAGCCGGACTCGCTCTTGCCCCTGTCGGCGCGGCTGGAAGCCGCGCCCTTTCAAAACAGTGGCAATCCTCATGAATAATCCGGACTAGAGACCTTCAAAATCCTGCCATACACTCCGATCCAGCCTATTCACACTCGGCAGGCCAGCGAACCCGCCGCCGTCAACAGGAGACCGGGCTTCCGATGAATCACGCATCCTCCAGAAAGCAATCACCGTTCCAAGCGCGGGCGGGAGTGCCCGCGCCACACAGCAGCTACGCCCCGCGCTTCGTTTTCAACTCCGCCAGCAACTGCTCGATGCGGTCTTCTTTTTCGAGCGCGGCCAGGCGGTCGTCGAGATTGTCGGCGGCGATTTCCGACTTGGCCTGGCTGACGGCCTCCGAGTGCGCCACTTTGCGCTTCATGCGATCGAAAGCCGCCATCTTCGAGCCGTCGCCGGAGGCCATGCGGGCGTCGCTGGCCTTGCCCACGGCGCGGGCGCGGCGATGTTGCGCGATCAGCACGTCGGCCTTGGCCTCGGCCTCGGTCAGTTTTTGCTCCAGTTGCCGCAGCGCCGACTTCAGGTTTTCGACCTGCGCCTTCTGATCAGCAACCTGCTGGGTGAAGTTCTCGCTCAGTTCGCGATAGCTCTCCACGCGCAGCAGCGAGGCGCGGGCCAGGTCGTCTTCTTTCTTGTCGACGGCCAGCTCGGCCTTGCGCATCCACTCGACGACCTTGTCCGCGTTTTCCTGCTGCTTTTTTTCCAGCAGGTGCTGGTCGGCGATGGCGATCGCCACCTGCGTTTTGACCTGCAGAAGCTGGTTCTGCATGTCGAGAATAACCTGCTTGATCATCTTTTCCGGGTCCTCGGCCTTGTCAATCAGGTCGTTGAGATTGGCCCGAACCAACGTCGAAACGCGCTCCAGTAATGCCATGGTGAACCCCCTTCTTGATTCAGCTTCTAGCTTCTAGCTCCTAGCTCCTAGCCACCCCTGCCAGGTGGCTCCGATCAGTTCTTTTTCGTTGCATCTGGGGTGGTCGAGAACCTTCCGCGCGCCGCTCCAGTTCCGATTACGATTCCGAACACTGCCGCTCCAACCGCGGTTGTGATGCTGACATAGCCTGCGAGCACGCCCATCGCCGCTCCTGCGGCAGCGGCCAGCGTGATGGCGGCTCCGAGCTTTCTGTTTGTTGTCATACCTGCCTCTTCAATTCATGCGCGCGGTGGATTTGCGCGCACTCCGGACATTCCGTTGACTTGCGCCGGAACGAGGCGCCGATCAACAGGCCGATCGCGATCCCGAGCGCAAGCCAGACACCCATGTTTCCCGCCAAAACACCGAACACCGCGCCCAGCGCCGCCCCCAGCGCAATACCCAATCCCGCGTACTTTGGTTTGTTCGTCATGACTCACTCCCGCTAGCCGCCGAGCTTCGCTCGGCCTGACCGGGTCAAAGACCCGGCCCCACACAAGCAACTTCAACCCCGGCCCTGCACACGCAACTCAAGCCGCCTGGCGGGAACGGGCCCCGGCCCGTCCCCGCTCCCCTCGCTATTTCTTCGGCGGATCGGCTGGCTTCGCCGATTTGTCACCGATCTGCCGCACTTTCCCCAGCAGCTCTGCCAGCGGCATGCCCGAGAGCGTCTCGAACAGCGCCGGTACTTGCGCCGCCATCTTGGTGATGTCGCCGGTGATCTTGTTCATCCCGGATGCATCGCCATTGCCGGTCGAAACGATGGTGATCTTGTCCACATTGGCCAGCGGAGCAGCCAGCGCCCTCACCACCTCCGGCATTGCAGTGAACAGCCGGTCGATTACGGCTGCCTGGTTGTATTCCTGATAAGCCTCGGCTTTCACATTCATGGCTTTGGCTTCGGATTCACCCTTCTTGAAAATGATCTCGGCCTCGGCCTCGCCCTGCGCGCGGATCGACGAAGCATGCCCTTCGGCTTCCGCG
>DATFYK010000042.1:0-4866 GCA_035315085.1 Occallatibacter sp.
CTTCAGCGGACTCCCCACCACACCCAGCACCTGAACGGACTCGACCGCGGCCCGCGGAATGAATACCCGCTGCTGGTTGCTGTAGGGATCCGGGGGGATCACCGTAAACCCGTATGGCTCCAGTTGCAGCAGGTTGTTGGGCATGATTCCCTCCATCACCTCGCCATCCCGGAACTGGAGGCTCACCCAGAGCCCCTCCATTTTCGGGCGGGTATTGAAGACCAGCCGCCCGGTGGCGCCAGTGCCCTCGAAATCGCGGACAAAAGAGATGGTCTTGATTTGCTCGTAGGGGACGGTCGAGACGCTGCCCTGGGCCGAAAGCAGATCCACTCCGGCCGGCTGGAGGTAGGACGCCGGATTCACATACCCGGCCAGCGGTTCCTGCTGGAATCTGCGGATGACTACCTTTTTGGTGGTGGAACTGGCCAAAACTTGCCTCTTTTGCAACAACTATGTTTCAATCATTTCGGCGCTTATTGTATCATTGGCACGATGTCCGGAGTGCTGAAGGCAAATTCCGCCCGTTTCCGCAACCAGATGACGGCATTTCTGAACTTCTGCCGTCTGGAAAGCGGCCTCTCCGCCAACTCACTGGAGGCCTATGCCAGTGATCTTTCAAGGTTTAGCACCTTTCTAGGAGATGGTGCGGCTGTGCCCGGCACGGATACGCTCCGCCATTATCTGGATCATTTATACCAATCTGGCTTGAGCAGCCGGTCCATCGCCAGACATCTTACCACTCTGAGAAGCTTCTACGGTTTTCTCCTTAGGGAAGGGCTTGTCGAGTCTGACCCGACGGAGCATTTGCGCGCGCCGAAGCAATGGCAGACAATTCCTAAGTTCCTGAATTTAGAGGAGATCGAGAGAATTATTGCGGTTCCCGACAAATCCCGCTGCACGGGCCTGCGGGACCGCGCTATGCTGGAATTGCTTTACGCCACGGGTCTGAGGGTCTCGGAGTTGTGCCGCCTGGGGGTGGGCGACGTCAACCTGGACCTGGGGGTTCTGCGGACCACGGGCAAGGGTAATAAGCAGCGTCTGGTACCCGTGGGGAAGGACGCCGTTCGCGCCGTCGAAGATTATCTCGCCAACGGCCGCGGCGCGCTACTCAAGGGCCGGGCCAGCCGATACCTATTCATAACCGCGCGTGGCGGCTGCCTCACCCGCCAGGCGTTTTGGAAGCTTCTGACCGGATACGGAAGGAAAGCAGGGATATTCCATGGGCTTACGCCCCATGTGCTTCGTCACAGCTTCGCCACCCACCTGCTGGAGGGTGGGGCCGACCTGCGCAGTGTGCAGGTTATGCTGGGGCACGCCGATATCTCGACCACCCAGATTTATACGCATGTCATGCGGTCGAGGCTTCGGGACACGGTAGAGAAACATCACCCCCGAGCCTGAGCGAAGACGCGGTTGCGGGCAGGATTGCGATGAGCGACTACATCTACATGCTGGAAAGCCACCTGAGTCCGGATCAGAACCGGGTGGTGGAAGACGTGCAAAAGGCCTCTGGCGAGGCCAGCGTCAACGTGTTCCTGACGGGTGGCGCGATGCGCGACATGCTGGCCGGATTCCGCATCCGCGACCTGGACTTCGCCGTGGAAGGCAACGGGCTTAAGGTGGCGAAAGCCCTCTGCGAAAATGCCGGCGCCAAAATGGTGCTGGAGGATGACAACCGCAAGAGCGCGGAACTGGTGTTCCCCAGCGGGGTGACGGCGCAGATTGCCATGTCGCGGCAGGAGAAATCGGCGCGCGCCGGAGGCAAGCCCCAGGTGACGCCGGCCACGATTCAAGAGGACCTGAGGGGCCGCGACTTCACGTGCAACGCCATCGCGCTCTCCCTGAACAAGGCTTCGCGCGGGCTTCTGCTCGACCCCATGAACGGGCTGGCGGATATCGAGCGTCACGAGCTTCGCGCATCCAACGCATACGGCTTCTACGACGATCCGTCCCGGCTGCTGCGCCTGGTTCGGTTCCGCGTACGGCTGGGCTTCACAGTGGAGGAGCGCACCCAGATGCAGGTGGCCAACGCGCGCGAAGCCGGGGTGGAGAAGGCGATTCCGCCGCGATCCCTGGCGGAGGAGATCAAACGCATCGGCACCGAAGACAATCCGGCCGACATTCTGCGGGCGCTCGGCGAGGCCGGTCTGCTGACCCTGTTCTCGCCCGCGCTGGTGGGGCCCAAAATCAACCTGCCCGGCATCACCAGGTTTGAAAGGCTCAGCCGGCTGCTGCCCGACGACGCCCGTTCGCGCGCGGCGCGTTTGGGACCTTTCGTGTGGGCGTTCACCGAGAGGCTTACGCCCAAGGAGAAGCAGGCCCTGATCGCCGCCACGGAGATGCCCAAAGCGCAGGTGGATCAGTGGCAAAAGCTGGAAGCTCGCGCCAAGAAGCTGGAGGCGGCGCTTCGTTCGGCGCGCATCAAGAAGGCCTCGCAGGTGTACCATCTGGTCGCCCCGGCGGCGCCGGACGAGGTGCTGTTTCTGCTGTACCATTCGGCCCTCAAGCCAGTGCAGGAGCGGCTGCGGAATTACTACCAGAAGTATCTACCCGCGATTCAGGAGATCACCGCCGAGGAGTGGGCCACGGTGGAAGGCAAGCCAGGGACGCCGCGCCAGCAGAAAGCGCGCGACGAGTTCATCTCCAACCGTCTGGACCGGCGGCCGCCTCGGAAGCCGGCGGTTGCGGAGACTCCGGGTTCGGCGGGCGCCCCAGCGCCTGCGGTCCCGGCGGCCGCGCCGGTGGAAGCAGGGGTTGTCAGGCGGACGCGGTAGGAGCGCCGAGATGAGTCTCGGCGCGGCAGCCATGAGTGGCTGCGCTACGAATCTACTGGAGGCTGGCGGCGCGGTTGACGGGCGTCAGGAAAGGCAGGGCGGCTTTGGATGGCGCATCGCAATGATTGGCGGGCGCTCCCACAGTCCGGAATTCGTGCTGCATGGTCCGGATTGCGATTTGGCCATCCTCCGACCGCATGATCCGGCCCAGCACCACGAGTTGCATGGGGGCCACGTTGTGCAGAAGCGCCGGCCAGTTAATAGCCAGCTCGACGTTGAATCCCTCGGGCAATGGCCGGTTAGATTCGAACCGGACGCCGCCTTTCGAGAGATCGAGGGTGCTGCCAACCCCCGTCTCCAGAACCCGTCTGCGGCGGATTAGTTTCCAGCGCAAGTCCAGCCGGAGGGGATAGCGCCGGTCCGATCGCCGGTTTCCCGCTATGATTTCAGGTGCTTTGCTTTCGTGGTCCCAAAGGGTGCCGCAAGCCATAGTCTCGTCTCGTTTTTCTCCGCAACGAGTTTCATTATGCTCGCGTTTAGGCGGAAGTAACAGTAATGCTGGTACTTGAGCGGTACTTGAGAAGTTCAGTCTCCGGGATGGTACTCCCGCTCGGTATGCCCCTTGAGTTGCGAGGGGTAGAAGTAGACCTCGCGCAAGTCGCCGGTGGCGTAACGCGCGGCTTCATCGTTGAAGTGTGTGGAGGCCGGATGGCCGCTAACTCCCGCGGCAGTCACGGCCTTGGCGTGAACGGTCGGGCCGAACTCGACAACGGCCACAAAGCTGTTCCCGCTGGTGCCATACCACTTCTTGGTCCCCGGGTAGCTGCGCGCCGCGAATGAAGCCAGCGAGCCCCACTGCGCGGATGGGAAACCCACTGGGATGCTGGGTCCCGCGTCGTCGAACCGCGGCGCGATATCGTCGTTGAGGCGCTGGAACCGGTTGATATCGCCCCAGGGCGTCTTCCAGGTTCCGAAATCGGCCGTCAGCCTGTCGGAGGCCGCCGCCAGGGATTGCAGCGGGTCCTCGGCACCCCGCCGGCGCACATCCTCGCCCCAAAAGACGGCCAGCGACGTGGGTATCGAGTTCGCCGCCCAGCGCAGGTCCCACTGGCGCAGCAGGGCGATCTGCTCGGCGGTTTTCGCTTTCAGCGGATTGGAGGCGGGCGCCTCGTCCCATGCCTTGACCAGCGCCGGGATGGGCTTTTCAAACCACGTGAGGTAACTATCGAACGCCGCCCGAATCAGCGAATCGAGCGTGAAATCCTTGCGGTTCTCGAGGACCCGTATGGCGTGCAGGCCGCGCGCCGATTCGCCGCCGGTCTCGACGTAAGGCGGATAGTCTTCCTTCTTGGGGCTGCTGGGCCCAGCCGCCGACCACGGCCAGTTGTTGGTGTTGTAGAGCCAGCCGCTCTGGGGGTTCAGCAGGTGGGGCGTCTCGTCCACCGAAAGAAGCCCCTGCCACTCGGTCGCCGGATTGCTGCCATCCACGGGCTTGGTCCAGTCGAAGCTGGTATCGCGCCGGGGGATGAAGTTGCCGTGAAAGTAGGCGATGTCGCCATCGGCATCGGCGAAAATCGTATTGTTCGACGAGTTGGCCTTCAGCTCCATGGTCTGGCGGTAGGCCTTGTAGTCTTTGGCTTTGGTGCGCGTGTAGGATTGCGTGAGCGCCTTCACCGGCTCCTGCATCAAGCGGATGGCCACCCACTTGCCGTTCAACTCGCGCACGATGGGCCCGTGATGCGTGCGGTAGACCGTGAACTTCTTTTGCGCCATCCCGCCGGCCGTGTGGTACGGCACGGCGATTTCCGCCGCCGTCACGGGGCGCTCCCCGTTCCCGTACTTGTAGAAGAAGCGGCCGCCCTTCGGCGCCACGGTTTCCAGATACTCGTCCACGGCATCCACGCCGCTCGAGGTGTGCATCCACCCGGCGCGTTCGTTGAACCCCTGGTAGATGAAGAACTGGCCCCACGTCACGGCGCCGTAGGCATTCAGGCCTTCGCCGCTCGACATCTGCAGCTCCGATCGGAAGTAGAACGAAGTGTGCGGATTGATGAGCAGCAACGCGTGATGGGCAAGCGTGTTGGAGGGCGCG
>DATFYK010000043.1:0-117202 GCA_035315085.1 Occallatibacter sp.
CTTGTGGATCTGGCTTTCAAAGACTCCAATTGTCGAGGGGTTGGTGAGCATGAGCGCGGCGGTTTCTTCATCGACCTGGCGAGTTAGAGCCTTTAAGTCGATGCCGCCTTCGACGTTGGACTTGAGGTTCTCGACCGTATAGCCGCAGACGGCCGCTGTGGCTGGGTTGGTGCCGTGGGCGGAGTCGGGGATGAGAATCCTGCGGCGGGGATTGCCCTGGGACTCGTGCCAGGCGCGGACGAGGAGGATGCCGGTGAACTCGCCGTGGGCGCCGGCGGCGGGCTGCAGGGTGATGGCATCCATGCCGGTAATCTCGATTAGGCAGCGCTCCAGCAGGGCGATGACTTCGAGAATGCCCTGGGCGAGCGAATCGGGGCGGTAGGGATGGGCCTCGGCCAGGCCCTCGATGCGCGCGACGCACTCGTTCACGCGCGGGTTGTACTTCATGGTGCAGGAGCCCAGCGGGTACATGCCCAGGTCGATGGCGTAGTTCCAGGTGGAGAGGCGCGTGAAGTGGCGGACGATCTCGATCTCGCTCAGCTCGGGGAGTTCCGCTGCTTTCTCGCGCCTTGCGGCGCCCAGCAGAGCGGCGGGGTCCACGGCGGGCACATCGAGCGGGGGCAGCTTGTAGGCACGCTTGCCCGGCGAGGATTTCTCGAAGAGCAGAGCCTCGTTCTGTGTCGGGTGGGGGCGGACTTTGCCGGTGGTTTTTGGAGCCGAAACTTCAGATGATGCCATTATTGCCTCGCTACAAACTCTTTGAGCCTGTTAGAGCTATTTCCTCATGATTGAGAGTGGCCGCTTCGTCACACCATAGAAGCGATTTTCGTTCACAAACCATGTGCACCGCGCCCAGATGTATCCGGCCAGGGGACAGGCTATCAATGTGCTGACCACAAAAAGCCAGTTCAGTGTGTTGCGGCGAAGAATGAAATTCGTGATCGTGGTCAGGATAAACATTGTGCCGCCCCACTTCAGTACTCCCCGGTAAACAATGAAGGATCGCTTGCCGTGCTTTCGCTGTTTTTCCCATTTGAGGCGCTGCCTATTGCGCACAGCGGATTTGAAGCGGTCGAACATCCGCACACCTCCTTTCACGAATGCAAAACCAGACCATGCCAACCACGATCATCCGGTCGATGCCCTCGCCGGCCCGGCGGACAGTACCTTGGCTGCCGTATCGATCTGTTCGCGGGTGATGATTTCAGTTGCGCACCAGAGCGTGCAGTTGCCTAACTCCGGATACCACTTGCTTAACTCCAAACCGCCGACAATCTTTGCATCAAGGAGGCGTGCGCTCCATTGCGCCGGAGACTCTTCGGTTTGCAGGACAAACTCATGGAAGCGGGGCGCGCCGGTGAAGAGCAGCTTTGCTCCCGGCTGCGCGCCGAGTGTTTTCGCCGCGTAATCGGCCTTAACTAAGTTATGCTCGGCCAGCTCGCGAATCCCTTCCTTGCCGTAGACGCTGAGGAAGATGGTGGCCATCAGCGCGACTAAAGCTTGATTGGTGCAGATGTTCGAGGTGGCTTTCTCGCGGCGAATATGCTGCTCGCGGGTGGAAAGGGTGAGGACGAAGCCGCGGTAGCCGGTCGAGTCTATGGTCTGACCGACGAGGCGGCCGGGCATCTGGCGGAGAAATTGCTCCCTGGCGGCGATAACTCCGCAAAACGGGCCGCCATAACTCAAGGGCACGCCGAAGGACTGGGCTTCCATGCTGACGATGTCTGCCTCGACGGGCGGGCGGACGACGCCGAGCGAGATTGCTTCAGCTACGGAGACGATGAGCAAAGCGCCCTTGGCGTGGGCGATAGCCGCAATGGCGGGAATATCTTCGATGATGCCGAAGAAGTTGGGGCTTTGCACCAGCACTGCTGCCGTTTCTTCCGTGACGGCGGCTTCGAGGGCGGAAAGATCGACGCGCCCGGTTTCGCGGTCATAAGTGACGAGCGAGCAGGGCAGGTCTCTGAATCTCGTGGTTGTGGCCAGGACCTCGCGGTACTCGGGATGGACGGTCGCGGCCACAACAGCCCGGTGGCGGCCGGTAATGCGGACGGCCATCATGACGGCTTCGGCCGCGCCGGTGGAACCGTCGTACATGCTGGCGTTGGCCACGTCCATGCCGGTCAGTTCGGCGATCATGGTCTGGAACTCGAAGATAGCTTGGAGCGTGCCTTGAGTTATCTCGGCCTGGTAGGGCGTATAACTGGTGAGAAACTCGCCGCGCTGGACGAGGGAGTCGATGATCACCGGGCGGTAGTGGCGATAAGCGCCGGCGCCGAGGAAGCTGGCGTAGCCGGTAGCGTTCTTTTTGCCGGCGGCGCGGAAGTAGTCGATGATTTCGCTCTCGGCGTGCGCGCGGGGCACGGCGAGGTCGCGTACGAGGCGATTCCCGGCGGGGATGACGGCGAACAGGTCGTCAATGGAGCCGGCGCCGATTTCGGCGAGCATTCGCCGGCGTTCGGCGGGCGATTTAGGCAGGTAGCGCATGGTTGGCTTCTAGCTCCCGGTTTCTTCCGAGACGAAGGCTTCATAGGCCGCGGCGTCGAGCAGGGCGTTGAGCTGGGAGGGATCGGCGATCTCGACCTTGATGATCCAGGCGTCGTGGGGGGCTTCGTTGATTTTGTCAGGAGAGGACTTGAGCTCTTCGTTGACGGCGGTGACGGCGCCGGTGACGGGCGAGAAGAGGTCGCTGACGGCCTTGACGCTCTCGACCGAGCCGAAGGCAACGCCGGCGGTGACCGGGTCGCCGACCTTGGGCGCGTCCACATAGACGATGTCGCCCAGGGATTTCTGCGCGTAGTCGGTGATGCCGATGGAACCGATGGCGCCATCGACGGCGATCCATTCATGTTCGCGGGTGTAGCGGTAGTTTGCGGGGTAGGCCATGGCGGGCAGGCTCCTTGATGGGAAAGATTGCAATGCGACTCCCTAGTGTACGACGAAAGGCAGGGGTCGGGGATCATGGGTCAGTTTTCTGGCTGCAAGTCCGATGCGCAAAGCTGAGGCCGCCGCAGGCTGATCCCTGATCCCCGACCTCTGCCCCCTATTCCCTATTTGTCGAAGAACCTGCCATGGCCGCCGTTGGCCCAGGGGTCGTAGTGCAAGGCGAAGTTGGCGCGGGTTTGGACGGAGGGGTGGTTGTACTCCCAGAACTCGATGAAGGGGCTGGGGTTGGGGTCTTCAAGCCAGGCCTCGCCCAGGGCGTTGAAGCCGGCGACGGCGGTCTTTTGCGGGTCGGCGACGATGCCGTGGATGGCCTCCTGGCCGTAGACATCGGCTTGGTGCTCGAAGTAGCGGCTGAAGGCGTTGCTGGCCGGGGTGAGCAGGAAACTGACGACAGAGATGGCGAAGAGCAGAACCACAAAGCCGGCGCGGGTGGAGAGCGGGGCGGTTGCGGCTTGCTCATTCTTGAGGAGCCAGCGAGCGCTGAAGCGGCGCGCCAGCCAAGCGGCAAACCCGGCGCAGGCCCAGAAGACGAAAAACAGGGCGGCGGCCGTGCCGGCGAGCATCTTGGGAATGTGATGGAGAACGTAGTGGCCGCTCTCGTGGCCGAAGATGAAGAGGATTTGGTCATCAGGAATGCGGCCGGCGGTGGTATCCCAGACGACGACGCGCTTGGTGGCGCCGATGCCGCTGACGTAGGCGTTGAGGCCGTTGGTCTTGAGGCTCGCCTTCATCAGGTACATGCGCTCGGGGGGAATGCTGGTTCCGGTGCGAGCCACCACCTTTTCAAGCTCGGCCACCAGGGCGGGATGATTTGTGTCGAGGGGTTCGAACTTGTTGAAGATGGGCTCGAGCAGCGGGGAGACGAAGAGCAGAAGCACCAGGATGGGGAGGGTTGCGACCCAGATGCCCAGCCAGTAGCGGCGCGGCCAGCGGCGGACGATCCAATTGAAGAGCAACAGAATGGGGGTTCCGATGAGCACAGAGAGGCCGAGGGCCTTGGACTGGTCGCCCAGCCAACTGCCCCAACCCTGGATGCTGATGCCGTAAGCGCGGCTGAAGTGGTGGCCGGCGATGTCGAAGGGGATGCTGGCCAGGGTGGTGATGATGAAAAAAGCGGCGAAGAAGGCGAGGCCCTGCACCCAGCGGTGACGGGAGATGCGCTGGACACATGATTCAAGTTTGGCCCAGGCGCGGGTGGCGAGCAGCAGCCAGAGGAAGACCAATGCCCAGAGTGCGCCGGTGATGTCGAGGATGTTGCGGATGCGGCTGAGGGCGATGGCCTTCGCGAGCTTCTCGGGGGGCAGCGTGTAAGCCTGAGCGGCGGGCTGAGCGGTTGCCGATGGAGCGGCGTTTGAGGCTGGAGCAGGCTGGGCAGAGGCCGGTTGGGCAGCGACTGGCTGAGTCTGAACCGCCTGGGACGATGCTGTCTGTGCGTCGCAATGGCGAGGGAGCAGGCCAGCGAACAAAATGGTGAAGCAGAACGCGAGCAGGCAACGGGGCGCAACAGTCACAAGATTTCTCCTTTACGCAAGCTGACTCTGAGACAATTCTGGTTACAGATGCTTTTACACGATTTGTCCCAGTCTTTGCCAGATGTTTCTTGCGCCGCCAAGAGGCGGAACGCCCTGAGAACAGGCTTCTGCGCGGCATTTGCCGCTGCCGTTTTGAGTTTGGCGTTGCCTGCGGCAGGCGGCGCGCAACAAGCTACACCCGTGCTACTCGATGCCATGACGACCGAACTGCATCGCGCATTTACCTCGCTTGGCAAACAGGTTCCCGGCAAACAAGAATCTGACAAGCAGTTGCCTCCTTACTTCCTGAGTTATTCGGTGAGCGATGCCAGCTTTGTCTCGATTCGGGCGCAGTATGGGGCGCTGGTGGATAGCTCTGCCAACCATGTGCGTGTGGCCGACGTGCAGGTGCGGCTGGGCGACCCCAAGCTGGACAACACGCACGGAACCCATCGCAGCTCGGCGGTGAACAGCATGCAACTGCCGCTGGGCGGCGACCGCGAGGCGCTGGAGCGAATGTTGTGGCTGGCCACCAACACGGGCTACGGCACGGCGCTGGACAACTATCTGCGGGTGAAGACCGAGGCCGAGGTGCGGGCCAGGGAAGAAGACACTTCACCGGACTTCAGCCAGGAAGCGCCGCAGGAGCATATCGGCAAGCCGGCTCTGCCGGTGGTGGTGGACAGGGCGGCGTGGGAGCAGCGGGTCAGGGCGCTGTCGAAGGTCTTCCGCGAGTACCCGGACGTTTACCAGAACGCGGTGATGCTGACGGCGCAGAACGAGACCGACTACTTTGCATCGTCGGAGGGTTCGCGGGTGGTGACGCCGCACCAGCAGGCGCGGCTGGTGGCGTATGCCGTGACCCGGGCCGACGATGGGATGGACCTGTTCCGGGCGCAGACCTTCGAGGCCGAGACGGTGGAGGACCTGCCCGCGCAGACGGAGCTGGAAGCGGCAATGCGGGAACTGGGCAAAAGCCTGGAGGCGCTGCGCAAGGCTCCGCTGACCGAGCCCTTCGACGGGCCGGCGATTCTTTCCGGACGGGCCGCGGCGGTGTTCTTCCATGAAGTGCTGGGGCACCGGCTGGAAGGCCAGCGGCAGCGCGGCGACGAGGAGGGTCAGACCTTTACCAAGGAAGTGGGCAAGGAAGTGCTGCCCACGTTCCTCTCGGTGGCGGACGATCCGACCGTGATGAAGTTTGGAGATAAGTGGCTAAGCGGCAACTATGAGTATGACGACGAGGGGCAGAAGGCGCGGCGCGTTGACCTGGTCCAGGACGGCGTACTGAAGACTTTCCTGATGTCGCGGCTACCGATTGCGAGCTTTGCGAATTCGAACGGCCACGGACGGGCGCAGACCGGCAAGGTTCCCACCGGACGGCAGGGCAACCTGATTGTAACTTCTACCAAGAGCGTTCCCGAAGCTGAGTTACGCAAGCAGTTGATCGAGGAGGCGAAGAAGCAGGGCAAGCCGTATGGGCTCTACTTTGAGGACATCTCTTCAGGCAATGCCGAGACCACGCGGCGCACGCCGCAGGCCTTTCAGGAGATTCCTCTCGTGGTTTGGCGAGTGTATGTGGACGGGCGACCGGATGAGTTAGTGCGGGGCGTGAGCATGGTGGGAACCCCGCAGGCAGCGCTGAAGCACATCCTGGCGACCGGCGACAAGAGCGAGGTGTTCAACGGGGAGTGCGGGGCGGAGTCAGGGACGATTCCGGTGAGCGCGGTGGCCCCGGCGATGCTGCTGAGCGAGATGGAAACGCAGCGCGTGCAGCAGGGCACGGCAAGGCCCCCGATACTGGCGATTCCGGGAGCGGAGAACGCGGCGCCGGCAAAGAAGGAGGCGCAATGAACCCGATTCGTCCGATTGCATTGCTTGCGGGAGTTGGACTTCTTGCGGCCTGCCTGTGCGCGCCGGGTTTAGGTAGCGCGCAACAGACTCGCGCCGATGCGGAGAAAGACCCATTGCTAAAGGCGATGCTCGAAGAGCTGGACCGGAGCAAGAGCGAGTTGCAGTTGAAGGGCTTCGAGAAGCCGTTCTTTATCCAATACCGGATTGAGGACGCGGACAACTTCGAGACCAAGGCGGAGTTTGGGGCCAGCGAAGGCTCCAGCCACAACCACCAGCGGGTGGCGCGCGTGACGGTGCGGGTGGGCGACTACAAGACGGATAGCTCGGGCGGGCGCGGCGACGGCGCACTGCAACTCGTCGGCCTGGACGACGATCCGATTGCGGTGCGGTCGGCGCTGTGGGCGGCGACGGACCAGGCGTACAAGAGCGCTCTGGCAGCCTATGCGCAGAAGCAGGCGGCGCTCAAAGAGGTTCAGACGCCGCCGCAGGCAGACGACTTCAGCCAGGAGAAGCCGGTGATTGTGCTGGAGGAGCCGCTGACGTTGAAGGTGGACGAGACCGCGTGGGCGGAACGCGTGGCGCGGGACAGCGGACTCTACCGGACGGATGCTCAAGTGAAGGCGAGCCAACGGGACGTACAGTACTCTTCGGCGGAGTTCCATGCGCGGGTGACCACCACATGGCTGGCGACAAGCGAGGGAACGATCGTGCGCAAGCCGGCGGCTGAGTACGAGGAAGCCTTTGCGGTAGGCACGCAGGCGGCGGACGGGATGCGGCTGGACCGGTCGTATGCCTCGGTTGGCGTTTCGCTCAAGGACCTGGATTCGCCGCCGGTTTTCGAGAAACATGCGGTGGAGCTGATCGCCTCGCTCACCGATCTGCGCAAGGCGCCGCTGGTGGAGGAGGAGTATCACGGGCCGGTGCTGTTGAGTTCCGACGCCGGTGCAGACACCCTGCGTGAGCTGGTCGCAGGCGCGGTGACGGCCACGCGGCCCAAGCTGGGCACCGAGGCGCGCACCAATGGACCGTTTGCCTCGAGTTACCATGCGCGGGTGCTGCCCGAGTTTCTGGATGTGGTGGACGACCCCGGCTTGAAGAGCTATGCGGGCAGGAGTCTGCTGGGTGCCTACGACGTGGACGATGAAGGCGTGCCGGCGCAGGCGGTGAAGCTGGTGACCGTGGGAAGGCTGGAGAATTATCTGATCGGGCGTGAGCCGGTGAAGGATTTTCCAGAGTCGAACGGCCACGGACGCGCGGGGATTACCGGAGCGCCCAGACCGGCGATCGGCGTGCTGCAGGTGACGGCGAAGGTGGGTCTATCGGACGGCGAACTGGACCGCAAACTGGTGGACCTGGGGCACGATCGCGGGCTGAAGAGCGTCTATTATGTGCAGACGCTGGGCGGGGAACTGACGCCCCGGCTGCTCTACCGCGTGGGCCTGGACGGAAAGCGCGAACTGGTGCGCGGAGCCGTGCTGGGCGACCTGGACCAGCGGGCGTTGCGCTCCAGCGTGGTGGCCGCGGGCAAGGATCTATGGGTAGCTAACTACTTTGGCGACGTGCCGCGGACGGTGCTAGCGCCAGCATTGCTGCTGGATGACGTGACCATCCGCCGCGCCAACGAGAAGAACGAGAAGCTACCGTTTTATCCGCCGCCGGAGTAGACGGCTGACTGGCCGCGGCCTCAGTCCAGCCTAGTAAGGAATGCTTCACCCTCGGTGGGGCGCAGTTTGCGGGCGATGAGTTCGGCCTGCTCGCGGTTGTCGCCCTGGGGGCGGATGCGGACCCAGTAACTGTCTTCTCCGGGAAACTCGATCACATTGGAGCTGGGGTACTTGCGCAGGAGCTGTTCCTTGAGCTTATTGGCCTGGCGCTGGCTATGGAATGCGCCGATTTGCACGCACCAGCGGCCACCCGTCTCGATGGGTTTGGGTGTCCGATAGACGTCCAGACGGACGCGGGCCGAGCCAACCTGGTAGACGCCCGTGGCTTTGGCGGAGGCGATGGTGAGATCGAGAATCTTGCCCTCGGCAAAGGGGCCGCGATCGGTGATGCGCATGGCGCTGGACTGGCCCGTCTTGAGGTTGGTGACCACGATCAACGAACCCATGGGCAGGGTGCGATGCGCGGCGGTCAGGGCACGGTCGCTGAAGACCTGGCCGTTGGCCGTCTGGCGTCCCTTGTAGGGCGCGGTATACCAGGTGGCCATGCCCTCCTCAATCAGGATGGGCCTGTGGGTGTTGATAAAGTCGAGGTCCTGGTTGCTGATCCCGCCCCGCGGGACCGGCGTGTCGGGAATGCGCGCGGGCGGCGTGGCCTGGGGCTCGGAGGGATACGTTTGAGGCACGGGAGGCGCGGCCTGGGGCGCGGGTAGCTGGGCCACGGTGGTGCGATGCCCGCAGCCGGAGACAGACAACAGCACCAGCGCGAGTCCCGCGCCGACGGCTGCCCGCCGGACGCCACACCGGATGTCTAACAAAAGCGGGGCGCTCCACAAAAGCCGGGCGGCGCACCCTCGAAGCGTGCCGCCGCGGCGAGTTTTTGCCGCCAGGGCGGGATACCTCGTACCCCAACCACCCTGGTTCATCACGCGCGCGGCCCTTGTGGTGGATTCGGCGGCTGGCCGTCGAGGCGGTCGGCGAAATTGCGGAGCGCATCGGCCGCCTTGCGCATGGCGGAGATCGACTCGGTGCGGACCTGCGGGATCACGGCGTCGTTCACGTAGGCGGCGGCGTGGCGCAGCTCCATTTCGATCAGTTCGATGGCTTCTTCAATGCGGCGGCCCACGCCGCCGGGACCGTAAGGGGGATAAGCGCCCATGGGAGTAGCCTCCGGGTAGAAACTTCTGACCAGTAACTTCACTCCAAGTTTGCGGGGCGCGGTACGGCGCGTCAATGGCGGAAGCGGCGAATGTGCCGCAATGGTCAATACGTTGATTCAGCGGCGGAGTTTTCTCCCCGATGGGATGGCGCGCCGTTTGAGTCGAGGTTGGCAATCTCTACGCGCCGGGACAGGAGACCGATCTGCCAGCCTCAAGCGCCAGCCCGGGGGCTTGCTCCCTTCTCAGGGCGGGCCGGTATCTCGGGGTCCGGTCCCGTGACGATCCCGGAGTCTCCCAATCGCGCCCCCTATCGCCCCTCCGGCCTCGAAAAAAGACGGGCGAAGCATGAAAAAGAGCATCTCAATCCTTGCAGAGCCGTCTTTGGAGTAAACTCTTTCTTCGTCAACACGTCTTAATAGATCAGTTGGGATTTGGCGTGAGAGCCGGGGCTTTTATCGCATTGGGAGCGCGCTATTCCCATCGAGGAAAGTTCAATGAGAAAGCATCGTTCGCTGTCAGGTTCTCTGTTTGGGTGCCTGCTTGGATTCGTCATCTTCTCAGTATTCTCTCTATCCGCGGCGGCGCAAACAACTGCCGCGTGGACCTGGATGGGCGGCAGCAGCAACCTCGACGGAAGTGGAGGCGAGCCCGGAGTGTACGGCACTCTGGGTACGCCAGCCCCCGGAAACATCCCCGCCAGCCGCTGGAACGCTGTGAGCTGGACCGACGGCAGCGGCAATCTCTGGCTCTTGGGGGGCACTGGCTACGAGGCATCCAGCAACACCATGGGTGTCCTTCTCAATGATTTTTGGGAGTTCTCGCCCTCCACGAACGAATGGACCTGGATGGGCGGAAGCAGCCCGACAAGTTCACAGCCCGGGGTCTGGGGCACGCTGGGAACGCCCGCTCAAGGAAACTTCCCGGGCGGCCGCTCCGGGGCTTCTGGCTGGACCGATGGCAGCGGCAATCTCTGGCTCTTCGGCGGCTGGGGCTCCGATGCCAACGGAGATAACGGCTCGCTCAACGACCTGTGGGAGTTCTCGCCTGTTACAAACGAGTGGGCGTGGATGGGCGGAAGCAGCACTGTGGGCTACCCGCAGGACGGCCGACCCGGAGTCTATGGCACGTTAGGTTCGCCTGCTCAAGGGAATGTTCCTGGAGGCCGCGCTGGCGCCTCCAGTTGGACCGACAGCAGCGGCAATTTCTGGTTCTTTGGCGGCACGGGCTACGACGCGAACGGGAAATCCGGCTATCTCAACGACCTGTGGGAGTTCTCGCCTTCTACGAACGAATGGACCTGGATGGGCGGAAGCAGCACGTTGCCGGCCGCCAAGAACGCAAGCGGCTGGCCCGGAGTCTACGGCACGTTGGGTTCGCCTGCTGCCGGCAACATCCCCGGATCCCGTATTGCCGCGTCGACCTGGACCGGAAGCGGCGGCAATCTCTGGCTCTTCGGGGGCAGTGGTTACGACTCCCAGGGCAATCTTACTGCCCTCAACGACCTGTGGGAGTTCTCGCCTGCCACAAAGGAATGGGCGTGGATGGGCGGAAGCAGCACCTCGGCCGGTTGCGTCACATATCAATTGGGACTTGTCATCTGCGGAGGCCAGCCCGGCGTGTACGGCGCGATGGGAACACCTGCCGCCGGTAATATTCCCGGAGGACGCGCGGCGGCCGCGAGCTGGATCGACGGCAGCGGCAATTTCTGGCTCTTTGGGGGCCAGGGCTACGATTCAGCCGGCGCCAGCGGCAATCTCAATGACCTGTGGGAGTTCGATCCCTCTACGAACCAATGGGCGTGGATGGGTGGGAACACCACAACCACTAACTGCATGTATACGCCAGAAGGGAACATCATTTGCCGAGGCCAGCCCGGCGCATACGGCGTACTGGGCACGCCGGATCCGGGGAACGACCCCGGAGGCCGCTTGGGCGCCAGCATTTGGATCGACACCAAAGGCAGTTTCTGGCTCTTTGGCGGCTACGGCGCCGACAGCACCGGCGGCTTCGACGGCGCACTGAACGACCTGTGGGAGTATCAGCAAAACACAACCTCCCTGCCGGCAGCCGCCACTCCAACCTTCAACCCCGCGCCGGGAACCTACGCGGCCACGCTGTCGGTTACCGTCAGCTCCGCAACGGCGAATGCGACCATCTACTACACCACCGATGGCTCCGCGCCCACCACGAGTTCGACCGTGTACAACGGCCCAATCACCATCTTGGCGAAACCAGGGTACGTCTTAGAGACCATCCACGCGATGGCAACCGCCAGCGGCTACTCCACCAGCGCCATGGCCAGCGCGACCTACACCATCGAACTCCTGCCGGGCTTCTCCGTCGCGGCCTCTCCCACGTCGCTCACCGTGGCTGCGGGTCAAAGCGCCACGACCACGATCACGCTCACGACGATAAATGGCTTCAATTCCACCGTTTCGTTCGGTTGCTCGGGGCTGCCCTCCGGGGCGACGTGCAGCTTCAATCCGCAAACCGTGACGCCCTCGGGCGCGGCGGCAACGACAACACTGACCGTGAATACCTCCGCGACGACCGCAGCTCTTCGCCGCCCCTCGAGCCCGCTGTTTCCATCGGCGGCGCTGGCGGCCGTTTTGTGCTGCTTTGGCTGGAAGAAGCGGCGGCGCTTGCAGATGCTTCTTCTGCTGGCGGTGTGCGGTGTCGGGCTGAGTCTGCTCATCGGCTGCGGCGGAGGGTCGTCCACTTCTCAATCCACCACATACACGGTCACGGTGAACGCAACGTCGGGATCGCTGCAACAGTCGACGACATTCTCGCTTACGGTGAACTGACGCATTCCAGCGGCGGCTCAATACAATCGTGGACTCTCCTGCACGGACGGGCCTCGTTGCGTCCGCCGTGGCGCGCCACATCCACGTCCAGATCGCCGTCATCCAGCGGATTATCAATCAGGTAGACAGGATCCCCGCAACGGGGTCACCGTGAGGCGGGGGCCTGAGCCGCGAATTCTCAGAAGATTTGTCCCGCGATCGGCGCCAGGAAGGGCTGTTTGAGCCTCAGCGCATCGCGGATTACTGTACCGGGACGGCCGGGACAAGCTCAGTTTTCCTCGTCTTCTTCCTCGTCGTCTTCTTCGGGCTCGTAGTCCGGGCAGCCGTCTGCAACGTCGCAGATGGAACAATCGGACGGATACGGGCAGGTGCTGGTTTTCGGGCCCAGCTCATCGCCGCCGGAGGTGTGGGTCATGGAATGCACCGCCGTGATGGGGACGATGTCCTGTCTGCGTTCGACATTTTGGGAGGCGATCTGGAGGGCGTAGAGAAAGAGGCCGGCACGGCGAGGGTCGAGCTGCGCGGAGCCCAGAGCGTCGAGAATCTGGGCGAGGGCGATCTGGATGGCGCTGCGGTCTTCCATGATGGGGAGCTTGAGCGGCTCGCCCGGGGCGCGGGGCGGAGCCGCGGCGAAGCGGTGCAGGCGGGTGTGGAAGTAGCAATACGGCTTGCCGCGGAGGGCGGGCGCGCGGCATTTTGAGCCGTGCGGCATGATGTGGCGACATTCGTTACACATTTCGGTACTCTCCCTACCCCCACCCGGTCTCTGTGAGGAAATTCCTTGTATTCAATGGGACGCAGGGAGGGCTTCGTTCTAAATTCCTGATTCTGCTGGAGTTGTTTTGCAGATTCTTGATGGCAAAGGAGTTAGGTCGCTTTTTGACGGAGCTCTTAGCTTCCAACTACTACCCTCGTAAGTTCGGTTCGGCCTGCACAGGTTTTGAAGGGCAGCATGAAGCGATTGTGCGCTGAGGGAGGGTAATTATCTGCAAAAGCCAGCGCGCATCCAGCTTGGGAAGGGAAAACGACTCTGGCGGCGGCCGCCGCCGGGTACAGCAATTGTGGAACCGCCTTCGTACTCGGCGCTTAACCTCCGAGGATGGAGTGCGGTACGCTCCGGGGCGGCGGGTTCCGAATTTGGCGACCAGTGGGGGTTGACTGCCGAGAACGGCGTTTTCCGGGACTAATCCACCCTAGTCGTGCAAAACTCAGCCAAAACTTGCTGGACCCACGGTCCTCTGCACATTCCTCGCACTCCCCATGCTAGGCATTACAGCTGCGCAACTTGGTTCATGATCCCTTGTACTTCATTCGGCAATAGGCCATCATTGCGAGAAATGAACGGCCCGCCAAGAAATGTCGTAAAGCGCGATGCTGCCATGTTGAGAGATTGTCCCTGAATCATCCTGCGTCTGCTGTAACTGACGATGCAAGCGGCCCTTGCCCTGGTAATAGAAACGTAAAGCAAGCGCGCCGCTTCCAATACGAAGCCGGGATACGGTATCCTCCACGGTCCGGGAAAAATATCATCTTCGAGCCCAGGCACGAACACAACCCTTGCAGACAGCCCCTTAGCACCATGCATTGACATAATTCGGACACGCGGCGGAACGGTTGCGCTTGCCGGGATGGGCTGATTTAGCCTTGTGTATACAGCAGCAAGAACCGTGGCCTGCTGTTCATCGGTATCCGCCCAGAGCCAATCGCGAAGTTCCCCAATGTTTATGTCTTGCGGAACGTCGGCTACATACGCTTCCCATGCATTTGCCTCCGTCGCCGTAAAGGCGTCCGAAATTATCTGTGAGATATCGACTCCACGTTGACTAAGGGTGTCTGTTGATTGCCAGCCGACTATTTGCCCGCAGATTGCCCTGGCCTGATTCAACGCTGTTAATTGGCGCGTCTGAAAGACATTTCCTGGTAGGGGGTTGTAGAAGACTTCCCTATAGTTCAAGCCATTGCCGATAACAGCCGCTGCGATGCCGTTACAAGTTCCTATACCAACTCCGTTGCGCAACCCGAGCACCAAGCGATGGGCGACGTAGTCGTCAGCATCGCAAACAATTCGAAGTATCGCTAGCACAAGACGACCAGCATTAGTATCGCTGAAACCCTCGGATTTTGGGGGTTCGAACGCTACGGCAGCATTTTCAAGCGCATCGCGAAGCGGTCGCAACAATTCCCTTTGATTACTTAGCAGAATCAAGATATCTCTAGGATCAAGTCCTGCGTCAATCAGAGTACGGCATGATGAAGCGATAGCTGCGTTCTCCGCGTTTGTAGTTAAGAAACGCCACCTGTGGACGGCTCCCGCCAACTGCGGAATGGCAGCTTGATAAAGTGACATGAGAGCTTTAGGGATCCTATTTTGCGACGGGTATGCTGCAATGAGCGCATTGGCCGCTGAGACGATGGCAGGCGTGCATCTGAAGCAGTCCGAAAGCGTGTGAGAAGTTGCTGCGTACTTTTGGGTAAAGGTCTGTATCCCCGCCGGAGACGCATATCTGAACGAATAAATGCTTTGATCGTCATCGCCAGCGACAAAAGTAAGAGCGTGCCTCGATATCATTTCGTCAACAAACTGTATGTCGATCGGATTGAGGTCTTGGTACTCGTCGACGATAAGTTGCTCAAGGTTGATCAAGCCTACGGGGTCGAGGTTTCCGGCGATGATCTGATCGAGACACTGGCGTACCATCTCGCCGGGAAGCACACAAGAGTAGGCTTGAGTCCTCGGCCCATGAAACGTAACGAAAGCGGCTCGTTCTTGGGCGTTTATGGGAGGAGTTGGCGGGATGTAGTTAGGAGGTGCCCACTGTCCCGTGCTCCAGAACGCTTCATGCTCTCGTCTGATCTGCTCGCTTCTGCGCTTTCCGATACCCCGTCCCAGTCTGAATTCCGCGTCAAAGATCTGTTCTAGTTCAAGGTCGTCTAAGACAAGCGGATTTGCCGGATATAGAAGCAGCCCAGCAGCCCGCAACAATCGCAGTGCCAGCGAATGAAGAGTGCTCACTCGAACGTCGGTCCCCCCATTTTGATTCTGCTGCGCACAATATGATTGAATGCGCTGGCGCAAGTCGGATGCAGACGCCCTAGTGAAGGAAACCACCGCAAGGCGGCTCGGCGCAATCCCACTGCTAAGAAGCCAACAAACTCGCTCCTCGATGCAGAACGACTTCCCGGTCCCTGGACCAGCCACCAAGCGCACCTGCAGCGCGGTATCGTGAGCGGCTGAATCCTGTATGGTCTTTGCAGCCTGAATCTGAGCTTGCGTGATTGGCACTATGCACCACCTAAATCTCGGAAATATTGCAGGATCAATATTATAGCGAGCGAACCTCGGATTCGTCCCGGCAAGTCGGCTTGTGGCAAGGTTTTTCCGAGACCTCGCGTTGTTCCGGGGGATCAAGGGCTGTTCAGGAGGAATGCTGCCTTGAAGTGGCCCCTTTGGAGGGTGCACCCGGCTCCAACGCAGCCCCGGATGCAGCTTTGGGATGACGCCGTTCGGTGTGCAATATTGACCACTCAGGGGGAGATTCCGCCGTTCGCTGCTCCGGGTTTGGGTTGACCGGGGGCGGCGATTAGTCTGGCAATGCATTTTCAGGCTCCGGATTCCCGCCGGGAACCGAAGAGTCTGAGCCGGGCCAGAGACCGCCGGGGTCCCCAGCGACTGGGTCCCACAAGAAGTGGTTCCTGCTTCTTGATGTGGCAGCGACAGGCCGTAGCCGCCGGGGTGGTCAGACGAAGGCAGCCAATTTCTTCGAGGAGACCGCAACACCATGTCCAAAGCGATCAAGTACGCCGAGAAAGCCGCCGTTTACGCGGCCAGGGGCGCGTGGGTGGTTTATGAGCGGCTGAACCGCATCAGCCCGAACCCGTCCTTTACGCCCAAGTGGAGCGACAAGCCGCTGCAGAAGAGCTGGCAGAAGGAAAAGCCGCCGCTGGGCTGGCCGCGCGCCACAGACTCACTGTGTCCCAAGTGCGTGCCCGAGATTCGCAAGCAGATTCTGGACGGCAAGCTGCCGTACGAAGTGCTGCTGAACGAGAAGGTGGGCGAGATCAAGGCGCAGATCATCGAGCGCGACGGCAAGATCCTGATGGTGAAGGACTGCCCCAAGCATGGGCATTTTGAGGACGTGATGTCGATGGACCCGGCCTTCTTCAAGCATCTGGAAGAGAGCTTTCCAGGGCGCGACGTGAGGGCGCACAACGACAAGCGGCTGCACAACCACGGCACGTCTACGGTCACTCATGGACGCGGCGCGGTGCTGACCATCGACCTGACCAACCGCTGCAACATGATGTGCGATCCGTGCTTCATGGACGCCAATCAGGTGGGCTTCGTGCATGAGCTGACGTGGGACGAGATCAAGACCATGCTGGACAACGCCATCACCCTGAAGCCGAAGCGGCAGATGAGCGTGCAGTTTTCGGGCGGCGAGCCGACGCTGTCGCCATACTTTCTGGACGCGGTGGCCTACTGCCGCAAGGTGGGCTACAACTCGGTGCAGGCGGCTTCCAACGGGATTGAGTTCGCCAAGAGCAAGGAGCTGTGCCGCGCCGCCGCCGAAGCCGGGCTGCGCTACGTCTATCTGCAGTTCGACGGCATCGGCAACGCCGCCAACTCGCACCGCAAGGTGGGCAACCTCTTCGACGTGAAGCTGCAGGCTATCAACAACCTGCACGAAGCCGGCGTGGAGATTGTGCCGGTGACGACGATCATCAACGGCATCAACAACGAGCAGGTGGGCCGCATCATTCAGTTCGCCCTCGACAATCCCAAGACGATCAGCTTCCTGAGCTTCCAGCCGGTGAGCTTTACCGGCCGCGACGAGGACATCAGCGACGAACGCCGCATTGCGCAGCGCTACACCCTAAGCCACATGGCCCACGACATCAAGAACCAGGTGGGCTTCGGCGAGCCGGAGCGCGACTGGTTCCCCATCAGCTTTATGAGCACCTTCTCCGACTGGGCCGACCTGATTCATGGGCCGCAGGCCGAGTGGGGCCAGCTGAGCTGCGGCTGCCATCCCAACTGCGGCATCGGCATGGCCATGATGATCGACAAGGAGACCAAGGAAGCCGCGCCGGTGACAGCCTTCCTGAACATGAACATCGTGGCCAAGGACCTGGCCAAGATCAACGACGCGGCTCGCGGCAAGTGGCTTTCGGTGATCGGCTTCGGCCTGTCGCTGCTGCGCAACTACGATCCCTTCCAGGCGCCCACGCACTTCAAGATCACCGACATGCTGAAGAAGATGGACAAGACCTTCAACGCCACCGGAAAGAACTACGGCAGCGTGAAGGGCGACCGCACGCTCGAGGACATCGAGAAGCGCCGCAAGGATCGCTGGAACTTCCTGTTCATCGCCGGCATGTGGTTCCAGGACCTGTTCAACTACGACTTCCGGCGCACCGAGCAGTGCATCATTCCCTACGCCACGCAGGAAGGCGAGATCAGCTTCTGCGCGTACAACACGGGCGTGGGCTGGCGCAACATCATCGAGAAGATGCACATGACGGCCACCCTGACCAAGTGGTACGAGGAGCACGGCCGGCATGAAATCTTCGCCGGGGGTAAGAAGGTGGGCATGACCGAGGTGGGCCACAAGCTGGCGCTGAACATGGAGCATGTGAACGCCGAGGCCAACCACGCGCTGGACGATCTGGGCATCGCCAAGAACGCCCGCGAAGAGAAGCTGCGCGCCCGCGAGGAGAAGATGAAGGCGGAAGCCGAGAACGCCCGCATGGCCAAGCTCTACCGCGAGCACGTGCTGGGCGAAAAGCCGGTCGAGGGCCTGGTTCGCCTGGACTCCATCGCCCCGGCAAAGCTGGTCGAGCAGAAGGAAGCCGAACTGGTTGCCGGGGACTAGCCGTCCAGGCAACCGCGCCTTCGGCGTAAATACCCAAAGGCCGCCCGCAAGGGCGGCCTTCGTATGTTCATTGTACGGACCATTATTCGTAGAGACATTCCGGGTGTCCCGGGGCCGGATCTTCGGACCTGGGAAGGCGCGCTGAATTTCCAGGCCCTAGAACTTCCAGACCAATCCGCTGGAGATGCGGCCGAAATTGGTGGGCAAGCCGGGTATCCGGTATGGGACAAGCCCGGTTTGTTTGGAGCTGACGAGGCAGAAATAGGAGTACTGATAGCCGCCCTCTACGCGGAAAGCGATGTGCCGCGCGAGAGGCGTATCCAGGCCGCCGCCGACGAAGGTTGCAAACGAGGCGGTTTCGCCGGTTGTCTGGTTTGGCCCCCAATACCTGTTCAGGCCGCCGTCTCCCGCCAATCCCTCCACAAAAAAGGATTCTCTTCTGAAACGCCAGTTGTACTGCCAGCCTGCCATGATGAAGAAGGCGTCTTGCTTCGCGCCCAGGTTGGTTCCTCTATATGCGGAGACGTCGGCCTTGAAACGCAAACTGTGCCAGAACGGGACGGCCACGGCGGCATCCCATCCGTTCAGCGGCTGGCGGGATCCGGGCACTCCATTGAAGGAGTTGGAGAGGAAATCATAGCCGGCGGAGATCTGGTAGCGGGCGTGGGCCTCCGATTGGGCGTGAAGGGCGGACGACAGGCACAGCAGTGCAATCAGCGACAAGAGACGAGATGGCATTCAGGGCCTCGGAGGTTGTAGTCCCTCCATCTTATCCGGCCTGCTTGGCTGTTGGGAATCAAGCGAGCGGCCCATATCCCAAGTCAATTGCGCTCGGATCAGACAAAAACATCCGGCAACATCGCATAAAACTGGAAGATAGCACGCTCAAAAAATGAATATCATCGCAATGATGACAATCGCAAAAGGATAAAGGAGCAACAGCCAGGCAACTGGGTGAGCAAGATTAGGACAATAGCCGAGGCCGTCCGCACGGGGAAGGAGAATTGCAGGATTCTGCCGGTCGAAAAAGGACGATCCAGCAGACGCGGCCGGAATGACCTCCTCTCCCGCCACAGATGCCGCTCTGCGGAAGGTCACAAGCGAATAGACAATCAAGCCGGCAACGCCGCCGAGAATAACCATGACGAGAAGAGCAGCGTTTGGCCGGTACAGCGGCAGGAGGGAGACCACGGGCCAGATGATGCCGAATAAGAATTCCACCGCGATCATGATCTTCGCCACGGCTGTCCGCAGTGGCGATCGGCGTGCGCCATACCAGATAGCAAATGCCATCCCAATGAGCCAGGCCATCCACAGTGCGGCAAACAACAACGGGCCGTAAACTCCCCGCAGCGATCGAGTCGCCCAGCCGTTCGGCTGACCGCCCGGTCCCCAGTGAATCGGATATTGGGCAGGAATGCTTGACCAATGCAAATAAAGGTACAGCGCCGTCCCAGCGAGAATGACCGGTGGGATCATGGACACCCAGAAGAACCGGGGCAGCCGGTCGGGTTCTGTTGTCAGCTCCACGCCGGCTACGGTCGGCGGATTCATTTGGTATTTGACCAGGGCGCGATAGTTTCGCAGCCAGAATATGATCGCGCCGACGAAGAGCAGAACCTGAGGAATCAGTCCGGCACTGGGATTCTCCGGTCGCGCGAACGTCCAGAGTAGGCCGATCAGGGCAATCGCCGCCACCGCCAACTGATATTGCCTGAGAGCGCGCCTCGCGGGTTCCGTTGAGCGGAAATCCGGCTGCACCCGAACCGCGAAGAAGATGCGCCGCGGACTGAGCACAGGAGCAAACAGAAGCACTGTCGCAGCCATAAGAAACGGTATCAACGAGAGGACTCTAAGAATCATTGGTCAGCTCCTTTGCGATATTGCGAAGTTCGTTCGCGACTTCGGAGTTTGGTATACCTGCGGCCAGCATCTGGGCCGCAAGCTGCTTCAAACGCGATTTCCAGCTCCGGATTGCGTTCCGGGTGGGTCTGGGCAAATCGCGATCAATGACCCGCGCGCTTCTTCCGTGCTTGAGATCGAGCCAGCCTTCGGAAGCCAGCAACCGATACGCATCCGCAACAGTGTTGAAATGGATACCCAATTCCATCGCCAGGCGCCGTACTGAAGGAAGCGCCGTACCGGAACGGAGCTGTCCTCCGACGAGCAGGACCCGCAGGTTGTCAACAATCTGCGTCGTAACCGGCGTGCTGGACGACAAATCGATTTTGAGCTTCTGAGCCATTACTGTATACTGTATACCAACAGTGTATAGATTGCAAGCGAAATCGCCGGGCGCCCGAGGTCCCGACTTTGGGCGCTGGGATGGACCGGCGCCGCCACGTCAAGTTACGGAGTACTTTCCATCCAACATATCCCGCTCGGCTTGGAGGATGCTCTCCGGCCGGCCGAGATCGCGCCAGTAGCATTCATCCGCGCGAAAGGCGATGATCTTTTCTCCCTGGGCCGCGAGACGCAGATAGGCGGAAATGACGGAAAACGCGCCTACTTCATCCATCTTTGCGAAGATTTGGGGAGAGATTACGTGGATGCCGCAAAAGGCTAACGCCTGCAACTCTGTGGCCGGCCGCACCGATTCAATCTGAACCTCTTCAGCCTCCGGGGCGCGCCCGGCTCGACGGCCGCAGAGCCGGCCCTGCTCGTCGAAGAGCAGATGCCGCGAACTCTCACGGTCTTGAACCGCCAGGGTGGCCAGCGCACCCTGTTCCGTGTGGAACCGCATCATGCGCCCGAGATCGATGGCGCTGAGGACATCGACGTTATGCAGAATAGAGGGTTCTTGCAAACTCCCGCCGGCCCCAAGAAAGAAATGCGCGGCCTGCTTCAAGCCGCCGCCGGTGTCAAGCAACTCCTCCTCGCGAGAGACTTCAATGCGCATTCCGAAGTTGCCGTTGGCCTTCAGGTAGTCGACGATCATCTCCGCGTAGTGATGCGCGTTGACAATCGCTTCGCTCACGCCAAAGGAGCGCAGACGCAGGAGCGCAATCTCCAGCAGCGTGCGGCCGGCAATTGTCACCAGCGCCTTGGGGCGGTCATTGGTGAGCGGCCGGAGGCGCGTGCCCAGGCCGGCGGCCAGAATCATCGCCTTCATCGGCTCATCTTCTCCGGTTCCATCTTGTCCAGTTCCGTCTTTTCCAGCTCGATATGCCGGACGACCACTTCCACTCCGTTGGCGCGCAAGTGCCTGGCCAACTCCTCGGCCAGATAGACGGAGCGGTGCTGGCCTCCGGTGCAGCCGAACGACACCATGAGGTTTTTAAAACCGCGGCGTTGATAGCTGCTCACGCTTGCATCCACAAGCGCAAGAACACCGGCAAGAAACTGGCGTACGCTTGCCTCCCGATTCAAATAGTCGATTACCGCCGCGTCCTTGCCGGTCAACGCGCGGAATTGTTCTTCACGCCCGGGATTCGGCAGACTGCGGGCATCGAAGACAAACCCGCCGCCATGCCCGGCCTCATCGGCGGGCAGGTCGCAATGGAAGGAGAAGCTGAAAATCCGCACCGTCAATGTCTCCGCGGGTGCAGGAGCTGCGGGAAGACTTATGATCTCAGGAGAAATTGGCGAAATGCGTTCCTCCGGGGCTAATGCCCCACGTGCTTCTTGTTGCATTTGTGGCACGACTGAAGTCGCGCCCTGATACGCGATGGAATCGGAATCTGAAGTCTGACGCGGATGGGAGTCGGGGCCCGATTTTTCCATGGCGAGTGAAGCCAGCCCCTGCAATTCCTCCGATGCCGCCATGGCTTTAAGGGCGTCCATCAGCACCGGCAGGGCGATAGGCAGTTTGACGTTTGAGGCGAGCCAGCGCAGGTTCTTCAGCGCGTAGGGCACGCTCTGCAAGAAATGCGCCTTGCGCTCATAATACCCCCGGAAGCCATAGGTCCCCAGCGCCTGCAGGATGCGGACGTAAACGTAGGCGTAATAGTGCTCCATGAAGGCTGCGGGCTTGAAGTCGATGTAACCGCCCAGGCAATCGAGATAGTGGTCGAGCAACTCCTGGCGCAACCGGGGCGGCAGATCGGCCTTGCCATCGTAGAGCAGAGACGCGATGTCGTATTGCAGCGCGCCTTTGCGTCCGCCCTGATAGTCCAGAAAAAAGGGCTGCCCGCCGCGTAACATGACATTGCGGGATTGGAAATCCCGATAGAGAAAATAATCGTGGTTGGCGCCCAGCAGAAACTTCGTAAGGCGGCTGAAATCAAGCTCCAGCGCCTGTTCGTTGAAGGGTACGCCGGCCAGCCGCAGAAAATAATACTTGAAATAATTCAGATCCCAGGCGATGGACTGGCGATCGAAGCTCGATCGCGGATAGCAGACTTTGTAATTCAAATCACGGCCGGCATCGACCTGAAAACGCGGCAACACAGCCACCACTTTGCGATACGCTTCAATGGCCCGCGGAGCGACGGCCTCGCCGGCGCGATGCAGCCCAAGAAACTCAAAGAGCGTCGTGTCACCCAGGTCTTCTTCAAGATAGGCGCCCTGGCTCAAATCCTCCGCATAAATCTCCGGCACCGGCAATCCGTGGCGGCGAAAGTGCCTGGAGAACTCAAGGAAAGCGAAATTCTCCTCACGCACGGAATAGACAATGCCGATGGCGCTGAATCCTCCGCCGGTCAGCCGAACAATAGCGCGCCCCGAGCCGCCGAACTGGCCCTGAAGCGGCTGCGCGTCTTCAGCCGGCAACCGGTAATGCTGCTCGAAAAGCCGTTTCAGAACGTCCATGATTGTCTTTCCGGAAATTGCTCAAGCTGCTTCACAAAGATACCCAGCCCAGGGAAGCGCGCGCAAGGCGCCGGACCATTTTCACCGATCGCGCAATGTCATGGGCCCGATTCAGGATTGCAGATGGAGCCGCTCAGGAGGCCCCATCTTTCCTGATACATTATGGTCTACGGAGGGGACATGAAGGTTCTTTTCATTGGAGGCACGGGAAATATCAGCCTGGCTTCAACGAGATTGGCTGCGGAGCGGGAGATTGAATTGACGCTGCTGAGGCGGGAACAACGGGCAGCCGATCTTCCTAAGAATGTCAGCACAATCAGGGCAGATGTCACCGACGAGGCGGCAGTGGCGCAGGCGCTCGGCAACCAGTGCTTCGACTCGGTGGTGGACTGGGTCGCTTTCACGCCTGCCGATGTGGAACGGGACATCCGCTTGTTTCGCGCCCGCACCAGGCAGTTTATCTTCATCAGTTCGGCCAGCGCGTATCAAAAACCGGTTGGGCACTATCTGATTACGGAATCAACACCGCTGGCTAATCCCTATTGGCAGTACTCGCGCGATAAGATCGCCTGCGAGGAGCGGTTAATGAAGGCCTATCGCGAAGAGGGTTTTCCGATTACGATTGTGCGTCCGTCCCTGACCTACGGCGATACGCAAATTCCGCTGGCGGTGAATAGTTGGCAGAAGTCCTGGACGGCGGTGGACCGGATGCGTCGAGGCAAGAAGGTGATAGTGCCGGGAGATGGTTCCTCGCTGTGGGTGATTACGCATAACAGCGATTTTGCCCAGGGACTGGTGGGCTTGCTGGGACATCAGCAAGCCATCGGCCACGCCTTCCACATCACCAACGACGAGGTGATGACCTGGGATCAGTTCTATCGCATCACGGGGCAAGCCGCGGGCGTTGAAGCGCGGATCGTTCACATCCCGTCGGACTTTGTGTGCGCCTGCCTGCCGGATGAACTCGGCAGCTTGACCGGGGATAAAGCGGCGAGCGTGGTCTTCGATAACAGCAAGATCAAGCGCTTTGTCCCCGGCTACCGCGCCAAAGTTCCGTTTGCGCAAGGGATTCAGAGAACGATTGCGTGGTTCGATGCGGATGCGCGGCGCAAACAAATCGATGCAGATGCGAGTGCGTCCTGGGACAAGCTCATCGATGCATACGAGAACGGACTTGGGGAAGCGTTGCGCAAGTTCCGGTCATGAAGCCGGGCGCCCCTCTCCTCATGTCTTTTCTATACGAACCGGCCTGTACTATGATGAGTGCTCACGAGGCAAGCAGAACGGCGAGGAGGTCTTTATGAGCGACAATCAACCGGTTGCGGCGCGGAAACAGGGACGCCGCGAATTTCTGAAGGCTGGCGGAGCGGTAACCGCCGCATTGCTGGCGCCATCGGCGCTGGCCGAGACGCCGAAGGCCCTCCCCGGCCTTCCGTCAAACCCCGTAACCCCGACGGCCATGCCGACGCGCAACCTGGGCAAAACCGGCTACCGCGTGGGCATCTTCTCGCTGGGCGGGCAGGCAGCACTGGAGCGGCCGAACAACTTCGACGCAGCCGTGCCGATTATCAATCGGGCTTTGGACCTGGGCGTGAACTACATCGACACGTCGTCGATCTACGGCGGGCCGGAGCGCTGGAGCGAACAGTACGTGGGCAAGGTGATGGCGCGCCGGCGCAACGAAGCCTTCCTGGCCACCAAGACCAAGGAGCGGACACGCGAAGGCTCGCTGCGCATGATCGAGAAGTCACTGCAACTACTCCAGACCGACCACGTGGACCTGTGGCAGTTGCACGACATCGGCACCATGACCGATGTGAACGAGGTCTTTGCCAAGGGCGGCGCGATGGAAGTACTGCTGGAGATGCAGCAGCAGAAGGTGGTGCGCTTTCTGGGCATCACCGGGCACTACCGGCCCGATGCGCTGATCGAATGCATCAAGCGCCATCCCTTCGACACCGTTCTGATGGCCATGAACGCGGCCGATCCGCATCACTTCAGCTTCAACCAGGAGCTGTTGCCGCTGGCGGTCGAAAAGCAAATGGGCATCATCGGCATGAAGGTGCCTGCGCGCGGGCGGCTTCTTTCCACGTGGACGCCGCCGCCCATAGAGCAACAGAAGCACTCCTGGGAGGGAATGTCAGTGCAGGCCACCACGCCGGGCACGATCAACATGCGCGAGGCGATGTACTACACGCTGTCGCGCCCGGTGAGCACGGTCATCATCGGCTGCGACACGATTGCGCAGCTCGAAGAGAACGTGCAACTGGCGCGGGAGTTCACGCCGTTGAGCGACACGCAGGTAGCCGGACTGGTGGCGCGAGCCGAGCCCGTTTCCAAGCCATCGCTGTTCTTCCGGTTCTACGACCGGCCGTAGTCGGCGTGCCGGCGGCGAATTTGCCGCATTGGTTCCCCGCCCTTGCGACAGAATATAGGCGCTCGACCGGGGCGGTTGAAATCTTGATCGGCATTGTTTGTAAATGCTACAATTCCGCCCCATGAGCCAAAAAACGCAATCTACCGACTTTGCCAATCAGTTGCTCGCAAGCAAGGAATTCTTTGAACGCTCGACCGGGGTTCTCGATGAGGCCGACTCCGGCTTTCGTCCGCGGGACGGAATGATGACCGTGGCGCAGCAGGTCGCGCACACGGCACAGACGATCGACTGGTTTATCGAAGGCGCCTCGCGGCCTGAAGGCTTCGATCTGGACTTCGAGAAGCACGCCAGGGGTGTTGCCCAGGTGACCTCGCTCTCCGTTGCCCGCCAACGGCTCGAGAAGGCCTTCGCTGACGCGATCGAATTCGTCCGTTCGCGCAGCGCGGATGAACTCGCCCAACCGCTGCCACCCGGTCCGATCATGGGGGGCCAGCCGATCGGCGATATCGTATGGTCCATGGTCGAGCACACCGCGCATCACCGTGGCGCGCTGACCGTGTACTCGCGATTGCTGGGAAAAGTTCCACCAATGCCCTATGGTGGCTGAATCGATTCCTGCCGCCGGTGGTCAGGCCGTAGTCAGCGTGTCATTGAATTGATCGTCTACGCCGACAGTGAACCTTGGCATACGGCCTCTACTGTATCGATGCTTCATGTCCAATGGGAACGGCGCATCCTGAGCGGGATGCGCCGTTTTGTATTGCAGGGCCTAGTGGGTCGTTCCCGCAGGTTACCTGGCGCGCGGGGGGCTTGGCTTGGTGTCTTCGAGAGCCTGGTCGATAAGCTGGTAGAGCTTGCTGCGGTCGACGACTTCAATGAAGGGAGCGCCCTTGGAGTTGGCGGTGACGACCCAGATGGTGGGGGTGTGCTCGATGCCGACGCGCTGGCCGAGGGCGTAGTCTGCTTTGACATCGGCGGCCAGCTTGCCCAGCGGGTCGATGGCGAAGGGCAGGGCGATGCCGTGGTTCTGCGCGAATTTTTGAGTAAATTGGCTGAGCGATTCGGGGCTGACGATAGATATCTGGTTGGCGAAGACCTGGTCACGGTACTCGTCGCCGAGAGCCTTGCTTTTGATGTCGAACCAGCGGGCATTGACGGCGGCGTTGAAACTCCAGTTGTGCATGGGCAGCGGGAAGTCGTGGCGCACCCAGGGAATTTTGTAGGTGGCCGCGGCCTCTTTGAGAAGGGGGTTGGCGCGGGCGCAGTCGGGGCACTCCATGTCTTCAAATTCGACGATGGCTACGCGGGCTCCGGCGGGCGGGCGGAGCGCGGAGGGGTCGTGGACCTGGGTTCCGGGCGATGGGGCGCCGAACTGGGCGTAGGCACGGGCGGCTGTCGCCATGAAAAGCGCGGCGGCGGCGAGGGCCAGCAACAGGCCGGTGCGGTTAGAGCGAGCGAGGACGGGATGGGCAAGGCGAAAGAAACGATGCATAGCGGTTGGACGGCTCCCTATGAGTAATTGTAACCACCCGCGGTGGGGCCAAACGCCGCTTGCGCGGCAAGGATTCTAAGCAAAGGAATCGAGGAAAGCCAGGAGGTCATTGGCGGTCGCGCTTGCGGGCGGCGATCCACTGGCGCCATTTGTAGTCGGCGAAGAGGGAGGCGGCGACGAGAAGGAGGGCTAAGATGCCGAGAAAGATTTTCATTTCGGTTTCAGGATCGCATGAATTGGGAGTGGGGTACTCAATAAAAAGCTATAGATAGTGGCATCCTACCTTAACCTATGCGCAGAAAGAGCGCATAGGCGAAGGTGGGGCACCCGCAATTGAGCGATTCGCGGCTGATTTTTAGCGGCCGACAACGATTACGGTGAAACTGCCAGGGACGATGGCTGGACGGGGACGCGGATTGTCGGGGGTTGGGTCGGGCCGGGGGCCGAATTCGGCTGTGACCAGGTAGATGCGGTCGGCGGCGGAGTCATAGGCCATGGTGCGGGCGCCGCGCTGGGTGGGCAGGCTCTCGATGGTGGGGTAGCCGGGAGCAGCGGCATCGATCACGGAGAGGATTCCTTCGCCGCAGGAGGCGAAGACGAGCTTGTGGGCCGCATCCCAGCCGGCAGCGTCAGGGCCTTCGGCGATGGCGGGATTGGCGAGGACTTTACCGGTGTTGGAGTCGACCACAGCCATATGCTTGCCGCCGCAGACAGGAAAAAGCCTGCTGCCAGCGACGTCGAAGGCCAGGCCGCTGGGTCCGTCGCAACCGGTAAGCGGCCATTCGGCGGTGAGCTTGTTGGTGTGCGCGTCCAGGCGGACGATTTCGCTCTTGTCTTCGATGTTGTCGAAGACCGTTCCCTTGCCGTCGACGGCGGGGAATTCAGGTCTGCCGGGCAGGGGGATGGTGGCGACGACAGTACGACTGGCGGCGCTAATGACGGAGACATCATGGCTGCGGCCGTTGAAGGCCCAGACGGTTTGGGTGGACGGCTCGAAGACGATGCCGTCGGGGTTTTGGCCGGCAGGGATGGTGGTCACAGTGGCCAGGGTGGCGCGGTCGAAGACGACCACGGCATTGCCGCCGCCGTCAGAGATGTAGCCGAACTTGCCGGCGTTATCGAGGGCGATGCCGTGCGTACCATGGAGGCCGGCGATGGAACCGACGAGCTTACCGGTCTGGGTGTCGAGGACGTCAACGTGAGCGCCGCGGGTGAGGTAGAGGCGGTGGGCGGAGGGGTCGGCGAACAGGTAATCCCAAAAGCCTTCGCCGCCGAGCTTCCAGCGGTCGAGGATGCGGTAGGGCTGCTGCGCGGCGAGAAAGGCAGGAGCGGCAAAAGCGGCGCAGAGGAGAGCCGCGGCTGCGAAGGAGCGGGCGAGAAGACGAAGGTTGGGCATGGGAATCTCCATGGGGATCTCGAACTCGGCAAGAATATCATATTGCGATTTCGGGGAGTGTGATCGAACTGGCGCCAGGGTCATTGACGGGAAACCGCAACGTCCGATCCATGATTATGAAGCTGGGTGGTCTCAGCGCCGATGCGTTACCCTCATAGTTGCGGGCCGAAAACGGCTTTGGGGACTTCAATTTGCGCATTGTTCTGTCGAATATCGGCACCTTGGGCGACACGAATCCACTGATCGCCATTGCATTGGAACTCAAACGGCGGGGACACGTGCCGGTGATGGCGCTGCCGGCGGTCTACGAGTCGAGGGTCCGGCCGCTGGGCCTGGAGTTCCACGCGGTGCGGCCGGATATCGACCCCAACAATACGCTGATGGTGGAGATGATCTACGACGTGAAGAAGGGTACGGAGCGGGGACTGCGGGAGTTTCTGTTTCCAGTGCTGCGCCAGACCTATGACGACCTGCTGGATGCGGCGACCAAGCCGGAGCGGGCCGATTTGCTGCTGCTGGGCGAACTGAACTATGCGGGGCCGCTGGTGGCCGAGGTGACGGGGATTCCCTGGGCCAGCTATGTGCTGGCGCCGCTCTCGTTCTTCTCCGCATTTGATCCGCCAGTGCTGCCCCCGTACCCACGGATGGCGCGGGCGGACAGGGCGGTGCCGGGCTTCGGGCGGGTGATCAAGCGGCTGGCGCGGTTTGTGAGCCGCAAGTGGCCTGAGCCGATCTACGCGCTACGCCGCGAGCTGGGACTGCCCAAGGGCAAGAATCCGCTCTTCGACGCCAAGCACTCGCCATACCTGGTCCTGGCGCTGTTTTCGCAAGTGCTGGGCCGGGAACAAAAGGACTGGCCGGAGAACACGAAGATTACGGGGTTTTGTTATTACGACGCGGATGCGGGGAACGCGGCGCTGCCAGCGGAGCTGGAGAAGTTTCTGTCCGCGGGGCCAGCGCCGGTGGTGTTTACGCTGGGGTCGGCGGCGGTGCTGGCGGCGGGGCGGTTCTACGAGTTCTCAGCCAAGGCGGCGATCCGGCTGGGGGTGCGGGCAGTGCTGCTGATCGGCACGGACCCGCGCAACCGGCTGCGGCAAACGCTGCCGGAGACGATTTGCGTGGCCGAATACGCGCCTTTTTCCAAGCTGTTTCAGCGGGCAGAGCTGGTGGTGCACCAGGGCGGGGTGGGGACGACGGCGCAGTGCCTGCGGGCGAGCAAGCCGATGCTGATTATGCCTTACTCGCACGACCAGCCGGACAACGGCAGGCGGATGCGGCGGCTGAAGGTGGCGCGGGTGATTCAGCGCGGGAACTACACGCCGCTGAGGGTGGCGCGAAAGCTGAAGTCGATGCTGGCGGAGCCCAAATTTGCGCGGCGCGCCGCGCAGGTGGCACACCGGCTGGAGCTTGAGGACGGTGTGCGGTCGGCTTGCGACGCGCTGGAAGAGTTGTACCGGAACACGCGCCGGGCGTGAGGGCGCGGGTTGTTGTTCGAGCGCCAAGCGCGCAGGGCCGTGCTGGTGTAAACTGATTTGGACCCCACAGCCGGTCCGCCGCGGCGGACCGGCTCGATTGTGTCGGGACGTGGCTCAGCCTGGTAGAGCACTCGCTTGGGGTGCGAGGGGTCGGCAGTTCAAATCTGCCCGTCCCGACCATCAAACTTCATTTCGCCATTTCTGCTCACTGACTACGTCCGTACACAACTGCCGACGCCGAGCGCCCCGACCCGTCATTCGCCGCAGCGAATGACGCCAATTTTGTAGCGAGGGGTATGCTCGGCTCCAGCCGAGCTTCCGGCAGTTTAAATCTGCCCGTCCCGACCATTATAAACCCTTTAGTTTGTTTTAGTTCTAGTCTTTTCCAGTCGTCGTCGTTGATCTTCCAATTCCCTAATTGTGACGTGATTGTGACGTGATCTAATGCGGCGACGGCCTTGCGCTTCGCTTCTTGGCGGATGTGGCTGGCAACGCCGATTCGCCAGGATTCGTCAAAGTCAATTGTCCATTCACCGATGAGCTGGGCCCCCGTCGATTCAACACACCTCGCTCGATTCATCTTCAAATGGACTTTTGCGCCGGAAAGTAGCTAGCGCGGGTTCGGAGCGGCTTTGGCGAAATGGAAGATGCAGTTGACCTCGTGCGTGGCAGGATCGGCCTTGACGTCGTAGGTGGTGATGACTGTTTGCATCCATTTCATCAGAGGCTTGTCTTTCTTTTGTGCCAGCGCCGCAAAGTTTGAGACGTAGCTTTCGTCAAATACGTCGCCGGATGCCGTCTTCCAGACGAGCTTAAGTTTGGCGGCCATCACGTCGGGGGCTCCGTCGAATTTGACAGAGGCTAGCCGGTACTGCGAGCCCAGAGCGATTTCAAGGCTGTAATTCACGATGTGAGTAGCCTCATTAAAGGAAGGGTGTGAAACGATGGAGCAATCGAGATAGCCTTTAGCATGGTATGCGTCGCGGACGGCCAGGAGAAATAGATCGAGCGGCCGTCCAGAACCGGTCGGGTATTTGGACAGGATTTTTTCAACATCTGTGCGCGCGACCAGCGCGCTGGCTGGAAAGTCGATGGTTCCGAGCTTGTAGATCCCACCTTCCTTGATCGTTACCGTATAGGGAATATCGACGGACTGATCCGAGACGACGGGAGGATCAACCTGGGCAACATCGACTTGCACGGCCGCATAACCTTGGTCTTGGTAGAGGTCTTCGAAAACGTGCTGAAGACCGATGGCTGTGTTCTCTGTGTCGAAGCTGTTTCCGGTTTGCCCGCTGGCTAGGAGGCTGGCCTTGGCTTGCATAGCGGACGAGATGCCGACAAGTTGGATGCGGCCGATATTCACCGCGGGCGAGACGACTGTGAAGTTCATAGCCGTGAGCTTTTGCGGGCCCAGGCCGCTGGTGAGAGCGGCTTTCACAGTTGCCTTGACGCTTTTGGCCGCCAGCATCTCTTCGAATGTCTGGCGGATTCCTTCGAGCATGGAGCCACTAGCTGGCAAGCGGCCGCGATAGAGCGGGAAGCGCTCGTGAAGCTTGGCGTCGAGTTCTTTGCCCGGCGTAAGAGGCACATTCTCCAAGTGCATGGAGAAAAGCTCGCTGGAAGGCGTCAAAGTGAAGAGCACCGTCTTGCTGTCGGAGGTAAACTTCACCTCTTTGAAAAGGCCCGTATCACTGAGCTGCTTGGCGTGAGCTTTCACTTCGCGGGAGTTGAGAGGCGCGTCCGGCTTCAAGCCGGCGGCAGCGAGCAGCTCCTGTTGGGTGTATTGTGGTGCGCCTTGAAAGCGGATCGCCTTGGGCGGAGCCTTCTTCTGCGCCAGCAAGGGAAGAGAGCAAAGCAGAAGCAAAGCTACACTGACTGCGCCAGACTGTTTGGTCATGTTGTGCCAAGATTAGCAAATAAAGGCCGGTGCGGCCAGAGGGTTTTCTGAAAGGCAAGAGAGATTCGGCTGCCGACACCGTCTGGTCTTCAATGCGGGAGGTCTTGGGACTATCAGGCAAGAGTCCTCTGTCAGCCTTGAGCTCAGAGATTGGAAATGTTCGTTCGACAATTCTAAGTGTCCATCTTAGCCAACGACTAAAGGTCAGGAAATTGCCTCCGATTCCAGATCGGTCCTGAAAAACGCACTTAGGGTGCGGGAATGGGCAGCGCCTGGATTGTCGGCCATTCGTACGTTGAGGCGCGCGCACCCCCTCTGGCGAGATGCAAGAGTACCTCCCAAACAGGGACTCCAGATTTGAGCGAACTCTCGGGCCTCAAAAGCTCCGGGCCGGAGCAGAAAAGTTCTAAAATCGTCGTCTAGCGCCGACCATCAAATCCGCATTGCAATGATGGTATGTCCTGGGCTATTCAGACATCCTCAAAACCCGGCGCATAGAGCGGTTCTCCAATTCACGCGTTGTTGCCCACCGTGCGCAAGGCGGCTTTTACTTCTACCTCAGCGACAAAGACCCTGTCGCGGCGAGCCGGGGACACCGGTATCGCATATACACTTGCCAGTCCACTGAGCTTCTCTGGCTTCAACGAGCGGGATGCTCTTCCCGATGGCGAATCTTCCCGGTCCGGCGAAGATTCAAAGCCAATGAAATACCCACATAGATCCTCTCGTAACAGGAACGGCAGCGCACGGGATATTGCAGAATGAGCAAGCGAGAAAGATCCGAGCTTCGCAATCTCGATAAGCGAAAATTCGTCGATCCACAATAAATGCATCTCATGGTGAGCAGGCTCCAAACCGGGCGAGCAAATTTGCGATCTGGAAAAGGGGAGAAACACAACAACTCGAGTCCTGATTGCTGTGGCTAAAGCATAACTCTAAATTAACTCGAAAGCGGGCAGACCGTTGTGAAATTCAAGCGAAATTACACTACCCGGCTCAGTGTGCGAGGAAAGGCCGAAATTCTTCCAGGCGCTAGGACGGGAAGAGGGAGCCGGAGGAGGCCGGCATGGCGGCCAGGCGGGAGCGGCGGCGCGGCGGGCGGAGAACCGGCGAGGCCAGCAGAGTGGCAATCTCCCGCAGTTCGGCGCGGACGAGGCCGATGGTTGCGGCAACGGGGCGCTGGCCGGAGCCGGCAGCCAGGAACGGCAGGCGGGATTGGGAGTCGAGCTGAGTATCGCGCTGGGGGTCTTGTTGTGGAACAGCGGGACGGCGGTGAACATGGTCCAGAGCCTGGCGGGCGCCGGCGAGCGTGTATCCCTCGGCGTGGACCAAGCGTTTGATCTGCAAGGCCAGCTCGACGTCGCGACGGCGGTAAAGGCGTTGGCCGGTTCCGCTTTTGTTGGGCTTGAGCTGGGGAAACTGCGTCTCCCAAAAGCGCAGGACGTAGGTCTCAAGCTCGCAGATGCGGGCCACATCTCCAATCTTGAAGTAGAGACGGTCGGGGATCGCGGGCGAGTCGAAGGCGCGCTTGTGGGCAAGTTGCGTGGCCATAGTAAAGGCGAGGAGGGCACCGCAATCGTGGTGGAAACCTCACTCTACGCGCAGTATAGGCCATAAATTGCACTCAAAGTGAAGCAAAATCGGAGGTTTTGCTGTAGGGTTGCCAGGAAATACAACATGGAGCAGGCCGGAATGGCTTCCGGTCTGTTTTTTCAGGCATATCCGGGGCTCACGCAGGTTTGAGGCGGGTGAAGGAGGTGCGCGCGGGGGGAGTGGCGCGGGGCATTTGCGCGAGGGAAGGAGCCAGAAGCAGATCTTTAGGCCGTCTACTGCTTCTTGAGGACGGCGGCGCCTTTTTCGTCGGAGAGGATGGCGCTCTCAAGCTTGCGAAAGTCAGCGGCTTTGGCGGCTGGAATCTCGACCTGGCGGACCACGTATTCGCGCTCGTAATGGAGGAGGTTGCCCTTGGCCGAGACGGTGGAGTGATAGCTGGCGAAGTCGAGGTCGATGTCGACGGGGTTGGGGGTCTCATCGACGACATAGCCGGGGGGAATAGCGATGTCGAAGCTGTCGCGCCAGCGGCCGGTGGCGCCGAGTTCGATGGGGAGGGTGCGGGGCTTGTCGTCGAAGGGCCGCGTGAATGTGCCAAGTACGCGTGAACGCACCAAGAAGAGCGGACCCGCAGTGTGAGCGTACTGGTGAGCAGTCACCTTGTAGTGGAATTCAAGGGGCTTGTCGAGAGCGGAGGGCTGGGTGAATTGAAAAGCATCGAGGGTGACGCCGGGCAGGGTCTCGGCCACGTAAGTCTCCCAGATCTCGCGCTGCTCCTTGGCGTCGGTTTCTTTGAGGAGGCGACGATAGAAAGCACCTTCGGGGCCAATGTGGGAGGTATCGACTGAGCCGGTCAGCGTACCGTCGGCCGAAAGCGTGAAGGCGCCTTTCTGCTCCGTGCCGTTGGAATCGGGGCTTAGGACGGGGAGGGCAATGACCTGGCTGGAGGGTCCGGCGGCGAGGGTGCCGTAACTGCCTTGCAACTCGGAGCGGAGATTGCCGACCGGGGTGCGCTCGTCGGTGGGATCGAAGATGAGGTAACGCTTGCCGTCGTTCGCTTTCACGATGGCCTTCAGGCGCGGGTCCTGGATGTCGGGGGGCAGCTCAATGGCGGTAATCATGTGGTCGCCCATCAGCGATGGGAAGTCGGGGTCCACGACGCCGCGGCGATGATCCACGGGCACGTAGAAGGCATGGATGCCGGCGACCTGGAGCATGGAGATGAGCAGGGTGGTCTTGTCCTTGCAGTCACCGTAGCGGTTGCGGAAGATGTCGGCCGCATAATTGGCCTGCAAGCCGCCGATGCCACGTTCCACAATGAAGTAGCGGATGTTCTTCTGGATGTACTCAGTGATGCGGCTGAGTTTGGTGTAAAAGTCGGGCGCGCCAGCGATGAGACTCTGAGTTTGCGCGATGATCTCCGGCGAGGGGTCGGGACGGTTTGCCTCCAGCGTGGTCGACCACTGCCCGATGGCGCGCCACTGGTTGTCCTTGCCTTCGACGGCGGCATCGCCCCACTGGACGGACATGCGGGCAGCGAGGGCTGCCCATTCCGGGTGAGACTTTACCTCGCGCAGATCGAGGGCGGGCATATCTTTGATCTCCCAGCGCCAGTGGTTGGGAGCAACCTCGAGAGGCTGGACGGGCTGATGGTTGTGCCAGGACTGGGTATGGGCGCGACCGGCGGGCAAGTCGATTTCGAGAGCCTGGAAGACGACGGGGATGCCACTCTGGAATTGCCAGACCGTTTCCTGGAGATAGGGTTCGAGGAGTTTTTCTGATTCGCAGATGATGGTGGCGCCCACATCGACCGCAGGAGGATGTGCGATGCGGACTTTGCGGGTGGAGAGCATGATGGGGATGCCGGTGTCGCCCTCTTCGGTAAAGTCGGTGTCCTGGGCCTGGTACTGCTTTTCGTCGGCAGCAATGGTCCAGACGCGGAAGTAGTTGATCTTCTCGTCCACGTCGTACACGACGTCACACGTCACTTCGCTACGACCCTGAGGCTTGAGGACACGCTTGACTCTGCGTTCGCGCTCGACGGCGCGACCCTGTGCGTCGACAGTTTCCACGAACTCATGGAAGAGAACGACGGCGGCGGCGTCCTTGGCGTAATCGGGGGTGTGGGTCTTGTAGGCGTCGAGACCCCATTGCGGAATCGTAACGTGCCCGAACAATCCCGCATGCCCGGTTCTAGAGGCGCAAAGCAGCAGCCCAAGGCATACAAGGCTGGCCAGATGTGAAGTGCGAGGACGAAGACGACGCATGATCAGTTTCCTTTCGCTGCTGAAGCGCGGGTCAGTACGAGCTGCTGTTGATCGGCGGCGGCTACTTTCAGGTAGAAATCGTGCAGATCGTTGTAATCCTTGGGATCGAGGACAGTGAAGTTGCGGGCGAAGGCACGCGCCACGGTGATTTGGCCGTCCTTGGTGGCTGAGGCGATCTTGAGCAAGGCGTGATTGGGCCAGGAGAGGGTGGTGGGCTGGGGTGCGCTCTCCACGGTGAACCCTGGCGGGAGATGGTAGACGACTTCATCCTGCTCCATCCTCGCGTAATGCACATCGATGGGAGTGGAGCGTTTGTCCTGTGCTACGAAGGGGTGCGCGGCGCGGGATTGGAAGAACAGGCCGGGCAAGAAGAAGTACTTGCCGGTGGCGGCGCCGATGTTGCCGCGGACCTGGACGATGCCGATGAGGTTGGTTTCGTACTCCTCAAGCCCGAGGAAATGATCGAAATCGGCTAGTACGCCTTCGGGAATTTCGTTCTGCATGGACTCGTTGAACTGCTTTTTGACCTCCTCCTGGTCGTTTTGCAACGCCAATTGCCGCCAGTGGAGAGCATCCGGGCCGGTCATGATGAAGCGCACGACACCTTTGACGTTGCCTTGTTCGTCAATTTCGAGTTCCGCGATGCGCTGGGCGACCGCATCTTTGTAAGTTCCAAGGGGAGTGGTTGCGATGGTGACACCCTGGTCCGAAAGCCGGAATCCGGCGGCGAAGGTGTGCTTCCAATGCAGTTTTCCGAAGGGACACATTTTCTGCCCAGGGTCCAGGTAAACCTCCTTGCCGCTCAAATTGACAATCACGATGTCATTGTCGAACTGGGAATCGGAAAGAAAATTGATATCGAACAAGGCGCGGTCGCGATCAACAACAAAGGCTGGCCAGACTTTGAGTCCGGCAGCGCGGGCCAAGGCGACATAGAGCAGAGCAATATCGTTGGCCGATCCGCTCTGCTGCTTCCAGACATCCTCTGCCTTGTGGATGTCCTTGAGCTTTTCTTTCTTGCGCTCGACATAGGACTTTTTGCGGCTGAAGTCGGTGTTGTCGAGCTTCTGCACGGCGGCATAGATCTTCATGGCTTTCTGCTCATCGGTATCGCCCGACGCCACAAGGCCGGCTACCGTATTCTTCAGTTCTTTGGTTGGATTGGTGAAATTCTGGATCCAATTAGACCAGTACTTTTGGGCATCCTGCCAGAAGTCGGCGCCTGTGACCGCGTTGGTGTAGTAGAACTCGACGCGCCACTTGAAGGTATTGAGCGGCGGCATCCAGTCTTCGTCGGGGATGGCGGGAATGTCAGTGAGGTCAAGGCTGTAGATGTCTTTCTTTTCGTCGTGGATCACTTTGGCATCGGCGCCCAAACGTGCGGCATACATGAGCCGGGTCATAGTCTGGCCCTGACTGTTGATGATGTGATAGCCGGGCTCGATATAGGGATGAAAGCTGTAATGGGCTTGGTGGACGAAGTAGGCCTGCTGGATGTCCCAAACGGGTTCGTTGATTCTGTAGTCGGGTGAATGAATCTTGAGGCGATATTCGATGATGCTGCCGACCTCGACGCCGGGCAGGGTGAAGACTATGGCGTCGACCTGGTAGTTCTTGGCCTTGAAGTCCATCAAGTCGTCGGGCTTGACGGTGAGGGGAATGATGGTTCCGTCGGCATGGATGGTGCGGCCCTCGATGTCGGTGACGGTGTCGACGCCATGCACAACAGAGGAAGTCCGGATAGTGGCGAGTTCCTTTCCCTTCTCCTTGAGCACTTTGATGCGCTGGTAATTGCTTTTGAAGTGGTTGGCAACGTCGGTGATCTCTTCGCGGTTGAGGTAAACGGCGGAGGCGCCCGGGGCTTTGGGATCGTCGGTCATTTTGAGTTCTTCGGGGGTGGGCTGCTGGAACTGAGCGAGCAGGAGGGCTGGCGAGGCGATGGCGAGTAGCGGGAGTACGTTACGCAGGAACGGATGAATCCGCATGACCTTTCCTTTTGCTTGCAGACGGTCAGAGGCCTGTTGCGAGACGGTGCGATTGAATGCAGAGATTCTACCTTGGCGGCAAGGCTTCGTCGAGGGGCATCTGTTGTCAGCAAGTCAGCGAGGCAGGAGGGAATCGAGGAGGGTGGAGACGCGGGATCATCAATTGCCTTTCGCTGCGGGGGATGCGATGAGGACCAGTTGCTGTTGGTCGGCGGCGGCGACCTTCTGGTAGAAGCCGCGAAGGTCCTGGTATTCCTCGGGTTTGGCGATGGTAAAGGCGCGGGAGAGTATGCGTGCAATGGTGATCTGGCCGGGCGCAGACACCGTCCTGGTGATGAAAACAGCATGCTCCGGCCAGGGTATCTTTGTGTCCTGCGGCGCGCTTTCCACAGCGAGGCCGGCGGGCAGGTGATAAACGACCTGGTCGGTGATCTGGTCGCCATAGTGCATATCGACAGGCTCCAGCCGGTTTTCCTGATCGACGAAGGGATGGCTGCCGCGGGTCTCAAAGAAGTAGCCGGGGAGCAGGAGGCGTTTGGAGGTTGCAGCGCCGAGCGTGCCTTGCACGTTGACCACGGCCAACAGGTTGCTGTCGGGATCGTCGAGGGCCAGGAAGTGATCGAGGTGGGCCTCGACGCCTTCAGGAACCATGGACTCGAGCCAGCGGTCAAACTGCTTCTTGACTTCGTTCTGATCGTTTTCGAGGGCAGCCTGACGCCAGCGGAGTGCATCCTCGCCGGTCATGACAAAGCGGAAGAGGCCAGTGAAATGGCTTTGATCATCGAAGGAGATGTCACCGGCGCGCAGCAGAGTATTTGCGGAGTACGGCAACAGCGGTGAGTTTGCGAAGGCGGGGTCCTTGGGGGTCTGGCGGATGCCGCTTGCGCCAGCATGCTTCCAGTGAATCGTCTGGAACGGGCACATCTTCTGGCCGGGGTCGAGGAAGATATCCTTGCCCTGAATGTTGAGGATGATGAGGTCGCCGTTGAACTGGTCAAAGGACAAGTAGCCAGAAGAGAAGACGCCCTTGTCGCGATCCACGACCTTCATCTCGTACGCGGTGAGGCCGGCGGCGCGAAGCATGGCGAGGTAGAGGAGGGTAATGTCTTCTGCAGAGCCGCTCCTCTGAGACCAGACATCCTCGGCGCGCCTGGATGGGCGCAACGGGGGCTGATTCAGTTCGGCTTGTTGCCGGCTGGGCGAGAAGTCGGTGTTATCGAGGTTTTGGACGGCTTTGTAGAGTTTGGCGGCCTTCTCGAGATCGCTGTCGCCGGGAGCGAGCAAGCCGGCTACGGCCTGGCGGATAGGGCCGGTGGGCTCAGCCAAGCGATCGACTTCCTTTGACCAGCGGTTGCTCTCGTTCTTCCAGAATTCTGTTCCGCTGAAGGCGTTCTTGTAATAGAAGAGCACATGGTAAGCGAGGCTTTGAACCGGCGGCATCCATTCTTCGCTGGGGACCGGCGGAATGTCAGTCAGGTCAAGGCTGAATTGGCCGATGGCGTCGGTCTTGACCTTTGCGTCTGGAGGAAGGACCGACGACCAGATAATGGTGTTCACGACTTTTCCCTTGGAATCCACGAGATAGCGGCTGGTCATGTACTGCTCGCCCTGGAGGAAGTCGTTGAAGGGCGTAAAGGCGAAGTGCGCCTTGTGGACGAAATAGGGCCGTTGAACTTCCCAGAAAGGCGAGGAAAAGTGATTTTCGTCGTAGTGGATGGTGTAGCGGTATTCGAGGATGCTGCCGACTTCCACGCTGGGCAGAGTGAAGGTGATGCGGTCACCGTGCTTGCTGGGGGAATTCAGATTCAGGAGGTCATCGGGCTTGAGTGTGAGTGGAATGACGGTTCCATCGGGGTGGATTGTGCGCGCCTTGATATCAGTGATTTTGAAGACACTCTGCGGAGCGGGGAGTTTGCCAGCCGACTTAGCAGCGGTCTCACGGGAGTCAGGATTGTCGGGCCAGTCCTGGCCCATGTTTCGCGGTTTGACGCTCGTGATGCCAGAATCGCCAATGCGACCAGGGATTTCTACAGTAGCCAGCGCCTTGCCCTTATCCTGGAGGACTTTGATTCTTGCGTAAAAGCTGTAGTAGTGGAGTGGATCGTCGGTGATCTCTTCCATATTGAGGAAGACGGCGGCAGCTCCCGGGGCTTTGGGATCTGTGTTCATCTTGAGTTCTTCGCTGGTGGGCGCTTGAAACTGCGCGGCGAGGAGAAGGGGAGATGCCGTAACCAGGAGGAGGAGGGAACGAAGAGAGAGATGGATCCGCATGAGTTTGTCCTTTGCCGGGAGAGCAGTGGAAGGGCGCTTGAGGTCTGTTACTCCAGGCGATTCAATCTTAATCTCGTTGCAAGTTGCTGTCGATTCAGTGATGAAACGCACGGTATGCACGCCGTTCCGGTATTCAGACAGCTCAACGGGTGGTTTTGAGGGAATCGAGGAGGGTGGAGACGAGGGCGATGGGGAGTCCAACGACGTTGAAGTAGTCGCCTTCGATGCGGGAGATCCAGCGGGCGGCGCGTCCCTGGATGGCGTAGGCGCCGGCTTTGTCCATGGGCTCGCCGGTGGCGATGTAGGCGGCGATGTCTTCGTCCGAGAGGGTAAGAAATTTGACTGCGGTGACTTCAGCGGCTACTTCAGTGGACGTTGCGGTGACAACGGCAACGCCGGTAATGACGCGGTGGGTGCGGCCGGAGAGAAGACGCAACATGCGGGCGGCATCGGCGGGGTCTTCGGGCTTGCCGAGGATGGCTTTGTCGAGAGTTACTGTGGTGTCGGCGCCTAGAACGGCTAGTGAGTGGCGGTCAAGGTTCACGCCTTCCCAGGTCTCAGAATCGAGACCTGGGGCACCCGAGAGCTGGGCAAAGACAGCCTCGGCTTTTTCGCGGGCTACGCGGGTGACGTAAGCGACGGGGTCTTCGTTGGGGAGCGGGTCCTCGGGAATGTGGGCGGGGTGGACCTCGAAGGAGAAGCCGGCCTGGGCGAGGAGTTCGCGGCGGCGGGGCGAGGCGGAGGCGAGGACCAGCATGTCTTGATTATGGCAGGGTGTGAGGTGAATTCTCCTCTTCCACGATTTCTTCACTGAGAAGATTCCTCATGCGTTCAGGCTGTTCTGCAAGCCGAAGGTCTTCCGAGTTTGGGTCCTTCTTTGTTTCGATTTCTCGAACCTTTTTGTACAAGTCTTCAAAATCCTCCCATAGTGACCTTGAGACTTTACGTTTTTCGTGTATGTGGCTTTGTCCGGCCACCCAATACAGGTTGATCCAATGAAAAAAGAAGTTGTAGGCTAGATCATTCGTGAGAGCTCCAGTGCGGACAAGGAGCCCTACAGTCTCGAAGAAATCGAATACATCCTCGGCGTCAACTATGTTCTGATTAGATAGAAGCGCTTGCGCAGCATCGGAACGAATCCGCCTAAAGTCCTCTGGGTTAAATCTGTCATCTAGCTTCATTGACAGATCAGCAGCAAGTGACAGTTTGAAATCCTTGCGTGAGGCCTTAGCTTGTTCGTTCTGCTTTACGATGCCGCGCCAAGCTACCCAAACTGCCGCTGCTGCGGCTAGCGCGGCTAAGGAGGTGGCCAAAGCGGTTATTACTGAAAGATAATAATGATCCGTCATCTCATTCAGCATAGTCCATTGCGACGCGTTTAATTCTGGCGATATTCCGGCTAGACGGTGAGGCCGGTTTGGAGGCCTTTGGGGGTGGCGAGGCCCCAAGCCATGGCGGGGGTGTTGTGGGCGAGGCCGAAGCGACCGCCGGGGGCGAGGAGGATGATGCCGTCCATGAGCAGGGCGTCGAGCTGGACGCGGCCGGCGAAGGTGAGGAAGCTGCCGCGGCCGGCGCCGAGAGTCTGGTGTCAAAGAAGCCAAGGATGAGCGAAGCGGTTAAGTTATTGAAAATAAATAGGAAGAGGGGAATTAGCGGGGTTGCATGGAATTCCGGGGTAATCCGTTAAGCTAAGAACACTCAGACCGAAATAAAACAAAAAGGTGAAAAAACTGAACGAATTGGCGCTCAAAATCGTGGACGAGAAGGCCACCGAGATTGCCCAGTCCCTTCCGGACAATACTCTTGGGAGCGTGTGCTGAGCGTCGATTGCGGTTGAGCTTGCGGAAGGGAACCTGGAGGCTGAGAAAGCCACGACGATGCGGCCGCTTTGCAGCGTAGCGATGGAGGCGGCGGAGGAGCCGGAATGGCCGGGTGAGGTGAATGAGCGGCTGCGGAGATGGCAGTTGGAAGGCGGGAACCGGAAGGTCAAGGCAATTGCCCGGCTTCGTTTTTCAGCATCCAAACGCAGTAAGCGAGACCAGCGGCAGGACAGTCGGTCTGGAAATTGATTTGGCAGGGAGAGCGGCGGAGAGACGGATGGACTCTTTCCGGCGCTCCCCTAGAAGAAGGATGAGACACACGATGAAGCTCACGAAGGACGAGTGGTTGTTCGGCGCCGGCAGACGGATGAGACTTGGACTGGCATTAGGACTGTGCCTGATGGGGATGGCGTTGGGGTTGATGGCCAATGCGCAGGCGGTCAGCACGACGACGGTTCAGGGGACGGTGTATCTGGCGAACGGGGCGCCTGGCGCGGGGACACTGAACGTGAGCTGGCCGGCGTTTACGACGGCGAACGGGCAGTCGGTGGCGGCGGGGCATTTGATGTTGACGATCGCGCCGGATGGATTTGTGAGCGTGAATCTGGCGCCGAACGCGGGGGCGATACCGGCGGGGTTGTATTACACGGCGGTTTACCACATGAGCGACGGCACGACGAGCACCGAGTACTGGGTGGTGCCGGCAGCGGCGCAGGCGAGCCTGGGGCAGGTGCAGGCGCAACTGATGCCGGCGGCGCAGGCAGTGCAGGCGGTGAGCAAGGCGTATGTGGACCAGGCGATCACGGAACTGTCGGAGAGCCTGCTGACGGCGTCGGGCGGGACTCTGAGCGGGCCGCTGTATCTGAACGGGGATCCGACGCAGCCCTTGCAGGCGGCGGACAAGCACTATGTGGATACGACGTTCAATCTGGAGATTCCGATCGCGGGCGGCAACATGACGGGTCCGTTGACGACGCCGTCGGTGAACGGGGTACAGTCGCCCGAGGCGGCAAGCTCACAGACGACGCTGCAGGCGGCAGTGACGGCAGCGGGGAGCACGGGAGCGGTGGAGATTCCGCCGAATTATGCGGGGACGGACGCATTTACGAATTTGAACGGCGTGTATGTGGCGGATCTGCGGCGGGGAAACGCGCAGCAGTTTGAGCGCAGCGTGAAGGAATTCGGCGCGGTGTGCGATGGAGCGACGGACGACACCAACGCATTGCAGTCGGCTTTGAACTATGCCCAGACGCATGGGGTGGCGCTGACGATTCCGCAGGGGACGTGCAAGACGCGCGCGCTGAACTGGCACGGGGAATCGATCGGCGGGTTGGGCAAGCAGGTGTCGGCGCTGATGGGATTTCCAGGACAGGATGTGCTGGTAACGACGCCGGACAGCATGAATCTGTTGTCGTACACGCGGCTTCACGATCTGACGATTTATGTGGATCAGAGCCTGGATGTATCGTGCACGGCGGCTGAGGGGCGCGCGCCGGGGGGAAGCTGCGCGGTGAGCCGGCCGCTGGAGAGCAATTCAATCTTTTCGCCGGGCGGGAGCGGGCTGACCGGGACGGTGGGAACGGGAACGGCGTGGGCGGTGGGCAATTGCGCGATCGCGATGCCGGCGGCAACGGGAGCGGGTGGGAACGGGCTGCGGGTAGCGGAGATTGAGAACCTGGAGATAGCGGTGACGGGCGTGGACCCGATGGCGCAGTACACGGGGGCGCACTCGACACATACCTGCGGGTTATACCTGGCGCAGTGGCCGCAGTGGAGCGAGTTCCGGAATATCGATATACGGGGGCTGAATACGGGCATCGCGATCCCCGCGTTGCCGGGAACGGCGCCGGCGGGACTGAATTCGGATTCGAACCGGTGGCAGAACATCACGATTCAGGCGACACACGGGTTTACGGCGGCGGCGGGCTCGAACAACGTGCTGGACAACGTGGTGGCGATGGCGGGAAATTCGGCGGCGACAGCCGAGCCGCCGACCGGGCTGGTGCTGGATTTTGCGGGCGCGCAACAGGGCTGGACGGTGCGGAATGCAGTGGTGTTGCCGGTGTGGAACGCGGTGCAGCCGCAACTGACAGTCACGGCCTCCGGCGGCGCGGTGACCGGGGTGACGGTGGGTTCGGAACACGGATTGGGATTCGATCCGTATGGAACGCAGGCTCCCCTGACGTTCAGCGGGAGTTGCACGGCGCAGGCTACGGCAAGCGTGAACAGCAACGGATCGATCGGGACGGTCACGGTGACGTCGGGAGGGGTGGGTTGCTCGGGAACGACGACGGCGAGCGTGAACGTGGCGGGGACCTGGGACACGGCTGCGCCGGTGAACCTGATTGCCGGGCAGAACATGTCGTTGTTCAGCGGAAACCTGCTCAAGGGCAACGGCGGTTACACGGTGTGGAACGCGGCGAGTTCGCAAAGCAATGGAACGCAACTGGACGGCGGGGGCGGAACATTGCCGGGCGGAGGAAGCTATCCGGCGCTGGTGGCAAACAACCCGCTGGGATCTGCCTATCAGGTGGACCAGTTTCCGGGAGCGGATTTCGGGGCCAAGCTCCAATCCTGTCTGCAGGCGGTGAGCGCGATCTATGGCGGCACCTGTGACGCGCGCAATTTTACCGGGAACCTGTCGATGGGATCGAACCTGACGATATCGACGGCGAATGCGACGGTGCTGCTGCCGTGCGCCACCATTTCGACGGCCAACCAGGTGATCGTGACGGCGAGAACGAGGAATGTGGCGTTGCGCGGCTGCGCCTTGCGGGGAGCGAGCACGGCAAGCGGAAGCCAGGGCGGCACGGTGTTCCTGTACTCGGGGACGGGCGCGATGGTGCAGGTGGGCGACCCGACGTATGCCACGGACACCTCGGGCTTTCACATGGACAACGCGGCGATCAATACCACGACGGCGTCGAGCGCGACCGCGCAGGGATTGGCGGCTTATCGCACCCAGGAGATATATATCGAGAGCCTGTATTTGCTGGGAAACCAGAACCAGACAGGCATGACGCTGGACGGGACCGGGAACTATACGGGCGGAAGCTTTTTCGGCAACCAATTCAGCGGGTTCCAGACGGCGGTGAACGCGATTGGGCACCAGATTGCGAATCCGGCTACGGGGGACTGGATGAACGCGAGCACGTTTGTGCGGATGCACATCGATTGCCCAACGAGCGGGGGAAGCCCGATCAGCGGGACCTATGGAATCAACCTGCAGCAGGGGGATGGAAACACGTTCACCGGGGGAGATATAGAGGGATGCAATACAGCACTGCACCTGGGCGCGAACGCAGTGAACAATACGATAGTCGGGTTGAGGAACGAAAACTCGACCAACCAGGTGGTGGCGGACGCGGGCAGCTCGTACAACAACTGGATGACCGGCGGGACGATGTATACGGGAGCATTGACGGACAACGGCACGCGCAACAGCTTCCTGGATACATTTCACCGGAGTTTCAACGGCTTGAATGGTGATTGGTACGGGAGCCAGAAGGACGCCACGGTCACCAATCATTACCGGATAGGCATTGGAGCCGGAAACGAGCGCGGACTGCTGGACCGGTACCAGACGGACTACGGATACCGGTGGACGATGGGACTGAGCGACGCAACGGCGGGCGCACAGTTCTATCAGGTGTTGGATGAACTGAATAATGTGTACCGGCTATCGATCGGACAGTATAACAACGGGCAGTCGAGCACCAACAACCAGACGGTGGTCAATTCGGCGGGAACGGGGGCTGTGGTTCTGAACGGCTCAAATAACTCAGGCACCGGAGGGGTGGTCATTGGATCGGGCGGAGCGAGCGAGACCACCGTGGCGACGATCAACAACGCGGGGAACGCGCAGTTCAACGGAACGCTGCAAGTGGGCGGAGTTTCAACCTTAATCGGCACGCCGACGGTGAGGAACCAGGCGGATGCGGAGATCGACGCAATCCTGTGGGCCGGTTTGACAACCGGCCAGAGGGAGTCCCTGATCTACAAGGACTGGAACGGCAACAGCCAGTGGTATGCGGAGAAGGACTCCAGCAACAACTGGGAGCTGAACTCGGCCACCGGGGGACTGGACAGCTTCAAGGCTTACCAGAGCACCAACAGCGGCGACACGTATATCAATGCCTCGAATTCATCGGGGGTGGTGCGGGTCAACTATGAAACCGGAGCGGGAACAGGATTCAAGGTCTATGGCGGCAGCAGCAGCACTCTGTATGCAAGCCTCACGGGGACGACTTCGATCATGTTTCCCGGGCTGGCGGCGAGCAGCGGCCATAACTGCCTGCAGGTCGATAGCTCGGGATATCTCACCAATACCGGTTCAGCCTGCGGCACGGGCTCCGGCGGGAGCGGGACGGTAAACTCGGGAACCGCGGGGCAGATTGGATATTACTCTGCCGTCGGCACAACGGTTAGCGGGATGAGCACGGTTCCCGTCACGGCGGGTGGAACAGGGGCTGCTACGGCAGCCGGAGCGGTGTCGAGTCTCTTGCCGGGCGTGACTTCGAATGGAACGAACGGCATCGGCGTGGCAGGCAGCGTCGCGGCGGCCACTACGATTTCGGATGTGCAGCGCAACGGCGCGAAGTGGTTTGACGTGCGCTCCAAAGGCGCGGTCTGCAACGGGACGGTGGGCGGCAACACCTGGAGTGGAACGGATGATACAGCCGCTTTTGTAGCTGCAATCAACAGTGCGGCCTCCAGTGGAATAGAAATCCCACCTATAGCCACATATTGCTCTATCCTGCCTGGGCAGGTGATTGTCCCGCCTGGAAACCTCAACATCTCTATTCATGGGTGGGGGGCGCCGACCACGTTTATCGACGAGACGAATACCGGCTCCGGGTCTAATGCACCCATGCTCCAGATCGGCACGTCTGGAGGCGGCTTGTCGGCAGACCAGCACATCGGAGGTTTTGTGCTACAGGGAGCCTACGGCGTGAGCTACCCGAACGGCATGATGCTCATGTACCAGAACAACGTCAGTGTCGTTGATGATTTGTACATGCACATTCCAGTTGGGGCGACGAACTCCTATGGGCTGATGAACGCAGGCATCTCCGCCGCGAATATCTGGCAGGAGATGCTCTTCAATCGCATTCATATCTACGGGCCAAATTCAGCGCAGGGCACATCCGGCAATACCGGCGTGTATCTTCAAGCGGCAATGGGCAACACGGATTTCACCAATTCCAATATCGAGAGTGTTGCTACCGGCATGGATTTCAGTGGGGTGGATGGAACGCCTATTTTAAACTGGACCGGCGGCCACATGGAGCGGATTGTAGGCACCGCGTTCCGCATCCGGCAGGCGCAACTGAATTTAAGCGCCGCCGATATTGGAACGGGCATGATCGTTCTCGATTCAAGCAGCGTGGGGAGCGATATTTCCCGGTCAATGTGCTCGCGTGGGTATAACAACGCTTTCATCGACAACGGCGTGGGCAACAAGTATTTTGGCGCGGTAAGTTGCACTTCTTCCTACAACCAGGCGCTCAATCTGGACGGAAGCGAACAGTACAAGACGCCGAATGTTCTGCCGGACCCGGTGTTCCTTGTATCGGGAACGAGCGGCTGGAGCAAGAGTTCCGGCAATATCACGCTGACCGCCGTTCCGCTCACTTCGCCGGGAGCAAAAGCAGGACAGGCGATCCAGATCAGCGACTCCACGAGCGCATCCGACTATGCATACATCACGACCCCCACCCTTACGGCCAGCGGAGAGTACGAGTTGGTGCTGGTCTTCTATTATAACTATCACTCCGCCACGGCCCCGACGCTGAGCGTGTACGATAATGCGTCGAGCACAACAATCTACGGGCCGGTCACTGTTACTCCCACAATGGCGGTTCCCACTGGCAATAGCGCGGTGGCTTACAGGGTAATGAGGGTATGGATTCCCGCCAGTTCAACCGTTACAACATGGCAGATCAGGGTTTCGCCCAACAACGCAACCGGCGCTCCGGTGGTGGTAACTTATGATAGCCTCAATCCGTCTAGCACTACAATGGCCTCCGGAGTTCCCGTAAGCAGTGGCGGCGGGACAGCGACCTGCACCGCCGCTACCCCTTACTCAACCTATCTTACTGCGACCTGTGCAATATCTGGATACACAAGCGGATCAACCGCAAACGTGACCTGGACTGTGAGCGCACCCACTTATCCCACGGGCGCATTTCTGAGGTTCAACCTCGCCACGAGCGCGAACGCTGTTGCACCGCAAGTTCTTATCAACAGCATAGCGACTGGATTAAACGTTTCTTTTTCTCCCGGAGCGCACACGGCTGACTACAACATTCCGCTAGGATTCTGGCCCACTACCATTGAATTCAGGGATAACGGCGGTTCGGTCAGCGATCCGAGCGACATGGTGATTTCGCAGCTCAGCGTGGTGCCAATGTATCAGTATGCGACTGCCCCGGTTCCCAACTCTCAGCTGGCGAACTCTTCGACGACAGTCAACGGCCAGACTTGCACACTGGGATCAAGTTGCTCGATTGCGGCCTCGAACCTAAGCAACGGGGTGAGTGGGAGCGGGGCGGTGGCGCTGGTGAGCGCGCCGACGTTCACCGGCAATACGACGACCTTTGCCAATGGCGCGGCCAGCGAAGACGACGTTGCGATCCAGCCGGGATCGGGCGCGGACCAAGTGGGCGCGCTGGAGTTCAACAGCTACGGCGGAACAGACGAGTGGAAGTTGCGCAAGGACGCGAGCAATTATCTGCGGCTGACGGATGTGGTGAACTCGCTGGACCGGGAAGTTTTCTACCAGAACGGAGCGACGATCGTCAACGCGGGAGCGGGAAGCGGCGTTGTGGGCATCAACAATACCTCGGGATCGGGCACGGGGGGCTTGATCGTCTATGGGGGCGGGGCCAATTACTCGACCGCGGAGCTTACAGTGACGGGCAGCGGCAATACGACGGCGAACGGATTTATGGCGGGCAAGTTCATGATCGGGGAAGGAACGATGTCGATGACGGCGGGCGCGGCAGCGGGAACGAGTCCGACGATTGCGTGCGCCAGCAGTCATGTGTGCGACGGAGTGAGCGGGACGGTGGCGCTGACCACGGGCACCGGCACGACGACAGGCACGCTGGCGACGCTGAGCTTTCCGAATACGCACACCAACAATGCCAATTGCGTGGTGATGCCGACGCTGAGCGGTACGGGGTTGGTCACGGCGATTACCTGGAGCGAGAGCACAACAGCATTGACGCTGACGGCAAACACAGCGTTGACGGCAAGCACGGCGTATCAGGTCCGGTACTGGTGCGGGGGAAACTAGGGGGATCTGTGGCGGAAACGGGAGGAGGACTCGTGGCCGGGGCGCCGGAGCGGGAGCCGTGCCTGGAGGCGCTGGACAGGGAGGAACTGGAGCAGTACGGGAGGATATTGGATCAACGGCCCGCAAGCCTGCGGGGGCGGACGGTGGGAATGGCGCTGGCCGAACGGCTGCTGGTGGTGAGGACGCGCGAGGGAAGGCCGGCGCCATTGAAGGCGAATGCGGCACAGCGGGCCTTCGAGCGGCGGCGGAGCGAGCGGAACATCGTGCTGAAGGCGCGGCAGATGGGGCTGACGACCTGGGCGGCGGCGCGGTTCTTTCTGAAGACCATTACCCAGCCGGGGACGCTGACCCTGGAGGTGGCGCACACGCATGAGGCGGCCGAGGAGATCTTCCGCATCGTGCACCGGTTTCTGGATTGGCTGCCGGAACAATTGCAGGACGGACCGCTGAAGACCTCGCGGGCCAATGTGCGGCAGATTGTGTTTCCGGAGATGGACTCGCAATACCGGGTGGTATCCGCGGGAGACCGGAACGCGGGACGGGGATTGACGGTGCAGAACCTGCACTGCTCCGAGCTGGCTCACTGGCCGGGAGACCCCGCGGAGACCCTGGTGGGATTGCGGGCGTCGCTGGCGCCGGGGGCGGAGTTGATTCTGGAGTCGACGCCGAACGGGGTGGGGGGATGCTTCCACGAGGAGTGGCGGAAGGCCGGCGAGACGGGGATGGCGCGGCACTTTTTCCCCTGGTGGATGGAGCGGCGCTACCGGGCCGGGGCGGTGGACGAGGCCAGTTTGACGGAAGAGGAACGGGCACTGATGGCCCGGCACAGGCTGGATTTGGAGCAGATAGGATACCGGCGGCAGATTCGGGCCAACTTTCGCGGACTGGCGCGGCAGGAGTATGCCGAGGACGAGGAGAGATGCTTTCTGGCCAGCGGGGATTCGGTCTTTGAACTGGCGGCGATCGAGGAGCGGCTGGTGGAGACGACCGATCCCGTGGAACAACGGCGGAACGGGGAGCTGGAGGTGTGGCTGCCGCCGCTAAAAGGCAAGGAGTACATGGTGGCGGTGGACCCGGCTGGGGGCGGAAGCGAGGGAGATTACTCGGCGGCGCAGGTGCTGGAGCTGGAGACGGGGTTGCAGTGCGCGGAGTTTGCCGGGCACGTGGGGGGGCTGGAGCTGGCGCGGCTGGTGACGGCGCTGGCGGTGGAGTACAACCAGGCCTGGCTGGTGGTGGAAAGAAACAACCACGGCAGCGGGGTTCTGGCGCTGATCGAGACGGTGTGCGGCTACCGGCGGATCTACCGCCAGGGGGGACAGCTGGGGTGGTTGACCACGTCCATGAGCCGGCCCGCGATGCTGGGGCGGCTGGGCGCGGGGCTGGTGGAAGAGCCGGGACGGTTCCAGAGCCGGCGGCTGCTGGGCGAGTGCAGGAGTTTTGTGAGGCTGCCGAACGGCGGAACCGGGGCGCAGACGGGGACGCATGACGACCGGGTGATGGCCATGGCGATCGGGCTGGGCGCGCGGGCGGAACTGCTGGGAAAAGGGCAGCCACTAGCTTCTAGCCTCTAGCTGCTAGCCGCTGATGAACATACCCCGATCGAGGTTGGTGGTTTCCCACCCTTGCGTCAGAAAAAAGACGCAAGGATGGGGCACGGGGCTTCTGTGGCCGCATCGGGGCAGGCGTTCATCGTGGTGCAGCCGGAGAACTGGCTAGGAGCTAGCCGCTAGAAGCTAAAAGCTGCAATTTGCAGAGAATTCAGGGCAAAGAGCTTAGAATTCGATAAGAACCGGGAAAAGGTGGGGAACGGGCTTGGCGGTTCTGGCGGTGCAGCAGATCCGGCGGATGCGGGGAGGCGCGCAGGGCCAGCTGATGCTGGGCGCGGACGGCAACGTGTACGTGGTGAAGTTTCAGAACAATCCGCAGCACACCCGGGTGCTGGCCAATGAGTTTCTGGCCTCGCGGCTGGCCCTGGCGGCCGGGCTGACGGCGCCTGAGGTTGAATTGATGGAGGTCTCGAGCTGGCTGGTGGAGAACACGCCGGAGCTGGAGATCGACCTGGGCCGGACGCGGGTGCGATGCCAGGCGGGCTTGCAATTCGGGTCGCGGTTTGTGGGCGGCCTGATGCCTGGCCAGGTGGTGGACTACCTGCCCGAGGAGCAACTGGCCGAGGTGAGGAACGTGGGCGAGTTTGCCGGCATCCTGGCGCTGGACAAGTGGACCGGGAACGCCAACGGGCGGCAGGCGGTGTTCACGCGCAGGCAGCGGGAGCGGCGGTACCGGGCGGTGTTCATTGACTATGGGTATTGTTTTCACGCCGGAGAATGGAAGTTTGAGGATGCGCCGCTGCGCGGGGTCTATTATCGCAACGATGTATACCGAGAGGTGAAAGGATGGGAATCCTTCGAGCCCTGGCTGACGCGGCTGGAGACCATGGCCGCGGAGACGGTGTGGGCGGTGGCCAACGAGATACCCCATCAATGGTATGGCGGCGACCAGAGCGAGCTGGAGGCGCTGGTGGAGAAGCTGCTCCAGCGGCGGAGCCGGATCCGGGAATTGATTGAAGGGTTTGGGAAGTCGGACCGGAAGCCGTTTCCGAAATGGGGCGGGACGGGGGAAAGTGGAAAAGAAGGTTGGAAGGATGCGCGGTGGGGGACTAGCATGGCGGGGAGAGTGAATTGAGGAAGAGCTTTCAGCTTTTAGCTTTCAGCTTGCCGCGGCCGACGCACAGAGCAGGGTATCGGTTCGGGACTGCCATGGGCTGGGGATGGCAAATGAAGAGCTAACGGCTAAAAGCTAAGAGCTAATGGCTAAGAGCTTCGTCAGAACGATGAACAGCGGCAGCGAACGGCGGACAGATCATGAGTAGCGGCAGCGAGGGGCGGGCGCTTTGCACGAGGAGCCGTGAACGGGCGGCGGACAGATCATGAGTAGCGGGAACGAGCGGCGGACATGCGAGTTTAGACTGCTCCGGTATGTGCCGGATGCGGTGCGGAACGAGTATGTGCATATCGGAGTGATCCTGCGCGAGGAAGGCAGCCGAGATCCGGCCCAGGTGCAGTTTACCCGCGACTGGCGCCGGGTGCGCTGCCTCGATCCGGAGGCGGACACGGCGCTGCTGGAGGGGATGGAGAGCGAGCTGCGGAGGCGCTTCCAGGAAGAGACGAATGGGAATCTGATGCGGCTGCTCACCGAATCGCTCTCGCTGAGCGTGCAGATGACGGAGCCCAAGGCTTATCTGGCGGAGAGCCTTCCGGCGGGGATGGAAGAGTTGATGCGGTTGTATGTGGAGCCGCCGCCCCGGGAGCGCGTGCCGCGGCTGAGCGGACGCGCCGGCATCCAGGCCAGGATGCGGACGGAGTTCGAACGGGCCGGAGTGTGGGATCTGATGCGGAAGAAGATTGCAGCCTCGGAGTACACGCGGCCGGGGGATCCGCTGCGCATCGACGTGGGCTACCGGCCGAACGGGATGATTCGCATGTTTCATGCGGTGAGCCTGGAGCCGGGCGTGGAGATGGCCAAGGTGCTGGCGTTTTCGGCGGCGGGATTGCGCGCCGGCGTGGAACGGGTGGAGAAGGCCAGCCTGGAGCTTACCGCGGTGATCGAGCCGGCGGCCAGGATGGGAGCGACCGATGCGGAGCCGGAACGGCTGGAGATGTACCGCTTTGGCGTGGAGACGATGGAAGAACACCAGATCCGGGTGCTGACCACGTCAGACCTGGGCCGGGTGGCGGAGACAGCGCGGCGGGAGTTGAGAGTGTGAGAAAAGCAGCTTTTGGCTGTTAGCTATTAGCTTTTTCGCGAGATTTTTGTCGGAGTTTTGCAGATAGTTTCTGGAGTTTGTTGTAGAGTAGGTTTTGTGAGTTGCCAGCTAATAGCTAATAGCTAATAGCTAAAAGCTAGCAGCTAAATGAAGGCATAGCCCTTTCCGGGGCTGTGCCTTTTTTGTTTTTTCCCGGCGGCGGGAAAAGGAAGGTGCGCGTGAGGGTAGGCGAACAGTTGCGGGAGATCTGGCGGCAGGCGACCGGGAGCGGGTGGCCGCGGCGAGCGGACTTGGCGGCCGGCGCAGCCGATGCGGAGGCAGAGCGCAGGACGCTGGCGCTACCCGCCATTCTGAGCCCGGTCCAGTTTCCGGGACGGCTGCTGCCCAAGCCGACGCCGGTGAACCTGCGCCGGTTTGCGGAGACGCCGGTGGTGCGCCGGGCGATCAACGTCATCAAGGACCGCATAGCGGCCATGGACTGGCAGGTGCGGGTGCGGCGCGGGGTGCGGCCGGGGGATGTGGCCTTTGCGGAGAGAAAGCTGCGGGCGCTGCGCCGGACGCTGGAAGAGCCAAACGCAGTGGACAGTTTTCGCACCTTGATCGAACAGGTGATCGAGGACGCGCTGACGGGCGGGTACGGGGCGATCGAGATGGAGCCGACCGGCGACGGCGAGCGGCCGGCGATGCTGTGGGCTGTGGATGGGGCGTCGATCCGGATCAATGCCCGCTGGGACGGACAGGAGGAAACGCCGCGCTATGCGCAGGCGATGCCGGGGCAGCTGGAGTCGAACGCGATCGAGTTGCGCGACGACCAGTTGATGTATGTGCGCATGAATCCGCGCAGCTTTACGCCCTTCGGTCTGGGACCGCTGGAGGTGGCCTTCGAGACGGTGAACCAGTTTCTGAGCGCGCACCGGTTTGCGGGCAAGCTGGCGGCGAACGCGGTGGCGCAGTACGCGCTGTGGCTGAACGAGGCCACGCCGGCCGAGCACGGCCGGCTGATTCGGTGGTGGCAGGACGAGATCGAGGGGACGGGGCGGGTGCCGCTGATCTCGACCGAGCAGAAGCCGGAGGTATTGCGCTTTGCCCAGGGGACGGATGCGGACATGCGTCTGGCCTGGCAGGAGTTTCTGATCCGCATGGTGGCTAACGCCTTCGGGCTTCCGCCGCTGATGCTGGGGCTGGAGGCGGATGTAAACCAGTCGACGGCCGCGGAGATGACCGACGAGGCCTTCCGCGGGGCCATCTCGCCGTTGGCCATGCTGCTGGCCGGGCACATTACCCGGGACCTGTTCGGCAAGTGCATCGGTTGGCGGGAGTTCGAGTTTGTCTTCAACGAACTGAACGCCAGAGACGAGGAGACAGAGCTGGCGGTACAGGTGCAACTGCTGCAGGCCGGCGTGTTGACGGTGAACGAGGTGCGGGCGATGCGGGGGCTGGGGCCGCTGGGCCAGGATGGGGCGGTGCAGTTGACGGGCGAGGCAGCCATGGAGCGGGTGGGTTGAGGCATTGCAATCCGGCCGCATTGCAGGCCAGGAAGGCAGCTGGCGGGCGATGAAAGCAGATGGGTGGATAACGCATGCGATTGGAAGCGATGGCGGTAATGATTCCCCATGTAAACGGTCACCCCAACCGGGTGCCGTTTGAAGGGGTATTGACGGTGGTGAATTCGGCCAGCGACAAGGCTCCGGCCGGGGCGCGTGGACACCGGGTGATGCTGATGCGCGAGGCGGCGGAGAAAGCGCTGCCTTCGCTGCTGGGCATGGCGGTGGACTACCGGCCGGGCTGGGACGGACACGACGCGCGGCGCAAGATCGGACTGCTGACCGAGGCGGACGTGATCGGGCAGCGGCTGGTGGTGCGCGGATACATCTACGCGCGGGACTTCCCCGACGTGGCCGTGGCCATCCAGGCCTCCGCCGCGGCGGACCCCGAAGCCATGGGGATGAGCTACGAACTGGCCGACGCGCGGGTTGAGGATATGCGGGCGGAGGTATGGAAGCTGACCCGCGTGACCTTTACCGGGGCGGCAATTCTGCTCCGGGACAAGGCGGCCTACCGGGCCACGAGCTTCCGCATGGCGAGTTAGAAGGACGGTAAGTCAGCAAGTCAGCGAGTTAGCAAAGAGGCTCTGCGATCCACCCCAGCGAACAACAATCGCTCGCCGGGGACTCGGATGTTGCGGAGCCTCTTTTGTTAGCGAGTTAGCGGAATTCTTGCACAACATTCACGGCAAACAGGAAAGGAAGGACATGGAAAAGGAAGAGAAGGGGATTGGGGAGCGGCTGGAGGCCGCAACGGCCCAGTTGGAGCGGACGCTGAACTGGCTCGAGGAGCGGTTCGCCGCGGCGAACGCATTGACTGGCGAGGTGGAGAGGATTTCGGCGACCGTCGAGTCCGCCGCGGCGGACCGGCGGGAGGCAGAGCTGGCCGAGAAGCTGGCGGCGGTCGAACGGGAGTTGGCCGAGGTGAAAGCCGCGGCTGCGCCATCGGCATTGAATCCGCTGCGCAGGACGCTGCCTTCGACAACCAGCGAGATGCTGGCCAAGCACGGAATCGGAGAGGGTCCGGTGGACGTGCGGACCCTGGACGCGGCGCTGGCCGGACTGAGCCTGGAGCAGCGCATCGCGGTGAAGACCCAACTGCTGCGGGCGGGCGCGATCGCGTAAAAACATTTGTCAGTTGTCAGTGCTTAGTGGTCAGTTGCTTGGATCGCTGCCCTGACCGCTGATCGACGTTAACTGATCACTGACCACTGATCACTGATCACTCAAGCTATGACCCCATGGAGGGGGCGGAAAGAGACTATGAACGCAACCTTTGCAGACATTCACGCGGCAGCGGATTATATCGGGCCGGGCGCTATCGAAGTTCCGTTGTATCAAACCGAGATTTTCGATATCTGCCGGCGTTCGAGCCCCTTCGGGCAGCGCATCAAGCAGGTTCCGGCGACGGGTCATCCATCGCGGTTCTTCGAGGAGACGGCAATTCCCAATCCGGGCACGGCAGGCTTTGTGAATCCACGCAGCATCGTGGCGCCGGTAGTGAGCCCGACGCGGGTGGAGCGGAGCGTGCCGCTGAAGGCGATCGTTTCGCAGATCAACTACAACCTGTTCGACATCGAGTTGGGCGACCAGCAAAAGCAGTTCGCCTATCTGCAGGCCAAAGACCTGGTGGATACGGTGAGCGGCGTGATGGTGGCCCACGACGTGGCTCTGTGGAACGGCAACGACACCAGCCTGAGCACGCCGACTACGACGCAGTACATGGGCGCAATCGCTCAGATTCAGGCGGGCGGCCTGACCACGAGCATCGGCACGACGGCTTCGATCGTGGACGGGATCAAATCCGCCGTGGCGCAGATGGTGGCCAACAACGGCTACTATGTGCGGCCCACGGCGATCTACGCCAACCCGGTGCTGCTGGACCTGATCGACCGGGAGATGAAGACCGAGTTCAACGTGGTGCTGAACACCGACAACATCACGGGTGGAATCCGGGTGAAGATGCTTTCGACGCAGGCGGGCGATCTGCCGCTGATTCCGGACTGGAGCCTGAGCTACACGGGCACGCCGGGATCGGGTTCGGCGGTGCTGCCGGCCTACATCGTGACCGAGGATCTGATCGAGTACCACTGGCTGGGCGATCCGGCGCCGCGCATCTTCCAGTTGGGGTTGCCGAGCTCGATGACATATCAGTATGTCGCGGTGAAGTTCGGCGCTCCGGTGGTGAAGGGCGCCAACTACGCGCACTACCAGGTTCTGGTGGACCGGTAAGCGAAAGGCAGGGAGTAGGGAACAGGGAATAAAAACAAGAACAGGACGAATCAGGATTCTTCATGCTGTTTTCTGCTCCCCGTCTTCTACTCCCTACTCCCTAATCCCTATTCCCTGTGCACTGAAAGGAAAAGGTATGGCATATCTGCAGCCAGCGGATTACCCGAACTATGGATTGCCGGCTGGGACGACGGCGGACTGGATAACGGCCGCCACGGCATTGATCAACAGCTACTGCAGGCGGCCGGACCTGAACGTGATCCAGTACACGGAACGCTTGCGGCTGACCAGCGGATCGCAGACCGTGCGGCTGAGTTATCTGCCGCTGGCGCCGCTGGGGACGGCCACGACGCCGATTGTAAGCATTGAGGGCCGGTATGCGAAGCCGCGGCGCGGGGAGCTTCCGAACGAGCCGCTGCTGGAGATTGCGCTGGCGTTTTCGCTGCCCGGCCAATGGACGGCTATCGATCCTAACTCGGTGGATTACGACCCGAATACCGGGGCGCTGACGTTGCCGTGGAATGTGCTGGGACTGCCATACAACGAAGTGGCGGTGACCTATACGGCGGGCCTGGCGACGATCGGCGACGACGTGAAGACGGCGTGCGCGCAGATTGTGCGGAATGCGCAGTCGACGCCGGCGTTGAACGCCAGCAAGACCAAGATCGATACGATGCAGATGCAGTATTTCTCGAGTTCGCTGCTGGACGAAACGGTGCAGGCCTGGCTGCGTCCCTACATTGCGAACAGGCTGGGGTGAGCGATGAGCGATACGGCGCCGCGGAACCCGGTGGGAGCGCCGCAGATGCTGGCCGACGCCCTGCTGCGAAGCATGGCAGGAACGACGGCCCTTCTGCGGGTGACGGGCACGAACACGGATACCAATATGTCTGAGTTAGGACTGGTGGCAACCACCTTTGCCGATGTGGTGGTGAGCCCGGTGGTGATGCGCAAGCTGCGTCCAACATGGCAGGAGGGCGGGGAGTCGAAGTGGGAGTTATTTGTATCCGCGACCGGCGTGCAGCAGCAAGTTAACGCGCTGGACCTGTCTTCGGCTCAATCTCTCTTTGCCATGACCCTGGCGGTTACGGTGGCGGGCCAGGATTACCTGATCGAGTCGATCGCTTCCAACGAGGCCTTCGGCCAGGTGTATCTCTACCGGTTGCTGTTGCGGGAGGCGCGCCAGCAGGCAGTGTAACCAGTCGCTCGACGGTGAGTATAGCGACTTACAGCTATTGACGCAGTGCTTTAGGAGTTACTCTCCATGCGGAATGCGAAAGACTCGTTTTATATGGCGCTGCGCGCGCGGCTGGCCACCATCAATCCGGAGCGGACGATCCTGCTGCGCGGGACGGTGCGGCCGGGAATTCTGGTGGAGGAGGCGGAGGCGCCTTTCAGCCAGCTTCCCAATGATGTGTTTGTGTTGCGCTGGCTGAGCCTGGGCGTCGATATGGATCTCGGGTCGACGATGGCGGCGGAGGAGTGCGAGATCGTCTACCAGACATGCGGAACGCAGAGTTTTGGCGGGTTGGACCGCGGCCGGTCGTTGAGCGAGATGGACGAGGAACTGGTGGCCATGCTCCAACCTTTCTACACGCCCAAGTTGAGTTACACGGCAACACCGCCGGCGGCGATGCTGACGCAGGTGTTCTGGGACGAGCCCGGGTTTGCACCTATCGTGGTCCAGCGGGACCAGTTGAGCCGGTCGGCCAAGGTGATGGTTTACAGCTACCAGGAGCAGGGGGAGTAAATGGCGGCGAATTGGTTTTCGGCTCCCGCGCCGGTGGCGCGGCGGGTTCGAGGGTATTTTGCGCCGGTGAATCGCGCGGCGCAGACGCCGGTGCTCTTCGATCCGGCTGAGCAAGGCGGGTTCAGCCTCGACGCTCCTCCGGCTCCGTGGATCAGCCTGGGTTGGATTCAAGAGTTTACTCGCAAGCCGGGAAGCAAAACTTCACCGGTGTTGGCGGGCATTCCGGCTGGAACGCTGGAGCAGGTGCGCGAGACGCTGCAGGCGCAGGTGAGCTTGCAGTTTCTGAGCTGGACCAAGCTGACCATGGCGCTGGCCACGGGCTCGCAGCACATGAACCTGCTGGCGCCCGGCAGCGGATCGATCGCGGCGGCGACTGGAGCGCAGGCATCTTCCGCGGTCACTCCACAAACCGGCTCGACGGCTGCGTCGATCCTGCTGGCCGCGACGGATGCGGCAAAGTTCACAGCCGGCTCGATCGTCGCGCTGGATGTGGATTACACCGGACAAACGGGTTTTGTGGGCGCGCCGGTTTCGGGTGCGTATGTACGGCAGGCGCTTACGGACGTGGACTATATCCGGCGCGTGACCTTCAACGTCGCATTGGTGTCCCAGGTAAACTCCACCGGACTTACGCTCGCCGAACCGTTCCCGGGCGGCGCCCCGGCGGCAGGCGCCAAGTTGCAGGCGGTAACTGGATTTGTGGATCGCGAAGGCGGGAGCTTCTATCAGGAGTGGTCGGCGCTGTTTGTGATGCTGGGAAGCCAGGGGGAGAGGATCTTCTTTCACTATCCGCGGCTGCAAACCATGGCCGGCGCGGAAGAAGCGGCGATCCCGCTGGACGGCAAGCATCAGGGTGGGCAGGCGCGTGTGCTGCTCAAGGGACAATTTCTGGCGCTGCCGGTAACCGATCCACTGGATGGGGAACATGTAGTGTGTTACCGGAGTTTTCTGCCGGCGGCCAATGCGCTGGTGTAAGCGAGTCAGCGAGTTAGCAAGTCAGCGAGTCAGCGAGTCACGATGAAAATTACGATTCAGGGGCAGGACTATACGGCAGCGCTCGATGAAGCGCGGCTGTTGACGATCGAGCGCAAGCTGAACGAGCCTTCCATTTGCCAGCTATGGCTGAGCCTGCCGGCCAACGGCAGCCTGGCGACGCCCTCCCGCAACCAGTCACTGGCGGTGAGGGGCGATGATGGCACGACTTATTTCACGGGCTACATCGCGGTAAGTCCACTGCCGGAATATGCGGGGCTGGCAATCGAGGGCCCGCGCTACCGGATTGCCATCCAGGCCGTGAGCGACGAACTGCTGCTGGACCAGTTACTGATGCCACCCAGCACGGGCGCGACGGGCGAGACTGCCGGGGCGCTGATGACCGCTCTCGTGACTCATGCCGGATCGGCAGCGCTCTCTACCCAGGGACTTTCGTTAAGTGCTCCGGTAAGCAACTTTGTGCCCGATCCGGGCGCGCCATGGAGCAAGAGCGCCGGACAAGTGACGAGCCAGGCGCGGGCCGCCTATCGCGCGGTCAATGGTGCGCTGACGCTCTCCGCGGTGCCGGGCGCCGTGCATGTGCTGAACGAGGCCGACGGGAGCCTGAACCTGGCCAGCCTCGCATTCAGCGCCAGCGTCAAACGCGCGCTGGCGAACGATGTAACAATTTGCGGCGAACACGAGCCGGTTGCCTATGTAACCGAGTATTTCCTGGGCGACGGAGTAACGACGCAGTTCTATCTGGCCGCGGACCCGTTTTTCCCCGCCGCATCCAAGTCCACCATCATCAGCGAGCTCTTTAACGAGAGTGCAATCGACCCGCAAGTGTGGGGCAATCCGGGCGGCGATGGGTATATCGAGTTGGGCGCGGGCGGCCTGGTGATGGACGGCGGCAACGGAATCGACGGGGAGACGCTGCTGGCGTGGCTCGATCCGGTGGAAATGGGTGGAACCCTGCTGCTGGAAGCCGTGGGGGTTACTCTTTCACTGGGCAGCACCGGGGTCCTGGCCGGCTTCTTTATCGGCATGGAGACGCAGGCGGCATGTGTCGCGGGCTTTCTGGCGGCAGCGCAGCAGGGCACCGGGGCGGTTACGTTGCAGCCGATCATCCAGGGAACGCCAGCGGGAACGGCTTATGCGGTGAACCCAGCCAACCAATACACGCTCCGGGCGAGGGTGCATTGCGCTGAAAACGAACGTGCGCTGGCGATCTACCGTTCCTTTGGAGATAGCGGGGCAATTACCCTGGGCGGACAGACGAATCTAAGTCCGGGCAAGCTGCAGCTGGAGATTCAGGAGTTTGTGGATGGAGTGGGCGGGATGCCGGTGACGCTCTATGACGGAGCGGTCGCCAGCCTGCCACCGGCGTGCGTGGTGGTGGCAGCCAGCAGCATGAACCTGATTGGAACCATGCGCGCGATCAACCTGACCAATCTGGGATCGGGCTGGGTGGTCAGCACGCCTCCCAGCGGCGGCCCGTATACGAGGCGGGTGGGCACGACAGCCGAGGCGGCCGAGTGCCACCTGGAGCGCACCGGCAAGGTGGTGTTCTATACCGGGTATGCGCCGGTGGCCGGCGAGCAGATCGCGGTGAATTACCGCACCGTGGGCAGGGCGGTGGGACGAGCGGTGAACACCGTCAGCCAAGCGGCGCTGACAGAGGCCGGATCGCCCGCCGTTGCCGCATGGATCGGCTCGGTGACCAATCCTCCGGCGCGCAGTTCCACGGACTGCCTGAATGCGGCCCTGGCCATCGAACAGGCCGCGGCCGGCGTCAGCGCGCTGTGGAGCGGCGCCTATAGCGGAAACAGGACAAGTTTCGCCACCGACGTCTGGCCGGGCGATGCGCTGCTTTTGAATGCGCCTTCGACCAGCCTGAACGCGGAGGTGGTGGTGCGGACAGTCAAGGTGAGTTACCGCGCCAGTTATCCCGACCTGGTGGAGTATGCCATTACGTTTGCCAACGACTGGGCCGACGACCTGGCCATCAAGACCAGCGCGACGGTGCCCGTGGATGCATGGCTGCCTGCGGCCATCGCTCCCACGTACCTTGCCAATCTGACCAGCCTTGCGGTGACTACGCTGAATGGAACCACAGTGGCGATCAGCGCCGGAGTGACTCCGCCCACGGGAGGCGGGTTTGAGATACGGCGGCGGGATTTTGCCTTCATGCCCGGCGAGGATCCGGGCCTGGTGGTGCGCGCCACGCTGCCCAACATGACCTTTTCCCGTGAGACCGCCAACGACCGGTTCTATATCCGGATGTATGACGGTTCGACGCCGCCGAACTACTCGGAGTTCTCAACGGCATTGTTCATCAACCTGCCGCTGGGATCGTAAGACCACCCCACGGACGAAGACCTATCCGTGGGGACCCTGGTTGCTCGCCGAAAGGAACACGGTCTTGAGAAATGACGAGATGGAGCTTAGCAGATGCGGATGATGAATGAATTCGAAGCGCAGGTGCTGAGCGATTTGAGCGTGCTGAAGACGCAGATGACCGGCCTGACCGGCGACGGCAATGGCGGTCGCATCGCCGACCTGGAGCGGCGCATGGAGCGGCATGAGCAGAATTGGCAGCGGGCCAAGGGTTTTATGGCGGCTGTCAGCGTGCTGTTCGCGGTTGTTGAAGTGGCCGTGACGGAGATCCTCCGGCGTTGAGTACCCCCCTGCCCCCTCTTTCCTGTGAAACTGTGGAACCGTGAAGGAATTGTCTTGCCTTCCTGCAATTGCCCTGGGATCCATTCCCTTTGCTGCCTCCTGAACTCCGGCTTTCGTATAATGAACTCCATGAGCGAACAACCATTGGTTGGCGTGGTGATGGGCAGCAAGAGCGACTACGAGGCGCTCTCGGCTGCGGTTGAGATTCTGCGTACGCTGGAGATTCCCCATGAGGCGCGGGTGCTGAGCGCGCATCGCACCCCCGATCAGCTCTTCGAATATGTGGAAACGGCGCGGGAGCGCGGGCTGCGGGTGTTCATTGCCGGGGCGGGCGGCGCGGCTCACCTGGCCGGCGTGATGGCGGCCAAGACGCTGCTTCCCGTGCTGGCCGTGCCCATTGCTTCCACGCCGCTCAGCGGGCTGGATTCGCTGCTTTCCATGGTGCAGATGCCCAAGGGCGTTCCCGTCGCCACGCTGGCCATCGGCAAGCCCGGAGCGGCCAATGCCGCCCTCTTTGCCGCCGAAATTCTTGCCTTAACCGACGCGGCGCTCTACGAACGGCTGGCAGCCTGGCGCGCGGCGCGCGCACAGGAAGTGCTGGAGCAAACGCTACCGGAGTGAGCGGCGCGCCCCCGATCCGTGAATGAGCGTCAGAGACCTATCCGAGATCTCAAATAAGAGGTGGGTATTGGGAGCGTCTAAGCTGGCTGCGGTCGTAGATTATGGTGCCGCGTCCCAATAAAACCCTGATTTCGTTAGAACTCCGACATGGACTCTTCCGCCAAATTCGGAGCAATCAGGGACGACAAAACGATTGTCCACACAATCTTGAGCAAACTTCTTGGCAACCGCAATCGCGTCTTGAAGTCCGATAATTGGCGCGGTTCCACGGCTAAGGATTGTCTCTGAGCCGCCGACCATAGCCGCCGCATCGTGAACATCCTGCCTAACAAACTCCATCTTCCAACTCGCTATCCCACCTGCATGTTCGAAGGAAACGCAGCCAAAGAACGGATTACCGCCCGAATACCATGCCAGCGCAATTGAGGCGATTCTCGTGGGAAGCGGCACCGAGGAACTTTCATCGGTATACCCCATCAAAAAACGCTGCAATTCGTTTCCTACCTTGTTAGCAAAATCCGCCAGGAAGCGCTCCGACGAGTCTTCATAATTATCTAAATCCATGGTGCTTAGAGCGAAATCGGAAAAGTCTGGGAAAGAAAAGGTACGTGCTCCCCTTTGAATTGTGCAAGCGTTATAGCAACCGTACAGCACGGGATCGCGATGAAGGGTCTTCCCTTCCCAAATCTTTTGCCCGTTCTTGACGCAAGCTTCTTCCCCGACAAAAGTCTGCAACCCGTCTGCCGCGAGGGCTACACCATCGTTCGACCCTGCAATGAAAAGAACCGTCATATTCTTACCTTGAGTTCTTGCAGCAAGCGGAAAAGCTGGAGAACGCCATCAAATACTACCGTTGGACTGTGCTGTTTTGGTGAAGTCCTTCCCGCGTCCAACAGATATTCTTGCTGCCTCGCACATCATGCATCAATGGGCTGGCGCACAAGCACGCTCTTTTCCGTCCAAATCAGTGTACGGGCCGCCCGGGACCTCCTTGCAATATACATCCAGAGCCTCAGACCACTCCTTCTTTCCTGCGTTAACAAAGTCCCGCACATTTCTACTTGATATTTCCTGCATGTGGGATTCAGAACCCTCCATTGCCCCACTCTCAGAAACGGAGTTAAATTCTGTTCGAAGCTCTTCCATTTCCGCAACTGCCTGACGCCAGACAGGCCAATTGTCGAAGCTTTCAGGAGCATCCTTATCTATCAGACCCACCACAACTGCCTCGGCAATTTTATTCATTACCGCCGAACATTCACTATTCTCCTGATAGATTTTGTCTTGGTGCAACATTGCGGCACTCGCAAATGTTTGGATGTTCGAAGATACGACGGTTGCTCTAGTGATTACCTCTTCAGTCGTGTCACTCTGCTTACCTTGACTCTGAATGCCAGAGTATAGGATGCGCGGCCGTTGCAGCCAACCGACAGGAATAACTGAGTTCAAAGAAGCCTGAGCCGTGAAAGCAATCAAACCAAGTAATTTTCCATTTGCATCAAACACCCCTCCACCTGCTGACTCGGCAGCGAGAGAGATGGTAGTGTGAATCGGCATCGCGCCATCAGCCGAGTCAAGGCCAGACACCGTGCCCTCAGTCAGGGTTTCCTCTTGTTCTTTGGGAAAACTGACCGCGTATATTCGCTCACCCACGGTGATTGCGGTAAATTTAACAGTTTGCGGTGGCTGTGCATCCAAGTCGGCACTCTCAAAAGTACTTATGTCTCGCTGAGAATCCACGAATACTCTCTCCACGCTCCAAGTTCGATAGCCCTGTCGAAGTCTATACCGAGCCACTGCCTTGTGATTGCTGGGACTCAGATTTGCAAATGTTCCGAGAATGGTCTTTGTGCTAGCAATGGCATGAGGGGAAATGGCAACCCCGCTTTGCTGGAAGAGCACCTCCCCATGGGAATCTACGGCCTCAACGATAAACACCGATGGCGAGTCCTTCTTGAACAGCGCGTCTGGCGTCAGATTGGGCGCTGAGTGAACGGGTTTGGTTGCCGTGTGTGGCTGAGCAATAGCAGCCAGCGTGGAAAGCGCCAAAACTGCCAAACCGGAACGAAACGCCAAAGACCTAACGCGCATGGCACCGCACTCCATAGATGGATGGTCTGGAGTGTACTCCTTGAGCATTCAGAAGAGCAATTGCTTCCTGACGTTCACATGTCTATGAGAAGTGGTCTTTACTCGCTGTTCTAACAAAGTGCCCAGGCTTCGCTCCTAAGGCTCGGGCTGCCGCCTTATTCGGCGCCCTTCTCCCACTTTTTGGGCCGGCGGTTCTGCTGCAATATCTTCTTGCGCAGGCGGAGGGACTTTGGAGTTACTTCGACCATCTCGTCGTCGGCGATGAACTCGATAGCCTGCTCTAGGTTCAATGTCTTGTAGGGCACCAGCCGGATGGCTTCGTCGGCGGTGGAGGCGCGCATGTTGGTCATCTTCTTTTCGCGGACCACGTTCACGTCCAGGTCCTTGTCGCGCGAGTGCTCGCCGACGATCATGCCCTCATAGACCTCGACGCCCGGCCCCACAAACAAAATCCCGCGCTCCTGCAGGCCGTTGAGCGAATAGGTAGTGGTCAGCCCCTGGCGGTCGGCAACCAGCGCGCCGGTGGGCCGCTGCGGAATCTCGCCCTGGTAAGGCATGTAGCCGTCGAAGAGCGAGTTCATCACGATGGTCCCGCGGGTTTCGGTGAGCATCTCGCCGCGCAGGCCGATCAGCCCGCGGCTGGGCACACGAAACTCCAGGCGCACGCGGCCCGAGCCGTGATTGTGCATCCTGGTCATCTCGCCCTTGCGCGGTCCCAGCTTCTCGATCACCACGCCGGTGTAGGCCTCGGGCACGTCGATGGTCAGGTGTTCCACCGGCTCCATGCGCGCGCCGTCCACGGTTTTGGTGACGATCTCCGGCCGGCCAGCCATCAACTCGAAGCTCTCGCGGCGCATCATTTCAATCAGAATCGCCAATTGCAGCTCGCCCCGGCCCAGCACCTTGAAGCTATCCGGCGAGCCGGTCTCTTCCACGCGAATGCTGACGTTGGTGAGCAGCTCCTTTTCGAGGCGTTCGCGCAGGTTGCGGCTGGTCACGTACTGGCCCTCGCGCCCCGCAAAGGGCGAATTGTTCACGCTGAACTGGATGGCAATCGTCGGCTCGTCGATGACGATCAGCGGCAGCGGCGACGGGTTTTCGACCGAGGTGATGGTTTCACCGATGGTGATGCCTTCGACGCCGGCCACGGCCACAATGTCGCCCATGGTGGTCTCGGTGATCTCGATGCGCTTGAGGCCGCTGAAGGTGAACAACTTCGTAATGCGGGTCTTCATCAGGCTGCCGTCGCGCTTGGAGATGGTTACGTCGTCGCCGAAGTGCAGCGTGCCCTGGAAGACGCGGCAGATAGCGATGCGGCCAAAATAATCGGAATAATCGAGATTGGTGACGAGGATCTGCAAGGTGCCGTCCGGGTCTCCGGTGGCCGCCGGAATCGTCGAGACAATCGTCTCGAAGAGCGGCTGCAGGTTCACTCCCGGAGTGGCCAGATCGAGAGTTGCGGTGCCCGCCTTGGCCACCGCGTAGAGCACGGGAAAATCCAGTTGGCTCTCGTCCGCGTCGAGGTCGATGAAGAGGTCGTAGATCTCGTTCAGCACCTCCTGCGGCCGCGCGTCGGGCCGGTCAATCTTGTTGATGACCACGATAGGCAGCAGTTTGGCCTCCAGAGCCTTAGCCAGCACATACCGAGTCTGCGGCAGAGGACCCTCGGCGGCATCGACGAGGAGCATCACGCCATCCACCATCTTGAGAGCGCGTTCCACCTCGCCGCCAAAATCGGCGTGCCCCGGCGTGTCGACGATGTTGATCTTGCCGCCGGCAAAATTGATGGCCGTGTTCTTGGCCAGGATGGTGATGCCGCGCTCCCGCTCCAGCTCGTTGGAGTCCATCACCCGGTCGGCCACCTGCTCGTTGGCGCGGAAGGTTCCCGACTGGCGCAGCATGGCGTCCACCAGCGTGGTCTTTCCGTGGTCTACATGGGCGATGATGGCGATATTGCGTATCGTCTGGGCCACAGGGAGGCTTTTCCTTCTGTTGGGTTCGGCCAAAGAGGCCATGGGGTTGGGGGCGCCAAGGTGGCGAAGCGCCGCGCAGTGCGGCAATTTCCATTCTACCAGCGCATTGGGCGCCAGATCGCCACGCCAAGCTGCGGCGTTGCGATGGCCGGGCCTTTCAAAATAGGCTGCCGGCCACCGGATGGTGTCAGTGGGACGGCGGCACGAATTCCGAGGGCAGGGCGGAGCCCTCGCTGAAGAAGAACTGCTCCATCTGCTCGACCAGGAACTGCTGCGCCTGCGGGGTCCAGGGCTGGAGCCGGTACTCGTTGAGCAGCATCTTCTGCCGGTCCACCCACTCGGCCCAGGCCGCCTTGGAGACGTTCTTGAAGATCTTTTGACCGAACTCCGAGTCGAAGGGCGGTTCGTCCATGCCCTCCATCTCCTTCTTGTAGCGAACGCAAAATACCGTATGTGCCATGATGAACGCTCCCAAACCCCATTGTATTGGATGGAGTGCAATCCAGCCGCCGCGGTTGCCGCTTTCCGCTTCCCTGCCGAAAAAGCTCGCCTCGCAGCTGAGCGACCGCGCTGGAAACGTCCGCAACAACGATCCTGCGTTGCTTGAGTAATTCCAACCTGTCCGATTCAATCTAATGGGCCGCCAATTCCCTTGGCGCTTACCCTTGCTCCCAAGCGTTTCCCGGCTGTGGACAACGGTTCGCGCCCTCGCACAGAAATCCCACTTGACAATTCAGCTTTTCAGGGCTTTTCTTATCTTGTTCCAATTTCACGCCCAACTTGCGCATCGGCCCCCCGGGATAGCGCCCTTTTTGCTCGCCCGGGCTTGAGCGCGATGCATCAGGTTCGGCGGTTGAGTCTCAATCCCAAAGGAGCTACCGTGTCTGAATCCAATCCGTCTGGCCTCTCCGACAATGCCGCATCCGCAATCGCCTACGTCACGTTTGTTCCGGCGATCGTTTTCCTGGTGATGCCGCCATATAACGCGAGTCCCAACGTGCGCTTCCACTCCTGGCAGTCCATCTTCCTCAACATTGCGGCCATCGTCGTCTGCATCGCACTCAGTATTGTCTTTGCCGTTGCATGGGCAATCTTGCCTTTTGGCTTCTATGCAATCGGCCATTTGATCTGGCTGCTGATCGACCTTGCGTGGTTCATCATCTGGCTTGTGTGCATACTCAGAGCCCTCAACGGCGTGCGCTTCAAGCTGCCGATTATTGGCGCCCTGGCAGAGAAGCAAGCAGGAGTTTAGCCGGCGATTATTCGCTGTAAATGGCGCTGCGGACCGACAAACCTCAGCGCCGCTTGCCCTTCTTGCCGGGCTTTTTTCTCGCGTTGAACGATCGCGCCGGCGAGGCGTGGGCGTTCTTCTTTGCCTTGGGGCGGGGAGTTGGCCGCTGTCTTGCCGGATAGCGGCAGGTCTTCCTCCACAATCGAGAACTGGAGTTTGCGTTCCTGGGCCAGGATGCGGTCCAGGATCACCTGCACGCGGTCGCCGGCGCGGAAGCGGCGGCCGGTGCGCTCGCCGATAATCTCGTGGGTATTTTCGCGCCAGGTCCAGCGGTCGCCGCGCAGCGTGTCGATGGGCGCCAGCCCCTCCATCTCCTTCTTGTAGCGAACGCAAAAAAATCGCATGTGCATCCGTCAACGCCCGGTCCCATTGCGGGGGACCGGGCGTGTCGCGCCACTTGTTGGCTTTTTGATTTCCCCGGCGCAATTTCTCCTTGACAAAGGCGCGTACAAACGCTCTCCTTATCTCGACTCAAAGCCGCGCCTTTTGCCGTCTCGTACTGCGAACGCTTTCGCGGGAAAGGACTGGCGAGCGCGGAGCATTCGTAGATCCGAGTTCAGTCTCGACACGAAAGGAACACCATGTCTGAATCCAAGCCATCGGGTTTTTCTGACAACGCCATCGGCGCCATCGCTTACATCACATTCGTTCCGGCCGTCGCCTTCCTGGTCCTCAGACCCTACAACAAAAGCTCCTACGTGCGATTCCACGCATGGCAGTCCATCCTCCTCTCTTGCGCGTTTTATGTCGTCACCACCGTGCTGGGCTTGGTTTTTGGGTGGTACTTTGCCACGGCGGCATACTCCTATCTGACCGTCACTTGGATCGTTTGGGCGTGTTGGTTTCTTCTATGGATATTTTGCGCCATCAAGGCCCTCAACGGAAAGCGGATCATGCTGCCCATTCTTGGCGCCCTTGCCGAAAAACAGGCAGCGGACTAGCCTCCTCGCTTCACCTCGAGCGGCGCAGCGGGAGACCTGAGCGCCGCTTGCCCATCTTCCCGGGCTTTTTTCTCGCGTTGAACGATCGCGCCGGCGAGGCGTGGGCCTTCTTCTTCGCCTTCGATTCCGGCGCAGCCGCGTCCTTGTGCTTGCCTTTCTTTGGCCGGGGCCCGGACTTGCCGGGTTTCTTGCCGGATAGCGGCAGGTCTTCCTCCACAATCGAGAACTGGAGTTTGCGTTCCTGGGCCAGGATGCGGTCCAGGATCACCTGCACGCGGTCGCCGGCGCGGAAGCGGCGGCCGGTGCGTTCGCCGATGATCTCGTGGGTGTTCTCGCGCCAGGTGTAGCGGTCGCCGCGCAGCGAATCGATGGGCACCAGCCCCTCGACAAACAGGTCGGTCAATTCGACAAAGAGGCCGTACTTGGCCGGGTTCAGCACCAGGGCGGCAAACTCCTCGCCCACCCGGTCCTGCATGAAGCGCACCTTCTTCCACTCCACCAGTTCGCGCTCGGCCTCGGCGGCGCGACGCTCGGTCTGACTGCTCTCCTCGGCAATCTGGGCCAGTTCGGCCTCTAGAATGGGCGGGACAGCGAAACTCCCAGGTCTCAAATGCGAGACCTGGGGCACCCGCACACGGCTGGTTGGCACGCCTTCGTTGGGATGCGTCCAGGGCGAACTGTGGCGGCCCTCGGCTACCGCGCTCTTGCCGCGGATGCCCTCCCGCAGCAACGCCTTGGCGATGCGGTGGACAATCAGGTCCGGATAGCGGCGAATGGGCGAGGTGAAGTGCGTATACGTGGGCGCGGCCAGCGCAAAGTGGCCCTCGTTGATCTCGGAGTAGCGCGCCTGCTTTAGCGAGCGCAGCATCAGGTAGCTCAGAATCCGCTCCTCCGGCTTGCCCTCGATCTTGGCGGCCAGTTTTTGATACATGCGCGGCGTAACGGGAATGTCTTCGGGCACTTCGTGCAGCCGGGGATTGCGGCCGCGGCCATGGGCGTCGCGCCGCTCCCCGCGCGTCTGGATGCGCTTGACGGGCAGAGCGCCGAGGCCCAGCGAGTAGCCGAAGGAAGCGGCCAGCTCCTCAAACTGGACCACGCGGCGCGGGTCAGGTTTCTCGTGGATGCGGTAGAGCGAGGGCACGCCCAGGTCTTCCAGCCAGGTGGCCACGCACTCGTTGGCGGCCAGCATAAACTCCTCGATCAGCCGGTTGGCCCAGGTTCGCTCGGATTTGGTGACGCCGCGCATCTGGCCCCGCTCATCAAACTCGATCACCGGCTCGGGCAGGTCGAAGTCGATCGAGCCCCGCTCCTCGCGGCGCTTGTTCATCAGAACCGCCAGCTTGCGCATCCGCTCGAAATCGGGGACCAGCGCGGCGTAGCGCGCTCGGGTCTCCGCGTCATTTTCTAAGATTGCATGCACCTCGGTGTAAGTCATCCGTGCTGCCGAGCGGATCACGCCTTCGACGATTTCAAAGCTCTCGATGCGGCCGGTCGAATCGAGTTGCATGATGCAGCTCAACACCAGCCGGTCTTCGCCGGGACGCAGACTGCAGATGTCCGTCGAAAGCTCCTGCGGCAGCATCGGTATGGCGCGATCTGGAAAGTAGACGCTGGTTCCGCGCAGCCGCGCCTCCAAGTCGAGATCCGTCCCCGCCCTCACATATTCGGCCACGTCGGCAATATGCACCTGAAGCTCGTAGCCGGCGCCGTGGGCGCGTTCACTCACCAAAACAGCGTCGTCAAAATCACGAGCCGTCTCGCCGTCGATGGTGACTATGGGTAGCGCGCGAAAATCTTGACGAGTTAAAACGGCGGAGCGGTCCAGATGCGCCACGGCTCGCGCTTCAGCCAGCACTTTGTCCGGAAATACCCGCGGCAACTGGTGCTTGCGGATCATCATCTCCACATCCACGCCGAAGTCGTCGGGATCGCCAAGGACTTCGATGACGCGACCGACCGGAGGCCGCGTCGGCGTGGGCCAACTGGTGATCTCCACATCGACGACCAAGCCTTCCAGATCGTCGTGGGCTGAGGCGGCTGATGCTTCGCTTCCCAGCACCCGGTGCGGCGTACCAGTTTCGCTTACCGGAGGAATCTCCTGCCCTTCGGGAATCAGAATCGGCTGCGTCATCCGCTCGTCGAAGGGGACGACGGAATGGCCTTTCCACCCCAGCGACGAAGACCTGTCGCTACCACCCCTGGAAGCAAAGATCGCTTCCCGGGGACCCCGGTCTCTGGGGACCCCGTAGTGAAAGACACCGACCACGGTGGGGTTGCGCCGCTCCAGCACCCGCACAATGCGGCCCATCCTTCGCCCATCGGCTTTGGGCGGTTCGACCTCGACGAGCACCTGGTCGCCCTGCATTGCGCCGTTGATCTCGTTGGGCGGGATGAAGATGTCTTCCTGCTCCAAATCCGATTTGCCAGCCCGCCGTGCGTCCGCCACAGCGGACCTGCGATTGGGGCGCACAAAGCCGTAACCGTCGCGATGCAGGTCCAGCCGGCCAGCCGCCAGATTGTCGCGCGTTCCCAGCGGCCTGGGAATGCTCCAATGCTCGCGGTCCAGATTGGTCAGCTCACCGCGCGCGGTCATCCGCGCCAGTTGTTCAAGCAGCAGACGGCGCTCCCGTCCGCCGCCGAGGCTCAACTCGCGCACCAGTTGCTTGTATCCGGCCTTTCCGCCGGCAGAGCGGGCAATCCGCGTGATAAGTTCCTTATCAGTCATAGCTCAAGAGTATGCCATCTTCGCCGGTGTAGAAGGGGAACCCAGACAGGGGGCCCGGCCAGCATTTAAGTTCATTTCTATGACAATGGGGTGAATCATGTCGAAGTGCGGAAGCGGATTACGCATCCAGATTCTCTGCAGCTTGTTGCTCTTAATTTCACTCGGTTGGGCGCAGGCTCCTCTGACTGCCGACCAAAAGCTCGCGCTCGGCGATCAATTGGTGAATTACAATTGCGGCGAATGCGAGGGCCGCAGCATGAGCGAATACGACCGGGGAGTTGGGTTGATTGAGCAGGCGCTTCGCGAGGGCGTCAAGGATCGGCGTAAGGCGCTCTTGCTCCTTGCTGATTCCTACGGGGAATACGCCTATTCCTATGACAAGCAACGTCCCATGAGCGACGCGACTCGAAAAGCTTGGGGACAACGTATTGAGGATATTTACAAAGAGCAGCTTCGGGACAACCCGGATGATATCCCGGTGTTGCTGCTCTACGCGAATTCTAAATTAAACCGTGAAGACGCACTGCCCATATTCCAGCATGTCCTGAGGATCAAGCCTGAGAATGCCGACGCTATGTTTGGAGTTGCGTTCATCCACGTCGAAGCAGGCAACGTGAAAACCGGAGTTAAAGAGTTTATATCTGCTCTCCGTCTCGATTCGGCGAGCCGAGAACAAATTGAGAGCCTCTTGCCGCAGTTCGTCCAGGATTTGCGTGCGAGGGAAGGCGAACAGTACATTCCACAGGTCTCCGCTGCCGCTGCCAAGGCCCTGAAAGCGCACGCGGCTCAAAAGGATAATTCAGAGACTAGAACGAGAGATTGATACGGGTCTCCCACCCTGGCCGCAAAAGCAAGCACGCGGCGAGGGTGAGGCGCCAAGATTTGTTTCATTCATGAAGCGCCGAATCAACTTCCGCCGCTACTTCTTGTCGGGCTTTGCAGCGGGAGGCGCTACGGTTTCCGCTGCCGCGCTGCCGCCCAGCTTCATGTTGTCGCGAATCAGGTTGGCCAGCAGCACATCGACCAGCGTGCCGCCCTGGCTTCCGCCCGCGCCGGCGACGATCTGCGGAACGAGCTGAATCTTGTTTGAGGCGAGCGCCTGCACCACTTGCACCAGCGCATAGTTGCCGGACTCCATCGATTCGATCTTCAACTTGATGACGTCCGCTTCGGAGGTTCCGACAGCCAGGGTCTTCGAGGCTTCGGCGTTGCCCACCGTGGTGATGACGTTGGCGTCGGCCTCGGCGTTGATCTTCTTCGACTGGGCCTGGCCGCGCGCTCCTTCGATGGCCGCCTCGGCGCCGAACTTGGCAATGGTCACGCCCCGCTCCGAATCGACGACGCGGGCCTGCGTGTCGGCCATGGCGCGGGCCTGCTGCAGGTCCTTGCGCGTCTCCTCGGCCAATTGCTGCGTCTTGTAGGTCACCTGCTCCTGCTCGGCGATCTTGCGGTCGGTGAGCGTTTTCATCAGAGCTTCCGGCGGCGTGATGTCCCCGATCAGCGTGTCAATGGCGTTGACGTTGTACTCGGAAAGAGCCGCGGCGATGGCCGTCTTTGCCTCCGCCTGCCGCTCGCTGCGCTTCTTCAGGAACTCGATCACGTCCGAAGTCTGCGCCGCGTTGCGGAAGTAGTTGCCGATGGTCGGCTCCAGAACCTGCGTCACCAGATTGGCCATGGTGCCGAAGCGGGCAATCACTTTGGGAGCGTCATTGCGGGGAACGTGAATGATCTGGCTTACGTCCAGGTTGAAGGTGAAGCCGTCGGAGGAACGCACGGTGATGGTCGAGAGCTTCTCGTCGAGCTTGTGCGCTTCGGTCTTCCCGGTGGCCCAGTTGAGGACGATATTCGCCGTCGGCACCAGTTCCACCTTGTGCGTGAAGGGGTTGATGGGGTACTTGCCCGGATCGAGTGGATCGACCCAGACACCCTTTTGCCCGCGCGTCACCAGATTGCCATGCTTGAAGGTGTCGCCGGTCACGTCCTTGCCCTCATCGCCGACATAGGCGATGACCACGCCTACGTTGGCAATGGGAACCTGGGTCATGGGATTGGTCTCGACGGTCGCGAAGCGCGGATTGATGAAGTACCGGCCGGCGAGAATGACCTGCTCCTGCAAGCCCTTGCGGCCGCCGTTGGTGATGAACGCCTCGGCGTCCTGGTACATGTTGTGGCCGGGAACCTCGCTGCCCGCGATCTCGCCCGTCGCCAGCGGCTTGCCGTCCTTGGTCGTCACCACTCCGACCATGTTGTCCGGGATCTCCAGCACCTCGTCCATAGTCACCTGGAAGAGAGCCGTATTGATGCGATAGGTTCCAGGGGGAATGATGGAGATCTGGGGACCGCGCTCGCCACCGCGGGTCAGGAACGCCCGCGCATCCTGGAAGGCATTGCAATCAACAGTCCTTCCCAGGACGCGGCCGCCGGAAAGCGGATGGCCGTCGCGCGCCTCGACGATGCCGATATGGCCCCTGTCGATGGTCGTGAACGGCACCATGTAGACGGTATACTGCCACGCCCAGAGGCCAAAATGGATTCCCGGAGCAAGCGTATCCGCCTGCAGGCCGGCTTCGCCGTTCAAGGCGACAATGGCGCCGTCGGGAAGAGTCCGGTGTTTGCCGAATAATACCCATTTCTTCTTGACGACTCCGATTTCGGTCTCCGAGACGATGACAGTCCCGAAAAAAACCCGCAAAACCATCTTATGCAAGATCAAAACGAGGATGAGTGCAACCACCCATCCGTACCTGATCAGCAGATCACCTATCGAGTTGTTATCCATGTTGTCGCTCTCCTTGCCTTATGGACCCTCCATCATAGCGCAAGCGTTGGCCCGCCGGCCCGCAACGCCAGAGCGCGCTTGCGGCGCCAACCCCAACCCGCGCAGCCCAGGCCGGTTGCGGACTTGACCGGCATGCGACTTTACTTTCTGCCGGGCTGCCGCACTGCCGTTACAGTTGGCCGCCGGTCGCTGGGGTGCAGCCATGTACTCGATAAATCCGCGCCCGCCGTTTTAAAATAACGTCAACGCAACAGTCTGAACGGACCGCAAAGGGGTACCATCATACTGTGGCCGTATGCGGGGTCGCCGAAAGCCAATGGCTAGGCGGTCCACACCTTCAGAATTTTCAGGCCCAGGGCAGTGGCCCCTGCCTTGGCAGCCCCGTCCCAGCAGGACAGAAAAGGAACCTCGTGAACGCAATGTGGAAACCCAGCCAAACCGGATCGATCAGTCCCGTTCCCACGCCGGAATCTAGCCGGCCCGTGCCACCTTCACCGGCCCCTGAACCCGCCAGCCGCGCTCCGATTTCGGCCGGCGACCAGGCCACCATCGGCAAAGGTCTGTTCATCAAGGGCGAGATCAGCGGCTCCGAGTCGCTGTACATCGACGGCAAAGTCGAGGGCAGCATCAACCTAACTGGCAACCGCGTCACCGTGGGACGCAACGGCCAGGTTTCAGCCAGCATCACCGCCCGCGAGATTGTGGTTCTGGGCAAGGTTCGCGGCAATGTCTCCGCTTCGGACCGGGTTGACATCCGCGCCGAGGGCTCTCTGAGCGGCGACGTGGCCGCGGCTCGCATCAGCATCGAGGATGGCGCCTTCTTCAAGGGCGGCATCGACATCCGCAAGGCCGAAGCCAAGCCTGCGGTTCCCGGAGTTCCGGCAGCGCCTGAAGCGCCCAAGCCGGCCCAGCCGTAGCCAGGTCTCAAGTCCCGAGCAAGCAAGGGCCCCTGCATCGGCGGGGGCTTTTGTGTCTATGAGACGATGCATTGCCGGACCTTCCGAGCGGCAAACTGCGGACTTTAGACGGTTCGGAATCTGGAGACAATGCAGAAAACGAGATGGAAACGAATGGGAAATGAAGTGCATCGGAAATCGAGTAAATGATAGAAAGTAATATAGATAGCAAGAAATGAGCCGGAAACGAGCTCGAAATCGCTTATCCCAGCCCCAACCGCTTCATCATGACCCTGGGCAGCGCCGATCCGGTTCTCTCCAGAATCCATTTGGCTATCGCCACCCAAAGCGCCGTTCCGACGGCCAGCAACGTAAAGTCAGTCCAGCGAATCTGCGCGGGATGGAACGGACCCCAAAGCTGGCCAAACATGCTGCTCAGCCCCCAAATGGCCATCCATACGCCCGCGCCACTTGCCAGTGCGGCCAGCAGGCAGCGGCCCAACTCTTCATAATCCAGGCTGGCCAGCGAGACCATGCACCGTTGGTGGAGCAGTAAGGCGAGCGTTCCGGTTTGCAGCGCGATCCCTAAATCCGAGGCGACGGCCAGCCCGATGGCTCCATACGCGTGGAAAAGCGAGTAATAGACGGGCAGTGAGACCAGCGTCACGACGGTTCCGGCGGCCATGGGAAGGAAGGTATTTCCCGCGGCATAGAAAGCACGCGAATAAATCGCCTGTGCCGACCACAGAAACAAGCTGATGGAGAAGACCGCGAAGTAACTGGCGCATTCGCGGCAATCGGCGGCCGAAAAGCGCCCGCCCAGATAGATCAACTCAATTGCGGGCAGCCCCAGCGCCACCATCATCGACGCCGCCAGCAGCCCCAGTGCGGCCACGCGCGAAACGGAGTCTGCAACGCCGGTGGCAAATTCGTAGTGGCGCTCTTTGCTCCATAGGCTGGCGAAAAAGGGCATCGAGGCCGCGCCAGCCGCCTGGGCAAGGATGGTCATGGGCGCGGCGAAGAGCTGCTTGGCATAGGTCATCAGCGAGACCGCGCCCGCGGTCTTTGACGCAAAGTGGGCGATGATCCAACTGTCGGCGCTCACCAGCGAAACCCCGACTATGAGCGGAAGCGAGAGCTGCACCCACTCACGCAACCCCGGATCGCGCCAGTCAAGAATAGGCCGGTAGCGAGTTCCCGCCCGCCAGGCGAAAACCGCATTCAATAGAAACGGACCCAGAAATGCCCCGGCCAGCGCGCCGATGGCCAGCGATGAGACGCCCAGGTGGCGCACCAGAAACAGGCCGCCCGTGATGATGCCCAGGTTGTAGATCAGCGGCGAGAAAGCCTGCACGCTGAACTGCTTGCGCACCAGCAGCACCGCGCCGAAGACTCCGCCCGCAAAGAAGCATAACTGCGCGGGCAGCACGATACGCGTCAGCCGCACGCACAGCTCGGCTTTTACGGGATCAAAGTCGTGGAACCAAAAGTGAATGTAGAGTGGGGCGTAGACTTCAGCCAGCACAATGGCTGCGCCCAGCACCAGAAACATCGTGGTCAGAATTACCGAGAGCGACCGCTGCCCCTCCTCTTCACGCCCCGTTTCACGATAGCGCGTGAGGATGGTGACAAAGGTGATGGAGGCAGCGCCGCCCACCAGAAAGTACGAAATCATGTCCGGCAGCACGAAAGCGGCGTTGAACGCGTCGGCTTCCATGCCGCTGCCAAAGAGCCAGACAATACATTTCATCCGCACCAGGCCCATGATGTGCGACAGGAAGGCGGAGGCCATCAGTACCAGGGTGGCCGTAAAGGCGGTGTGCGTGTGCGTTGGGCGCAGCAGCCCCAGGCCGCGCGCCCACCGCGACCGCGCGCGCCCCAATTCCGAGTCCCCCAGTTTCGAGCCCGGGTCGGGTTGAGTTGGTTCCAATCCTGACACTGGAGTTGATTTTACCGGGCTTGCGCGCCGGCGAGGGCCTGCATTGGACCGAAACGGCACAACCCGCCATCGGCAAGTAAGGACAGGCTGAGCCGGCGGTACTCAAGGACACTGCGCTCGAGTAACCTCATGCCTTTGGTAATCCCTTCCGATAAGGGAGATGCGGGATGCAACTGGGACCGCGCTGCCTGGAGTACCGCTGTGCCGAGATTCCCGGCGACAGGTTTTCGTCACGGGGGTGGTGAGTCGGGGTGAAGATGCCGCAAGCTGAGTTGAAGACCGACAGTTTCGATCGTCAACAGGAGGCTGCACGTGTGGCTGCCCTCAACTCGCTAGGGATTCTCGACACCCCGCCGGAACCCGGTTACGACGCCATTACCCGGCTGGCTGCCGAGTACTTCCGGGCCGATACGGCCCTGCTCGGTTTTGCGGACGAGAGCCGCATCTGGATCAAGTCGCACTGGGGTGAAGACGTTCGCGAACTGCCACGCAGCCAATCCATCTTCGATATGGTGCTCGCCGATGATGGTCCGGTGATCGTTCCGGACATCTCACAACACCCTCAGTTCGAGGGTGGCCGGATGACAATCAGACGACTCGACATAGCCTCTTTTGCCAGCGTTCCGGTGCGCTCTTTTGAAGGCAATATCCTGGGGACGTTGACCATTTTTGGGTGCCAGCCCCGCCGCCGCATGGCCCTGGACGAGCTTCGCATGCTGGAGAGCCTTGCCGATATGGCTTCCAGCCTGTTGGAACTACGCAGGCTGCGCAAAGCCTTCGCCAAGCGCGGGATGCGGCGGTCACGCGTTGCGAGCGCCCCCAAAAGGTGGCCGTCCGGACCAGACCTGCGCCGCGCCCTTGACGAGCGCGAGTTTGTGCTCCACTACCAACCCGAGGTCGATCTCTCCATGCGCAAGATCGTTGGCCTTGAGGCGCTCATCCGCTGGGCTCACCCCGAGCGGGGACTTATCCCTCCGATGGACTTCATTCCGCAGGCCGAAGAAAGCGGGCTGATCCTGCCCATCGGCGACTGGGGGCTTGCCGAGGCCTGCAACCAGATTCGGAAGTGGTGCCAGGAGGATTCCCGCCACGGCTCGTTGCGGGTCTGCGTCAACCTCTCCGCGCGCCAGTTCTCCCGCGAAGGACTGGCTGACCACGTGGAGGCGTTGCTGCTCCAATCCGGCATCTCCAGCCACCAACTCGGTCTCGAAATGACCGAGTTCAGCCTGATTCCAAACGTGCATACAGCTATGGAGGTGCTGGGCAGCCTGCGCAGGCTCGGCGTCTCCCTGCTGATGGACGATTTTGGCACTGGCTACAGCTCGCTCAACCACCTGCATTCCTTTCCCTTCGACGTGCTCAAGATCGACCGTTCCTTCGTGGGCCGCATGACCAACGGAGACCAACCGCTGCAGATTGTGCGCACCATCATCGAACTGGCCCGGGTGCTGGGGATGGATGTGGTGGCCGAAGGCATAGAGACTCGCGAACAGTACCGCCTGCTGCGGCAATTGGGCTGCCGCTACGGGCAGGGCTTTCTGTTCGCCCGCCCCATGAGCGCCGATACCGTGACTCAGTTGTTGCGGCTTCCTGGACGGATACTCCCCGACCCAGAGGCATGCGAAGCCGTTTGCGACTGACCGCGCGCAGCTTTGCTTCGGCGACCAGTTGAGCGGTTTCATTTTGGGACTGGCAACAGGCGTTTCCTTATCCGAAATCTGCTCGGCCTTCCGCAGGGGAAATTCCTCTCGCTCGCGGCCGCCCTCGGAGTATCTTCCAAGCCATGCAGCAACCGGCAGAAAAATCCGGGGCCCCCGGCGACTCGGGGTTCCTGGCGAACGGTTCTTATTCGCCGGGGTGGGGGGACGGGTCTCTGTCGCAGGGGCGGAAACTCGCGCCCTCCTCCGCTTCATCCAGCTTTGTCGGCATGCTGGCTGCGCTGGCCGCGCCCGCGTCCGCCGCGGCGGATCGCGGTCCCACATGGAGAGACGACGGTCTTGAAGACGACGTTGCGACACTCAGCTACGAGCATGCATTGCGCGCCCACGCGCGCTACCGGCCGGTGGATGACGACGATCGTTCGCTGACGCAGATCGCCGATCCTGGGCCAATCAGAAACCGTGAGCCGCTGCCCGCGGCTACCATCCCCGCCGGTCCTGCGGCAACCACGCATGCGGCTGTTCCAACCGGCGGAGACGCTGAACCCGAGGCCACCCAGGGTCTGGCCACGGAGCTTGACCGGAGTCTGAAATGCGCCAGCATCACCATCCGGCTAAGCAAAGCGGAATGCGCGCAACTACACAGGCGCGCCGCGGAGGCCGGGCTCACCGTCTCGGCCTACCTGCGATCCTGCACCTTTGAGGCCGAGTCGTTGCGGACGCTGGTGAAAGAAACGCTGGCCGAGCTACGGTCAGCCGCATCCAAGGGGAAGCAGACGTGCTCCGCTCCGGCACGGCGCTCCTGGTTCCAGCGGCTGCTGGCGGTTCTACCTAGATGGGATGCGGAGTGGTGCTGTGGGCGTCGGTGACGTTGTCGGGCGTGTCCGTGACCGATTTGCCCTCTTTGTAGGCGAACTTCTGGTATCGGGAGCCGACCTTGCGGATCACATCCTGCCAGCCGTCATCCCAGGTAACGCGCGCTTCGCCGTCTACGTAAACCCACTTGCCGTGTGTGCCGCCGATGGACTTCCGAGCGTCGCCATCGTCATAGAGGGTGATGAAGAAATTGCTTCCCGCTCCATCGCCAACTTCCCACTTTCCAAGGAAACGGCCGCGTGACGGCAACAGGGCGTTGGCGGTTCCCGTCTCATCGGACGCGGCAGTTGCCGCGGGAAACTCTACCCGTTCAATATCGGAAAGATTAAAGCTCTGCCGGTGGCCATCCTTGAAGACGATCACGATCGTGCCCGAGCCGCTCCTGGGGGGCGGAGGCGTCTTGGCAAAACCGATTGAAACGGCAAGACAGAGCATTGTAGCCAAGCCGGCAACGCTGACGAACTTACGCATGGGATTCTCCTTTGCAATCACCGGCGCGACGGCGATCGATGCCCCACCGCGCCAATCTCATCTACGCGGCCCACGTGTCAATTGTTCCCGGGAATCCGCATATCTCGTGAGAAATGAGGGTTAACAGGCCTAACGCACTCTGAAAGCTGAAGCGCCCCAGGCCTATTCCACTTCCAGCACTAGGCACTTCAGGTATTCGGTCTCCGGCAGATTCAGCACCACCGGATGGTCAGGAGCGGCGCCGCGGCGCTCCAGCAGGCGCACACGCCGGGGAAGATCCGCGGCGGCGGAGGCTACGCTGGCCTCGAGCTCCGCCCAGCTCACGTGGTGAGAGCAGGAACAGGTCACCAGCAGGCCACCGGGGCGCATCATCTTGAGGGCGCGCAGATTCAATTCCTTGTAGCCGCGCAGGGCACCCTCGACAGCCCGCTTGGTCTTGGCGAAGGCCGGCGGATCAAGCACAATAGCGTCGAATTTCTCGCCCGCGTCCGACCAGTCGCGCAGGATCTGAAAGGCGTCGCCCTCCACCCAATCCACTTGAGCTGTGAGGCGGCTGCGGTTGGCCTCAAGGTTCTGCTCCGCCACTTCCAGCGAGGCGCGGGAGGCGTCAATGCCCGTGACCTGACGGCAAACCTGAGCCAGGTGCAGGGCAAAGCCGCCCTGGTAGCAGCAAACGTCGAGCGCCCGTCCTGTAGCGCCCAGCCGTCGCGCCCATTCCTGAGCGGCGGCGTAGTTGGTCCGCTGGTCGAGGAAGGCGCCCGTCTTCTGCCCGGAGTTGGCGTCGAAGTGGAACTTGAGGCCGTTGAGCCGGAATTCGGTGCTGGTGACCGGATTGGCGGCATCTTCGGCAAAAAGGGGTTCGGAGCCGGGCGCGGCCAGCCCTTCCAACTCGCGCATCCGCGGATCGGGCCGCTCCACAATGGCCGCCGGCGCCAGTTCCTCGCGCAGCACGCGCACGCAAGTCTCCCGCACCGCGGCCGAATCCAATCCCCTGGCCAGCAGTTGCAGAATTACGAGATTGCCGTACTTGTCCGCCACCAGGCCGGGCAGCTCGTCGGCCTCGCTGAAACACAACCGGCAGGCGTCGTTCTGCTCGTTCAGCAACGGCTTGCGCCGGGTGATCGCCCGCCGCAGCCTTACAGCCAGCAACTCCAGCCACGCGGCCTCATCGATGGCCTCCCGCGAGATCATTCGCAGCGCAATCTGCGAGGAGGGGCTGTAGAGCGCGGTGCCCAGCAAGAGTCCGCGGCGGTCGGCCACCGGCAGCAGTGCGGAAGGATTGGCGTCGCCCTCCTGAGGCAGTTCCAGAGCCTCTATGTCGGAGGCGTAGACCCAAAGATAGCCGCTCCGCAACCGGTCGGTGGCGCGGCGGCTGATGCGGGCGCCGGGAGCGGGCTTCTCGTGAATCCCTTCAAAAGGAGACGTGGGCCTGGCGGCTTTGAGCGCCTCTTGGTTTGTAACAGGTCGAGGATTGCGCGGCTTGGTCATGTGTTCTCTTGGTTTGGTTCATCTTAACAAGGATCGAACCCCGGCCCGTTCATGCGCGACAAACGTTTGCGGCCTATAATAAAGCATGGCGACTGTCCGGCAGGCCAGTCCGGCGGAGGTTCCCGGCGCGCCCCCGTCTCCTTCGGGGGAACGGGCGGCTGCTGTGCGCGGAGCAGAGTTGCGCGCCATCGATCAGCGCATGGAGGCCCTGCTCAAACAGGTCCATGCCAACCGTCCCAGCGAAGACATCTCTCTGATCCGCAAGGCCTGGGAGTTCTGCGTCAAGCATCACGAGGGACAGATGCGGGCCTCCGGCGAGCCCTACATTGTCCACCCGCTGGAGGTGGCTGAGGTGCTGGCGGAGATGAAGCTGGACGCCACGGCCATCGCTGCCGGCCTGTTGCACGACTCGGTCGAGGACACGCCCGCCACCAATGAGGAAATTGAAGCCGAGTTTGGCGATCAGGTGGCCCACATCGTCGAAGGCGTCACCAAGATCGACAAGATCCAGTTTGCCAACCGCGAGGACCGCCAGGCCGAAAACGTGCGCAAGATGCTGCTGGCCATGGTGTCCGATGTGCGCGTGGTACTGATCAAGATGGCCGATCGGCTGCACAACATGCGCACTCTCGAGCACCTGCGGCCCGACCGCCAGGAAGCCATCGCCCGCGAGACGCAGGACATCTATGCTCCGCTGGCCCACCGCTTGGGCATGGGCAAGGTGCGTGGCGAACTCGAGGACCTGGCCTTCCGCTACACCGATCCGGTGAGCTACGAGCAGGTGTCGGCTGCCGTCGAGGCCCAGCGCGTCGAAGGCGAGCAGTTTCTGCGCAACGTGGAAGACACGCTGGTGGAGCAGTTGCGCGAAAGCGGAATCAAGGCCCGCGTGGAGTGGCGCATCAAGCGCAGCTACTCGATCTACCAGAAGCAGCAGCGCTCCAAGGTCAGCTTCGACCAGGTCTACGATCTGCTGGCCATCCGCGTCATTACGCAGGACGTGGCCTCCTGCTACGCCGTCTTCGGTCTCATTCACACCCTGTGGCGGCCGGTGCCGGGGCGCATCAAGGACTTTATCGCCATGCCCCGCGCCAACCGCTACCAGTCGCTGCACACCACGGTGATGAGCCCCAGCGGCCACCAGTTCGAGGTGCAGATCCGCACCGAGGAGATGCACCGCATCGCCGAGGAAGGCATCGCCGCCCACTGGAAGTACAAGGCCGGCGGAGCCGCGATCAATGCCCGCGACGAGGAACGGCTGAACTGGATTCGCCAACTGGTCGAGTGGCAGAAGGAGATGACCGACCCCAACGAATTCCTCTCCAGCCTGAAGATGGACCTGTATCCGGATGAGGTCTACACCTTTTCGCCCAAGGGGAAGGTGGTGGTGGTTCCGGCGGACGCGACGCCGGTGGATTTTGCCTACACCATCCATACTGAGGTTGGCCACACCTGCGTGGGGGCCAAGGTAAACGGGCGCATGGTGCCGTTGCGCACCAAGCTGCGCACCGGCGACATCGTCGAAATCGTCACCCAGAAGGATCACAAGCCGAGCCGCGATTGGCTCACCTTCGTCAAGAGCCCCCGCGCCCGCAATAAGATCAAGCACTGGCTGAATGAAGACCAGCGCCGCCGGGCGGTGGAGATCGGGCGCAAGCTGCTGGAGCGCGAGGCCAAAAAATTCAAAGTCCCGATGAGCCAGATCGACGACCAGGACCTGGGCCGCATTGCCAACGAGTACGGCGTGGCCACGGCCGCCGATCTGCTGGCCGCCCTCGGCCAGGGCAAGCACTCCGCCCATCAGGTGCTGAACAAACTGGCGCCGGGGTATGCCAACCAGGGCGATGCCGAGGTCAGCCCCGAAACCAAGCCGGGCGGCAGCGGCGAGCCGGCCATGTCCGATGCGGTGCGCAAGCTGCACCTATCCGGCTCCGACTCGCTGCAGGTGGAGGGGCAGAACGACCTGCTCGTCTATCGGGCGCGATGTTGCAACCCCATTCGCGGCGAAGAGATCGTCGGCTACGTCACCCGCGGCAAGGGCGTGGCCGTGCATGCCCGCAGTTGCCCCAACGTGCAGAACCTGCTCTACGAGAGCGACCGCCGCATCAACGTCGAGTGGTCGCGCGTCGGCGACCAGTCCGCCGGCCAGCCGCAGCGTTATCCGGTCAAGATCACCGTTTTCTGCGACGACCGCGCCGGCATGTTGAAGGAGTTGACCGCCGTCATCTCCGACGAGAACACCAACATCCGGGGCGTTGAACTGCGCCAGGCCGAGAACGGCGAAGCCGTCGTCGACTTTGTCGTCGAAGCCCAGGACCTCCACCACCTGAACCGCATGGTCCTGGGTCTGCGCCGGGTAGACGGCGTCCGGGCCGTACAGCGCACGCAGAAGCTGTAAACGGCGCTATGGCCGGCGCGAGGCCAGCCAAGCAGGACGGCTACCTCGCTCGTTTGTTTCGCCCTCATGTTGCGCAGGTTCCGCGCCGGATTCCCTCCTTCAAATAAATGCAACGAATGAGCTAAACAGCACAGACTATTGCCGATTACGCTGCGATACTGCCTAGGCGCGTTAAGAATTGTGTGCTCTGGAGCGAAAGGATGGTCCATCGCCGCCGCATGCGGCGCTGCTGACGTTTATCGGCCGCCAGACCGCATTCGGGAAGAGGCCGTCCAGATGGGTGGAGTCAAGAAGAAGCCCTTCGATACCTCCATTTTCCTCGCCACCAAAGGGCCGGGACGAAGCATCGTCCATCTCGAGAGAAAGCAGGTTTTCTTTTCCCAGGGAGACCCCGCCGACACTGTGTTTTATCTCCAGACTGGCCGGGCAAAGCTCACCGTCGCTTCCAAGAAGGGCAAAGAAGCTACGGTTACGCTGCTCGTAGCCGGGGACTTTTTTGGCGAGGAGTCGATGGCCGGAGCGGGAACGCTTCGAATGGCCACGGCCTCTGCCATTACCGCTTGTACGGCGCTCAAGATCGCGAGGGATCGGATTCTCCGCGTCCTGCACCAGGAACATGCGTTCTCCGACTTTTTCCTGAAGTTCACCGTGATTCGTGGCATGAGAACCCAGGCGGATCTCGTCGATCAACTCTTCAACTCCAGCGAGAGGCGTTTGGCGCGGGCACTCCTGTTGATGGCGGAATATGGTGAACCGGGTGAGCCGGAGACACTCATTCCACCGATAACTCAACAAGCTCTTGCGGAGATGATCGGTACAACCCGGTCACGCGTCAGCTTCTTCATGAATCGCTTCAGGAAGCTCGGCTACATCGATTACAAGGGCCGCATTCGGGTTCACAAGTCGCTGCTCAACACGCTTCTGCACGATGGATTGCCAGAGGAGAACGCATCCAGGCCTAAACTGCTCGATCCCCCACCCAGCCCGGCACGAACCACCAAACGAGCAAAGCTGGCGTGAGCGGCGCGTGGACCGCTCCAATTTGCCCGTCCGCAGAGCCGGGCGCAAACTGCCGCACGGTAAAGCCACCTTGCACAGAGTTTGCAAGGGCATGTGAATTGGAGAACCGCTCTAGTCTAAGTCTCACACCAGTTCCAGCGCCGCCGTCTCTTTGCGGGGCGGAACGAAGCAGTTTGCGCGCCAGGCGATGGAGAGCTTTTCGCCGCTGAGAAGTTTGCGGATCTGGGCGCGGGCGTGGTCGGCCCAGGGGCCGTAATTGTCCAGCTTGACATAGGCCAGCCAGTGGCGGAGGGCCTGGCGGCGCTGTTCCTTGCGCTCGTAAGCCAGGGCCAGATTGTAGTGGGCGTCGGCGTAGCGGGGCGCAAGTGCAACGGCCTGGAGATAAGAGGCGATGGATTCGTCCAGCCGCTGCAACTCGTCGAGGACGTTGCCGAGATCAAAGAAAGCCAGCACGTAGCCGGGGTCAGCCGCGGTGGCGCGGCGATAGAGCTCCTCGGCGCGGCCATACTGGCGCAAGTGGAAGTGGATGGTTCCGAGATTGATGTAGGCCGCCGCGTACTCCGGATCAAGCTCCAGGATATCTTCGTAGAGGGAGATGGCCCGCTGCTTTTCGCCCGCTTCCTCGGCCTGCACCGCGGCCAGAAAGCGATCCAGAACGCCATTCCGGTTCGCCGAGCCCGGACGGTGCAGCGGATATGGCTCGGAGCTGGCCGACGGCCGATCCATCCAGCCAACGCGCTCGAAGTCGAAGAGCAACTGACGGCGGATGGGGTCCACCATGGCGCCACGGTGCCGGAAGGCGAGGCGCGCGCCGTTACGGACCAGGCAGGCCTCGAGCAGCGGATTGGCCATGCCGGCCACGGCCTTCATGGCCACGATCGAATGCCGGATAGAGGCCGCGGACACACTTTCCTCGCGCAGGGCGCGCAGGGTTCTTAACTGCCCAAGATCCTGGAAGGTGTAGGTCTGCTGTTGAGGAATCAGTCCGGCTCGCTCCCACCCCTGCAACTGATGGGAACTGATCTGGAAGATGCGCAACACGTCCTGACGGCTATAGCTGGTCACTCTTGAGTGCTCCCACAAGTAATACATCACCCCCGGTACGGCTCGGCCTCGGGGCTTGAACTCGTGTTCTGAACTCGGTTCCTGAACTCGAATTCCCCGGCCTAGGCCCTGGACGGAGCTCCTGGAACAGTTACTGAGGAACCGCTCTTGCTGCGATTATGCCAAGTGTAAGTGTGAATAAGCAGATCGGAACTGCCGCCGCAACAAAAAAACGTGGATAACGGGTGCCTGACTTGGTTCGCGTGAGGCCGGGGCGCGAGGCGGCCTGTGGATAACCGAGGAGAAATGCACAAAACGCGGTTCAACCCGGAATGAAACCGGCAAAGTGGCTTTGAGAACGGGAGGAGCGGGGATAGGAATGGAGCCGAAGATCGGACTTGAACCGATGACCTGCTGATTACGAATCAGCTGCTCTACCAACTGAGCTACTTCGGCCTGCTCAACTGATTTTACCTTGACGTATGCGGAGCGTAAAGCGGCTATACTGCTCCTCATGCTAGGCAACCCGGCAGAGGATTGGCAAAGGCTCACGGAACACTACCGCGAGATAAGCGATGAAGAACTGCAGGAACTGGCCAGCGATTTCGTCGATCTGACCGAAACAGCGCAGCAGGTTCTGCGCAACGAGATGAGGAATCGCGGACTGGATGAGCCGCGAGCCGCGAGCGAGGCGTCAAAGAGCTCAGATCGTCCCTCGGCTCCGCGATGGGAGCGGCCCGGCAATTCGGATCCTGACGACCTTCAATCAGACGCCGCCGGCGAGGATGAGGAAGACGATCTTCCCCGCGAATACACCTGGAAGACGCCGCTATGCGAGTGCGAAAGCCGGGAGCAGGCCTGGCAATTGCGCGAAGTGTTGCGCCGTGCGGGTATTGACAGCTGGACGGATCGCTACCTGGTCGAGGAGGGCTACATTCGCGTAACGGTTGCCGCGGATCAACTGGAAGAGGCGCTCGAGATCGCCTCCAGACCCATTCCGCAGGAGATCATCGATCAATCCAAGATGGAAATGCCGGAGTTCGAGCCGCCCAAATGTCCCAACTGCGGCGCCCGGGACCCGGTGCTTGAAGGTGTCGATCCATTCAATACCTGGCAATGCGAACAATGCGGGAAGGAGTGGACCGAATCGGCGGGAGCCTTCGTTGACCAGGAGGAAAAGAGCGAGCCATAAAGCCGCAAAACGGAAAGAGCCGCCCGGCAACAGGGCAGCTCTCTCCTCAGGGAGAATAGTTCCAACGGAGGCAAAACCATCAGAACTTTCTGGCTGCATAGTAGGGGCGTAGGAAGGGAGTGTCAAGGAGAAATCGAAGGATAAATAAGTGCTTTTAAGTCAATAACTTGATGAACGTTTGTCTGGAAACGCACAGGTGCTCTCTTCGGCGTGTCTTCGCCTTTTTCTTTCCGTTTGCTTCCGTCTTTTCAGGGTGTTTCTTAGGGTTTACATCCAGTTTTCCACAGGTTTAGTGCTCCCGTTAACCCTTCGGATGCGACTTGTCAATAGTTGGCGGCGACTCGATCCATTCTTCCCGCAAATCGAGGCGAATGAACTCCGTTTCGTAGACCGAGGAGGCCGGTTTGCCGCGCGCAATGCGGTAGAGGGCCCGGCCGCCGCCAAGGAAAAACCCCAGCAGGATGGCGGCGCTGGCGCCGATGATCACCAGGAAAGCTATGCCCATGAGCAGCTTGCCGGTTTTTGCGATCTCGGACTCCGTGGGCTGGGGAATCGAGGTGAGGTCGGCCTCGTAATGCACCGTGGCCAGCAGCTTGTGGCTCTCCTCGGGAATGGCGTCTCCGCTCACGATGGCCACCAGCGGCCCACTGCGGCGGACTTCCAGCGATGCCTGGTCGGAGTCCTGCAACGGCTTGGGCCAGGCGGGCTGGGCCTGGCTGCCGGCCTTGATGTAGTCGCGAATCTTGCTCTCCTGTGTGGCGGCCAACTGCGGCGTGGGATAGTCGATGATGGTGAGCGTGGCCGGACCGGAGCGCAGCGAGTAGTTGGCGGTTACTGTCTCCGCGCCGCGATCGAAGCCCACCAGCTCCGGCGGCAGCACGCCGCCAGCCCCCGCATAGCCCGCCGGTCCCACCGCATAGTGCGTGGTCTGTCCGTCCAGCTTGGCCTGCGGCAGGTTGGCCAGGATGGGGGGCGCCAGCGATTTGGTTCCCTCGGGGACGGGCAACTGGCCGGCCAGTTCGCGCAACTCGGAGCCGGACATGGGGCCGATGCGCGAAAAGTTCGCATCCACCACGGTATTGCCCAGCCAGAAAAGCACCCGGTTGCGGTTTGACGTGGCGCCGGTGCCGATCTCCTCCTTGGGCCAGCCATTTTGGCGGTAAAACGAATACGCTCCGTAGGCGCCGCTGGCGTCGTGAAAGCGCAGCGCGCGCAGGTTGAGCGTTTCGCCGCTGCGCTTGTAATCGGCCAGCGCGCCGTCGGTAAAGTCGTACTCCTTGAGGGCTGCTGCGTTGGCCGGATCAGCCTGGGCGGGGTCGGTCACCGTCTTCGGCGGCTGCTCGGCCACCCATCCCGCAAACGCATCCGGCAGCAGCGCCTTGGGCACGGGCGGAAGCACCAGGTGCGCGGGGCCCTGCGGAGCCGGAGTCTTGGCCGGCGCGGCCTGCCCCTCGACAACAGCCGCGCCCGCGCCGAGCAGCGCAGCCGAGCAAACCGAATAGGCCAGAATGGGAATCCAACGCATCCGCACACTCCAGTCTTCAGGGTACACGGTCCCCCAGGCGCACATTGCGGGAGCGTCCCTTCTCTACTTGGACACTGACGGAGCCGGAAAGGTTCCTGCGGATTGATTCTTGCGGTTCGGAGAGAACGTTCGCCGCTGCGAAATAAAGCCAGCTAAATTCTTGCCTGCGAGATCGCTGTTAACCACGCATCGAAGGCCGCCGGCGACCGATCACACAGCAAGCGGCGGAGGCGGCGGGTAGAGAATATCCCCAAGAACCTGGTAACGGCCGCCGTAGAAGATCAGCGCATACTCCCGCACCCCCGTGCTCACGGGCCCTCCAAGGCAGATGCCGGCCAACAACGCGAAGCCAAATGCAACCACGCCGAAGAAGACCTCAAGAAGAACTCCGACCAGCGCGGCTGCGCCCGTCGCATCCGCGAAGACCGAGTGGATGCCGTATTCAATCGCCGCAACTGAGCCAGCCAGCATGAGCCCAGGGATGATCAGCACGATAAACAAGCCAATAATCGCAATCGCCGGCAGGATCAAGCGCAGCAACGCGTAAACAATAAACTGCCTCGTGTCGGCCTTGATCCGATCCCACACCTCTTCCCACGCTTCGCCGGCCGTTACATCCTCCAGCGCGAAATGCGGCAGCATCCAATCGCGCAAAACCACGTCGGCCATGACTCCAACCAGCACCAGCAGAAAGATGACCGGAATCAAGGGCAATACGAGAGCCAGCAACAACCCCAGATCGGGATGGCCGCCCGGTGGAGTCTCGTGAAACAGCCGTATGAACCCAGCGACGAACGGAAGCGAGATCAACGCCAGCAACAGCAGATAGCAGAATCCCACCCCTAAATTCAGCCAGAAAAAGCGGTTCGCCTGCGCTCGATAGAGCCACCATCCGGGCCGAATCTCGCTGGTGTTGTGAATCAGGCAATGAAAGAAGGCAAACCGCAGCCGCGTGATCAGGTAAAAGATCACAATGCACAGGAGAATCACCGCCAACGCAGCCGCCACAATCACCGCAATCCATTCCGGTGGGATGTTGGACGGCGAATAGACCATGGGTCCATGTCCCGGCGGTGGGCCACCGTGCGCTGAGGATTGGAGATGGCCCCCGATCCCTTCGGTGATGATCGCGACCAGGCCAAGTTTCAGATAGGTTCCCCAGTTGAATGGCCTGAAGAGGAGCTCTCTGGTGCGTTGAATGGCAAGCGAAACGGAGTCGGCGGCAGAGATGGCGTGCATATGAGACCTTTCCTGAGGCAGACACAGCGTACCACAGAACTACGCAAATTTTACGCGCGAAGTTCTACAGCCGGTTGCGGCATCGCGCTCCACCACGCGTCGAAGGCCTTGAGCGCTCGCTCGCACTGCAACCTGTGCCGTTCCTTCTTGTCGCGAACCTTCTTGCGCAGTTCTTCATCGAGCGGTTCCAGCAGGTCGAAGGTGATGTTGGCCGGCTGAAAGTCTTTGGGATCGGCATGAGTGATGTAGTGGACCAGCGAGCCGAGGGCGCAGGCGCGTGGCGCGGCCGTGGGTTCTTCTCCGCGCGCCAGCGCAGCCGCGTAGATCCCTGCCAGCAGCCCGGTCGCAATCGACTCGGTGTAGCCCTCGACGCCGCAAAGCTGCCCGGCGAAGAGAAGCCGCGGCTCTTTTTTCAGGCGCAGAGTTTCATCCAGAAGAAGCGGCGCCTGGATATAAGTATTGCGGTGAATCTGGCCGTAGCGCAGGAAGCGCGCGTTTTCAAGGCCCGGAATCAGGCGCAGGACACGCGCCTGTTCGCCAAACTTCAGATGGTTCTGGAAGCCCACCAGATTATAGCTGTCGGCGCGCAGGTTCTCCTTGCGCAACTGCACCACGGCCCACGGTGTCCGTCCGGTGCGCGGGTCGCGCAGGCCGACGGGCTTCATGGGTCCGAAACGCAGCGTGTCGCGGCCTCGCCGGGCCAGCACCTCGATGGGCAGGCAGCCCTCGAAGTACCGGGGCCCCCATGCACCTGCAACTGGCGCATGGGGTGGGAAGTATTCGAGCTTCTCCCACTCTTTGGCTTCGGCGGCTTCGGCGGCCAGCAGCGCATCCAGAAAGCGGTCGTACTCGGCGCGGTCCATGGGGCAGTTGATGTAGTCGGCTGTGCCCTTGTCCCAGCGCGCGGCAAAATAAACCCGCTCCATGCAAATGGACTCGGCATCGACGATGGGCGAGATGGAGTCGTAAAAGGCCAGATGGCCGGAGCCGGTGATGCGCTCGATCTCGCCACTCAGTGCGTCGGAGGTAAGCGGTCCGGTGGCCACGATGGTGCACTTCGCGCCGTCTTCGTCCTGTTCCAAACTTGTGACCTCTTTGCGGTGGACGCGAATCGCCGGCTGGGCGGCAATTGCCTCGCCGATGCGCCGCGAAAACTCGATGCGATCCACGGCCAGCGCGTGGCCTGCCGGTACAGCCGATTCATCCGCAAGGCGCAAGAGAGCGGAAGCTCCCCGCCGCATCTCTTGCTTGAGGAGCCAGGGCGCCGTATTGGGCGACTCGCTCTTGAGCGAGTTGGAGCAGACCAGTTCGCCAAAATCGATCGTCTGGTGGGCCGGGGTCAGGCGCGGCTTGCCGTCCACCATAGTCCGCATTTCGTAGAGGTCCACCCGGCAGCCCAGCCGCGCCGCGGTCAGTGCGGCCTCCGGGCCGGCGAGTCCGCCGCCTATCACGCGAACCACCTGCGGTTGGGCAGACGCCTTCGGCCCTGAGAACTCAGTGTGTTGTTCGCCCACCCGGCTATTTCGGCGCAGAGTCATGATCGCTATCCTTCGACGCTGGCCAGCCGCCTCAGCGCCTCGCCGCTCACGCGCACATTGCGCCACTCATCCAGAAACTCGGCGCCCATGATGCGATAAAACTCGATGGCCGGTGTGTTCCAGTCCAGCACTTCCCACTGCAGGCGGGGGCAGTTTTTCTCCACGGCGATGGCCGCAACGCGCTGCAGAAGCGTTTTTCCGATTCCCAGGCCGCGAAACTCCGGCTGAACGTAGATGTCCTCCAGATAGAGCCCCGGCCGCCCCATCCAGGTGGAGTAGTTGAAAAAGTAGAGGGCAAAGCCGGCCGGCTGACCATCGTGCTCGGCCATCAGGCAGGAATAGAAGGGGTTGGGGCCAAAGCCGTCCCGCATCAGGCCCGCTTCGGTTGCCGTCACGGCGTCGGGCGCGCGCTCGTAGGCGGCCAAGGCGCGGATGAAGGAGAGAATCTGCGGGATATCCGCCGGGGTCGCGATGCGGATCGTGGTTGCCATACATTCATTTTAGGGTGTGATAGAGGCCACACACGGCGCTCCTCCGGTACACTACCATGGGAAGGTGAACACGGTGGCACGATCCAGCGTGGGATCGCCTGACGGCGGGGCATTGCAGCCCGCGGCGGGACGCAAGGGTCCATTCGATTCGACGTAAACGCAGTTCTGGAAGCGGCAAGCATTGCGCATCCTGCCACGCACACTTGTGTTGAGTCCTCGATTGGATTTAACTTGGGTTCTGAAAACAGAACAATCCGTGAGCCGGGTTGCGCGATGCGGCTGCCCGGTCACAGATGCAGAAGGCCGCCGGGGCCACAGGTTTTTCACTGTTTTTGTACGATCTATGGCATTCGGCTGCAAGAGCACGCTTGCTGGGGAAACGCCGTTGGCGTCGACCAGCGTGTGGGCCGGCAAATTACGACTTTTTTGAGCCCGCGGGCAATTTCGCTCCCGCCGCTCCCAAGGAGAAGAAGATGAAACGCACTATTTCACTTTGGCTGGGCCTGCCCGCCGCGGCGAGCCTGCTGGCATTCGCCCTCATGCCCGCGCTTGCGCAAACGTCCGGGCACACGGGCACGATTCACGGCCACGTTACCAATCCGACCGGGGCGCCACAGGCCGGCGGCTCGGTGATTCTTGTGGGGATTGATCGAGTCGCCTCTGGCCCCGGAATGAGCGCGACGACATCCGAAAAGGCTACCTTCCCGGTCGACGCGAACGGCGATTATACAGGCCAGGCCGCCCCCGGCGTGTACAAGCTTGTCTACCGTTCCCCGGGAATGCCGCCCGGTAAAGAAGCGGACCACGTCGATGATGTGAAAGTGCTGGCTGGCCAGGACACGCACCAGGACGTCGACATGTCCCGCAAAGAGTACATCGACGCTATGCCCGCGGATCAGAAAAAGCAGTTGGAGGACCTGAGAAAGCACAATTCCGAAGCCATGAAGGCCAACGAGGTTATCAAAAACCTCAACGCCGATATCAAGATCACTACGCAGGATTTCAAGGACGCCGACAGCGCGCATGCGGCGGCGGTCCAAGCCCTTGGGGCTGGCGCGGCCAAATCGGATGTCGATGCGAAAGAAGCGGAGATCAAGACCGCAAAGTACACCGAGATCGAAGCCCTCATGCTGAAGGACACCGCGGCCAAGCCGGACGCTTCCGTTCTGTGGGCGCAGTTGGGGCAGGCGCAGATCGGCCTGAAGAAGTATGACAATGCGGAAACGGCCTACAAAAAGGTGCTTGAACTGGAGGCTGCGTCGAAAAAACCCAACCCGCAAGTTCAGGGCGCGGCCAACGCCGGCCTGGGCGAGATCTATGCGCGCGCCGGCAAGGTTCCCGAGGCGAATGCGGCCTATGACGCTGCCGCCAAAGTCGATCCGATGCAGGCGGCATTCTACCTGAAGAACGAGGCGGTGATCTTCTTTCAGATGAGCAACGGCGATGCCCAGGTGGCTGCCGCGGACGAGGCCATCAAGGTCGATCCGACCGAGCCGCTGCCTTACTACCTCAAAGGCCAGGGTCTCATCCAGAAGGCCACCATCGACCCCAAGACGGGGAAGATCGTTCTGCCTCCGGGGTGCGCGGAAGCTTATCAGATGTACCTCCAACTGGCCCCCAACGGCCCCTATGCCGCTGAGGTGAAGGCCATCCTGGCAGAGGCTTCGCAGACCCACAACTCCACCTACGGGACGGAGACTCCCACCAAGAAGAAGAAGTAAACCGGCTTCCGGCTCGTTCCATGGAGGGCGTTCCCGCTCGAGCGGGAGCGCCCTTCGCGTATCTTGGTCCTTTCGGCAAATCGGTCTGGCGAAACCCTCTACAATCCATTGCATGAGTTCCGCTCTGCCGAGTTATGAGCAAGCCGCGGCGCTGGTGGCCAATTACGCGGCCAAACTGAGCCGGTTGCGGCCCCCGGCGGCACGCATAGACCTTGGCCTGGCGGCAGGCCGGGTGCTCGCTCGACCTCTCTGCGCCGACCGCGACCAGCCTCCATTCACACGTTCCACCCAGGAAGGCTTTGCCTGCCGGGCTTTGGAGGCCTCCACCCATGGTTTTCTTGACCTCGTAGGCGCCTCCCGTGCCGGAGAAGCTCCAGCCGGGCCGTTGCCGCCAGGCGCAGCATGGGAGATCATGACCGGCGCCCCGGTTCCCGCAGGCGCGGACGCTGTGGTAATGAGCGAGCACGTCAAGGTGGCCGGGAAACAGCTCCGGCTGCGCCCACCCCGCAAAGTGAAGCCGGGCGAGAATGTCGTGGCCCAGGGAGCACAGGCTCGCCGGGGAGACGAACTGTTGCCTGCCGGGACCGCGATCCGGTTCCCGCAGATTGCCCTGGCCGCGGCCTGCGGCTACGCTGCAATCGACGTTTTTGTCCGGCCCCGTGTGGCGATTCTCGCCACAGGCGATGAACTCGTGTCTGTGGAATCCTCGCCCGCTCCCGGCAAGATCCGCAACTCGAACGCCCCCATGCTGGCCGCGATGGTTGCCGCGGCGGGCGGCGAGCCCTGGGTTCTGCCCACCGCCGCGGACCATGCCCGATCCCTCGACGGAGCGCTCGCCCAGGCCGCGGAGGCTGACCTGCTGCTCATCTCCGGTGGCGTCTCCGCGGGCAAATTCGATCTTGTCGAGCCGGCCCTGGCCCGTGCAGGCGCTCGCTTTCATTTCACCGGCGTTCACGTTCAGCCCGGCAAGCCGCTGGTCTTCGGGGAGCTTCCGCGCAGTCGCCCATCGGCCTCCCAGGCGCATGGCAAGGTGCGCACTCTGCCGTTCTTTGGGCTTCCCGGCAATCCGGTTTCTTCGGCAGTCACCTTTCTGCTCTTCGCGGCGCCGGTGCTGGCTGCGCTGGCCGGCAGTCTTGAGCCCAGCCCGCGCTTTGCCCTGGCGCGGCTTGCCTCAACGGCTGGCAAGCACGGGAAAAAAGGCTTCACACGCTTTCTCCCTGCGTTCTGCACCTTCAGCGCAGCGGCCGACAGGCTCCCTGAGGTCGCGCTTGTCCCAACGCACGGTTCAGGCGATTTGGCCGCCCTGGCCCGCTCCAACTGCTTCCTGGTGGTGCCCGAAGATGACCATGGCCTTAAGACTGGAGCAACCGTCCGCATTCTGCTTTTCTGAGAGCCTGCGGTCGCGCATGATCCGCGTCAACGGGCTTTCGCAACCCCGGCAAATGTTCTACGATTCTCTTTTCGCTTGAAGGAGGCTTTATGCCACGCACTACGAAGTTTGCCGCCTGTCTTGCCTTGGCCGCCCTTGCCACAGCCGGGGCCCGCGCCCAGTCCGTCTCGGTCTACCAGACCACCCCGGACTTGCATGAAGCTCTTTCACAGCGCGAGACGCTGCACTTTTCAGCGACAGCCGCACCGCCCGAAACCGCGCCGCTGATCACCGTGGACGACGCCCAGCGATTTCAGCAGATCGATGGTTTTGGCGCTTCGCTCACCGACGCGGCAGCCTGGCTCTTTGCCAAAAAGCTCGCTCCGGCGCAGGCCGATGCGGCCTTCAAGACTCTGTTCAGCCGCAAGGACGGCATCGCGGTGAGTTTTCTGCGCCAGCCCATCGGCTCCTCCGACCTGGCGGCGACGTTCTACTCCTATGACGATCTGTGCGTGCAGACAACGACGGCCTGCACCACCCCGGTCGGCGTGAACGACTACAACCTCCAGCACTACTCGCTCCAGCACGACCAGGAATACATCCTGCCGCAACTCAGGAAGGCCCTGGCTCTCAACCCCGATCTCAAAGTGATCGTGACGCCCTGGAGCCCGCCGGGCTGGATGAAGACCACTGGCACCATGATCGGATCGAGCCCCGATGAAAAGATCCATTCCAGCCTGCGCCCCGAGGCCTACGATGCCCTTGCCAACTACCTGGTCAAGACGATTCAGGGCTATCAGGCGGCCGGCGTGCCGATCTTTGGGCTAACCGTGCAGAACGAACCGCTCTACACCCCGCCCACTTATAGCGGCATGCAGATGCTGGCCACTGAACAGGCCACCTTCCTTGCGAATAACCTGGGGCCGGCGCTGGCCGCCGCGCATCTCACCCCAAAGGTGATGGTCTACGACCACAACTGGGACCGGCCCGACTATCCCGAGACGGTTCTGAAGGACCCCAAAGCCTACGCCGTGGCCGCGGGAACAGCCTGGCATCACTATGGCGGCGAACCCTCCGTCATGACCAGGAATCACGAGGAGTTTCCCAAGAAGGACCAGTGGGTGACGGAAGCCAGCGGCCTAACCGACCAGAAAGGCAATATCCTGGCGCAGGAGGCGACTGAACTGGTCAATGTGATCCGCAACTGGGCCAGGAGCTATGTGCTCTGGGCGCTGGCCACCGACCAAAAGAACGGGCCCCACGTGGGCGGTTGTGACATTTGCCGGGGCTTGGTGACCATCGACCTGACCAATCCGGAAAAGCCCGCGGTGAAGACCGAAGTGGACTATTACGTCATCGGACAGGCCTCCAGGTTCGTCTTGCCGGGCGCGGTCCGCATCGCATCGGATGAACCCGCCGGAACGCAACTGAAGGATGTTGCCTTCCGCAACCCCGACGGCGCGGTTGTGCTTTACACGGTGAACAATGGGACCGCGAGTCAGGAGCTGCGCATCAGCTTCCGCGGAAAGACTGTAGCCACCACTCTTCCTGCGGGAGCAGTGGCCACGTTTGTCTGGAAGCCGTAAGCGGCGCCTATCGTTATTTCGGAGGTGACGGGGTTGTGCCCGCGATGGGCGGGGTCTGAGGCCGGCTTTGAGGCGGACGCGGACCGTCATGGTCATCCGGTGGGATGACGAAGGGCTCCGGGCCCAAGTGGCCGCGATGGCAGGTGCCGCAGGTTACGGGCACCTCGGAGCTAGGGACTTTGGAAACGTAATTCCTGTTGATGTCCTCGGTCATGGTGTACATCAACCGGGCAGTGGCCTTTTCGGGCCTGGAGTCGTCGGCAAAGTTAAGCCGAGGGCGGCCGTTGGGGCCGATATTGTTGGGGTCTGCTGTGTGGCATGTGCTGCAATGCGTGCCCAGCGAGCCCTCCCATTGCCTCATAATCTCGTGAACCTGCTGCCCGGTCAGATCCTTGGGCAGAACCTTCAGGTTGGTGGGCGCGGGATAGTTATGCTCATCCTCCGCTTGTGAACTGCCTGCTACGGTTTGTGGGGTTTGGTCGGCTGTGGCGGCTGCAAAGACCGCCGTTGTGAGCAGGGCAAGGGCGGCTGTAGTCAAGGCGAGTGAGGATAGCTTCAAACAGGAACTCTCCTGGAGAGCGGGGATGGCTTCAAGCACTAGATGGAATTTTACCGAAGAACGATGCGGTTGCCGACGGAACGCTTCGGCCCGGAGACGCAATTGTGTCCCGGCAGAGCGAATCGCAGCGGCCAGTCCGCGGCCTGGTGGACGCCGATGCGGGCCGTCACCAGCACTTCAGTGACCGGGTATCCGTCGTCGCGCACTTGCAGCGGGGAGGCTGAATCGAGCAAATCGAGGCCATTGTGGCTCTGGCGTGTCAGCCCCAGCGCCTGGCAGAGCCGGCTGGGGCCGGAGGCAAGCTGCCTGGCCGGCGCGCCGGGCGCAAGGCCCCGGTTCAGGGCCATCCGGTCCGCTCCCACCACGGGCTCCAGCGCGCGCAGCAGCACGCAGCCGGCCCGGCCCTCGGTCTCGCAGGATATGTTCATGCAGAAATAACGGCCGTAAATTGCATATACATATGCATGACCTGGGGGACCAAAAAGAACGGAGTTCCGCGGAGTGGGGCCGCGATGGGCGTGGGCGGCCGGATCGGGCGGGTCGTGATGCAGGCCCAGGTAGGCCTCTGCCTCGACGATTCGCCCGGCCAAAATCCCGGAGCCCGTCCGATGCGCTAGCACCTTGCCCAGCAGGCGCGGGGCCACCAACTCCGGCGGCGCCTCAAAGAAGGCGCGCGGCAGCAGAACGCCCAGTCTCTCCGAAAGCGACGTGCCCCATCCTTCCAGCGCTTTATGCTCGAAGGGTGGGAGGGGAGCGTCCGCTATTTGTGCGCTTTTTGCCATTCCGCGATCAGCGCCAGCACTTCCTCAGCGTGGCCTTCCGGTTTAACCTTGGGAAAGATGTGCAGCAGGGTCTGGTCCGGGCCGATCACGAATGTGGTCCGCTCGATGCCCCACACTTTCTTTCCGTACATGTTCTTTTCCTTCAGAACGCCAAACTGATTGCACACTTTCTCGTCTACATCAGCAAGGAGTGTGTAAGGCAGGCTGTATTTGGCGCGGAACTTGGCCTGGTCCCTGGGTGTATCGCGGGAGATGCCAAGCACAACCGCGCCGGCCGCCTGGAGCTTTTTGAAGGCATCGCGGAAGCCGCAGGCCTCAATGGTGCAGCCAGGAGTATCCGCTCTGGGGTAAAAGAAGAGTACGACAGGCTTGCCGGCGTAAGCGGACAGGCTGGTGGTCCTGTCCTCGTCGGTTTGCAGGGTAAAGTCGGCGACTTTCCGGTTAAGTTCCATGGGGGAAATTCCTCGTATGCTAAATAGAAGGCCAGTAGAGGCCATCAGGTTCGATTATTTCCGAGGTGGGCGGCACATGTCATCGCGCAGGGCGGGTGAATTGTTGATGAGACGAACGGTCCTGGCTGTCATCGGACTGCTGGCCGCTCTGCCGGGGTGCGCGCAATACCCAGGGCAGGTGACGAAAAGCAGCCAGGACAGCCCCGAGCTACGGGCCATCGCGGTCCTTGAGTGGACCGGAGAGGCGGGCAAGCCCAAGACCTCCCGCATGGTTCCCGTGGCCGTTCTGGACGGCGGCAAACTGCAGGATGGCGGCATCTACCTGGCCCGTCCCCAGCCGCTGGCGCTGGCCAGCCAGGTGGAGTACGAACTTCAGCAGAACGGCAAGCCGGTAGGCCTGTTCGACATCAAGAACGCCGGGCAGGAACAGGGCTCGTGGGTGGGCTATGGGTCATGGAAGCCGCTGCCCGCTTTCCGTCCCAGGCCGTCTGCGCAGGACCTGGCGCATATCCGCATCGACGACGATGTGCAGAGCGATCAGCCGGTTCTGCATCGCAAGCATCACCCCGACGATGCGCCCGCTGGAGGAACAGGCAACGGCAGTGGTTCGGGCGGCGGCTCTGGAACCGGAGCCGGCTCAGGCTCGGGCGGGCAGGCGCAGGCCCCCGACCCAGACCGGCCCACGCTCCACAAGAGAAGCTCCGGCGACAGTGCGAGCGATGCCAGCTCCGGCACGGATACGGCGAACTCCACTGCAAGCCCGGCCAGTACAAGTTCCAGCCAGTCCTCGGATACGAGTCCCGACGCTGACCGGCCCACGCTCCACAAGCGAGACTCCAGCGACACCGCCGGGAGCAGATCGAGCGGCGGCGGCACGCCCGCGGACGTTTCCGACCGGCCGGTGCTGAAGAAGAGCAACAAGAAGCAACCGGAGGAGATCGGCCACGTGGACTCGCTGCCCGATGTCACCGATCCTGACCGGCCACGGCTCAAGCGCGGCAAATCCGGCGGCAACGGCCCGGAAGTGATTCCGACCCTGATGGGCCTGCCGCCCGACATGCAGCAGGCCGTGGCCGTCTCCGACGCGAAGACCCACACTGAGCATCTGTGGAACTACGCGTGGGCCAACCTGGACGATGAGGCCAGGATGAAATTGGCCCTGGAGGATATTGCCCGCGGCGCTTTGGGCCTGAATCCGCCCCCGCCCCCGGCCGCGCCCAGGCGGACGGCAACTCGTAAAAACGCCAAGCCCGCGCCTCCGCCCACGCCGCCTCCGCCCGCGCCCCTGGTGGACGAACATTTTCGCGTCTTTGAATTGGCCTACGGCTCCGGGGCCACCCTGGTGCTAACGGCGCACACCGGCGGTCCTCTGAACCAGCAGAAGTTTGTAACCCTGGTGGCCCAGCCGGACCTCTACGGCAACGTGCTGGTGCTGCTGAAGAATGTGACCGATGGCGCTCATCTGGACGAGACCCCGCGGATGCGCCTGGTGGACGCGGTCGATGCCCTGGCCGACAACCGTGGCGAGCTGCTCTTCGAACTGCGTGGCGCAACCCAGCGCCAGTTTGCCCTCTATCGCGTCCTGCGCGGCCAGGCGGAGAAGCTCTTCGTAACCGGTGGAGGAGAGTTTGGGACCGAGAGCAGGGAATAAGGACTGTAGGTAAATTCTCCATCGCCGGATGACAGCGGAGCGTTACATTGCCCGACAGTGAGCAGAATTGCTCATTTTTTGCCAGAAATCTTATCGCTTCGCAAAATAACATGCGGCGCCGGGCCTGGCTGTGATAGACCCTCCTATACAATGAGCACAAGGGTGGGCGCTTTGCCACTCTACAAGGATCTTCCCCGAGTATGGCTTCAGTCCTAACCGTTTCTTCTCCTGAAACCGCAGCCGTAGGCGCAACCATTTCGGTTCCAGAAGTTTCTGGTTCCCCGGCCTCAGTGGCAGTCCATGCGGTTCCCGCGCGGCAGCAGGTTCACATGGGACGCGCCGCGGCAGTGGGCGCGGGCATCAACTGGTTGACGCTGACGGTGTTCGCCGCCTTTCATCTGGGCGCGCTGGCGGCGCTATTCTTTTTCACCTGGCAGCGCCTGACGGTGATGGTGGTGCTGTACGCTGCGGCCATCAATGTCGGCATCGGCATGTGCTATCATCGTCTGCTGACGCATCGCGGCTACCAGGTTCCCAAGTGGCTGGAATACGCAATGAGTGTCTGCGCCACGCTGTCGCTTGAGGGCGGACCGATCTTCTGGGTGGCCACCCATCGCGTGCATCACCAGCTCAGCGACCAGGAGGGCGACCCCCACACTCCCCGTGAGGGCGGATGGTGGGCGCATACGGGTTGGATTCTCTGGGGCAACGCGCTGCATGCGCAGACCGAGATTCTCAACCGCTATGTTCCCGACCTGGCCCGCGACCGCTTCTTCGTCTGGCTGAGCAAGTATCACTGGATTCCAATCACGGCAAGCGGCTTGGCGCTGTTTGCCGGCGGATGGCTCATGGGCGGCCCCATCAACGCGGTTGGAATGCTTCTATGGGGAGTCTTCCTGCGCGTGACCATCGGCCTGCACGCCACCTGGCTGGTGAACTCGGCAACCCACATGTGGGGCAACCGCCGTTTCGACACTCGCGACGACTCGCGCAACAACTGGTGGGTGGCTCTGCTGACCGGGGGCGAAGGCTGGCACAACAACCACCATGCGCACCCGGTCTCCGCGCGCCACGGCCTCGCCTGGTATGAGATCGATCTCCACTACTGGGGCATCTGGCTGCTCTCCAAGATCGGCCTTGCGCGCAAGATTCTCGTAGCCAAATTCGACCGCGCAAACCCCAAACCGGCCGGGCTCTGATGCTACAGCGTCGATAGCGGATTCCGGAGGGAGCCCCTGGCTTTAGCTCCCGGAAAGTCTGTCAACTTGCAGGGCCTTCAGGCCCGGCAAGTTGCCACAATGCGCTCCAGTCGGTATTCGGCTGCTTCGCCTACACCAACCGCGCTCCCGCCATCTTCTCCAGAATTGCCACCGGCGCCGACTCCGGCGTCACCATGGCCGCGGCTTCCACCAAAAACGTCTGTTCCAGCGCATACTGGCCGGCCAGCACGGCGTGCGGCGCCGTCTCGGTGTAGACCATCCAGCTCGAGCCCGGCGGAAATTGAACGTGCTCCTTCGCGCAACTTCGCTGGAACTCCGCATTCTCCTTCATTGCGTTGTGCAGCCGCATCATGAACTCATCGTAGGGTGTGCGCTTCCATTGCGGCATAAGCTTGGCCAACCCGGTGGCCTGCGCCATCCGTTTCCCTGCACGCTTCAACGCACCGTCCGGACAGGGTACTGGCAACAGGCCGGGAACAAAGGCCCCCACCACGCGTGGAAACGGCGGGCCCACCACCCAGTCGCGGGTCCGGGTGGGATGGATGTTGTGGAAGAAGCGCAGAATCCGCCGCCCTCGCGTCGGCCGCGTGGGAAAGGCGTCGGTATGCAACAGATCGTTGCGCCGCCGCGCCGGCAAGTCCCTGCTTTCCTCTTCGAGGGGGCGATAGCTCGCGTAGTCCAGGATCCATCGCTGTTCATAAGGAGCCAGAAACTGGGCCAGAAACCCGGCCACGCTGGCTGAGTAGCGCCGCATCACCGCGTGCAGTTGCTCCACCAGTCCGGGAGTGGCTGTCTTTGCATCGACGCCGGTCAACTGGTCGCGGTTTGGTTTGTAGGCGATGTTCTTGTGAAGTTTGCTGCCGGTTTGCTGCTGGCCGAGAAGAAAATGCAAATCCTCCGCCGGGATCGTGACCGGCGTCTGGGGGAAATAGAGGATATCGCCAGCCTCAAGCTGAGCGCACCATGTGCGAGCCGGATCCATCCCCGCAGTGTCGCCATTCTTCAGCGGACCCGTGAGATCTTCAATGCGAATCGAACGCACGGGCATAAGCGGCTATCCCTTCCGCAGCCTGGCCCGCACCCAGAGCACGCCGAAGACAGGCAGCGCCACCACCAGCGCCAGCACCCCGGCCGGAAAGCCGGCATAGAGATAACTGTCTGCGTAACTCACCGCGTGGTGGCCGATCAGGTTCCATCCCAGCAGCGAAAAAATCGCGATGCAGGTGGTTGCGAAAAAGGTAAAAAAGGCCGCCGCAAAGGCCAGCAGCAGGCTGGTGAACAGTCCAAAGCCTTCCAGCGGGAAGCCCAGAAACCTTCCGCCGCCGGGGCGTTGCGTTTTTGCCGATTCCGCCATCCTCATGGCCTCCGTCGTCTAGAATAACAACTTGATGTCGGCCAGCGCACAGATCGAACTTTGGCATGCGGAGAAGGTTGCCACGCAAGTAAAAGTGGCCCAGGCCGCCAACGGAATCCACTACGCCGCCTGGGGCGAGACCCGTGTCTCCGAATCCGATCTGGAGCGGCTGGTGGGCGGTGTGCCGGCCACTCTCTCCGCCGCGCTGGATAACCGCGCCTATTACTTTGTGCCCCTGGCCATAGCCGACACCGGCGAAGTCATGATCGCTCCCGCCTACACCGTCGATCTGGGCGACCGCGCCATCTGCCACAGCAACGCGACCTTTGGCGCCACCGAGGCGGTTTTTCTCTCCACCCGGCTGGTCGAGGACCGCTTCGGCCTGGCCTTCGAGTTCTTCATCAACGTGGCCCACAACTTTGTCGAGGCTGCCGGCGTTCCGGAGAGCTTTTCGTCGCTGGCCTGGTCGCAGGCCGAGGCCCAGGTCCACGGCGAAACCAGCCAGGACGCCTGGGAGACCCGCCGCCGTGCCCAGGACAGCCGGGTTCTCGACAGCCGCAATACTCAGAAGGTCATCGACGAGCGCGCGCGCAGCGCCTACTACGAGTCGGCCTTCTCCGACGCGCTGGCGATTTATATGCTCTCGCTGGCCGTGGACTTCGACTACCACGACCTGCGCGAGCGCGACTACCCGCTGCTCGCCGCCCAGGCCCTAGCCGAGCGCCTCCGCCACGTCGCCAGCCTCTTCCCCGCCAACCCCGGCTACGACTTCCAGGTCCTCTACCGCCGCAAGGGGTAAGAATCGCTCCTTTGATTAAAAAGGGGTCGTCGTTTAGTTAAGGGTGATTTTGACAAGGAACATTTGAGCTTTGAATATGCATTAGTCCGCAAGCCGCTAAAATAGCCCCTATTAAGAAGCACAAAATTCCCAGTACAATAAATCCGTAGGCCGTGTAATGCCTTTTCCCAGCTTTCTGCCAAAGTAGATGACCATGCATCTCATCTTGGGATGCGTTTCCATATTGCAATTGGGTGAAATAAGCGAAGATCATTGCTGGCACGGTCGTTGCGGCACCGAAGGCAAAGCTGAGCAAAGCCCAAATTAGCTGGCTTGAACTGGCCTTCATATTCCCGATAAACGTCAGAATGGATACAGATGCTGCGCCATTCAGAATGAAAAGCAGCTTGACGCCTTCAAGGGCAAACTTGATGCCTTCAGCCCAGTGCCATTTTGCATCATCGACTGAACTCATAGCCATTAACTCCTTCGCCAAAAACTAAACTGCGGAAGCGAGTGAGTCCCTAAGTAGTCTCCGCCGAATACGCCACGCGCCCTTCGCTGATCGTCCAGCGGACCTTGCCTTGCATGGTCCAGCCGTCGAAGGGAGTGTTGCGGGACTTGGACTTGGTTTCCCGGGCGTTGTAGGTCCACTCGGCCTTGGGATCGAAGACGACTACGTCGGCAAAGCTGCCCACGGTGAGCGTCCCGCGCCCTTTCAGACCTAATAGCGCCGCGGGCTGGGCGCTCAGCAGGCTCAGGACGCGGCCCAGCGGCATCTTCCACTCCGTGTGCAGCCAGCGCAGGCAGAGGCCCAGAGCGGTCTCCAGGCCGGTGATGCCGTTAGGGGCGTTCTCGAACTCCACTTCCTTCTCATGCACGGCGTGGGGCGCGTGATCGGTGGCGATGGAGTCCACCACGCCGTCGAGGATGGCCTCGATCATGGCGTCGCGGTCGGCTGCCGAGCGCAGCGGCGGATTCATCTTGGCATTGGTGTTGTAGAGGCCCACGTGCTCTTCGGTGAGCAGGAAGTGGTGCGGCGTCACCTCGCAGGTGACGCGCAGCCCGTTGCGCCGGGCCTGGCGCACGGCGGCCAGCGCGGCGGCCGTCGAGGTGTGGGCCACGTGCAGGTGGGCGCGGGCGTCGCGCAGTTCGGTCACCAGGCGGATGTCGCGCTCCACCATGCCGGATTCGGCCTCCGGCGGCATGCCGCGCAGGCCCAGCTTGAAGGACACCGGCCCCAGATTCATGCTGGCGTTCCCTCCGGCGCCTTGCATGAGCCGCGTGTCCTCGGCGTGTTGGATGACGCTCAGCCCCACGCGCGCGGCCGCGGCGAGGGTCTCGCGCATCACGCTGTCCTTCAGGATGGGTTGGCCGTCGTCGCTGACGGCCACTGCGCCGGCGGACTTGAGCGCGGCAAAGTCGTTCACCGTTTCGCCTTTAGACCCGCGCGTTGCGGCGGCCACCGGGAAGACGCGTATCGCCGCGCCGCGCTCGGGGTCCTGCATCCAGCGGGTGATCTCCGGCGAGTCGTTTACCGGGAAGGTGTTCGGCATCGCCGCAACGGAGGTAAAACCGCCCACGGCGGCGGCCGCCGTGCCGCTGGCGATGGTCTCCTTGTAGCCCTGGCCGGGCTCGCGGAGATGAACGTGCATGTCGATCAGCCCCGGCGCGACGATCAGGCCGCTCGCGTCCAGGACTTCAGCGCCGTTGGCCTGCTTCAGCTTGCCCGGAGCGGCGATCTCGGCCACCCGGCCGTCCTTGAGCAGAATGTCCTTGAGAAGATCGACGCCGGCCGCCGGATCGATCAGGTGGCCCGAGCGAATCACCAGTGCCGTCATGCGCGGCCTCCTTGGTTAGCCTTCGCCGTCAGCGCGCGCTCGACCACTGCCATGCGGATGGCTACGCCGTTCTTGACCTGTTCGAGAATCACCGACTGCGGGCCGTCGGCCACGCCGGCCGTTACCTCCAGGCCGCGGATGATGGGTCCCGGATGCAGGACGATTGCCGATGGCGCGTGCGCGGCCAGCCGCGGGCCGGTGAGCTGGTAGCTGGCCTTATACTCTTCCAGGTCCAGTTGCTGGCCGGCCAGCCGCTCGGCCTGAATGCGCAGCATCATCACCGCCTGGGACTGGCGGAGGGCCGCATCGAAGTCGCGCTCGATGGCGATGCCGGGGTCCCCGGCGACGGGTCCTTGTTGCTGGGGTGGGATGCCGGGTCCGGCCTGGGCAGCCAGGTCCGGCAGCAGCTCTTTCGGTCCGCAGAGCAGCACGCGCGCGCCCAGCCGGGGCAGCAGCAGCATGTTGGAGCGGGCCACGCGGCTGTGCAGAATGTCGCCTACGATGCTGACGGTGACGCCGGCCAGGGTTTCGGCGGTGACGGTCTCAACGCCGGGCCGCAGGCGGGCCAGGATGGTGCGCAGGTCCAGTAGCGCCTGGGTGGGATGCTCGTGCATGCCGTCGCCGGCGTTGAGCACCGGCAGGCGGGTCTCGGCTTCCAGCAGCCAGGGCGCGCCGGAGAAGTTGCTGCGCACTATGATGGTTTCGGCGCCCAGGGCCCGCAGCGTCAGGCCGGTGTCTTTCAGCGACTCGCCCTTCTCGATGCTCGAGGAGAGGCTGGAAACCAGCGTGGTATCCGCGCCCAACCCCTTGGCGGCCAGCTCAAAGCTGGTGCGGGTACGCGTGGAGGACTCGTAGAACAGCAGCGCCACGCGGCGCTTGGCCAGAATGCGATCCCGGACCAGCGGGTCCAAATTCTCAAGAGCCGTGGCTCGGGTGAGGATATGGTTCAAGCCGTCCAGACTCAGGTCCGATGCCGAGAGCAGCGATCCCGGATGGTAGGGGAACGGCAAGGCGGCGACAGGCGGCAGATGTAGCAGGCGGCGGGCTTTGGCAGCGGTCGGGCTCATGATGTCTCAGCCTCTGGCTCCTAGCCTCCAGCTAGAAGCTTCGTTTCTTCCTTAATCCAGGCGCTCGACCAGCAGCACCTGGTCTTCGTTGTCTACCTCATGGAACTTCACTTCAATGATCTCGCGGCTGCTGGTGGGCACACGTTTGCCGACGTACGTGGCCTCGATGGGCAGTTCGCGATGGCCGCGGTCAATGAGCACGGCCAGTTGCACGCGGCGCGGACGGCCGTGGTCGAAGAGCGCGTCGAGCGCGGCCCTGATCGTCCGGCCGGTGTAGAGCACATCGTCGCAAAGCACTACGTCGCGGCCGTCGATTTCAATGCCGATGGCCCCTGGCGTGACTACCGGACGCACGCCGGCTGTGGACAGATCGTCGCGGTAGAACTGAATATCGAGCAAGCCCGTATCGACCGGATGCTTCTCGATGCCGGAAATGAGTCTGCCCAGCCGCTCGGCCAGCGGAATGCCGCGGCGCTTGATGCCTACCAGCGCCAGGTCTTCGCTGCCATTGCTCTTTTCAACAATCTCGTGGGCTAGGCGCACCAGGGTGCGCTCGATCTCCGAGGCGGACATCAGCCTGCCTTTCACGCGCAGGTTGGGTTTGTCTTGGGCTTCGCTCATGGGTCGTCTCTCGCCGCTCGTCTATCGCAGGATGATACGAGGGGTTGCCGCTCTGCGGCAAGTTGTGGAGAAGTGGAACTGAATACAGGGCCTTGTGCGGGACCTTAACAGGGTTCGCTGTTGCGGTGAAGATAGTCTCCCGGCAGCGCCGAAGAAAACCTTAGACCTCCGGCCGGCGGTTGCGGGCCATTAAACGCGCCCCCAAAGCGCCGCCCGCCACGGCAAAGAGAAGCAGGAAAACCGAATTGAAGGCAAAGCCGAAGGCGACGAAGCCGGCGTGGCCCCAAGACGACAGCATCCAGGCCGCCTGGGTCTGCATTTGCGCTGCGTCCCCAAGACCAATCTGCGCGGTCAACTGCTGGCTAGCCTCGACGTAGGCCTTCCACGCGGCGTCAATCTGGCTGGATTGGTGAAGAATGAAGCGCTCGACAAAAAGTGCGCAGCCACTTCCGCAAAACGCCATCCAGCCGCCGAGCAGCCCGGTCACCAGACCGATGCGTGCGCCTGCGCCGATCGTGATCCAAGCGGACTGCTGGCTGCGCAGGTACAGCACCACCGCCCACGCCGCGGCAGCTGTCATCCAAAACAGCCCGAAACGACCCACTGGCGAGGCCTCGCTCGACAGCAGTCCGGCCGGAACCGCCAGCATCAGGGCCGCGCGCAAGGCCGGCTTCCAGTCGACTGAGCTTGCATCCCGCACGGCCTCGTTCCCCTGCTCCGCCGGGGCCTGTCCGGGGACGCCTTCGGCGGAGTAGATCAGCTGGGGCAGGCCGCAGGCAGGGCAGTAGCAGTTGTCGGCCTGGACGGCCTGGTGGCAGCGGGTGCAGGTAATCTCCATACATCTAAAAGCCTATAGCATTTGGCCGCGGCGCGGGGAGCGGCAAAGCCAGGCCGGAGACCTGGGCCTGGAGTGATGTTGCGCCGCGGCGCTCCCTGGGCGCGCCCGGCCACGCTGATGTGGAGTGTGGAACTCCCTCCCAGACGTTATGTATTCAATGGCGGACCGGACAAATCAATCCAAAGATTGACGCTGGCAACCTGGATACGCTAATCTTGGCCCCGAATTTGTCCTGGCATCAAATTGAAGGAGAGTGCACCATGAGAATCGTAGCGTCAGTTGCCATTCTGCTCTTCGCGTCGGCGTTGGCTGGGGCGGAAGGGCCAAAGTCCTGTGAGGTGTTGAAGGCTGAGATCGCGAAGAAGGTGGAAGCGAACGGCGCGAAGGCCTACACGCTGGAGATCGTGGCGAAGGACAAGGAGGCGGAAGGCAAGGTAGTGGGCAGTTGTGAAGGCGGGACGAAGAAGATCATGTACCTGAAGACCGCGACCCCGCCTAAGACCACGACCCCGCCTAAGACCACGACCGCACCTAAGACCCCGAAGCCGGCGGCAACAAAGCCTTAATCCCCAGACGCCTCGGCAACACTGCGACCGCATGCGGGCCGCGCTCAGGAGTTCTATGCCTCAGATGCGGGCAGCTTCGCGGCCACTATGGCTTTTGCCGCCTCCACGGTCTCCTCGAGCGTCATCTGAGTCGAATCCAGCAGTACGGCGTCCGGCGCCGGTTTGAGCGGCGAATCGGCACGGTTGCGGTCCCGTTCGTCACGGGCGCGCAGGTCGCGGATGACCTCTTCCGGCTGCACGGCGGGCTTGGGGCCAAGCTGGTCGAAACGGCGCAGGCCACGCACCTCGGGAGCCGCGTCCAGGAAGATCTTGACATCGGCATGGGGAAAGACCACGGTGCCGATGTCGCGGCCCTCCATGACCACCCCGCCCGGGGCGCCCAGTTGCTGTTGCAGGCCGACCATCCAGGCGCGAACGGCAGGAAAAACGCTGACCCGCGAGGCTGCGTCGGTGACAATTTGATTGCGGAGCAGGCCGGTCACGTCTTCGCCGTCGAGCAGGACACGATTCTCCTCCTCGCCCGGTTCCAGGCGAATGGCGGTTTCGGCGGCCAGGCGTTCCAGGCCGGAACTCTCGTCCAAGGGGAGCGCCGCGCGAAGCGCCTTCAGGGCGAAGGCGCGGTACATGGCGCCGGTCTCCAGATTGAGCAGGCCAAAATGCCGGGCTAATTGGCGGGCTACTGTGCTCTTTCCCGCGCCGGACGGGCCATCAATGGCGACGATGATCTTCCGGCCAGGCCCAAAGGAGCGCAAGGGGCTTTCTTCCGCACTCATCCGCGCTTCTTCGTCTTTTGCTTGGGCCGTGCGGTAAAGCCATACCGTTTGCTATTCCCCGCCTTTGTGCCTGCCGCCAAAGCCGGTTTGCGGGCGCCGCAAGCGGAGCGCGCATCGGGCCGCAACTCCTTGCGTGGGGCGCTGCCGCTGCGAGGAATCCTGCTGCTGCGCGCGGTGACGCTGGGCTTGGCTGCGGTTTTGGCTCCGTTGTTATGGCCATTGCGCTGGCCCCACGATGGAGCGCGAGACTTCGTGGTCCGCGCAGCGGAGGCGCCGTTGGCCGGGCGGGTGGCGCTTCGATTGGATCGCGCGCCATGGGTGGAACCGTTACCGGCGTGCGCCCCATTGCGCTTGGCCTTGATCTGAGCGCTTGCGGGAGCATTCGAGCTCCAGCGTACGCCTTTGGCGGGCCGGGAGCCGTTCGCCTTGTGCGCGCCGGAAGGGCGTGCAGACAAGGGACGAGCCTCAGAGCTTACGCGACGGGCCATACGGTTGCTGGAGCGGCTGCCGGTGGCGTTCCCCGCACCGAACGCCGGTTTGCGATCGCGAGTATGGGAGGCCCGCCTCGGCGGGCTGAAGTGGGGCCGTGCCGCTGCGGACTTGCTGCTGGAAACAGGCTTGCGCGCCGCGGTCCGGGGAGCGTGTGGCTCGGCAGACTTGCGCGGTTGGACTGAAGATGGCGTGACAGGCTTCGGCGCTTCCACTACCGGCGCCTCCTCATGGTCCCGCGAGTGCTGGAAGTATGAGGAGGCGGGCAGGGAGGAACTGGTATAGCTGGTATAGAGAGTGGGCGGAGCATTAAACTCCGGCAGAGTGCCGGCGACGTAGAAGTGCGGAGCGTGGCCCAGCGAGAGGGTGTGCACCTGGCGGGTGGCCACCAGGCCGCGGAGCACTTCGCGAATCTTGCTGCGCGCAGTGAGAGGAGCCAGGAACAGCTCGACCTCTTCCATGCTGGCCGCGATGACAGCCTGCAGATAGATGGAGGCAAGCACGGAAATCGCCGTCACCTGCGAGGTGGAGGCGCCTTCCGCAATGGCTTTTTGATAGCGCGTCCGCAGCAGTTGCCACTGGGCGGGCTGACCGGGGGCTGAGACCACTGGAATGATGCGAAGCTGCTGCCAGAGCTCGGTGATGGCGCGCAGAACGGCGCCTTCGGTCACTTCCCGGCCCAGCGCATGCTTGAGGGCGGCAATGGTGGCATCGCCCGTCTCCAACTGCTTGTAGGCCTGAACAGCCAGTTGCGAAACCTGGCGCGAGCCGGTCAATTGCGGGCTGCGCCGCCAGTCGCGGTCGCCTCTGAGGGCATACACATAGGGCAGGACCCAGGCTGCCACTACGTAGTCCGGCTGTTCGCCGGGATGTCCAAGCAGGTTCAACCGCACGGCTACGCCGTCGGTTTCCAGGCGCACCAACAACTCTTCGGCCAGGAGAATGTGATTCGGAGCGGGGGTCGCGTCACGCCGCCCGGCTACTGCCTCGACAAACGAGGGCGCGATGGAAGAAGAAAACTGCCGCCGGGGCTGGAAAAGACACAGTCCTGTCTCTTCAATCCACGTCCGGGCATCCTCCAGTGTGAGTGCCCCGGTTCCGGTGTGGCGCAATCTTTCGGCGCGCGATGCTTCCAATTGCTCTGCTGTCAAAGAGAAACCTCACTTCCAGGTTGGCGTTACGGCAAAACCAGAGATGCTGCGTCCTGTCTAGGCCTGTTCAAGGTCGCCGCTTCCTGATGGTCGCGTCGACTTAAGTGCATCAACTTCGGGATACATACTCCCTGGTTTTGCTACCGGCGCCGGGCTGCCCTCACTCCTGAGAGGAGGACGGCCACCTTCCAAACGTTCTAAATGCGATGGAAGGCCCGCTGGATCTCCTTCCAAGAATACAACAAAGCTATTGGACGACCATGCGGGCAACTGGTTGGGTGACTAGTTTTCGCCAACTCTAACAATAACCATTCCATGCGCACCGGGTCAAGAGCGGTGTTCACCTTGATGGCGGAATGGCAGGCGATGGAAGCGGCAATCCGCGTGCGAAGAGCTGTAAGGTCCTCATTCTGCTTGGGTTCTTCTGAATCGGCGGCGGATTGCTCAATCACCTCGCCCAGCATCCGCTCCAAAGCCGCTCCTTCCAGGCCCACTGGCGCCGCCTTCACCGCAAGTGTTTGTGGGCCAAAGGGTTCCACCTCAAAGCCGTTGCGGTCCAGCTCCTCGGCGATGCGGGCAAAGACCACCATCTGCCAGGGTTTCAATTCCACCAGCATGGGCATCAGCAACCTCTGTCGCTGCACTTTTTCGACCCGGCGGTCGCGAAGAATTTTTTCAAAAAGCACTCGTTCGTGTGCCACATGCTGGTCGATGATCCACAGGCCATCGTCGCCGGCGGCCAGAATGAACGACTCGCGCAACTGGGCCAGGGGGCGAAGCGAGCCCAGGTGGTTCAGGTTGGCTGCGGCCTGCTCGGCCTCAACTTGTGCCGTAGCTGCGGCCGTAGCCGCAGCGGTGGCCAGGGCCGTTTCGGCGGCCGGATCTGGCGCGTAAGCCATTGCATCGGCGGAATTTGGAGAGCAACCGTCTGTGGCGGGCGGGCCGGCTGGCTGAAAAAGCGCCGCGGCGGCCTCGCTCCAGGCCTGCTGGCCCTCCCATCCGCCTGGATTCAAGGCGCGGGCATCGAAAGGGAGCTTGCCGGAGACGGGTGAAGGCAGCCGCGGGGTCAGTTGGAAGGGCTCAGCGTCCGCCCGGGCGGCCTGGAACGCCTCCGGGTCGGAGTCAGGGAGCAACTGAACCGGAGCGCTGTCCGGCGATCCGGGCAACGGCGAAGCGGACCGAGGCATGAGCGAGGGGCTGGCGGCGGGCGCGTTGTCCAGGGCGGCCAGGAATCCGGCGGCCGGGCGCGCCTGGATCAACGCCGTCCGCAAGCTGTCGCGGACAAAGTCGTGCACCAGGCTCTGCTGGCGGAAGCGCACCTCGGTCTTGGCGGGGTGGACGTTGACATCGACCTCCTCGGGAGGCATCTCCAGAAAGAGCAGCACCACCGGAAAGCTGGTGGGCGGAATGACGTTGCGATAGGCCTCGGTGATGGCGTGCATGAGCAGCCGGTCGCGGATAAGGCGCTTGTTTACAAAGATATAGATCGAGTTGCGATTGAGCTTTTGCAGCTCTGGCTTGGAGTAGAAGCCGCTCAGCCGCAGGGCGCCTGGATCGCGGGACTGGAGGGCGGGGTCCCGTAGCAAATCCCGTTTCCAGGGGGGCGGGTCAGGCAAGCCGGCGTGGGCGAGCGGGGTCTCGGCGGCCACCGGCAGCAACTGGGCCAGCGTGTCTTTGCCGAAGATCTGGTAGATGCGCTCGGCGGTGCGCGCAACAGGCGGCGCGGAAACGATGGTGTGGGTGGCGGAGACCAGTTCGAAGTGCTTCTCCGGGTGGGCCAGGGCGTAGTGGGTCACCAGCGCGGTGACGTGGGCCAGTTCGGTGGACTCGGCGCGGAGGAATTTGCGCCGGGCGGGAGTATTGAAGAAGAGATCGGCAACGGCCAGGGTGGTTCCGCGGGGCAGAGCCGCGTCTTCGACGTGGAGGATTTTGCCGCCGGCGATTTCGATGCGGGTTCCGCAGTCCGCCGCGGCGGATTCTCCTGTCGCTGATTCCAGGGTCACGCGGGCTACCGAGGCGATGGATGGCAGCGCCTCGCCTCTGAAACCCAGGGTAGCGATGGAGAGCAGGTCGTCCACGGTGCGCAGCTTGGAGGTGGCGTGGCGCTCGAAGGCCAGCAAGGCATCGTCGCGGTTCATGCCCTGGCCGTCGTCGGTAACGCGAATGAGGCGGCGTCCGCCGGCCTCGACCTCGACGCGGATGCGGGTGGCTCCGGCGTCCAGCGCGTTCTCCAGCAGCTCCTTCACCACCGAGGCAGGCCGGTCCACCACCTCGCCGGCGGCGATCTGGTTGGCAACCTGGTCGGGAAGAATGCGGATGCGGCCCATAGGTTCTTAGGGTAACGCAGGGAAGGAGTGCGCGATGCGGTTGAAATCGGGTACCGATCCGCTGGCGGACAGAGGCCAAGCGAACGCCGGCATCCGGCCAGAGGAACTGTTGTTCCAAGGCCGGCGCGCAGCCTAAGACGAAATGCCGCTTTTGAACACCTGGGTGGCTATCTTGTTGCGCCGCTTGCACTAAAATGGAAGTCCTGAGAACTCCGAGGCGAGTTTCCTGAAAGCTGTGCCGCAACCATGATCAAGCTTCCCGATTTGAGCGCCTTCAAGGCTCTCGTGAAACGGACCCTCCGCCCCAGGACGAAGTGGGGCCGCGTCACGCTGTGGTCCGGCGGATTGAGCGTTCTGGTCTATCTTCTCGGATGGCTCTCCAGTTCCGGGTCAAGCGCCAAGCCCGGCGGATGGGCGAAGTTCTTTGCCCTGATCTTTGCCTTGTGCGCGTTGCGTCTTGTCACCCGCTGGGCCAAGCGGCTTTTCATGTGGCGGCTGCGCCATCGACTGATCGTTACCTATTTCTTCATCGGGGTTATCCCCGTTGTGCTGCTTCTGGCGATGACAGCATTGAGCGGCCACCTGTTTGCCGGACAATTTGCCACCTACGCCGCAATCTCGAATTTGCAGGCAGCGCTGCAATATCTGGAGACGCCGATTGACGCCCAGGCCGCGCTACTGGCATCTCTGGACCGCCCCGGGAAACTCGATAAACAGATTGCCGGAGAATTTTCCCATATTTCCGGCGAGAATTTTCCGCAGCGCACCGTCACTGTGTGGAAAGGAGACGAGGGGTTTCTGCTCTCGACCAGCGGCGCGCTGATCAAGGCCCATCCCGCCAAGGTCCCTGATGTGATCAAAGGGGATTTCAGGGGATTCGTTTTAGATGGGGGATTCCTGCATCTGCGCGCGGTCCGGCGCTTCGTCAAGGACGGCCAACGGATCACTGTGATTACCGACGCTCCCATCACGCCGGGACTGCTTCAGTCGGTAAATTCGCGTCTGGGCGCAGTGAGTTTGATTCCGCCCGATAACAGCGATGTGGAAGAATCACGTCAGCTTCTCTTTACTCAAAAGACGCCCGGACGCGTGGATACCGAGAGCATAGCGCCGTCAACAAACCGGCTAGATCCGGCAATTCAATTTTACACATTATTCGATACGCTGGATTGGAAGACGGGAAAACCGCAAACCTGCGCGATTGGCGTCACCACCCGGCCGTCGCTGCTCTACGGTGTATTGTTCTCCACCTTGGGCGACAAGGCGAAGATACTGAAATACTTTCTTCTCGTCATCTCGCTTCTCTTCGGCCTGTTTGAGTTGATAGCGCTTTATATTGGCATTCGGCTGTCGCGCAGCATGACCCGGGCGGTGGCAGAGCTTTATCGCGCCACGGAGCACATCAACCGGGGCGACCTCACCCATCGCATCCGGGTGCGCGGCAGCGACCAACTGGCGGTGCTGGAACAATCGTTCAACTCCATGAGCGAATCGCTGGTCCAGCTCCTGGCCGAGCAAAAGCGGATGCAACAAATGGAGAGCGAACTAGCCATCGCCCGCGAAGTGCAGAGCGCGCTCTTCCCTGCGAAATTGCCGGAGTTAAGCTCGCTGGAGGTCTACGGCGTCTGCCATCCGGCGAGATCCGTAAGCGGAGACTTCTACGACTTCATCCCCTTAAGCAGCGGCAAGCTGGTGGTGGCGATGGGCGATATCAGCGGAAAGGGAATTTCCGCCGCTTTGCTGATGGCCACCGCGCATGCCTTCATCCGGGCATACTCACCAGTGTTGGGCATGGACTCGATACCGGCGTTGGGAACGGGCCTGCAATCCAAACACAATCGCAGCTTGAGCTTTCAGGGAAAGGGCGACGCCCAAGCGCGGCCTTCGGTCGGCATGTTGATGAGCAACTTGAACAATCAGTTGTTTCGCTGCACCTCGCCCGAGAAGTACGCGACCCTGTTTCTCGGCGACTATGAAGCGAACGCGCGGACGTTGACCTACTGCAATGCCGGCCACCCGCCGCCGAGTATTTTCAGCGCAAATGGAGGCGTCTCCCGCCTCGACACCTCCGGCACGGTGGTGGGACTTTTTGATGGCGCGACCTATGGCGAATCCACGATCATGATGCAGCCGGGGGATCTGTTCGTCGCATACAGTGACGGCGTAACTGAAGCGGAGAATGGCTCAGGTGACTTCGGCGAGGAACGACTCATTGCGTTGATCCTGGAGCATCGCGACCGGCCGCTCTCCAACATTGGCGATCTGATTGCAGACACGGTGGCGGATTGGATCGGCGATGCGGAGCAAGCAGATGACGTGACCGTCGTTCTTGCCCGCGCCCTTTGAGCCAAAGTTGCGCATGGACTCTGTCTCCAGTGGGATGTTCCTCGCCGCAGTTTCAAGAAGCGCAACAAATGCAAAATGCCGCCCAGCGGCGGCATTCTGCGGTCTTCATCGAAGGCAGAGGCTCTAGACGCCTATGCCGAACTCGCTGGCGTGCGTTTCGCCGGCGTTGGCGAAGAAGTCGTAGGGGGTGCGGTGCTTGAACTTGTAGCGGCTGCGCAGTTCGGTGCCCAGGTAGATGCCCAGCACGGCCACGACAATTCCCAGGGAGAACCAGCCAATCAGACGCAAAGTGCGTCCCTCGTTCGTCTCTTCCTCGGGCGTAAGAACTTCGTTTTCAGTGCTCATGGCAACTCTCTCCTGAAAGTATCATACCGCAATTCCGCAAATTCCGGTTCAACAAACCTGTACCGGGTCCCACACGAGTCCAGCAAGCGGATTGCCTGGCCACGGCAATCAGAGACTTTTCCCCGTATTGGGAAGAAATCCATCCGCAGCCAGCCCCCTACAGCGGAACCAGAGTAGATAATCCCGTAAGCAAGCCCGCCAAGTGGCTTTTTCCTCAACCGGGGTCCCCAGCGACAGGTCTTAGTCGCTGGGGTGGAGGAAAAAGCCACCCAGAAGAATCTCCGCAAGGACACGTTTACTCTGGTTCCGCTCTGGTGGCTCCCAGAAATGCGTAGGCCGCGACACAGAGATACCCCGCCAGGGGAACCAGGTAGGCCAGCGCGATGCTATGGGTTCGGTCGTTGATCAACCCCATCAGCGGCGTGAGCGCGGCGCCGCCCACGATGGCCATCACGATGAGCGACCCGCCAATCTTGGTATTGGGACCAAGCCCCTTGAGTCCCAATGCAAAGATGGTGGGAAACATGAGCGACATGAAGAAGCTGGTCAGCACCATCGCACCTACGCCAATCCATCCCGGATGCAGCACACCCACCGTGACCAGCATCACATTGATGACCGCATACAAGCCCATCAGCCTGTCAGGACGCACCACGCGCATCAGCGCGGTGGAGGCGAAGCGCCCCACGCCGAAGGCCACCAGGGATGCAATCAGGTAATTTGCGGCAGGCTTCTCCGGCAGGTGAGTGGAGTCCTGCACATACTGAATCAAGTAACTCCAGGTGCCCACCTGCGCGCCGACGTACATGAACTGCGCCAGAACAGCCAACATGAAATGGCGATGCTTCAACAGTTCGCGAAAGTGTCCATGATCGCCACCGTCTTCGTGCTCGCTGCGAACAGGGGGGAACTTTTTCAGCGATATAAGTACGGCCCACACAAGTACTACCGCGCCGAGAAAAAGGTACGGCATTTTTACGCGCAAAATCTCATTGTGGAGATAGGCCGCATAAGTGCCGGCCTTCTTCATCGCGTCTATCTGGCCTGTCTGCAATTCGATGCCCGAGAAGATAAAGATTTTACCGATAAAGACGGCAACAATCGAGCCCAGCGGGTTGAAGGCCTGCGAGAAGTTCAGCCGCTGCGCGGAGGTCTCCGGTGAACCCATCTGAGCAATGAAGGGGTTGGAGGCCGTCTCAAGAAACGACAGGCCGCTGGCAATAACAAACAAAGCCAATAGGAAAAACCAGTACTGCGCCACCAGCGCCGCCGGCCAGAAGAGAAACGTGCCGATTCCGTAAAGCAGCAGCCCGGTAATGAAGCCGAATTTATAGCCATACTTGCGCATGAGCAGCGCCGCGGGCATGGAAAGAAGAAAATATCCCATGTAAAACGCAGACTGCAGCAATCCCGCGCGGAAGCGCGAAATCTCGAAGGACTTCATGAATTGCTTGATCAGCACGTCGTTGAGGTTGTTAGGGATTGCCCATAGAAAAAAGAGCGCCGTAATCATGATGAAAAGGGTAATCTGCCCAGCGGGAAAGATTCCGCTTTTGGCCTGCGCTTTGGCTGGGAAATTCGCATTCATAACAGACATAACTACATTCCTTCGGCTGGCCGCATAGGGATAACGGCGGCCATTTCTTCGCTTTTCGATGAAACAAGAAACAATCCTGAATTCCTTTTTGAAAAAACCGGCTCGATCTTGATCTGAGTTAGCCCCTTCCGCCCGATGAATCGGTCAATTCTTCATCCGCGCAGACCGCGACTTTGCCGCACTTGCCGGAGGCCATCAGCGCATACGCGTCCGCAGCCTGATTAAGCGCAAACCTGTGGGT
>DATFYK010000044.1:0-16557 GCA_035315085.1 Occallatibacter sp.
CAGCACGCCCTCGACCACCGCGAACAGGCCCTCGAATACGCCATGCAGTTTGCCCGCGACCTCGACTCCCGGCTGGCCAACCGCTTCGTCAGCATGTACGTCAACGACCGCACCCTGGACTACGGCCTCGACGGCCGCCAAGCCATCCGCAAACTCCTGGACCTGGGGCACGAACGCGGCATCATCCCCATCGCCCCCATGGTGGACTTCGTCGATTAGGGCTTACGCACTGTTCCCTTTGTTCGAGTCATGCACATGACTCCAACAGCATCGGTCGAAATCCGCTGCGGTACCTTCGGCATCCCGAACCCCACCCGAAAGTCATTACAATCCATCCATAAACTTTTCGAGCTTTCTAAACAATTTCTAACCATCGCCGATGCATCCACTATTGAGGTCATTCACGATGCTCGCCGACTCCACGCCAATCTTCCTCCTCGCATCGCCCGAGCCTGCTCTTCTCGCTGTCATTGAACCGGTCCTCGCCGCATCGGGCGCGCGCGTCGAAATCGTCCTCTCGGCCCAAGCCGCACTAGCTGCAATGACCGCGCCCAATCCACCCACCCTGACCCTGCTCGACGTCAACCTGTCAGACATGGAAATGGGCCAGTTGCTCGCGGTCGTACGCGCCCAGGTCAGCTCCAAGCGCCTCCCCATTGTCCTGATTTCGGACACTGTCACCCAGGAATGGATCGACCGTCTGGCCGAGGGCGTCATCGACGACTTGGTTCTGCGCGCCGCGGAATCCCCTTACTGGCGGCTCCGGCTCGACATGGTGATGCGCACCCTTCACAGAACGCGCGAACTCGAATCCCTCCGCGAGACCGCGGTGCTGAACGCGCAGACCGACCGCCTCACCGGCGTCTACAACCGCGAAACCCTCCTCGCCATGCTGTTTCGCGAAACCGACCGCGTGCAGCGGATGAAATCCTCGCTGTGCCTGATTCTGTTCGACATCGACGACTTTGGCCATTGGAATTCGCGGCTCGGCGCGGACGCCTGCGACGATCTGCTTTGCCAGGTGGTGAGCCGCACCACGCGCCTCCTGCGCAGTTATGACATGCTGGGACGTCCCGGCATGGATGAGTTCCTGCTGGCGCTGCCCGGATGCACCCCCGCCAACACCGTCATGCTGGCTGAACGGGTCCGCCTTGAAGTTTTTTCCTCGCCCTTCCGTGTGGCTGGCGACTCCATCCGCCTCTCGGCATGTTTTGGCATCGCCTCCAGCCAGGGCCGCTCCCCGGTGGTAGTCCTGCGCGACGCCGAACAGGCGCTGCAGTCGGCCAAGGCCGCCGGTCCCGAGTCGATCCACTGCTTCGACGATTCCCAGTACTCTTCCGCCGCCCCGGTAACCTTTCTCTTGCCAAGTTCCGGCGACGAACTGCTGGCCTGGTAGCGCGGGAACAGGTCACTGGCTAGCGGATAAAACCGGAAACCGGCCTGACGCGACATGAAGGCTTCCGATTCCCGCAGTCTAACTGCCCTCTACCTTTGAGGCTGTCTCATCCGCCAGCCCTAAAAACTTCTGAAACACATCGTTCGAGAGCAGTTGTCCCCGCGCCGTCAGCCGGACCCTCTTGCCGTCCGAAGTCAGCAGCCCATCCTCCGCCAGCCGTGCAACTACTTCCATTGCCCGCGCCACGGTCTCCCGCCCAAACTCGTGCTCTAGCGCGGCCACTTCCACTCCCGCATTCAACCGCAGCCCCAGAAACCAGGCCTCCTCGTGCTGCCGCGCCGGCGAGAGCCACGCTGTCTCCACCGCTTCTCCACCCCGCGGACGAAGACCTGTCCGCAGGGACCCCGGTCCCGGACCCTCAAGAAATGCTCCCAGGTCCTCGGTGGTCGTCGAGCGCATCACGTAACCGGGTCCGGCGCCATCCGCTGCCTGCAACGCCTCCCGCAGCATCGACGACGCATCCAGCCCCAGTCCCAGGTAAGGCCGTCGCTGCCAGTAGCGCAAATTGTGCCGCGAAGCAAACCCCGTCCGCCCAAAATTCGAAATCTCGTACTGCTCCAACCCCGCTTCTCCGAGTCTTTCAATTGCTACCGAGTACATTTGCGCGATTGCGTCATCCGATGGAACCAGTCCGGCGTGGTATCGCGTCCCGCCGGCCAGCATCTCGCGCCCCAGCCGGGAGTCCTCGTCCACCTCCAGCATGTACACGCTGGCGTGGGGAACGCCGTTCTCCGCCAGCGCCGCCAGCGATTCCTCCCACGATACAAACGTCTGCCCGGCCAGGCCCGCAATCAGGTCCACATTCAGGTTGGCGATCCCCGCCGAGCGCAGCCGCCGCAAATCCTCCTCGACCGTCGCCCGGCTGTGCAGCCGCCCGCTCACCTGGACCTCGCGGTCGATGAACGACTGCACGCCCAGGCTCGCGCGATTCACGCCCGCCGCCTTGAGCGCAGCCAGCGTTTCGTCCGCAAGTTGCCCCGGCGCGCATTCCACGGTGATCTCCGCGTCCGGCTCAAAGTCGAACTCCGCCCGCATCGCACCAAACAGCCGCGCCAGCAGCTCCGGCTCCAGCAAACTGGGCGTTCCCCCGCCCAGGTAAACGGTGTCCACCCTCCGCGGCAGGTCCAGACCCATCCGCGCCGCCCATTCCCCGGCCGCCGCCAGATCCTGGATCACCCGCTCCACATAGCGCGCATGCTCGCTGGCCCGGTACACTCCCGAGGCAAAGTTGCAGTACGTGCACTTCGACCGGCAAAACGGGATCGAAATGTAGAGACCAAGCGCGTCGCCTTGGGAAGCAACCATAAAAAGATTGTTTCACGCCAAAAAGCGTCTTTTTCTTTACACCGGCGTTTCTGTCTTCATGCCATCATGGAAGGAAGGAGACCCCGGTTTGAAAGTTTGGCCAGTTCTGGGCATCAGCCTTATCCAAGCCCTTCTGCTTCTTGCCCATTGGTGCATCTATCGCACCTTGGTCGTCTTCTGGTGGCCTCTCAGCCCGGCGTCAACTCATGCGCTCCAGGCCGCGCTCTTCCTGCTGTCGATCAGCTTCGTCGTCGCCGCGCTGCTCGGGTTTCGCTTCTCCAACTGGCTGGTTGCGCTGCTCTACAAGATTGCCGCCGTCTGGCTGGGCTTTCTAAACTTCTTCTTCTTCGCAGCCTGCCTCTGCTGGGTTGTCTACCTTGCCCTTCTGCTTTCCCCGCTCGCTTCAACCCTGCCGCGCGGCCGCCCCCTCATCGCCGCCGTCCTCTTTGCCCTGGCCCTCGTGGCCGGCATCTATGGCCTGCTCAATGCCCGCTGGATTCGCGTTCGGCGCATCAACGTCAATCTCCCCAACCTGCCCCAGTCCTGGCGTGGCCGCACAGCACTCCTGCTCAGCGATCTTCATCTGGGCCACGTCAACGGTCTCCGATTCGCCCGGCGTATCGTGGCCCTCGCCACCCGCCTCCGTCCGGACATCGTCTTCCTCCCCGGCGACCTCTTCGACGGTTCCAAAACAGACCCTGACCGCCTGGCCGCTCCCTTCAAAAATCTCTCCCCGCCCTTCGGCATCTACTTCGCCACCGGCAACCACGAGGAGTACGGCGGCGCGGCTGAATACCATGAAGTGGTCACCCGCGCCGGCATCCGCGTTCTGGCCAACGAAAGGGTGACCGTCGATGGCCTCCACATCCTGGGCATGCCCTACGGCGACTCCACCTCCATCCTCCGCGTACGCGCCATTTTCGAGGCCCTGCGCCTGGACCCCGCCCACGCCAGCATTCTGCTCAATCACTCGCCCAGCCGCTTGGCTCAGGTCGAACAAGCCGGCGTCAGCCTCCAGCTCTCCGGCCACACCCACGGCGGACAGATCTTCCCTTTTACCTGGTTCATCCGCCGTGCCTTCGGTAACTTCGCATATGGATTGCAACGCTTCGGCGCCTTGCAGGTCTATACCTCCAGCGGCGCCGGAACCTGGGGTCCGCCCATGCGCGTAGGAACCCATCCCGAGATCGTATTGTTTCAATTCGAGTAGAGACAGTTCGATGGTTCAGCTGATTCAATACTGGTTTTTCCATTGAAACTCGATCTGTTCGCGCCCTACGCTCTCAGCCCGCAACGACATCGTCAAAGAAGACGCCCACAAAGGAGAAACTCATGAACTATACGTTTCTTGCAAATCTGCACCAGGAATTCGCGCTACCGGAAAAGGGAATCTTGAGCCGCGTTCTGCACAAGGACGATCACGTGAACGTCACGCTGTTTGGCTTCTCGGCGGGCCAGGAACTCTCCGCGCATTCGGCCCCGACCCCGGCGATTCTCTATTTTCTCGAGGGAGAAGCAGAAGTTCAATTGGGAGAGGACAAGGTCGTCGCCCAACCTGGCTCATTTGTCTACATGCCCCCGATGTTGCCTCATGGCATCTTCGCCAGGACCGCGCTTCGCATGTTGCTTGTTCAGATGAAGGATCAATCGCATTAACCATCGGGGGCGCTTGTTATCGAGTCGGATCGTGAGTGAGCGATCGCTCTGGTTTGTAAAAGGGCGAGATAGTGGCATCTCGGGGCATATCGCTTCCCTGCAACACCCGCATAAGGCCGCAATTGAAGAGACGGGCCTGGGCACGTTCGAGTGCCGCTGCCGGCGGCGATGCTTTCCGCGCGCAAACGGCGATGAAAACGATTATCGTAAGTCTTGAGAGCGATTCAAAGGAGTCTGAGAGAAGTGAAACTGGGCTTGGGACTGTATCGCCACATGTTATCGCGAGAGTATTACGACTTTGCGCGGCAGGCCGGCTGCACGCACGTCGTCATTCATCTGGTCGACTATTTCCGGCAAGGCTCGACGAATCCGAGAAACAATCAGCCGACCGGAAGCAAGTATGAACTCTGGGGTGTGGCGGGAGAGGCAGGGAAGTTGTGGACCGTAGACGAGATGCGGGCCATTCGCCGCGAGATCGAGGATGCGGGATTGTGCCTGGCGGCAATCGAGAATCTGGACCCGGCAATCTGGCACGATGTTCTTCTGGACGGTCCCAGGCGTTCGCAACAAATTCAGGATGTGAAGACCACGATTCGGCGGATGGGCGAGGCGGGGATTCCCGTGCTGGGCTACAACTTCAGCATTGCGGGAGTATGCGGGCGCGTCTCCGGACCCTGGGGGCGCGGCGGCGCGGTCACTGTGGGCATGGACGGCCCGGTGGACGATGTGCCTGTTCCCAGTGGATCAGTGTGGAACATGGTTTACGACCAGAATGCGGCTGCGGGTTTTTTGCCTTCGATAACTCATGAAGAGTTATGGCGGAGACTGGAGGCGTTCCTAGCCGAGGTGGTTCCGGTGGCGGAGCAGGCGGGCGTGCGGCTGGCTCTGCATCCGGACGATCCGCCCATGCCCACTATGCGCCGGCAGCCCAGGCTGGTCTACCAGCCCTCTATGTATCAAAGGGTGATCGATGCCGTGCCCAGCGGGAGCAATGCATTGGAACTCTGCGTGGGAACGCTGGCCGAGATGACGGAAGGCGACATCTACGATGCGGTCGAGCAATATTGCCGCCAGGGTAAGATCGCCTACATTCATCTGCGCAATGTCAGAGGCAAGGTTCCGCACTATCGCGAGACGTTCATCGACGAGGGCGACGTGGATATGACCCGCATCCTGACGATTCTCTATCGGAATGGATTCGAGGGGGTGGTGATCCCGGATCACAGCCCGCAGATGTCCTGTTCGGCTCCGTGGCATGCCGGCATGGCTCACACCCTGGGTTATATTGCGGGGGTTCTGGCGATGCTGGGGAAGGAGCGGCCCAACGAAGCGGAGGCGAGGGTTTCGGCGTAGATTTGTACCATGAACTGGCGGCGCGGACTTTTGTTGGCTGGAAACCGCGCGGGCAAGAGTGGTCAGTCAACGGTCCGCCGTCTGCCGCGTCTAATGGAATGAAAGTGTGCTTCGACCCATCATGATGAGAAAACGATCTGTTTTTTCCCTTGCCGTATCGATGCTGGCCCTGCCCTGCCTGCCCATTGCGAGCCCTGCCCAGCAGCCGGCCAGTGACCAGCCCGTAGCGACCTTGAAGGTGCAGGTGCGGGAGGTGGTGCTGCCGGTAACCGTGCGTGACAAGAAGGGCGCGCTGGTGACCAGCCTCAAAGCGAGCGACTTTGCGCTAACCGAGGATGGCCGCCCGCAGACCATCAAGAGCTTTACGCGGGAGAGCAACCTGCCCTTCCGGCTGGGCCTGCTGGTGGACACCAGCCGCAGTGTTTCGGGCGCTATGGAAAGCGAGCGCAAGGCCGCGGGCAAATTTGTGGACCTGATGCTGCCCGCCGATCCCAAGGCCGGCGCCGGGGCTCAAACGGACCAGGCATTCCTAATCCACTTCGACCGCGAGGTGGAACTGCTGGAGGACTTCACCAGCTCGCGCGCCAAGCTCCACCGCGAGCTGGACGAGATGGGGCCGACGCCGCGGACGCAGGACGACTCGCAAGGTCAGCAGACCAGCGGGGACGACCGCGACAGCCGGCAGACGCACGGCCGCGGCGGAACGCAGCTTTACGACGCGATCTGGCTGGCTTCAGGCGATGAGCTGATGAAGCCCAAGGACGGGCGCAAGGCGCTGGTGGTCTTTTCCGACGGCGTGGACCGGAGCAGCAAGGAGACGCTCAACGATGCGGTGGATGCGGCGGACCGGGCCAACGTGGCCGTTTACACCATCTACTTCCGGGGCGAACAGGAGAACAGCGGATACAACAGCAATCCCGGCGGCGGCCGGCACGGCGGCACGGGCGGTGGCGGCTATCCCGGTGGTGGTGGCGGCGGGGGTAATCCCGGCGGCGGCGGTGGGGGCTATCCCGGCGGCGGTGGACGGCGCGGCGGCGGTGGCGGTCCGAGCGAGCCGGGAGTAGACGGCAAGAAGATCCTGGAGAAGATTGCCACGCGCACCGGAGGGCGATACTTCGAAGCCAAGGGTAAGGACAAGCTGGACGAGATTTACGGGCAGATCGCGGAGGAGCTGCGCGGCCAGTACCTGCTCACCTACACTCCGGACGTGGTGGACAACGAAGGCGGCTTCCACAAGATCGCGCTCAAGGCCAACAAGGACGACCTCGTCGTAGTGACCCGCGAAGGCTACTACGCGCCGGGCGGGGAAGCGAAGTAAGGAACGGAGCGATCTTCAAAGATAGACAGGAGGCGTGTTTCTGTAAACCGATTGGATCGTTTCTCTCCGCACCGGCTATTTGTGGGCTTTGGTCCGAAGGAGGGTGATTAGCGAGGCCAAGGCGATGCCGAAGCACATTCCAGAAGCAAACAACTGAACGACGTCCACCGTTCGAATCAGCGCGAACTGCGGCTCCCGGATTACGTCGCCTAAAGTGATGATGCTAATTAAAGACAGAGCAGCGATAGAGGGCTTGCGAAGGGACATTTGAATTCCTCCAGTTGGAAAGATATCACAAGCAACAGTGCTGCTGGACTGCTCACTTCTCCTTCTGGCCCTACAACAATCTTCAATTCGCCTCCAATCCGGACTGGACAGGCCACTAGCTTCATCATGCTGATGCTCCCAGACGCGCCAAGGGCGTCCGCCGCGGCGGACGCCCTTGCTGTTTGAGCGGGTGATGCCGACCTAGCTGGTGGTGTGCGCCGGCCCGGTCTGTTTCTCCTCCAGCGCCGCTTGCGCGGCCGCCAGCCTTGCCGTCAGCAGGCGGAAGGGCGAGCAGGAGACGTAGTTGAGCCCGATCCTGTGGCAGAACTTGACGGACTCCGGATCGCCGCCATGCTCGCCGCAGATGCCCACCTTGAGGTTGGGCCGGGTCTTGCGTCCCTTTTCCGTGGCCATCTTCACCAGCAGGCCGACGCCCGCTTGGTCGAGCGTGGCGAAGGGGTCCTGCTTGAAGATGCCCGCCTTCATATAGGCCGGGAGGAACTGGTTGATGTCGTCGCGGCTGATGCCGAAGGTGGTTTGCGTCAGGTCGTTGGTTCCGAAGCTGAAGAACTCGGCCTCTTCGGCGATCTGGTCGGCGGTGAGGGCTGCGCGCGGCAACTCGATCATGGTGCCCACCATGTAATCGACGGTTGCGCCCTTCTCCTTGAAGACTTCTTCTGCCACGCGGCGCACGACGGCGGCCTGGTTGCGCATCTCCTCGATGGAACCGACGAGCGGGATCATGATCTCGGGATGCGGATCGCCGCCCTTGCTCTTGGCGATGACCGCAGCCTCGATGATGGCGCGGACCTGCATCTCGGTGATCTCCGGGAAGGCGATGCCGAGGCGGCAGCCGCGCAATCCGAGCATGGGGTTCTGCTCGTGCAGTTCCTCGACTCGCGCCAGCAGGGTGCGCAGTTCCTTGAGCTTGGGCGAGCGGGGCTTGGTGTCTTCCAGGTGCTGAATCTCTACCATCAGATCCTCGCGCTTGGGCAGGAACTCGTGCAACGGCGGATCGATGGTGCGGATGGTGACGGGCAGCGACTCCATGGCCTTGAAGAGGCCAACAAAGTCGGCGCGCTGCATGGGCAGCAGCTTCTTGAGGGCCGCTCGGCGATCCTTCTCGTTGTCCGCTAGGATCATGGTGCGCATGTGCTCGATGCGGTCTTCGGCAAAGAACATGTGTTCGGTGCGGCAGAGGCCGATGCCTTCCGCTCCGAACATGCGAGCATTCTTTGCGTCGCGTGGGATGTCGGCGTTGGCGCGAATGCGCAGGCGGCGGACGGGATCGACCCAGGACATGAAGGTGACCAGATCGGGATCGTCAGGTTGGGCGTCCAGGGTCTTGAGCTTGCCGGCGATGACGCGGCCGGTGGTGCCGTCGAGCGACATCCAGTCGCCCTGCTTGAAGGTCTTGCCCTTGACGCGCAGCTCCTTGGCGTTCTCGTCGACGGTGCAATCGCCGGCGCCGGCCACGCAGCACTTGCCCATGCCGCGTGTGACGACAGCCGCGTGCGAGGTCATGCCGCCGCGCGAGGTCAGGATTCCGGCCGCGACTTCCATGCCCGCGATGTCCTCCGGAGTGGTTTCGCCGCGCACCAGGATGATGGTCTTGTAGGCGCCGTTGGTGTGGTACTTGACCGCGTCCTCGGCGGTGAAGACGATCTGGCCCACAGCCGCGCCCGGCGAGGCTGGAAGGCCGGTGGCCAGCACTTCGATCTTCTCGCCTTTTTCCACCAGGCGGGGAACCAGGAAGTCGTACAACTGGTTGGGCTCGACACGGTGGATGGCCTCTTCCTGGGTGATGAGACCCTCCTTGACCATGTCGATGGCCACGCGAACGGCGGCCAGGCCGGTGCGCTTGCCGTTGCGAGTTTGCAGCATGTAGAGCTTGCCATCCTGGATGGTGAACTCGAAGTCCTGCATGTCGCGATAGTGCTTTTCCATCTTCCCGGTGATGTCGCGCAACTGCTCGTAGACCTTGGGCATGGCGCGCTTCAATTCTGAAATGGAAAGCGGCGTGCGGACGCCGGAGACCACGTCCTCGCCCTGCGCGTTCATCAGGTACTCGCCGAAGAAGGCGTGCTCGCCGGTGGCCGGGTTGCGCGTAAAGCCCACGCCGGTGCCGGAGTTATCGCCCAGATTGCCGAAGACCATGGCCTGCACGTTGACCGCGGTGCCCAGCCAGTCATCGATGCGATTGATGCGGCGATAGGTCTTGGCGCGCTCGTTCATCCAGCTCCTGAAGACGGCGTCGCGGGCCAGGACCAGTTGATCGAGCGGAGCCTGCGGGAAGTCCTTGCCGGTCTCCTTCTTGACCAGCTTCTTGTACTCGGCGATGATCTCTTGCAATGCCTTGGGCTGAAGCTCGTAGTCAAACTTGACTTTCGCGCGCTTCTTGACGGCGTCGAAGATGTGCTCGAACTTCTTCTTGGGAACATCCAGCACCACGTCGCCGAACATCTGAATCAGGCGGCGATAGGAATCATAGGCAAAACGGGGATTGTTGCTGCGCTTGGCCAGCGCTTCCACGGCCTGATCGTTGAGGCCCAGGTTAAGAATGGTGTCCATCATGCCGGGCATGGAGAACTTGGCGCCGGAGCGGACGCTGACCAGCAGGGGATTCTCGCCTGTGCCCAGCTTTTGACCTTGCAGCTTCTCCAGCCGCTCCAGGGCGGCGTACATCTCGGTGTCGACCGCGGGCGAGAGGGCGCCGCGCATGTACTCGCGACAGGCCTCGGTCTGAATGGTGAATCCCGGGGGAACCGGCAATCCCGCATTGGTCATCTCGGCTAGGCCGGCGCCCTTGCCGCCCAGCACATCCTTCATCTTTCCATTGCCCTCGGCCTTGCCGCCGCCGAAGAAATATACATGTTTGGTTGACGTTGGGTCTGCTTTTCCAGCAGACGCCTGATCCACAGCGCCCTGCGTCATGGGGTAAAGCCTCCGTATGTAGGATTCCGCGTTGGCGGTTCCTATGAGTGGATGGCGGGACGCGGCTCAACGCAACAACGGAAATGGTTGCGGTTTTCAGGCTGAGCGCGTGCGGGTCATCCGGACATCGGACTGCACTGCGCGGGATTGGTTAGTCGTTTATACGAATACCTTCTCAAGTATACAGTTGCCTGTGTTGAAGGTCACATACGACTCACTCTACTCGCGATTCCCGTACCATTCTGGAACGGAATCTTCACAATTTGGGACGGAAACCGGCGCTTGGACGGGATACCTAGAACGGAACCAGAGTAAACATGTCCTTGCAGAGAGTCTTCGGGTGGCTTTTTCTTGAGGAAAAAGCCACTTGGCGGGCTTGCTTTCGGGATAAATCTACTCTGGTTCCGCTGGAATGACAGCGGCCATTTTCATGCGGCGGAGCTCTCCAGGCGCGAGCCGGAATGTAAAATTTCGACCATATTATGGGAAAAGAGAGTCCGCTCCAGTCCCACCAACGACAGGATCTCGGCCACACGCGGCGAGAGATTGGCGACGGTAAATGAGTGGCCGGTCTCGCGGGCGCTCGCGTGGAGCGAGAGGAGAGCGGCGATGCCGGCCGCGTCGATGCGCTCGACCGAACTCATATCGAGCGTCACGCTTTGCCGACGCGTCAGCGGGGAGAGCCAGGCCAGCAAGCCCTGCTCGTTGCCGCGAACCAACTCCCTCAGTTCCGTCCGTTCAACGGCTGGGAAGATCGCGGTGTCTATCGGAATTGGAATCCTGCATGTCATAACAAAACCTCCTTAGAAAGCCGGCTCGTGCGTTTGGACAGCCGGTTTGCAGCCTGGGTTGCATATTCTCGCGCCTGGCCCACGACCTCTTTCTCAGCACTTGCGCGGCCAAAGCCGCAAGGGAAGGAATATGCTGAAAGCGCAGGGGATACGAGCACTCCAGTATTTCCTTTCGCGGGGCCGGGTGTTCAGTTTCGATTCCGGCGTCCGCAATCGGACATAAACATTCATACGCAGAAAGGAGTGCGTAAAGTTCCGTGACAAATTCCTTTTCGGATTCCAGATCCTGCGAGCTGCGAGGTTCGGCCCCCGGCCTGACCAGGGAGCGGGTGCGCGCCTGGGCGACGGAGGCAGGATTTGCCGAGGCCGGGCTGGTCGCGCTGCCCCACGCCCACTCAGAGCGGGACGCGGCGCGCTTCGAGGAGTGGGTGCGGGCGGGCCGCGCAGGCTCCATGCGCTACCTGGAGCGGAGAGAATCGGGACCGGATGGCGAGGACGGACGCTTGCTGCGGTCGAAGGTTGGGATTCCGTTTCCGTGGGCGCGCTCGGCCATCGTCTGTTTTGCCGGCTATGACAGCGCGCAGCCGCGTTCGACCGATCCGGCTGCGGTGGGCGCAGGCTGGATTGCGCGCTATGCGTGGTCCAGCCGCCTGGATGCGGCCAAAGAAGGCGCGAGCGGAGTGCGCCGGCCCAGCGATTATCACAAGGTCCTGCTGAAGCGGCTCAAAACTCTGGAAACCCGGCTGCGGGAGGAGTATGGCGACTTCGAGGCGCGGGGCTGCGTGGATACCGGGCCGGTGGTCGAGCGGGCGCTGGCCACGGCGGCAGGGCTGGGATGGACGGGAAAGAATACCTGCCTGATCCATCCCCGGCTGGGGTCGTATGGGTTTTTGGCGGTGCTCTTAACTTCGCTGGAGGTTGAGGCCGATTCACCGCAGGTCGAAGCGTCGCTGACGCTCCCCGACCGCTGCGGAAGCTGCCGGCGGTGCCTGGACGCGTGCCCCACCGGAGCGTTGATCGCCCCCTATCAGATGGATGCGGCGCGGTGCATCTCCTATCTGACCATCGAGTATCGCGGGGCCATCCCGGAGGTATTGATGGAGGGGATGGGCCGCCAGGTCTTCGGCTGCGATATCTGCCAGGACGTGTGCCCCTGGAATTCACCGCGGCGAACGCCGGTAAGCACGGACCCCGAGCTGGAGGCGCGTCCGGAACTGGTGAATCCGGCGCTCGAGTGGCTGGCCGCGCTCGACGAGGCGGAGTTCGAGCTACGCTTCAGCTGCTCGCCGGTGCGCAGGGCGGGATTCGATGGGCTGCGGCGGAATGTGGCCATCGCCATGGGAAACAGCGGGCAGGGGAGGTTCGTGCCCTGGCTCCATCAGTGGGCTGAGGCCGCGGACGAGGGACTGCGCACAGCGGCGAGTTGGGCGCTCGAGAAGCTGAGGGGCCTGGCCCCCAGCGTCTATTCTTGAGGAAAGCGCCCTTCGACAGTTGCGCCTTGCGCGCATCTCGGCAAGAAGAGTTTTAGGCTCCAGAAAGGGAGTAGCAAGTGGATGACGTCTCAAATTCCGATGCAAGGAACGACGCGCTGATCGAGGTTCCCCGAGCCGCCGATGTGCCGGAACCGGCTAGGCAGTCCAAGTGGTACCGCTGGCGCAAGGACGGCACGGCGCTGATCCGCTATCTGCTGGACAGCGAGGTGCACACCTTCGCCTTCAGCGTGGCGGCCAACGCGATTCTCTCCTTCATTCCCTTCATTGCGCTGCTTTACGCGCTTTCTGATAAGGTCTTCAATTCGGCGATGATGAAGAGCGTAGTTATCGCCATGGTGATTTATTTTTTCCCGGTTGACCAGGATTTTATGGCCAGGAATCTGCCTATTCTCGCTTCGCATGTGGGGGTGCAGCTCTTCTCGCTGATCATGATTCTGGTGGCCTGCACGGGCATCTTTCTCCCCCTGGAGGTGGCTCTGAACCAAGCCTGGGGCGTGACCAAGAGCCGCAACTACCTGCACAATCAGGTCATCGCCTTCGGACTGGCGATTCTGATGGTGGTACTGGGCATGGGCAGCATCATGTTGAACGCGGCCGCGCGCGACATGCTGACCGTTATCTTCGTTCACAACTCGAATATCAAGATCATTGATTTTGTTCTGCACATTACTTATCAGGGAACCTGTTTTCTCTTGCTGGCCGTAACCACCGGCGTGGCCTCGATCCTCTTCTTCTTTGCCATCTACTGGCTGCTGCCCAACCGCAAGGTTCCCTGGCGCCATGTGATGAGTACCTCTATCTACACAGGAGTCATCTGGCTGGTGGCCAAGTATATTGTTGAACTCCTGCTTCCGCATATGCATCTGATCGATCTCTACGGCCCGTTCCATGTCTCGGTGGGCCTCTTGTTCTGGGCCTATACGTCGGGATTGATTCTCTTTGCCGGGGCGCAGTTCAGTGTGGCGCGGCTGGGAGGTAAGAAGAGTTAGGGGAAGCTGGCGGAATCCAAGGTGAGGATAGCGTCTGACACTGCAGATGGCAGGAGAAGTAATTGTGCTGGTAACTATAGCTTTGGTTTTTGTCAGGTCGATTTTCCCCACCCAACTTATCAACCAGGCTAGGAAAAAGCGATGCCGGAATCAGATGAAAGTTCGGTTATGTTTGGTGGCTGCAGGAATCTTCGGTCTCTTTGTGGTCCGGCATCTATAGCGAGGGGCTTACCGGGTGCTAAATGGCCGCTACGGTGCAGGGCTCAGGGGAGTTTGAAGGCTTTGACGGCGATGGCGTTGGGGGCGCGACCAGTGGGGAGCATGGTGAACAGCGACCGCGAGGCGGTGCGGACGACGGAGATGTCGGCGGAGCGGGTATCGACGACAAAGAGCAGGTGGCCAGCGGAGGAAAAGGCCAGGGCGGAGGGACCGTCGCCGACGTGGATGGAGCCCGCGCGCTTGCCATCGTCGATGGAGTAGACGGTGACCACCTGGGAGCGAAGATTGCCGACGTAGAGCATGGAGTTGTCGCTGGAGACGAGTCCGCGGACGGGATTGTCGCCGATCATAGTTGCGCCGCCGACGTCATTGGTGCTGGTGACGACCTCGGAGATGGAATCGGAAAGGGAGTTGATGGCGAAGAGCTCGCCGCCGTCGGGCTTCAGGGCCAGTTGCATGGGGCCACGGCCAACGTCCATCAGGGTTTCGAGACGGTCGGGCTGGGCCGGATTGGCTTTCGAGTGGGCGAAGGCGATGACCATGACCTGGTGGCCGCTGGCGCAGGCTATAAACGCTTTCGATGAGTCGGGGAGGATGACGGCGTCCGTGGCGCCGGGGCAGCCCTCGAAGACGGCACGGACAGATTGGACAGGGGGGCGGGCGGCGGGATCGATGAGAGTGACCGAGTTGCCGCGGCGGTTGGCGACGACCAGGGTCTTGCCGTCCGGGGAGATGCGAGCCGCGACGGGCTCTTCGCCGGCGCCAATGACGGCAATCTCGCGGCGGGCCTTCAGGTCGAGGACGGAGATGGTGTTGGAGCCGGAGTTGGCCACGTAAGCCAGCGCGCCCGCGGGGTCGAGGTCGATGGAGACCGGCTGGCGGTGGACTGGAATAGTGGCGGCGACGGTGTTGTTCTCGGCGTTAATGACTGAAACCGAACCCTGAGTCCCTTCGGCTCCGGAATTGACGACGTAGACCTCATTGCGGGTCGGGCTGGCGGCTACGGCGACGGGGTTCGGGCCTACACGCAACTCGCGGTCAATGCGGACGTCTACCACGTCGAGCACGGTGACGGTGCCGCTGCCGCCGTTGGTGACGTAGGCGTATTCGCGGTAGTTGGGCGGGTACTGGGGGAAGTCGTGAGGCCGGCAGGCCGTGAGGGTCAGCGTCAGGAAGGTGACGGTGAATCCCACCTTAGGCGCGAAAGAGCGCGCCGAATGTGGGCCACCTGACGTGTTGTGGCTTTGACCCATGGGCTCAGTCTGCGGCGGTTTCGATGTGGATGCCGCGGGGCAGAGAACGCCCAATGACCGGCGCGATCTGTTCGATCTCGTCCATCAAGCGGACAAACTGATCGGGATAGATGGACTGGGGACCGTCGGAGAGCGCTTTATCGGGCTGGTGGTGGACTTCGACCAGGACGCCGTCTGCGCCGGCGGCGACCGCGGCCCGGGCCATGGGCAGGACGCTGTCGCGTTTGCCGGTGCCGTGGCTGGGGTCGACCAGGATGGGCAGGTGGCTGAGCCGCTGCACAGCGGGAACGATGCTGAGGTCAAGGGTGTTGCGGGTGTGGTCGGTAAAGGTGCGGACGCCGCGCTCGCAGAGGATGACCTCGTAGTTGCCCTCGCTCATGATGTACTCGGCGGCCATGAGGAATTCGTCGAGGGTGGCCGAGAGGCCGCGCTTGAGCAGGACGGGCTTGCGCAGGCGGCCGGCGTGCTTGAGCAGGGAAAAGTTCTGCATGTTGCGGGCGCCGATCTGGATGACGTCGGCGTATTCGGCGACCCGATCGAGGGATTCGTTGTCGATGGCTTCGGTGACGATGCGCAGGCCGTAGCGGGTGCGGATCTCGGCCATGATGCGGAGCGCCTCAACACCGAGGCCTTGAAAGGCGTAGGGAGATGTGCGGGGCTTGTAGGCGCCGCCGCGGAAGAACTGCGCGCCGGCCGCCGCCACCTGTTCGGCAATGGCGAAGGCCTGTTCACGGCTCTCGATGGAGCAGGGTCCGGCAACGATGGCCAGGTCGCGCCCGCCGATGGCGGCATCCGTTCCGGGGAAGCGGATGATGGTGTCTTCTTCTTTGACGTCGCGGCTGGCCAGCTTGTAGGGCTTGGAGACCCGGATGACCTCGGCGACTCCGGAGAGTTCCTCGAGGTTGCCGCGATCGACCTCACCCTGGTTGCCGGTGATGCCGATGGCGGTTCTTTGGGCTCCGGGAAGTGGGTGTGCACGGAAACCCAACTGCTCAATGTGCTCACAGACGGCCTGGATTTCCTCCGGCGTGGCCTGCGCTTTCATGACAACTAACATGACTGGCCCTCAAGCCACCAGTCTAATGTCTGGGACGGAAGAGAGCAATTCCTTCCGCGGGCGCAGGGACCCTCGCGAGCTGGCTTGCTTGCTCTGTGCCGATGACGGCTGGGGTTCGGTCCAGCCAGGCAGATTCGTGTTGACCGTATTCGTGGCCCAGCAGCCTGGAATGTTTACTTCCGGTGGCACCGGCGCCGGATCTGGCGGCGTAGAGCGTGGAGGCCACCACAATACCGATGAGAACCAAGGCAACCAAGAGTTCAAGCATTGTTTTGTCTCCGTGTGCAGTTCCCTTCCGCAACTCTGGAGGAACCAGTACACATCTAAATCATCGGCTGGATTCAAGAAGACTGAAAATACCACTAAGACCTCGTTTGGCGAGAGCGAGTGTTATGGGCCTTCCACTTTGGTGGTATTCAAGGAGGTTTCTAGGCGCAGGAATGAGGGGACGGCCTGCGATGCGGGC
>DATFYK010000045.1:0-3041 GCA_035315085.1 Occallatibacter sp.
CCACATTTCATGACGCCGAGCGGCAGGCCATCATCGACGCGCTCAAGGCTGCTTCGGGCAAGATTGCCGGCTCGGGCGGCGCGGCAGAGCGCCTTGGCCTGAAACGTACGACGCTGCAAAACAAAATGCGCACGCTCAACATCTCGCGGACGGACTACTCGCAGTGACAGGTACGAATAGCGAACGTATCCCGCAGAGAAGAATGCGGATTGCTTCGACAGAGGTTTCAGGCCGCGGCGCGCAGAGCCCCCACTAGCCCGCATTTCTCACAGGCACTGATTTCTGGGCGGGTTGGGATGTTGGTCGAGCCTTTGCCGGTGATTTTGCTTGGCGTCATGGGTCGGCGGTGATGGTGTTTGTGCTGGCGAGGGGTGGTTTCTCGTTTGGGGATCGGTTTTGAGCACAGCTCCGCCCGCCACTGACGTGGACGACGATGGAACTGAGGTTGTCCGAGCAATGCGCGGGCTTCAGCAGCGCAGGGCGTGGAAGGTGCGCGCATAGATGTCCTTCCAAGGATAGGCGCTGCTCATCTGGAGCACGATGCGGCGCACGCTGATGCGCAGAATGGCGCCGATCTTGAACAGCTTGCGGCGGATGGTGTCCACTTGCGCCTCGGCCCACTCGGTGCCTTTCAGGCCCAGGCGGCGCAGGGCTTCCACCAGCGTGTAGGCCAGGGCGGAGAAGTACAGGCGCAATTGATTGCCCTTCATCTCGTCGGTGGAAAGCCGGTCGGCGAACAGGCACATCTGCTCCTTGATGCGGTTCTCCATCTCGCCGCGGGCGCAGTAGAAGTCTTCGTAGAGCGGCTGCGCGGCCCACTCATCCGCGGTCAGCGAGGTGACCACGAAGCGTGGGTTCTCGCCCTTGTCCAGATACTCTGCCTTGGCCACCACGCGGCGGGCGCGCGACCAGCTCTTGCGCGTCTGGTAGTTGAACTCGGCGAAGACGCGGGCGGCCGTGCCGGTCGTCTGGTGCTGCCGGCGGGCCTGCTGCATCTCCGCGCCGATGATCTTCGCGAGCCGCTGATTGCGCGCCAGGCCGAAGGCGTAATCGACCCGGTTGGCTTCGCACCAGGCCATCAACTCTTCGCGGCAGAAGCCGGAGTCGGCGCGCAGCACGATGCGCACTGCGGGCCAGCGCTCACGCAGTTGGGCCACGATGCGCTCGACTTCCTCGACCGAGCCTTTGGCTGCGTCCTGGTTGGCCGGCCGCAGCCGCGCGCACAGCAACTGATCACCGGCGAAGATGTACAGCGGCAGATAGCAGTAGCTGTCGTAGTAGCCGTGGAAGAAGCGCTCCGGCTGATGGCCGTAGAGCGGGATGTCGGTGGCATCCAGGTCGAGCACGATCTGGGCCGGCGGCACGGTGTGCGATTCCAGATAGAGGTCCGTGAGCAGCCGGTCCAGCGCAGGGGGCGAGTAGCCGATCTTGTGATAGCGCAAGCTGCGGCCGGCCAGTTCCAGCCGGTTCAGCGTGCTTTTGCCGGCCAGCGGCTCTTCCAGCTCCCGCTTGCCCGCCAGCAACGCCAGCAGCGGATCCGAGCGCAACTGCTCGTGGTCGTTGAGATCTTCGTAGCCCAGCGCCAGTCCATAGATGCGCTGCGCCAGCATCTCCGACAGTTGGTGCTTGACCAGCAACGGCGCGCGGCCATCGCTGAAACAGGCCGCCAGGCGGCCCAGCAGGTTGATCTTGCGCTCCACCTCCCGCAACAACAGCGCCCCGCCGTCGCTGGAAACTCGCCCGGCGGTGAACCCGGCCTCTACCCGGCGCGAAAAATGGGCTGTAAATGCGAACGTTTCTTGGTTACACTCTGTCATCAGAAAGGCCGCTCCTTTCCTCGGCATTTCACTACGTCTTTCGATAACGCAGTTATGCCTGAAAAGTGCGGCCTTTTGCCACTACTTTCTTCTCTCGACCTTTACTCTTTGCCTACACCTTGTGAGAAATGCGGGCTAGCGCGGAGGTCCCTCTTAGCGCATCGCCAGCATCGCAGCGCCAACGGCGAAGGACCTGGTTGCGACAAAAATGGTTGTGCTCTGGCGATGGGCAGTGGGGGCATTTCATGCTAGATTCACAGTGTCATCTGCGCCGCACTCAGGAGGTTCGAAAATGAACCGAGTGAAGCGGCGGTCGAAGTATCAGTACGGAACGCTGACACTGGAAAAGCGCTCCCGAGGGCCGGACGTATGGGTTTACCGTTTCGTCGAATTCGAAGCAGGGCGGAAACGGCGCCGCAAGACCATCGTCGGGACCCACGAGCAGTACCCAACCCGGGCGGCAGCCGAGCGTGCGAGCGAGCATTTGAGGCTGTCAGCCAATCCCGAAACCTTCAACCCGGAATGTCCAACCATGGGTGGCCTGATCGATCGCTACATCGAGCAGATACTCCGTCCCTGTCTCGACGTTCCTCTTGGCGGCGTGCAGGACAGCGCGGCGCCAATGTCCTTCCAGTGCGCGAAGTCCTACCAGTCGGCGCTGAACCGCTGGGTCCGACCGCATTGGCAGGATTACCGGCTGCAGGATTTCAACAAGCCTGCAGTCCGGGCGAGCATCGAGGAATGGCTGCGTTCCTTATGGTGCTCGCCCAAGAACCCCAACGGACTTGCTCCGAAAATGGTTCGCTCCATCTGGAACGTGATGAAGCTTGCCTTCAAGTTCGCCGTCAAGTGGGGCTACCTAAACGAGAACCCAATGGGAGAGAAGCGGGTCGAACTGCCCCGTGGCTCAACCAAGCGACAGAAGCAGCCGGTGCAATTAACCGCAGCCGGGTTCTTCCTGCTCCTAAGCCGCTTGGGGCCTTGCGTGAAAGTAGCAGCCGCCTTTGCGGGCTGGCTGGGTCCACGCATCAGCGAAGCCTTCGGACTCAAGTGGCAGGACCTGGACCTGGATGTCGGCGTAGTGACTTTTCGCCAAGCCTGTGTCCAGGGGCGCATCACGCCGCTCAAGACCGAGGCGTCACGTACCAATCTGCCGGTACCGGAAGACGTTTTGGAGTTGCTTCGCCAGTGGCGCTTCGTCACGGTCCACGGTGCCCCCGGCGA
>DATFYK010000046.1:0-28517 GCA_035315085.1 Occallatibacter sp.
CTGAGTCCCTACGACCTGAATCGAGGAAGGATCGTTTACCGCTACAAATAGCTTTTAGCCGTTAGCTTTTAGCTATTAGCTTGTTTGTTGAAAGTTGAAAAACTTGGAATTGCAAGAACAGAGCTAAAAGCTAATGGCTAACAACTTGCAGGAAGGGTAGCAGCAATGAAAGTCCGTGCATCGGTAAAGAAGATATGCGTCAAGTGCAAGGTCATCACCCGCCATGGGGTGGTTCGGGTGATCTGCGAGAACGCAAAGCACAAGCAGCGCCAGGGGTAGAGGATAGCTTGGCAAACCGCGGAACGCTCCAACTGCCGATTCGGCAAGAGGCTAGTTAGCTGGAGTCAAGGCTTGCGATGAACCTCTGGAGAGATTCCGCATAACCCGTGCGAATCGGCTGAGGCCGGGGCACACAACCCGCAAGCAGCAAAGGAATTTTCAATGGCACGTATTGCTGGCGTCGATCTGCCCCGCAACAAGCAGGCACGGATCGCGCTCACATACATCTTCGGCATCGGGAACCCCCGGGCGCTCAAGATTCTGGAGAAGGCCAATGTGGACGCCTTCAAGAAGGTCCAGGACCTGGGCGAGGACGAGGTCAACCGCATTCGCCAGGTGATCGAGGACGAAGGCAACGTCGAGGGCGACCTGCGCAAGGATGTCCAGATGCACATCAAGCGCCTCATCGACATTCAGAGTTATCGCGGCGGCCGTCACCGGCGGTCGCTGCCGGTGCGCGGTCAGCGCACCCACACCAACGCCCGCACCCGCAAGGGACCGCGCAAGGGCACGATTGCCGGCAAGAAGAAAGCGACGGCGAAAACCTAATGGCGAAACCAGAGCAGAAGCCCGGAACCGGCAAGACTGGCAAGAGCAAGAAGTTCAAGAAGCGCGAGCGCAAGAATGTACCGTTCGGCATCGCGTACATTCAGGCCTCGTTCAACAACACCATCGTCACCATCACCGACCCGGTGGGCAACACGCTAAGCTGGAAAAGCTCGGGATCGCTGGGCTTCCGCGGTTCGCGCAAGGGCACGCCCTTCGCGGCGCAGCAGGCGGCCTCGAACGCCGCCAGCCTGGCCCGCGATCACGGCTTGCGCGCGGTCGATGTCCGGGTCGCCGGACCGGGTTCCGGCCGCGAGTCGGCTATCCGCGCCCTGGCCGCGGCGGGCGTCGAAGTGCGCTCCATCCGCGACGTGACGCCGGTGCCGCACAACGGCTGCCGTCCGCCCAAGCGGCGCAGAGTGTAAGAAGCAGCTATTAGCTCTTAGCCATTAGCTATTAGCTCGATCGTGCCAGTGGTAACCATGTGGCTTCAATCGGGCGAAGACGAGTTGGAAGCTGGAGCTAGCAGCTAGAACGAAATCGGGCCGGGACGAAGCGTCCAACGCAGTGATTCACTGGCAGCTCAAGCCAAGTAAGCTCACCAACGCAAGACGAGCTGAAAGCTAAGAGCTAACAGCTAAAAGCTGCGTTACGTGTAAACCGGCCGTCATCCGAAGTCAGGAGAAGAAATGGCTCGTTATACCGGAGCAGTCTGCCGCCTTTGCCGTCGCGAGGGCGCCAAGCTTTTTTTGAAGGGCGCCAAGTGCGCCAGTGACCGCTGCCCGCTGGAGAAGCGCAACTTCGCTCCCGGCCAGCACGGCAAGGACCGCAAGGCCAAGATTGTGGGCTACGGCCTGCAACTGCACGAAAAACAAAAGGCCAAGCGCATGTACTTCACGCTGGAAAGTCAGTTTCGCGAGTACTACGAGAAGGCCAACCGCGCTTCCGGCGTCACCGGCGAGCTGCTTATCCAGCAACTGGAACGCCGCCTGGACAACGTGGCCTTCCGGCTGGGCTTTGCCATTTCGCGGCGTCAGGCCCGGCAGGTGGTCCGTCACGGCCACGTCACGGTCAACGGCCGCAAGGTCAACATACCCTCTTACCAGGTGAAGGCGGGCGACGAGATCGCCATCCGCGAAAGCGCCCGGAAGCTATTGATCGTGGAGCAGGGCGCGCAGTATGCCGCACAAAACCCCGTGCCCGCATGGCTGGAAGCCAACTTTGAAAACCTTTCGGGCCGCATTCTCAGATTGCCCAAGCGCCAGGACGTGAATCTGCCCATCAATGAGCAGCTGATCGTCGAGTTGTACAGCAAGTAACAGCTACTAGCTTCCAGCCGCTAGCTTCCAGCCCTCTTTTGCGAGAGCCGGCACCGCCGGTTCCAGCAGGATGAGCTAGAAGCTAAGAGCTAGCAGCTAGAAGCTGCATTTCAAACCGAAGGAGAACTTGCGCGGCCGCCGCAAAATGCATCGCGACGCACATGCCGCGCGGGAAACGAGAGACCGATATGCTTTGGAGAGGATTTCAGAAGCCGAAGCGCCTGGCAGTGGATGCCGAGACGCTCAGCGACACATACGGGAAGTTCAGCGCCCAGCCCTTTGAGCGCGGCTTTGGCACCACCATCGGCAACGCCCTGCGCCGCACCCTGCTCAGCTCGATTGAAGGCGCCGCGGTCACCGCGATTCGCATCGAGGGCGTGCTGCACGAGTTCCAGTCCATCACCGGCGTGGTCGAGGACGCCACCGACATCATCCTGAACCTCAAGCAGATTCCTTTCAAGCTCGCGGGCGATGGTCCCAAGGCGCTGTATCTGCGCGCCGACCAGCCCGGCGTAGTCACCTCCGGCATGATCGAAGCCGACGGCGACGTGGAAATTCTGGACAGGAACGTGTATCTGGCCACCCTCTCGGAAGGCGGCAAGCTGGATATGGAGATGCGCCTCAAGCGCGGGCGCGGCTATATCTCCGCCGACAAGAACTTCGACGCCGACCTGGGACTGGGCTTCATTCCCGTGGACTCGGTTCACTCCCCGGTGCGCCGCGTCAACTATGTGGTGGAAGCCGCCCGCCTGGGCCAGATCACCGACTATGACAAGCTCACGCTGGAAGTGTGGACCAACGGGGCCGTGCTGCCCGCCGACGCCGTCGGCCTGGCGGCCAAGCTGCTCAAAGACCACATGAACATCTTCATCAACTTCGAGGAGGAGATTGAGGCCGAGGCGCGAGGCGAAGAAGGCCGCACGCTGCTGCGCAACGACAACCTCAACCGCTCGGTGGAAGAGCTGGAGCTGTCGGTCCGCAGCTACAACTGCCTGAAGAACGCCAACATCCAGAGCATCGGCGAGCTGGTGCAGAAGACCGAAGCCGAGATGCTCAAAACCAAGAACTTCGGCCGCAAGAGCCTGAACGAGATCAAGGAGATCCTAGCCCAGATGGGCCTCTCGCTGGGCATGAAGATCGACGAAAGCGGCAACGCCGTCCCCGGACCCACCAGCATTCCGCCCGCCGCCGCGCTGGCCGCCAGTTACAGCCATTACGACGACGAGGACGAGCCGCTGGATTCGGTGGACCTGCAGTTGCCCACCGAGACCGAGAACTTTTAAGAACAGCTACTAGCTTCTAGCTGCTAGCCTTTAGCTTCGCCGTGCCGAGTTACGCAGCGATTGGTACGGACGAATAGCTAAGAGCTAAGATCGGAAAGGGAGTTGCACCATGCGCCATCGCAATGCAGGATTCAAGCTCGGACGCAACACCAGCCATCGCCGCGCCCTGTTGCGCAACCTGGCCACGTCCGTCCTCGTGGAAGACCGCGTGGAGACCACCGTGGCCAAGGCCAAGGCAGTCCGTCCGCTGGTTGAAAAGATGATTACTCTGGGCAAGAAGGGCGATCTGCACTCGCGCCGCCAGGCCCTCGCCTTTCTGATGACCGATGAGTCAGTCAAGAGGCTTTTTGAGACCGTGGCCCCGCGCTACGGCGACCGCCAGGGCGGCTATCTGCGCATCGTCCGCACCGGCTTCCAGCAGGGCGACGGGGCGGAAAAGGCGTTCATCGAACTGCTGGGCGCCGAAAAGCAGTTGGACTTGAAGCGCCAGAAGCGCGACCAGATCAAGGCCAAGAAGCGCGCCGATCTCGAAAAGCAGATGGAAGAGGCCAAGACCGAAGAACTCAAGGAAATCAAGGAAAAGGAAGAAGCCGCGTAAGAGCGGCTTTTAGCCAGCGGTTTCATCCATTCTTTACAATTCGCACGGGCGTCCGCCGCGGCGGGCGCCCGTGCTTTTTTCGATTGCCTGCGATGAATTCTTACGCCGCTCTTGCCAGCTTCTTGGGCCTGAAGATGCGCATGAAGGCGTAGACCAGCAACTGCAGCGTGATGGCGCCGCAGCAGTCCAACAGCACGTCCCAGGGCGAGCCTGTACGGTCGGGCAGGAAGGTCTGGTGAAACTCGTCGGCGCTGGCCATGAGCACCGTTCCCAACAGCGCCAGGAATGCATCCTGCACAAAGCGGGAATGGGGCAGGGTCATCCACCAGGCGCGCAGCCACGCCAACCCGATCAAACCATAGCCGATAAAGTGGCCTGACTTGCGGATCAGGTGATGGATGATCTCCCACCGGGCATTACTGACGTGGCCGAAGATGGCCTGCCAGAGCCAGCGCAGCGGCCGGCTGGTGTGGTCGGCGCCCATGAACTCGGTCGACTCCAGCATGATGACGGCAACGCCCAGCACCACAGGCAGCCAAACGTTGATCCAGTACTTCAGGCCGCGCTTGCTATTACTCGACACGATAGTTGGGCGCCTCGCGGGTGATGATGACGTCGTGGACGTGACTTTCGCGCAGTCCGGCGCCGGAGATGCGCACGAAATGCGCCTTCTCCTGCAGCTCGGCGATGCTGCCGCAGCCCACGTAGCCCATGCCGGAGCGCAGGCCGCCGACAAGCTGGAAGACCATCGACTCCAGCGGGCCGCGGTAGGGCACGCGTCCTTCAATGCCCTCGGGAACGAATTTGGCCAGACGGTTCTGGCTGGCGCGCTCGCGCTGCACCACGCCCTCGCTGCCCAACTCCGTGCTGGCCAGATCGTCGGTGCTCTGGAAGTAGCGCTCGCCGGAGCCTTGGCTCATGGCGGTCAGCGAACCCATGCCGCGGTAACTCTTGAAGCTGCGGCCCTGGTAAAGGATGGTTTCGCCGGGACTCTCGTCCACGCCGGCAAATAGCGAGCCGATCATGACCGAACTGGCGCCGGCCGCGATGGCCTTGGTGATTTCACCGGAATACTTGATGCCGCCGTCTGCGATCACCGGGACCCCAAGTTCGCGGGCTGCGCGAAAGGCCTCGGCGATGGCAGTAATCTGCGGCATTCCGGCGCCGGTCACGATGCGCGTGGTGCAGATGGAGCCGGGCCCGATGCCCACCTTGATGGCGTCCGCGCCAGCTTCGATCAGCGCCAGCGCGCCCTCGTAAGTAGCCACGTTGCCGGCCAGCAGGCCCACGCCGGGAAACTGCTTCTTTACCTCGCGCACCGCCTCCAGCACCCGCGTGGAGTGGCCGTGCGCCGAGTCGATGGCCAGCACATCCACGCGCACGCGCACCAGTTCCGCCGCCCGCTCCAGATAGTCGCCGGTAGCCCCGATGGCTCCGCCCACGCGCAGCCGGCCCTTCTCGTCCTTGCTGGCGTTCGGATACTTGAGCTTTTTCTGGATGTCTTTGACCGTGATCAGTCCCTTCAACTCGAACTGATCGTTGACCACCAGCAGCTTCTCGATGCGGTGCTCGTGCAGGATCCGCTCGGCCTCTTCGAGCGTGGTGCCCACCGGCACGGTGACCAGGTTCTCCTTGGTCATCACGTCGCCGACAGGAATGTCGGTGCGGGTTTCAAAGCGCAGATCGCGATTGGTGAGGATGCCCACCAGCCGCTTGCCCTGCGTCACCGGCACGCCGGAGATCTTGTAGCGCCGCATCACCTCGAGGGCGTCGTCGATCATCTGGTCCGGCCCAATAGTCACCGGGTCCACAATCATGCCGCTCTCGGAGCGCTTCACCTTGTCGATTTCGCCCGCCTGGTCGGCGATGGTCAGGTTGCGGTGCACAATGCCGATGCCGCCCTGCTGGGCCATGGCGATGGCCATGCGCGATTCGGTCACCGTGTCCATGGCGGCCGAGATCAGGGGGGTGTTGAGCGTAATCTCGCGGGTCAACTGGGTCTGCGTGCTGACCTGCACGGGCACCACGTCGCTGTATGCGGGCACCAGCAACACGTCGTCGAAGGTGATGGCTTCCGGTAAATTTTTGGTTAACATAATGCTCTGATGCGCCTGGCGGTCCGGGAATCCAGTCCCCGGCGCGGCAGGCGCTTCACCCTATTGTAACGGAGGGGGCAAGGGGGGCTTTCCGCAAGGATGAAGCTTCCGTCTATCTGAGTTCGACTGCAACCAGAGCGCGCTGCATCTCCACAGCCCAGCCCGGGTTGCCGACAGGAACAGCAAACCGCTGAAAGTCGGCAAATACATGTCCTTCTGCTGGAATTGCAAGCGTCCTGAAGTACCAGAGGACTTCCTTCAACGGCTCGTCCTCATGCCACGTGGTCATGACGGTGTAATCTGCTTGTCCGATCTCTTTCTCTCTTTTGGCGACACACATATCGACAGCATCATGCACTTCCTCGCACTGGCTTCCCCATGCGCAAAGATAGGCAAGGCCGCAATCCACGAGAGGCTGTAACAATTCCATTAGCTTCTCTTGTTCCATCTCCGGAGCATCCCAGGCCAACAGTAGCGTGAAGTACTTGCTGCGGTGCGGAAGACGATCAGCAAGCTGCTCGATAGAGTCAACGGCGAAGACCTCAATTCCAGGTAGCTGAGGATTATCCGCCATCGCCTCACACCCCCACCGGGAAAGGCTTGGGGCTGGATTCGTCGGTATTGGCGCCGGCGCCGGTGCGCCAGCGCTCAAAGCGGCCTTGCAGCAGGCTCATCAGGCCGGTGTACCAGTAGCCGATGACGAACAGAATCAGGAACGGCGCGGTGAAGTAGTTGTGGTTCGAGAAAGTGTAGAGAATGGCGGCAAAGAAGTAGCAGCCGATGAGCAACTCGATCCAGGGCGCCAGTATCAGCCGCTTGCGGTACTTGGCGGCCTGGGATTTCTCGCCCTTTTTGGCCACTCGGTACTTGGGGGTGCGCACAAAGGCGCTCTTGATGCCGAACAGAGCCTCCATTACCGCCTTGGTGTTGGTGACCGTGAGGCCGATGCCCAGCGCCATCAGGAAGGGCAGATAGAGAAAGGTCTTCATCCAGGTCCTGGGGAAGAGTTCGCGCTCGCTCGCCAGGTAAAAGAACGCGATGGAAAAGCTGGAGGCGGTGAAGAGAGGAAAATCGATCAGCAGCATCTGGAACCAGCCCTGATAGAAGCGGCAGACCATGGCCGGCAGCAGCAGCACGGACATGACGATCATCAGCGGATAACTGAGGTTGGCCGTCAGGTGGTAGACTGCCTCGACCTTGATGCGCCTGGGCACGTTCGCTTTGAACATCCGGGGCAGCACCTTGATGCTGGTCTGGATCAGTCCCTTGGCCCAGCGCGCCTGCTGCGTCTTGAAGGCGGTCATCTCTATGGGCAACTCGGAGGGACACTCGACCTCGGGCAGATATTTGAACTGCCAGCCGGCCAACTGCGAGCGGTAGCTCAGGTCGGTGTCTTCGGTGAGGGTGTCGTGCTGCCAGCCGCCGCCGTCGCGGATAGCCTGGATGCGCCACATGCCGGCCGTACCGTTGAAGTTGAAGTAGTCGCCGCTGCGGACCCGCGCGCCGTGCTCGATGATGAAGTGGCCGTCTAGCAGAATGGCCTCGATCTGGGTCAACATGCTGTAGTCGCGGTTCATGTGGGCCCAGCGGGTCTGCACCATGCCGATCTCCGGCTCGGCAAAGTGGTGGATGACCTTCATTAGCCAGTCGGGCGGCGGCACGAAGTCGGCGTCGAAGATGGCCACGAACTCGCCCCTGGCAATCTTCAGGCCTGCGTCCAGAGCCCCGGCCTTATATCCATAACGGTTGGTGCGGTGAATGTAGACGATGGGGTAGCCCAGCGCCGCATAGCGCTCGACGATGCCCTTGGCCACCGCCTGGGTTTCGTCGGTCGAGTCGTCCAGCACCTGGATTTCAAGCTTTTCGCGCGGATACTCCATCGCGCACACCGCCTCGATCAGCCGGTCGATGACGAACTGCTCGTTGAAGATGGGCAGTTGCACGGTCACCCGCGGCAACTCATCGAAGCGCCGGGGCGGGTCGGGACGGTAGTTCTTGCGGTACTTGAAATAGAGGTAGCAGAGCGTGTAGCGGTGAACGCCGTAGAGCGCCAGGACGATCATCACCGCGAAGTAGGGCAACAGCACCGCCGCGTCAAAGAAGTTCCAATGGTAAAGCCCCTTGAAGGTCTGGTCGGCAAACTGCGCCTTCAGGTAGTGGCGCAGACCGTTCTGGGGCGCAAGGGCCAGAAGCGCGTGGAGGCGCATCGCCAGCCCGCGCAACAGGCTGGCGGCTGAATTCAGACCGGTCACAAACGCGGCGAACAGGGGGAGCCTCCACTGTCAGGATACCGGCAATTGTAGTCGATGGGGGGCTTGGATGGCGGATTTGAACGGCTGCGTTGTTTCCCGGGCCCGAGAATCCAAAGCAGGAGCACGTGGGGTAGGGTAACTGCGGAACGTGCGCAAGTTGCGGGAAGCAGGAAGATAATGGTAGTAATCAATCGCAGTACTTTTCGGGAGGAAATGTGATTCGGACGAGGAAGAGTTCCTTCTGGCAAGCCAAACGGTGGCCCGCGGCCTGTATGTTGGCGTGCTTTTGCATCTTCTCAGTTGTGCCGGCTGTGTATGGGCAAAGCGATCCAGTCGACAAGTTGATCAAGGAACTGAACGGCAAAAAATCTACTCTCGCCAAAATCGGGGTCATTCAGGCGCTGGGCAATACCGGGGATCCCCGTATAATCGATCCCCTGATTGCTCTGCTGAAGGATGAGAATCAAGCTGTCAGAGTTTTGACTGTTCAGGCGCTGGGCAATACCAAGGATCCCCGTATAGTTGATCCCCTGATTGCTCTGCTGAAGGATGGGAGTCAAGGCGTCAGAACTGTGACTGTTCAGGCGTTGGGAGAGATCCAGGATCCCCGCACGACCGAGCCTCTGATTGCCGTTCTGAAGGGCGACGTATCGGATGACGTCAGAGTTCTGGCGGCACTGGCGTTATGCACAGACAAGGACGCCCGCGCGATCGATCCGCTGATCGCCACACTGAAGGACAAGTATGCGAACCTCAGGCTTTTGTCGGCAGCTGCGCTGGGCAACTTCAAAGACCCACGCGTGATCGATGCCCTCAACGCCGCCTTGCAGGATACCGATGATCGCGTCCGGGCGCAGGCGGCTGAATCGTTGAAGAAGATCAAGTAAGAATCCGAAGAACTCTATCTGAACTTCCTTCGCGACCGCTCTGACGCTGAGTGCGGACGCGAAGGATTTTTTCTCGATCTTGGCGCCACTGCCCGGCACAGCCTCCGAATTTTTTCTAATCTGTTGTCACCGTTCAAGTTTCTGGCGTGATAAGGAAATCCTCCAACCTGACGGCGTGGTCGTAGCCAGGTTGGAGGAGTGGGGACGAAACTGAACGCTCCGGCTCGTCTTAGTGCTGAACCAGGACGGTCAGGTTCATGTCAACCGGAATGGCCTGATTGTCGAGCATGGCTGGGCTGAAGCGGAACTTGCTAACCGCGGCGAGCACAGGCGCATCCAGTTCCGGGTTGATCGATTTGATGACCTGAATATCGCGCGCCTTGCCCGTTTCGTCGACATTCAACTGCAGGACAACTTCCGCGTCGGCCGGAATGATTGCGTCGGAAGGAAGTCCGACATGGGGGGTGTAAACGATTTTTGCGGGGATCACTCCGGTGCTCACCGGACGAACCTCGGTTGTGGCAGAGGCGTCGTTCACAGGTTGGATTGCGAGTGCCGCTGCGGGGAAGAGCGAGGGGAAGAACAAAAGGCTTGTTACCAGATTGTGACGCATAAATAACCTCCTTGGCGGTGATAGTCACCATTACTATGATAATCCGATCAAAGTACGGTTGTCAACCATTTTTTATTAGGGTCAATATATCAATTACTTACGATTTCGATTTCACCGGATATTCATACAGGAGACCTGTCGCAAGAATGAAACTATTTCGACGGACAGCGGGTTCGCTGTTTCTTCCGCCCTGCGCCACGTGGTAATCCCAGAAGCCGGCGCAGGGCTGATGCGGTGGACGTGAGCCGGACCGTGGCCCGGCATTATGTTCAACCGGGGCGGTATCCGATTTAGCTGGGCGCCAGTTGCTGCACATAACAGGCAAACAGCGGTAGAATGCGGTCCGAACAGGGAGACCTGTTGATACCACCGAGGAGGGAATACCATGCGTCGTTCTGTTCTTATCGCACTCCTGCTGGGGCTGTTTGTTGGTGTTGCCAACCTTTCGGCCAAGGATAGCCAACCGAAGTACAAGAATGCGGAAGTGAAGTATTTCACCAATGGGGACGCGGTTGGGCTATCGCAGCATTTAGTCAACATGTTCTGTGACAGTCTTCGCGCCCAACTGCTGAAGGACAAGGTGGCCGCACAGGTTGTGGATGAGGGAGCCGCTGTGCCAGAGGCAGACGCCGCGGACTCCATTGTGGTGGAAGGCAAGTTCACGGAGTTCAAGAAAGCCGGCCGTACCATGGCGTCGCCCGGGAAGATGGGCTGGGATATCAACTTGTATCGCAAAAGCGATCACTCGCTGATCACAAATGTCACAGGCAGCGATAGCACCATGCCTGGCTGGACGGAGGATCAGCTGGCGAAAGGCATGGCAATAAGGGTGTCCTACCTAATCAAGAAGGCCCTCAAGTAACAGGTCTTTTCAGCAACGGCTGGGGGATAAAGGCCTGTTAAGTGCAGCAAAGAATCGCCGTGAAGGGCCGCCGCGTAGGTCGGGTGTGGGCCTATTCATTTGCTCTGCGGATGTGTTATGCTCCGGACGCTGTTCGAAACACCCAAGGAGGAACCATGAAAAAAGTAATCATGACGTTTAGCACGGTGGACGCGGCTGGAAAGCCGGATGGCGGAGCGGTCGATGTCGAGTTCGGCGTGGAGCAGAAGGTCACCCCGGCCAATTCCGTGACCAGGCTCAAGTTCACGCTTTCGCCGGCGCTATCGGGCGGCAGCCCCATAGAGTGCAGGCTCTCCTGGGCTGACTCAGCTCAGCTTCAGCAACTGGTCGGCAATATCCTGAGCACCAATCCAGTACCATAGGACGCGGCGGTGCACTACCTTTCAAAGAGTCGCCCCACAGAAGAAACGGCCCGCTCCTTATGTTGAGGAACGGGCCGTTTCTTATGGTTTTGGCTGTGAGAGGCTACACCTTGGCGGTGGTTAGCGCCCCCAGGTCGGCGGCCAGTTTTTCGGTGGAGAAGGCTTCGATCAGGTCGCCTTGCTTGAGGTCGCTGAAGCCAGATAGGCCGATGCCGCACTCCACGCCGCTGGTGACTTCGCGGGCGTCGTCCTTGAAGCGCTTGAGGGAGCTGATTTTGCCCTTGAAGAGCTGTTCGTCGCCGCGCATGACCTTGACCTCGGCATCGCGTCGAATGACGCCGTCCTGCACGCGGCAGCCCGCGATGGCGCCAACCTTGGGAATGCGGAAGACGTTGATGACTTCGGCGCGGCCCAGGTAGTTCTCCTTGAAGACGGGTTCAAGCAGGCCCATCATGGCCAGGCGCATCTCGTCCTGCAGTTCGTAGATGATGGAGTGGAGGCGAATCTGGACACCTTCCTGATTTGCCAGTTCGGCGGCCTTGCGCTCGGGGCGCACGTTGAAGCCGATGATGATGGCGTTGGAGGCCGTGGCCAGAAGGACGTCACTCTCCGTAATGGAACCGACGCCGGAGTGAATGACCTTGACGCGCACCTTCTCAGTGGACATGAGGACCAGCGAATCGGCCAGCACTTCGACCGAGCCGGTGACGTCGCCCTTAATGATGAGGGGCAAGTCTTTGACGCCGGCGGTGCGAATCTGCTCGGCAAGGCCTTCCAGCGAGACGCGGGAGCTCTTGGCGAGTTGGGCGTCGCGCTCCTTCATCTTGCGGTACTGCGCGATGCCCTTAGCCTTGTCGCGGTCGGCGACGACCAGGAAGGTGTCGCCGGCGTCGGGCATGGCTTCCAGGCCGAGGACTTCGATGGGGGTCGAGGGGCCGGCAACTTCGAGGGCGCGTCCGCGATCGTCGAACATGGCGCGGACTTTGCCGAAGGTGTTGCCTACGATGTAGCTGTCGTTGAGGTGAAGGGTGCCGTCCTGCACTAGCACAGTGGCCACGGCGCCGCGTCCGCGGTCGAGCTTGGCTTCGAGGACGCTGCCGACGGCCTTGCGTCCGGGAGTGGCTTTGGGGGCCTTGAGATCGGAGACCAGGCAGATCATTTCCAGCAGCAGGTCGAGGTTGACGCGCTTCTTGGCCGAGACTTCGACGAAGACCGTTCCCTCGCCGCCGCCAGCCCACTCCTCGGGGATCAGGCCGCGGTCGGCCAACTGCTTCTTGACCCGCTCGGGGTTGGCTTCGGGCTTGTCGATCTTGTTGACCGCCACGATGATGGGCACCTCGGCGGCCTTGGCGTGGTCGATGGCCTCCAGGGTCTGGGGCATGACGCCGTCGTCCGCGGCGACCACGATGACCACGATGTCAGTGACCTTGGCGCCGCGGGCTCTCATGCGGGTGAAGGCTTCGTGGCCCGGCGTGTCGAGGAAGACGATTTCGCGGCCTGAGGCCGGAGAGCCTTCCTTGGCAAATTTCACCTTGTAGGCGCCGATGTGCTGGGTAATACCGCCGGCCTCGCCTGCGGCGACGTCGGTCTCGCGGATGGCGTCGAGCAGCGAGGTCTTGCCGTGATCGACGTGGCCCATGACGGTGACCACCGGCGAACGGGAGACTTCGAGTTCACCGGTATTTTCGGCTTCCAGGACCTCTTCAATGGCCTGGTTGGCTATCTCCTCCTCGTAGCTGATGACGGTGGCGGCGGCGCCGAACTTGGCGGCCACGTCCTTGACCATCTCAGCGTCGAGGGACTGGTTGACAGTGACGAAGATGCCGCTCATGAGCAGCGTGGCGATGAGGTCCTTGGCGCGTACTTCGAGTTTCTCGGCCAGGTCCTTGACGCTGATGCCTTCGGTGACGGTGATGGCGCGGGTGATGGGAAGCGGCTCATTGCCGTATTGCACGCCGGCATAGCGCGGCGGCGGTACAAAGCCCTTCATCGGGCCTTCCTTGGTCTTGGGGTACTGCTGCTGGCGGCTGCCGCGGCCTCTGGCCGGGATGCGCTGCGGGCGGGGCGCCTCGCCGGTTGGCGGAGCGCCGCCGGGGCCGGGTCGCGGGCCGCCGAAGCTACCCGGACGGGCTGATCCAAGGCCAGGCCGCGCGCCAAAACCGGGATGCGCGTCGGAGCCACCAGGCGCGCCCGGTCCACCGGGCCCCGCATAGCCGCTGGGTGTTGTACGGGTAGGATGCTTGGGGCGGGGACCGCCTGCTGGGAATTGACCTGGTCCTGAAGGGCCGCCGGGAGTGCGCTGCGGGTGGCCGCCGGGACCGCCTGAAGGGTGGCGGTCGAAAATCGGCTTGCCGCGCTGAATGCCGGTGCCGGCGGCCTGGCTTCCGGCGCCTTCGACCGGAGCGCCAGGAGCCGCGAGGGGCGCCTTGTAGACCGGCCGGGGTCCGGTTTGGGGCATGACCATGCGGCGGACGGGCAGAGCACGAGTTGGCGATGCAGAGCGCGTTTGGCCCTGCGCGCGATGATGCGCTGGAGGGGCAATGGCGGTGGGTTCCGGCGCAACAGGGATGGCTGGCGTTTCTGTCTCCGGTGCGGCTGTGAGCGCGTCTGAGGCAGGCGGAGCGGCAGCCGGCGCCGGCTCAGCCGCAACCGCGGAAGGCGCAGCCACGTCAGCGGCTGGCTTGGCCGCGGAGGCTGGCTTTTTGCCTGCGCGCGGCTGTTCATCGTGGAGGGATGCAACGCTCGGGGCCACTGGCGGCTTGACTACCACGGCTACAGGAGGCGCCGCCACCACGACCGCAGGACGCGGCGCGACAACAGTACCTGCCCGAGCCTTGGCGACCACCGGACCGGCCGGTGGGCGGGAGGCAATGGCCGGCGGAGCGGGTGGGGCGGCGACGATAGGCGGCGCGGGGCGGGGCTGAGGAACAACCTTGCGCGGTTCCGGGCGGCCAGATTGCGGCGGAGGCGCAACGGGCGCGGCCGTGGGTGGCGCGGGTTTGGCAGGCTCGGCCGGTGCGGCCTTCGGGCGCACGGGCGCATGAATCTGGCGCGCCTCTTGCTCTTCCTTTTGCTTGGCCTGAATGGCCTTCAGCACGTCGCCCGGCTTGGAAATATGCGAGAGATCGATTTTGGGCGTGATCGCCTGGGAAGCGCGAGGGGCCGCCGAACTCACATGACTGGCCGGCCGCGATACATGCTCAAAATGAGCGCGCACCTTCTCAGCTTCATCGGCCTCCAGCGAACTGGAGTGGGTTTTGCCGCCAGCCACGCCAAGTTCCGGAAGAATGTCGATAATCGCGCGAGGCTTAACTTCCAACTCGCGCGCGAGATCGTTGATTCGAACCTTACTCATCCGCCTCTTTTCAAAATCTGCTACCCAAAGCCGTTAGTCGCTCATAGCTACCTCATGGCAATGGCTGCTAATCAAAGTTCCGTTATCGCCCGATTGGCCTTGAAGAGTAGGGCGCATGTTACGCGCCGTCCTCTTTGGCCGCCTGCTGTTGCTCAATCCCGTTTGCTGCCTCGTCCACTTCCAACTCCGGCGCCTCATCGGCATCGGGGACGTTCTCAATCGCCGCTTCAGCCGCGGGGAGTGTCTCCGTGTCCGCTTCAGCCGCACTGACGCTTTCAGCTTCTTCCAGAACCACGGCTGCGTTTTCCGCCTCCGCTTCCGCATCGGCCACAACCGCGGGCGCATTCTCCACTTCCGCCTCGCCGGCTTCTTGCCCGGCGACGAGTTCCCCAGCCTCGGCTTCGTCTGTTTCCGGCTCGCGGCCTTCTTCGCCCTCTTCAAAGTGGCCGAAGTAGTTGCGCACGGCCACGCTGATCCGCTCCAGTGTTTTTTCGCCGATGCCCGGAATCTCCTCCAGCTGCTCGGGGGTCATGTCAGCCAGGGCCTCGACCGTGGTGATGCCGGCAGCGACCAGCTTCTGCAGGATGCCGTCACCCAGCTCGGTGACTTGCTCGATGGGTGTGGAGGGTCCGCCGGCCAGGGCCTGCATCTGCTGCTCCACCTCCTGGCGCTTTTCCTCTTCGCTCTTGATGTCGATCTTCCAGCCCAGCAGCTTGGCCGCCAGGCGCACGTTCTGGCCCTTCTTGCCGATGGCCAGGGAAAGTTGCGTGTCGTCCACGATGACTTCCAGTTGCTTTTCGGTAAGATCGGAAATCGACACGCGGCTGACCTTGGCCGGCTGCAGCGCCTTCTCGGCGAAGGTGGTGATCTCGTCGCTGAACTCGATGATGTCGATTTTTTCGCCGCGCAGTTCGCGGATGATGGACTGCACGCGCATGCCCTTCATGCCCACGCAGGCGCCCACCGGGTCAACGTCCTTGTCGCGGCTCTGCACGGCGATCTTGGTGCGCTCGCCGGCCTCGCGGGCAATGGCGCGGATGACCACTGTGTTGTCGTAGATCTCGGGGACTTCGGACTGGAACAGGTTCTGCACCAGCTCCGGCGCCGCGCGGGAGACGATCACCTGCGGTCCCTTGGCGGCGCGGTCCACCTTGAGCAGCACCACGCGCACCCGTTCACCGATGGAGAACTGCTCCAGCCGCGACTGCTCGCGCTTGGGACAGCGGGCTTCGGCCTTGCCCAGGTCGTAGATGATGTCCTGGCCCTCGATCCGCTTAACGGTCGCGTTCAGCACTTCTTTTTCGCGGTGGGCGTATTCCTGGAAGACCGTGTCGCGCTCAGCCTCGCGCACCTTCTGGAAGATCACCTGCTTGGCCAGTTGCGCGGCGATGCGGCCCAGCGAACTGGTGTCGCGGTAGAGCCGGATTTCGCTGCCCACCTCCACGTCCGTCGCCAGTGCCTTGGCCTCGGTCAGCGTGATCTGGTTCAGCGGATCCTCGAGGGGATCATCGTCGGCCACCACCGTCTTATAGATGTAGGCCGTAATCTCGCCGGTCTCCTTGTTCAGCTCGCCGCGCATGTTCTCCTGGGTCTTGTAGAACTTGCGCGTGGCCAGGGCGATGGCCTCCTCGACGGCGCCAACAACGATGCCGGGGTCAATGCCCTTCTCCTGGCTCAGGGCCTCAATGCTCTGGTACAAAACGCTGGTGGCCATACTCTGCTTGCTCTCTCGGTACTGCGCGTGCGGCGGGACTCTTTGCGGCCGCGCCGGTTCAGTTGCGTTTCAAGAAGGGTGTGAAGCTTGCTCCCTTCGCTTTTTCCGTGTCCGGACTCTTGACGGCTCCGGGCGAAATTCTCAGTTATCTTGCTCAGATCTCCGGCACTAACTGCGCCTTTTCGATGTTGCCGATCGCAATCTCCACCGTGCTGCCGCCTGTCTTCTTCGTCTTGCTGTTCTGCTTCACAGCGGCCAGGTCCAGCGTGATCGTGCCGGACGTTCCGGCTTCATTTCCCGCTTCCTCGCCTACTACCAGCCGTCCCTGCCAGTGCCGGTTGTTGCGGATCGGCTCAAAGGTCTGCACCTTCACCAGGCTTCCCAAAAACCGTTGAAAATCCTCCGGCCTGCTCAGCTTGCGATCCAGCCCCGGTGAACTTGCCTCCAACGTGTACTCCGCGCCGGGAACCTGGTCTTCCACATCCAGCAGCACGCCAAAATCCCGGCTGAATTCGGCGCAATCCTCATGTGTGATGCCGGAAAGCTGCTCCAGACGATCCGGGCTCAGCGTGCCTTCCTGGACCTGCTGAACCAGCCGTTCCGGAAGTCCCTCCGCCCCGGCCGCAATCGCCGCCTTCAGTTGCGCCCGTCCCTCGGCGTTCTTTTCGAGGAAAACGCGAAGGATGCGCTTTTTTGACGGACCGGTGAGTTCCACGTCCACCACGTCCAGCCCATGCGAGGCGGCCACTCGCGAGGCCGCTGATCGGATTTCGTCCAGCTTGACTGCCATCGTTCTCTACAACCCCAGCGAACCGCCCGGCTCAGGGGGCGCCCCGCACCCGTCGCTCGCCGGAGACCCTGTTTCCACGCCGCTCCCACGACGGCTATTACCCGAAAAATTCGCCTCAAAAACCCGAGGCCTTTGCCCCAAATAAAAAGTGGGCTGTAAGCCCACTCATCTCTCCGCCAGCCGGCTGACTCACGGCAACCATGGCGGACAAATTCGTCTGCATTCTTAGCATACGGCGAAATGAACCAAAATTCAATGGGCAAATAGGGCAAAAAGGTCGAATTTCGCCCGGTTTGGAGACGGGCGGATTGACTTTCGCGGATTCCCAGGTCTCAAAAGCGAGACCTGGGGCACCCGGCAGGCGTCGTTTGCCCGGAAACGACCGTAACTTCGGCCGCGAGCGTCAGAACAGCCACTAGATGTGCGAGTAAGCGGAGACTATATCTCATCGAACAGCTTTCCTTGCGTGAAACGAACTGACACCACAAGCTAATCGATTGGCCAGAGAGATTTGGCTTCTTAGCCAATTCAAGAGCTGTCCTACCCTTCGGGACTCCGGGCCGCGCGCAATCCGGTCAAAACCAGCCCCGGTGCTAGACTCATCTATATCTATGGCTGCTCCTCACCCTCCCCATTCGCCTCATTCGTATTTGCCTGCCGCTTCAGTCGCAGATGCGCGCACCGCGTTGCTGAAGCGCGCTGCCCGCGACGCCATGGATTATCTGGAGGGCGAGGATACGCGCCCGGTTGCGCCGCGCCCGGAGGCCGTTGCCGCGCTGAGCGCTTTGCGCGGGCCGCTGCCGCCCGGACCGACAAGCGCGGAGGCGGTTCTGCATCTGCTGCATGAATATGGTTCGCCGGCTACGGTGGCCAAGACGGGCGGGCGCTTCTTCGGCTTTGTGAACGGCGGCTGTCTGCCGGCGGCGCTGGCGGCGTCGTGGCTGGTGAGCACCTGGGACCAGAATGCGGCCTTCTTTGTGCAGTCGCCCACGGCCATCGTGCTGGAGGAGGTTGCGCTGGAATGGGTGCGCCAGTTGCTCGGCCTGCCGGAGGGAACCGGCGGCGCGGTGGTGACCGGAGCCACCATGGCCAACTTCACCGCCCTGGCAGCGGCCCGGCACGCCCTGCTGGCCCGCGCCGGATGGGACGCGGAGGGCGACGGCTTGTTCGGCGCGCCGCCGATTACCGTGGTGGTGGGCGAAGAGGCTCATGCCTCAGTGTTCAAGTCGTTTAGCCTGTTGGGCCTGGGCCGGAACCGGGTGATCCGCGTGCCCGTGGACGGCCAGGGACGGATGAGGGCCGATGCCCTGCCCCATCTGGACGCCCGGACCATCCTCTGTTTGCAGGCGGGCAATGTGAACACCGGCGCCTTCGATCCCGCGCCCGCCATCTGCCCTGCGGCGCGGGCAGCCGGCGCGTGGATTCATGTGGATGGGGCCTTCGGGCTGTGGGCGGCGGCTTCGCCGGAATACCATCGCTGGACCAAGGGCTTCGAGCAGGCCGATTCCTGGGCCACCGACGCCCACAAGTGGCCCAACATCGGCTACGACTGCGGCATAGCCCTGGTGCGCGATCCGGATCATCTGCGGGCGGCGATGTCCGTTCAGGCGTCGTATCTGGCTCTGGGAGAACACCGCGAGCCGTCGGACTACAACCCGGAACTTTCGCGGAGGGCGCGCGGGGTGGAGTTGTGGGCCGGGTTGCGCTCGCTGGGGCGGTCGGGGATGGCGGAGATTGTGGAGCGGACCTCCAGCCATGCCCGCCGGTTTGCGCAGGGGCTGCGTGCCGCCGGCTACCAGGTGCTGAACGAGGTGGTCATCAATCAGGTGCTGGTGTCTTTCGGCTCGGCGGAGAAGACGCTGCGAACGATTGAACGGCTGCAGGCCGAGGGAACCTGCTGGTGCGGCTCGACTGTATGGCAAAGGCTCACCGCGATGCGGATCAGCGTTTCGTCCTGGGCCACGTCCAAAGAAGACGTGGACCGCAGCCTGGCGGCGATGCTGAAAGCGGCGGAGGAATAGAACAGATGGATTGCGGTTGGGGTTACTCCCGGTTCTTGGAGATTCCTGAAATACCGTAAAGATCGTGCGTGTCTACTCCGATGGAGAAGAGTACCAGTACTACAGTGTGCTTTGTTCTGAGGTGATTCGGCTGGAGTCCGTGACCGCAAATTGATGATGCGCACACTCAAGCAACGCGTTCTTTCGCCCCTGGTGGCAACAACTGTCGCGGCGGCGTGTTTTGCGGTTGTGGGCATTGTGCTGGGACGCGCTATTACGCTCTGGGTGGCTGAAGCCAAGCTGCTGTGGGACGCAACCTTCGCCTCAGAGCAGGGGGATGCATTCAGCAGCGAGTCGCGCGCCCTGCTGGCCGCCTTGTACGCATCGCCCTACCCCTTCTGTTCGGAGGCGGAGACCGCCTGGTTTCGCAAACTCCTCTTTCAGTCAAAGTACATCAGAGACGCCGGGCGCATGCGCGACGGAACCATTGACTGCTCGGCGACGATGAGCCGCGCGGATTTGCCCCTTGAGCAGTTCAAGCCCGATCGTTCCAAGCCGGATGGCACCCTGGTCTTCGGTAACCTGCCTCTGTTTCGGGTAGGGAATTCGCAGGGCTTCCTTCTTCAGCTAGGTGACTCTTACGTCGTGTACACCCCGCACTTGCTGGAGAACCAGGGTGCAATCTCTTCGCACATCATCTATACCCCAACCGTCTCCTCTGTCCCGCGAAACGGGCAAATCGGCAGCGGGTTGTCCCAGGCAAGCGCAAAGATATTCACTGAGAACGGTCAGGTCCGCCTGGGAGACAACCTCGACGTCACCCGCTGCTCCGCGCGCTATTTCAGATGTTATACGGCAACCATCTCAGTAGCGGAGGCGATGGCGAACGACCGCGTCTACACAATGTCAAGCGCCGCCCTGCCGCACACCGCCGACGATGTGAATGCGGCCATGCGGGGCAGGTAGGGAACAATGACGCCGGTAAGGAGTTTCATGGACCCGCGCGACGAAATGGAACCCGGCGCGTTGGAGACGCTGGCCCGCGTATTTGCGGAGCAACTCCTGGCCTGCCTGGACGAGTGCGCGCGCGGACGCAAAGGGCTGTTTTCGGACGTCGAGTTGCTGGGCGAGGAGGGCGGAGGCCACGACTGGCCGGAGGCGGCGCGGCTGCGCGAACTGGCGCTGGCCTTGCAAACGATTTTGGCTCAGCAGGAAGAGCGGAACGCGCTCTGCGATGAGTTCCTCGACCTGTGCTCGATCCATGGTGAAAGCAATCCCGGAGAACGAAAGCTGGCGCGGGCGTTTCTGGAGCGGATCGAGAAGGGCGAGGTGGGCACGCAGCAGGAAGGAGATAGAAGGCCGTGGTAATCCTGCATGCATTTCTTGCGCTGCTGGCCGGTTTTGCCACCATGGCCTTGCTGGTGGTTGCGCTGACGGCGTTGCTGACACGCCTAATGCCGAGATGGGTGGGTGAGCAGGGAGAACCGCAGCCGGGCTACGTCTTCGTGAACCTCGGCTACTCGTTTCTGGCGGCCGCGGTGGGCGGCTACGTGACCGCATGGGCCGCCGCGGCCAATCCGCTGGTCCATGTGCTGGCGCTGGGGATAGTGGTGCTGGCGCTCGCCGCGCTGAGCGCGCTGCATTCCCGCGGCAAGCAGCCCATCTGGTATGTGCTGGCGCTGGTTGCGATTACTCCGCTGGGCGTGCTGGCCGGGGGGCTGGTGCGGCTGCGGGTGGTGGGAATTTTATAAGGCGGCTCCCTGCAAGCAGGCTGCCCGAGAGCCGCCGATGTTTCTGAAACGGCGAATTCAATAGCGGATTCCGATGGTCACCGGAATCAGCTCTGTGGTTCCCAAGTCATTCGCTTGTGTGATGGGTGGGGTGTGGATGTAGAGGTAACGGGCCTCGGCAAAGATCTTCATCTTGCCGTCGCCGTAGACGCCGCCCAACCGATGCGTGTACCCTAGGCCGACGTTCGCGCCACCCTGGTTGGATGAAAAATGATTAGCCAGCTCAGGCACAACGTCACCGTAAAAATCACAGCAAACATCAACGGTGAAACTGGTGACCTTGCGATAGAAGCCGCCGCCGCCGGTCACGTAAATGCTGTTGACGCTCTTGGGGAACAGGTCGATTACAGGGTCGAGCGTGAACGACCAGATGTGCGCGTTGCCGCTGGTACCCCCACCCGTCGCGACAAAGGCGCCAGGCAGCTTGTTGTCGAGCAACTGGTATTCGATCAGCGCGGAAAAGCGCTTGGAGAAGTGTAGTCCGCCTCCGACAGTAAAGTTGCCGCCCCAGGTGATGTAGGGCGTGTCGTTGCCGATGGGGGCGTTGAAGCCTGCGCCGAGCTCGATTGCATAGTTGTTGGAGAGTGAGTGCTTCCAGCCGTGCTCTGACTGGCCTGCGCCTGCGCCCGACCCGCCGGCGGCGGGCAGGTCCGCCAGCGAAGGCAACGCCACGCTGTTGTCGAGGCTGTCTTCGGCCACAAGCTGAAACGCGTGGAACTCGACTCAGCCATTGAGAGGGTGCTGGAACTGGATGGGGTGGAGGAAGATGTGGATTGGGCGCATGTGGAAGCAACCGCAAGAATTGCCGCGCCACAAAGGAAACTGACACGCCGCTTCAGCGACATCCAACCGTGAGATGACATGTCGGGACCTCGATGATCGAATTGTGTTGTTGCGCCCTGGGGAATCGAACTCTGGGCAATGGATTAGACACGAATTTCGGCGGAAGGTTGCGCGGTGAGCGTAGAGACAGCGAAGGCCGGAGCGGGTGCTCCGGCCTTGATGTTGGTTGCGGGTTGCGCGCTCAGCCCTGGATGTCGAACTGCTCGGGGTGGAGCGTGGGGTCGCTCTTGATGAGGATGTTCTTGCCGATCAGTTCCTCGAATTCGGTGAGCCAACTGGCGTTGTTGGATTTGAGGACCTTTACTGTCTCCGGATTCACGCGCAGCAGAACGTCGGCGCCCTCGAAGTGCTTCCGCATCTTGCGCAGCTCGGTGTAGATCTCGTTGCAGACCGTTGTTGGGCTCTTCACCATGCCGGTGGCCTGGCAGGTGGGGCAGGGGACGCTGAGGGTCCGCTCTAAAGATTGTTTGACGCGCTTGCGCGTGATAGCCACCAGGCCAAAATCGTTGAACTGGAGAACCTTGGTGGGGGCGCGGTCGGATTTGAGGGCTTCTTCGAGAGCGGCCAGGACCTTGAAGCGGTTCTTGCGGTCATCCATGTCGATGAAGTCGATGACGATGATGCCGCCCAAGTCGCGGAGGCGAATCTGGCGCACGATCTCGGGCACGGCGTCGAGGTTGGTCTTGACGATGGTGTCTTCAAGGCGGGCTGACTTGCCCACGTACTTGCCGGTGTTGATGTCGATGGCCACCAGCGCCTCGGTCTGGTTGATGACGATGGAGCCGCCGCTCTTGAGCCAGACCTTGGAGCGCAGGGCCTTGGAGATTTCGTCCTGAATGCCGAAGTGCTCGAAGAGCGGGGTCTCCTTGGTGTAGAGCTTGACGCGGCGGACCAGGGTGGGCGAGAAGCGGTTGAGGAAGCGCACGATGCGCTCGTAGTCGGCTTCCGAATCGACCCAGATGTGGGAGAAATTGGAGCTGACCTGGTCGCGCAGAATCCGCTCGATGAGCGACAGATCGTGATAGATGAGCGCAGGGGACTTGGAGCTCTCGGAGCGCTGCTTGATCTCGTTCCACAGATTGATGAGCATGCGGAGATCGGCGCGGAGTTCTTCTTCGGAGGCGCCTTCGGCGGCGGTGCGGACGATAAAGCCGCCCGAGGTCTCGCCGCGCTCGTGGACCAAAATCCGCTTGAGGCGCTGGCGCTCCTCGTCGGAGGCGATCTTGCGGCTCACGCCGATGTGGCTCACGGTGGGCATGAAGACCAGGAAGCGGCCGGGAAGGGCGATGTGCGATGTGATGCGGGCGCCCTTCTTAGCGATGGGCTCCTTGGCGATCTGGACCAGAATCTCCTGGCCCGGCTTGAGAAGGTCGCTGATGATGGGCAAGTCGGACATCTGTGCGGAGCGGCGCGAGGATATGCGGCCTTTGCCGGGGCCACCTGGCGCTCCACGGCCACGGCGTGCCCTGCCGGTGCGGTCGCGGCGCTGCTGGACCTGGCCTTCGCCGGCTGCGGGTTGACCTTCGGCTGCGGTCTCGTCCTCGTCTTCGTCGAAGCCGTCCTCGTCCTCGCCGGTCTTGCCGTCAAAGTTCAACTGGATGCGGTGATCGAGGTGTGCCTCCTGAAGCATCTCGCCCAGGTCGCCGGTGCGAAGCTGATTGGGCAGCGTTTCCTCTTCAAAGTCGTCCAGGTCGTGATCTTCGGCTTTGCCGTGGCGATGAGGATGGCGGGGAGCGTCAAACTCCTCCCCCTCGATGACCTCTTCCTCGAGGAGGCCGCTGCCGGGGGCAAAGTCCGAGACCGGGGCTGCGGAAGCCGGTTTCGCCGGAGCTTCTTCCTTCTTCTTCTTGCCGCCAAGTCCGAAGGGGAGCTTAAAACCGGCAGGCGGCATGGGGTCCACGCGGTGGGCCGCGGAGGCATCATCGGGGACCCCGGTGTCCGGCGGCTCCGTTTCGGTCCCCGCGGGATCAGTAGCGGCAGGCTTGTCCGAACTCAGGCCGGCTGGAGTTTCATCCTGCCTGATCACCGGGTCTGCCAATTGCTCATCCGCCGATGGCTCTTCGATTACTGGCTCGACTTCATAGACCTTCGCCTTGGCTGCGGGAGATTCTGGCGCAGATTCGGTGGATTCCTCAAACTGGACATCTTCGATGGATTCTTCCCTGGCCAGACGCTCTTCCGCGGCTTCGGGAACAAGCCCTTCCGGCGTCGCTTCAGCCTCTGGCTTAGCTGCGGACGCGGGGCTGGGCTCGATCCGCTCCGAAACGAGGCCTTCCTCTTCAATCTCGTCGGGAGCGGCGCCGTTGTCCTGGACCGCGTTGGCGGACTCGAATTCAACAGCGGGCTCGGAGCGGCGGGCGCGATGCTTGGAGAGCGACTCACCGGGCAGCAGTCCGCTGCCGTCCCACTGGAGGGGCGCTTCGATCAGCGTCGAAGGCCTGGAGGTGCTGGCCGGGCGAGCCGGCGCGGTGGGCGGGGATTGGGGAGCATCGTCGGCCGCCGCACTGCCGTACTTCGAGAGCGACTCGCCGGGCAGAACGAAAGGCGCCGGCGCATGACCTGCGGGGGGTGCGGAGGCAGCTCCCCGACGTGGTGGGGCATCGCTGGGGACCCCGGCTGACCACCCCAGCGATGAAGACCTATCGCTGGGGACCCCGGCTTCGGCGTTAATCACCGGGGCCACCTCAGTTTCCGCCGGTGTCTGGGGATAAATCTCCGTGGACTCTTCTGACTCGGCCTTGCCTTCAGGCGGACCTGCGAGACCACGGCCACCGCGACGGCGGCGGCGTCCACGCCAGCGCTTTGCGCCTGGTTCGGTGGAATCATCCTCGGCGCTGCTGGATGGGCCGGAAATGAACGAGGATTCGGGAGCGGCCACGGCGGCGTCGCCGGCCTCGGGTATGGCTTCGACCGATAGACGGCGGCTTCTTGCGGGACGTTCCGGCCGTGGTTCCTGCTTTTGCTCGGATCCTTGATCGGCTTTTTGGCCGGAGCGTGGGAAGCGTGTTTCGCTGCGACCGCCACTGCTGTCTGGTGCGGGACTATGCCGGATCTCGCGGGGAGGCTGGTTGCCGCCGTTGGCCGCGGCTCTTTCCAACTCGTCGGTCTCTTCCTGGTCTTCCAGCTCCAGGAAGTCGGTTACATACAGGAAGGCGTCGCGCTCCAGTCCCACGTCCACAAAGGCGGACTGCATGCCAGGCAGCACGCGGGTAACGCGACCGTTGTATACCGAGCCGGCCAGGGTGTACTCGTTTTCGCGTTCGTAGTAGATTTCCGCGAGTTGATCGTCTTCAAGAATCGCAAGCCGCGTTTCATGCGGCGTGCTGGAGATGCAAATCTCTTTTGCCATCGTACCTTTCCGTCCAGCGGCATTGGCCTGCTGGGATCTGCGGCAAGGTTGGATGGAGACGCGCGAACCCGGGAGGGAAGGGGATGTGCGGGAGGGATGACCTTCGAGTCGCTGGTGTGCCGGTTGCCGCGCGGCTGCCTGCCCCAGGGGGCGGCGAACTGCGCGAACTGTGGCGGATGTCCTTATGGACAATCCGGACAAACCGAACGAGCTGTGTGGTGCGGTGATCCAATTGCAGAGAGTTTGTGGCCAACCTAGTCGGCGTTGCCGGCGGGGCCGTTCCACCGTTGGCGCATGCACGGCCGTGCCGCGCGGCCGGAGCCAGATTAACCTGCCCCGATGCTCCCGCGCTTTGCGTGCAACTTATACGCTGCCAACGGCTTTCCCGTCTCTGCGTGCTCATGAACCCTTATCCTGCCGGGCTCGAGATCCATCCGGACCTGGCCGGCTAAATGCTTCATTCTTTCTCTTGCGCCCCGGACAGTTCCCGGGAACACAAGAGCCTAAACTTGTGAAACTCAGTCCGGGGCTACATGCCACCCCGCGACGCTCAGTTGACGAACCGGCGCATGCGGACATTCATCGCCACGCCCAGCGCCAGGAACGTAAACAACACCGAAGATCCGCCGTAACTCATTAACGGTAAAGGAATTCCGGTGACCGGCATAAAGCCAATGACCATACCCACGTTGACCGCAATCTGAAAGATCAACACAGCCACTATCCCCATAATAATCAGGGATCCGGACAGGTCCGCGGCTGTTTGTGCGTTCTGAATCAAACGCATCAATATGAGAAAGTATAACAGCAGCACAAAAAGCGCGCCGACGAAACCGTGCTCCTCGCCGAAAGCGGCAAAGATGAAGTCGGCGTGGGGGATGGGCAGGAAGTCGCCCTGGGTTTGTGTGCCTTTGGCCACGCCTTTGCCCCACACCCCGCCGGAGCCGACCGCGATCTTGGATTGCAGGAGTTGATAGCCTGTGCCCCTGGGGTCGTTGTCGGGGTTGATGAAGCTGGTCAGCCGGGCCTTTTGATAGGGCTTGAGCAACTTGCCGCTGCTCCAGGCGCCGGCCGCCAGCACGGCGCCTGCGGCGAGCAGAACCAGCGTCTGGCGAAGGTTAATGCCGCCCAGAAAGAGGCCGGCGACCAGGATCGGTGTGTAGGTGAGCGTGGTTCCCAGGTCGGGTTGGACCAGCACCAAAGCCATGGGAATGCCGACCAGCACAAGAGCTTTGAGAATGTCTTTCCAGGTAAGGCTGCGCCCGCCCAGATTGGCAAAGTACCGTGCCACAATCAGAATCAGAATCAGCTTGACCCACTCCGAGGGCTGAAAGTGAACAGGGCCGATACTGATCCAGCGCTTTGCGCCCAGCACCTTGTGTCCCACCAGCTTCACAGCCACCAGCGCCAGCAGACTGGCTCCATAGACCCAGGGAATCCAGTCCAGCAGGCGGTGATAATCGATTTTGGAGAAGAGGAACATGGCCGCCAGACCGCCGGCTATCCAAAACAACTGCTTGGTGTGGGAGCCTATGTACTTGGTGTGCAGCGTGGCCGAGTAGATCTCAAGGACCGAAACGGTGCACAGCAGGAGCACCATGCCCAGCAGCGTCCAGTCGAAGTCCCGAAAGCTCAGAAAACGCCTCATCGGGGCAGCCTTTCCTCAATGCGGAAGGGCGAGACCAGAAGCCAAGCTGGCAACCAGGCGGGCCCGGGGAGCTGGCCGGCGGCCAGGGCCTTGGTTCCGACCGCCGGGGCTGGATCGACCCAAAAATGTCCGGCGTGGATGCCGCCCTCGCTCTGCTTCCGCCCCGGTTGCGCGGGCCCTGACCACATGGCGCCCATCTCGACTGGCTCGGCCGCCCCCGCCTGCGCTACGACGTTCTTGTCCTGCGTCCGCTTCTTGTTCACGTAGACGGTGGCCACCTGGGCGGCGAGTCTGGCCGCGTTTGAGCCCCAGTCACCGTGCTCCCACAGCACCGCGACCACGAACTCCGGGTTTCTGCGCGGGATCACGCCGACAAACCAGCCGTTAGGCAGGAATTCCTTGCCGCCGCCCAGGCGCTTGATGGCCTCGTGGCTGGCCACCTGCGCGGTGCCGGTTTTGCCTGCAAAGTCGATCCCGTCAAGATGCGAGGCGTAGGCCGTGTTGTAGACGCCGGGCGACGTGGCCTCGGCCATGCCGTTGGTGATGATCTCCCAGTTGGCCGGATCGAGCGGGATGGTGGCCTCGCTGGAACCGGGAAAACTGTCAGCCAGCGCCCGCAGGAATTGGGCGGGGAGCTGGCTGGTGTCCACTACGTGGGGCCGGACAAAATGCCCGCCCGATGCGATGCCAGCGATCATCCGAGCCAACTGGATGGGGGTTACCGTGACCGGACCCTGGCCGATGCCCACTGAGACAGTTTCGCCCGCATACCACTTCTCATGGTAGTTCTTCAGCTTCCACTCCGAGGATGGGACGATGCCTGCGGCCTCGTTGGGCAGATCGACGCCGGTGCGCTGGCCCAGGCCCACGCTATGAGCGTATCGGGCGATGGTGTCGATGCCCAGCTTGTCGGCCAGCGTGTAATAGAAGGTGTCGCAGGACCAGGGAATGGCGCGCTCGATGTCCACATCGCCGTGGTGATGGTCACAGGCGTGGAACTGGCCGTAGAAGTAAGCGCCGCCGTTGCAGAAGACGTGCATATTCAGCGCGACTCCTTCCTCTAGTCCGGCGACGGACATGAGAATCTTGAAGGTCGACCCCGGAGCCAGTTGCGCCTGAATAGCCTTGTTCATCAGCGGGTGGTTGGGATCGTTGACAAGCTGGTTCCAGTCGACGCGGTTGATGCGCACGGCGAAGGCGTTGGGGTCGTAGCTGGGGTGGGAGACCATGGCCAGAATCTCGCCGTTGCGCGGGTCCATGGCTACCACGGCGCCGCTGCGGTCGCCCAGGGCCAGCTCGGCGGCGCGCTGGATGTCGATGTCGATGGTCAGCTTGAGGTCCTGTCCGGCGATGGCATGCTGAGTTTTCAGGTAGCCCACCTCACGGCCGTGGCTGTCCACAATCACATCTCGGGAGCCATCCTGGCCGCGCAGAACCTCGTCGTAGGTTTCCTCGACGCCCCCCTTGCCCACCACGTCGCCCGGCTCATAGGCGGCAAAGCGAGACTGGCTGAGTTCCTCCGCGCTGATTTCGCCGACGTAGCCGATGAGGTGGGCGGCAAAGCCGTCGCGGGGATAGAGACGCCGTTCCTCGTCGATGGTCTCCAGTTCGGGCAACTCGTTGCGGTGGGCCTCGATGAAGGCCTGCTCGTCGGAAGTGATGTCCTTCTTGATGGGGATGGGCTCGTAAATTGGCCGGGTGCGGTAGCGGCGCAGAATGGCGCGCAATTGCTCCAGGTCCACGTTCAACCCGCGGGCGATCAGCGGCAGGTCGGCGTCCACGCTGCGATTCTGCTCGCGGACCAGGAAGCAGGAGACCGACGGGTAGTTGTCCACGATCAGCCGTTTTTCGCGGTCGAAGAGCCTGCCCCGGCCGGCCATCACGGGAACCTT
>DATFYK010000047.1:0-2660 GCA_035315085.1 Occallatibacter sp.
GCGGCCAGAATGCAGTCGCTGCTCGCCGACGTGGTGGACTACTGGGCCACTGGCGCCGGCGACCGGCAGTTCTCCCCGACGGATATGGAGGCGGTCCTTCGCCAGGCGCTCCTCTCGACGGACAAGCTGATCGCGAAACGGAGCGCCAGCGTTACGCACGACCCTCTGCCGGTGGCGACGGGAGACTTCGAAATACTGACCAAGGTGCTGCACCATCTGATCAGAAATGCTATCGAATACTGCGGTGCGCCTTCTCCGCGCGTTCACATTTCATCCAGACGGGTGGATCTCGATTGGGTAATCTCAGTCGCAGACAACGGTCCCGGTATAGAGCCCGCATTCCAGGACCGTATCTTCGGCGTCTTTAAGCGCTTGCACGGGAAAGAACATCCCGGGAATGGACTGGGCCTCGCGTTTTGCAAGAAAGCCATCGAGCGGCATGGCGGTCGCTTGTGGCTGGAATCGATGCCCGGCGAGGGCGCGACTTTCTATTTCACTCTGCCGGCCTCAATCGCCGACAACCTCAGGTAACCCGCGGCTGCCCGCAGGCGCACGGACTCTTTGGCGTCCTGCAGCAGCGGTTCCAGTTCTTTCTTCAGAGCAGGGTCGTTGCGCAGACTGATGGAATGCACGGCGGCCGCCCGAACGGACGAATCCTTGTCGGTGAGCGCATCCCGGAGCGCATCAACGGTGGCAGCGTCCCTGTCGGCACCCAGCAGTAAAGCCGCCGATGCGCGTCCCGGGACTCCCGAGCTCGCGAGGATCCCTTGCATGGAAGCAACGCCCTCGCCCAATCCAGGCAATGGAACGAAACCAATACCCTGCTCGGCGGCGAACAGGAGCGTGGTGCGCGGCGTGTGCATCATGCGCAGGCCCTCGCGTTTCTGTTTGGAGAAGAAGTTGGATGAGGTCTTGCTTTCCTTGGCCAGAATCGACAGCAGCGCGTCCCGGCCAACGGGGTCATGGCGCGCCCACAGTGCTTTGGCCGCGGCGAAGCTCACTTCCGCCACGGGGTCCTCCAGGGCCTTCTTTAGCGCTGCCGTGCCGCGCTCACTCTTCACGTCCGCCAGGCTGGCCACCACGGCTTGCCGCACCTGGACATCTTTGTCCTGCAACATCCGCTCAAGCTGGTCGAATAACGGCCCGCTTCCGGACGCCAGGCTCAACGCGGAAACCGCCTGTTGCCGAGTCTCCGGATTGCCGGCGTCCAGCGCGTGCTGCAAGATTTCAGTGCACTGCGCGTCGGTTGCCGCCAAACCGTAAGTCGCCGAAGCCGCTGCCATCGACACTACTAAAATCCATCGCATAGTCTAGTTCTCGAACACTTGTTCAATCTGGCCCACTTTCTTCTGGACCTTACCACCGAAATTCTCGGCTATGCCTTCAAGCTCTAAGTCGGGGTTGCCGAGAACTTGCCCGGCCGTCTCCTTGACTTTGCCCTTCGCTTCATGAATCGCGCCTTCGATTTGATCCTTCGTGCTTTGGTTCATCTCAATTCCTTTCCTCTGTTAGACCTTTACTGAAGCAGATTTGGGGCCAAACCCATCGCGATTCGGGCCGGGCATGCGCCCCTACACCGCTGGTCCGCAAGCGCTGCCGCTTTTGTGGGGCAGGATTGTATCCTGCGCGCCGGTTTTCAACCGGCGCTGGTCGGGCTGTCTACAAGCGGTTCGGGCGGGTTACCAACCCGCCGGACCCAGAGGGTACCCCTGCAACCCTGCCCCACAGTTCCACCTGGCCCGCTCACGCGACCATCGGTGTCGCCTCCGCCTTGGAACCTACGAGTTCCTGAACATGTTCCATGGCCTCCGCGAGGCTGGTGGAAAAGCGATCGGGTTGCACTCGCTCGAAACGAGCCTTGGCTCTGTCCGTGTCGCCGCTGAATCCCCAAACGCAGACCACCACTTTGAGTTCCGGAAACCGTGCCCGGATCTGCTTGAACATGGCCCGCGCCGGCGCGAACGCGTAGGGCGGCAACGCCGAGATGCAGACTATGTCGTTCCCCCCGGCTTGCAGCAATGCCAGCCAGTCGTCGGGTGAGGACCCGACGATGGGCAAGGACAGAGTCGGGAATCCCTTTTGCTCCAGGAGTTGGGCCAGCATGGCGGCCGTCACCTCGTCGGCCCGATCATAAGCCGGGAGACAGAGTATCCTGGCGGTCGGGCGCTCTTCCCCGCTGGAGCTGCCCTCCGGTTGATACTCGGAAAACTCGACGATCATCTCATTGATGCTCAGGAAGAGAAACTCTTCCCTGGCTGTGTCAAGCGCTCCTTTGTGCCGGTCCTGTTCGGCCATGCTCAAAGCCGGGATGAGCACCGAGTCGTACAGCTCCACCAGGGGCTTGCCCCTAAAGGACTCGCCGACAATAGTATGCGCTTCCACCTGGTCCATGGCGAGTAACCGCTGGTAGATCTGCGCTTCGGCCGCGAGAACCGGTTCATCTCCCAGCACGGTATGCAGAAATGAGAGCTGCGGAACGTAGCGCCCCAGAACCACGAGGCACACCGTCAGGGGCGTAGACAGGATCAGCCCCGCCGGCCCCCAAAGAACGGTCCAAAAGACGGCCGACACCAGCAGCGCCAGGGAAGAGATTCCCACGCGGGCGCCGTAGAGCCAGGGTTCGACGAAGTTGGCGATGATCAGTTCCAGGCCCGCCACCA
>DATFYK010000048.1:0-2938 GCA_035315085.1 Occallatibacter sp.
CCGGCGATTCCCTTAATTTCCACCAGTAGAACCGGTGAGCGATCATGTATCTGAAGGTCCTCCCTCCTGCGCCCCGCCGACACCAATTCGTCAGAATCCAAAACGGACTGGAACCCAATGACGCCAAGGGCTCTCTTTACCGCGGCAACCAGTTGAGCCCCAGTTTGACGCAGAAGGTCGTGCTGAAATCCCATTGAGGCCCGTTCAGCAGCAATCGCTTGGTTCAACGTTTCCGTTTTTTCCCGAGCGGCCACCTCGACGTCCGCAATTTGTCGCAGCAGACCAACAACTTTGGGTAACTCGTACTGCGGGTCCCGCACCCATCCTAGCCCGACATGGTGCCGAAACAAGTGCGGAAATATTTCGGGCAGCACATTTTGAAATAGTTCACGCAGGAAGCCAACTTGATCAACCAGCCGAGGAAAGATAAGAATCCTGGCGGCGTCCATGACGACCGCACCTGCGACGACCGCTCCATACTTGTTGCACGCGAGTGGCACCCACCAGGGTTCTTTTCCATACCTTGGCGCAATCGTACAATGAAACCGCATTTCGGCCTTGAATCTCCGGAGGAGGTCGAGAAGTGGCGATTTCCCATCAGCCACACTTATCTCCTCGCCAAAATCCAGGCTGATCTCGAGGCGCTGGTCCAGGAAGGGCAAGAGTGACCAATTGCTTAATGTCGCCTGCTCCCGAGAGTCAGAAATGAGGCCGCCGCGTTCCTTGTGGGCCCAGAGATACTCATGGGATACCTTAGGCGTCGCAAAGACGATGACAAGCCCACCGTGTGCCAGCATTCGTTGGGTATAACGGCTGATGGAGTTCATGGTGGTCGGGCGAGGGTCAACGACTCCATCAGTCTGCTTTGTCCACCAGCCCGGTGCGGATACCGGGTCCGGCGGTGAGGACAACTGTGGTAACGGTTCGGGGATATCGACTTCGGCGACAACTATCTCCTGCTCCATCAGGCCGGGGAGCCGAGCGTTCCCGACCACTTGACAGAAGCCCTCTCCAGGGGGAACTTTGTATACCTGCCGAAACTGCCTTCAACCGCGGCATAGCCAACTTCAGTGAGGGCCGGGCACGCCTCCGCGTCTAGATCGATGAGCAGTATCTTTGGTTTGGCATATGGTCTGATTGGTTCAGATGGTATCTGCTCCGGCTCCGTCGCGGCAGGTGGTTCAGAGATTCGAGAGTTGCCTTGATCCGGCGGCCTCGAATTAGGCGGCGTTAGCGTTTCACGACGCCCTAAGCTCAAATAGAAATAGATTCCCAGCAACGCAATAACGCCCGCGGCCAGGAAGCCAGCAACAGTAAACGAGTTGAGCATTCACTTATTTCCATTGTGGATTCGCGGATTCTGTTCAGTATACCCCCAGCCGCCATCCTTTGGTCCTGCGGGTTACATTCTCTCCGTCTGGGAGCTGTCTTTGCGAGGGGTTGTCGCCCTGGCGGAGGAATTCGAAATCTGGAGATCCAGCCCCATCGGCGCAAACGGCAAGAAAGCCTCCTTGCGATCTGTTCGACGAATCCGCCGCGCCAATCGGCAGAGGTTCTGATGCGTTACGTAGCAGCCCCAGCAGCCCGTGGTAGAAGTCCAAATCCCCGGAAAAACGGCCTGTAACCTATTGATTCCGCGTTGCGGTTTGGCGTCAAAACGACTTTTGCCACGGGCGGCCACCCGTCTCCAGCACCAGCCCCGACGGCAGTTCCTCGCCGAAGATGCGGCCCAGAGCGCTGTCGTCTTCTTCACCTTCCAGAACGGCCGCCAGCCGGGCAGCGTGGGGCAGGGTCTGTAGCTTGCGCTTGACTCCCTCGCGCGTGGCTAAGGGTAGATCGCGCATGGGATCGTCGGTGCGGCGGGCCATCGCGGCCAAAGCGTCGCCGGCGCTAGGATTGTTGAGCAGCGCTTCCACCCAGCGAGCGACCGCCGCCGGCGGGATCACCAGGTTGCTCGGGCCATAGAAAAGCTTGCGGGCGGCCAGGCGTGAGAGGCACCATAGCTCGCTCTCCTTGAAATCGCCGAGATTGACGCGCTTGAGGAGCGTCTCACCTAGCTCGGTTTTGGCGCCCACGGGCAGCAGTTCCAAGCTCGAAACCGTGCGCCACATTTCACGCAGCAGGGCCGCATTGATGCGCGGCGGTTTCTTGCTGCCACGCGGCAGCAGGAAGCCGGAGAGTCGCTGGTAAACATCGGTCTGCTGGTTGCGGTTGAGGCCGCCGGCCAGGCGTCCCCAGAAGATCCACCACTCGACTTCGCATTGCACCTGGTTGCCGTGGGTGAGGCCGCCGGCGTAGATGCGGCGCGCCTGCTCGAGGCGGAAACCGTCGCCGGGATAGCCAAAGCCGGGGCGCAGGCAGAAGCCGCACAGGTTGAGCCAGCGAATCTCGTAAGCCGGACTCTTCTTGCGGCCGTCGGCTGCCGCCAGAAACGCGTCGGCCAGTTGGCGGATGGCGGAGAGCGGCCAACTGTTCTTCCCCAGCCCCATGGTCTGTTCGAGCCTGGCGGGGACTTCCTCCGGAGCGATGGGCGATTTCGCGGTGGCCGAGAATACCGCCGCGATCAGCTCGAGCGATGATTTTAGAGCCTGCTCGCCGACGACGGCCGCGGCTTTGCGTTCAGCGGGCTCGACGGCAGCCTGTTTGCGCAGCTCGAACTGGAGCCGCCAGCGGTTGTCGCCGATCTTCGATTCGCACCACGTTTCGAGCGTGCCGATTTCCGTCAGCCGCGCGCCCAGCTTCACCGGGATGAGCCGCTCCTCGGCCTTCTTGCCGACGCGGATGACGGCGTGCAGCGGGGCGTGCACGTGGAGGTCGGCGTCGCCGGCGGAGAATTCGAGCACGTCGCCAAGCTTGTCGTCCGCGCGCGTGAGAGAACTGTAGAGGCGGAACGAGACAGGGCGGTTGGCGACAAGCTGCAGCGCCTGGTTGTCAATCT
>DATFYK010000049.1:0-6047 GCA_035315085.1 Occallatibacter sp.
TCCACGCTTTATGGCGCTCACGGGACGGACGACTATCGCCAGCATTGATCGCACTGTGATCTGGTCGTAGTCGGTTCGTGGATGGTCGGCTACTAGGAATTGATCCAGTTTGACGGGTTGTCGGCAAACCGCCGACTGAGAACAGACGACACGCCGTAGGTCACAAGAAAGGGTAGGGCGTTTTTCGTCCAGGTGACTCCGAACAGACGAACTTCCGGGTGTCCGTCATTCGCCAGTTGAGGTCGCTTGTATAACGGCGATGGTACGTCCCTAACTCGGGGCACGATTTCCGCTCGATGAAGACCAATCGAGGTGTCTGCGTAGCGCCCAAACTGCGGCAATTAGAAATGCTCGAGCAGCGTGACGGTGGATTCGAAAGCGCTGTACGTGTAAGCAATACGCTTCCCGTCGGGCGAGGGCAGGGGCGCACCTAGCCATCCGTAAGGATTCCCGAGCAGAAGGCGCGAATGCCCGGCCAGGTGCCCCACCCAAGCCGGTTTTGCTTGGGTGGGAGTGTTCTTAGGGCGGGACAGTTGCAGGGTCATCGTCAATGAGAACTACCGTGCCCCGCACTTATCGCTCGTATACCTCGCGCCGGTGTGCAATGCGCATGACACTGATGAGTTTCACCGCGTCGTCGATGATGTACACCGCGCGCCAGCACCTACCCTGATGCGCCACTGATCTTTGTAGCCTTTCAGATTTTTGCATCCTGCGGGTCGTGGGTTATCGGCCAGTGCCAGAATCCTACGATCTATCCTGGCAAACAGAGCATCGTCCAGCGCATCCAATTTTGCGCCGACTGTCTGATTTCCAGAGAGTACTTAAGCACGTGAGCGATTGCGCCTCAGGCGGTTCGCACGGTACTGCTCGTAGGGAATTCCCTTTTCCTTGCGGCGCGATTCCGAAATCAGCCCGTCCCAAAAATCCTCTAACATCGCGCCGTATCTTTTCAGGTCGATTTGGACGGCCACCTTGCGGCCTTTCTCATCGGTTACGAACTGAATTCCGGTCATAGGCAATTGTCTCCTTAGGTCGCCTATTGTCACCCTAATTTCGACGTCTCGCCGTGTCAAACGGATAGTGGTTGTCCCCACCTACAACGGCATGACGGATGCGTCTGCTACTCAAATGGTAAAGCTCTTCGATTTCGACGCACCGAGGCTAGGCGTGCTGACGGTCAACAACATGCACAATATGGAACACTACGGCAATCTCGTTACCTACATGCGGCTGAAGGGCGTCGTTCCTCCCACGAGCGAGCCGGCGTCCCAGCCACAGCCGAAGAAATAATGGGATAGCCGGTATCCCAGCTTCGCGTCCCTACGGGTCTGTGCAGTAGCTGTGTTCACCGCTACGCGGCTCGATCGTTTTCCCACTTAAGCGCGGGCTCACGTCGGCGCCTATAACACAAATGTCGCAGCTGCGCCGCGGGTTCGGCTACCCTTTATGGTGCAGCTCCGCCGCACACGGCATTGCCGGTTGCGACACAGTCTCTGAAGGCCCGCACTGCCCGAACGACGCAAAGCTATGGACTTTTTCAGCCCCATGCCGATGCGGCGCGCTCCTGTAAGAGGATTTATGAGCTGGGCCTCGGTTACTCTCTTGATTACTCTCTTGGTTCCCCCTTCCCGGCTGGCATAGGGGTGCCACTTTGCCTAAGCGCCGAAGTGGAGTATAGTATTGGGCGACGGCGAGCCGGGGCGGGAATCCGGCTCAGGAGCATATGGGTTTATTTTGCGCTTCCGACCTTGCGTCGCTCGACAAGTCTTTGGCTGGCCTGCGGGAGAGCCTCGGGAAGCTCAGGGCGGCCAAACCCGTCGAGGTCGCCGACGTCACCGATCAGCTCAGGAGGGCCGCCAACTCTGCCGGCATCGTGCGGGAGTTGGTGTGGTCGGAGCTGCCCGAAGCCTCATGGCACAGCCGCGAAGAGCTTGACCACCTCATTGCGGAAATCCAGAAGATTCTAGATGCGAGGGCGCTGGAGCAATTGCGCTCGCGTCTGCTCGCCCTGGCGACGGAGTTGGAGCGCGGGCACATTGTCCACCGCCGGGCAAACCGGGTAAATGAGCTGAATGGGCTGCGTTCCCAGGCCATCGAGGAATTACGTAACCAGGCCGGTTTGAAGGGAGCGCCACCGACCCTGACGGGTCCGCAAGCCGGCCAATGGATCGAGTGGGCGTGCAGTTTGCAGGAGCCTGAAGACGCTGAATCTCTGCAGGCGCTCCGCCATGGGTTTCCATACCTCGATGATTTCGTCGCCAACCTGGAACCCAACATGTGGATAGCCGCGGAATCGCCGGCGGTGGGGACTCTGCTGGAACCGGACAGGGACGAAGAAACGCCGAGAGTGCAGTCCCGGCCGGAGCAAAGAAGGTTTGACGAATCGTCGGCGTCGTCCGAGCCCAGTGTAGCCAGCAGGGGTGGTTTCGATCCGAGATACGTAAAGGTTGTGGACCCCCGGCTGACCGAGAAGGCACCTCATAGCCACCCGCATGGGGGCGCTGCGTCGAGCGGGATTCAGGCATTGCAACCTGGGGCCGCGGTCTTGGCAACTGCCCTTGCGTCGCTTGACGATTCGCTGGCGGGCATGCGTGAGAGCCTGAGCCTGCTCGGGGCCGCCAATCCAGTCGAGCTCGCAGAAGTCACTGGGTATCTCAAGAGGGCCGCAGAATATGCTCGCGTGGTGCGTGAGTCGGTATGGTCGGAGCTGCCCGAGGCCTCATGGCAGACCCGGAAAGAACTTGACGCACTGGTGGCGCAGGTCCAAGAGGTTGTAGAGGCCAGGGCTTTAGAGCAGTTGTGCACCCGCCTGTTGGCGCTGGCAACCGAGCTGGAGCAGGGCGCGATTGTGCACCGCCGGGCACATCGCCTGAATGAGCTGAATCAACTACGCGAGCGGGCCATCAACGAATTACGCTCCCAAGCCGGATTGCACGTAGCGCCACAAACTCTGCCTGGCCCGGAAGCCGAGCAGTGGGTCGCGTGGGCGGAGGCCTTGCAGGAACCTGAAGATGTTGAGGCTCTGCAGGCCCTTCGCGACGGATTTCCGCACCTCGATGACTTTATCGCCAACCTGGAGCCCAACCTGTGGGTAGCGGCGAAACCGCCGGCTGTGGAGGTCCCGCCGGAACCGGAGAAACCTGCGGAGAAGATACCGCCATCCCGGATGGCAAAAACCAGGGTTGACGAGCCTGCCGCGCTGGCGGAGCCTCTACCGACCGAAACCGAGGCCTCCTCCGAAACGAGGCAAGAAGAGGCAGGATTCACAGAGCTGCTCGACAAGCTTCGGCGCAAGCGCCCGCGGACGGCCTCGCCAGCGGATGAAGAGACTGAACCAATAACCAAAGAGGAGCACGCGCTGCCGGCCGCGGTAGTGGAACCTGTCAGTGAGCCAGTTGAGCTTCCCACCCCACCCGTTGAGCCTCCCCCGACCGTGGAGGCTCCGGGCGAAACCAGCGGCACTCCGGGAATGGCTTACCGTATCAACACGAAGGCTGAGGAGCTTTGGGGCGGAAACTGGCGGAAGTTGCTGGCCACTCCTGCCGTCCTGGTGTGTGTTGCCCTGCTGCTGGTTGTTGTGCTGGGAGCCGCGGTTTGGAGGTTGCGCAGGAACCATGCCGGTGTTAGTACGGTCCAAGCCACCGAGAAGGTTCCTGACCAGGCACCCGGTAATAATCTCCAGAACAACGGGTCCGCTCAATCTGCAATGCCCACTGATTCTGCAGGTTCTGCGATTTCTGCGGCACAAGCTTCCAGTCCGCCGAACCAGACCACGGAAAAGTCCGCTTCGGCCGCGCAACCTTCCAGCCCGAAGACGGAGGCTGCGAAACCGTCCAAGCCGCAGGACCAGAACGCCGCTTCCAAGCCGAAAGATCAGGGCAAGCCGCAAGACCAGAACTCATTTGCCAAGATGCTGGCGAGTATCACAGCCCCCAAACAGGGCAACAATAATACAGCCTTGACTCCGCCTGCGGCGGCCCCTAGCAACACCGCTACCGCCAAAAAGGAAGAGGCTGCGCCCCCGGTAGTGGCCCCGAACGGCGCGGAGAATATCGTCAAGAACATTCCGGTTGCTGTGTCCACCACCACCGACCGGCCGCCCGGGGCAGCCGCGCCACAGCCCACCACCACCGCAGCCCTCCAACCCCCCGCCAACGCCCCACCGCCCGCGGCTACTGCGCCACCGCCGGCATCCGCCGGACCACAGAAGCTTTCCTCGGGAGTCGCGCAGGGTCTGCTGGTACGCCAGGTAGCGCCGCAATACCCGCAGGCTGCACGGCAGGCGCGCGTTCAGGGAACGGTGGTATTGCAGGTGGTTATTGGGAAGGATGGAAGCGTACAAAGCCTGCATGCGTTAAGCGGTCCCTCCTTACTGGTCCCATCGGCTATGGACGCTGTAAAACAGTGGCGCTACAAGCCCTACCAACTGAATGGCGTACCCGTCGAAGCTAATACTCAGATCAACGTCAAGTTCTCTCTCCCAAACCAGTAGTCCGGCTGGGACCCGCCTAATGGGCACACGTTGCGCTCGATCACCCCGTTCTCTTTTGTGGCCGCCGATGAAATTAGGAAGCCTTTGCGCGGAGCGAGGATGAGGTCTTTCAGCCCTTCTTGGGCAGCGCCGCATGGCTGCGGCGGATGGCGGGGCGATCAATCAGCGTAAAGCCGGCTTGCGCCGCGATTTGCAGCTCAGAATCGAATGTGGCGGCTTTCACGTGCCCGCTGGGCTCGGCGAGTAGAAGCGAGGCGTCCGGCTTGGAAGCTGCGGCGGCCTCGGCGAAGAAGCGGCCGGCATCGGGGAATTCATGGACTACGGCGAAGGCCAGCGTGAAGTCCACGGCGCCACGCAAATCACCAAGGCCCATGCAATCGGCCGGAGCAATGCGGGCGTCCAGACGGCGAGCAACGTCCGCCTGGGCAGCGCGCCGTTTCAGCCGCTCGATCATCTGCGGCTGTACATCGACGGCTACCACTCGGCCCGAATCTTTCACCAGCCGCGCCAACTCCAGCGTGAAGTAACCCATGCCCGGACCGGGTTCCAGCACAGTCATGCCTGGGTGAACGTACGGCGCAAGAATTTCCTGTGGTCGCTGCCACCAGCTCCGCACCGGACAGATCAGCCAGTACCCCAGCCACCAGGGACAAACGCGATGGGTCATGGCTTTGTCGCGTTCTGCGCGGCGATCGGACGCAGCCCAAAGCCGTCCACCTCGGTTTCCGCCAGCGTGAACTCCCAGCCGCAGTATTTGCCCTCAGTCGTCTCCGGAGGACAATGCAAGCACGTGGTCTGAATACGCGAGTCAATGGTCCGCGCGAAGGTTTCGAACTCCACCGTCCCCACGCTCTTGCAGGGAAAATCCGGGAGGCCTTTGCGCCGCCGGGCTTCCTGCACCCGGCAAACATCCATGAAGAAGCGCAAGCGCTTTCTGTTCTCTGACCATTCCACGCGCTGCGCGTTAATGAGGCTGTACATGCGTAAACTCAGGGCCCTCTGAAGTGCCTCAAGACCGCCCTGATGAGGAACCTGAAACGTGGTCATAATGCGGTGCGCCTCGGCGGCGGCAAATTGCTTCCAGGCGCGCGTATCCAATTCGATTGCCGCCTCCATGCCCAGGCGCTCTTCGGTCGCCAGGAACCAGCAGCCGTCGTGCGCCAGCCAGTTCTTGGCGAACATCTCGAGCGCGCGGAGAAGATCTTCACGGCTCATCGCATGGAAAGCACTCGCAGAACTCTCACTCATTCTCCTCGACTCCAAAATTGAAAGGGATGTTACTTCAATGCCCGCAAACTCAGCGCAGCTTTTCCTGTGGATTTTCTTGGGTAGGTGGAGGGTCGCACCCGGCTTGTTTTCCTCGAGACCCGAGGGGCCGTGCGGACGTGCGTCAAGTAGGAACGCCGAGCTTGGGCAGTAGCCACTGGGTCAACACCAGGTATATAGCCAAGAACAGAACTAACGGCAGCCAGGCTGGCATACGACCTCCGAACCTCTATTATGCGCCTTGAGCCCCGCCATTCGCCAAAGACAGGCGAAAGGGTGGCTCACC
>DATFYK010000050.1:0-4543 GCA_035315085.1 Occallatibacter sp.
GTATGGAGAATAGGCAGAACGGAAGCAGCGTGATCAAGCTGAGTGACCGCTATGACATGGGACATGTGCAGGAAGTAGTGCGCCAGGCGCAAGAAGAACTGAATCTGCTGCTGCAACAACGCGCCGAGATCATGAAGCGCATTGGCACGGTCAAGCAGACCATCGCCGGGCTGGCCAACCTGTTTGGCGAGGGAGTCCTGAACGAAGAACTGCTGGAACTGGTGGACCGCAGGAGCAATGGCCGCCAACCGGGCTTTACCAAGGCTTGCCGGATGATCCTGATGGAAGCGGGCCGCGCCCTGAGCGCGCGCGACATCTGCGAATACTTCCAGCAGAAGATGCCGGCGATGCTGGCCCGCCACAAGGACCCCATGGCCTCGGTCACGACCGTTCTGAACCGGCTGGTGGGTTATGGGGAAGCGCAGGCCGTGGCGCTGCACAACGGCAGGCGCGCCTGGCGGTGGGTAGCGGAACCGGCCACGGAGCGGGTCTCCGGTGATTCCATGGGTCTCGCGCCCGTGGCGTAGGCGGAAAAAATCAGAATTGGGGTGGCGCAGCGCTTCAGCGCTGCGATAAGGGACCAGCTTTCAGTCGCGGCTTCAGCCGCCGAGGTACCTCTGGGGCTAAAGCCCATTTGTCATGGCAGCTTTGCCGCAGGCCTGGAAGACCTGCGTCACCCAAAACCAGGAACGACGTCGGGTGTTTCAGCAGCGTCTGAAGACGGTTCTCTCCGGAATTATCCGGGAGGCAGTAGCATTCCCTTTTCCAGGTGGCGGGTCACGTGCGCGTAGGAGGCCGCATGCGGATCGTGCGTGACCATCACGATCGTCTTGTGGAAGCCCTCATTCAACCGCTTCAAAATTTCTAATACTTCTGTCGCGGAGTGACTGTCCAGATCGCCCGTCGGCTCGTCGGCCAGTAACAGCGTCGGATCGCTGACGATGGCCCGCGCGATGGCTACGCGCTGCTCCTGTCCGCCGGAGAGCTGCTTGGGCAGATGGTCGGCGCGATCCTCCAGCCCCACCAGCTTGAGCGCGGTCAGGACGTGGTCGCGGCGTTGCTGCGAGGTGAGCTTGGTCAGCAGCAGCGGCAATTCAACATTTTCAAACGCCGTGAGCACGGGGATCAGATTGAACGTCTGAAAGACGTAGCCGATGTGCTCGTTGCGCCAGCGGGCAATCTGGCTGTCGTTGAAGCGAAAAATATCCTGCCCCTCGACCAGCAGTTCGCCTTTGCTGGGCCGGTCAATGGCTGCGATCATGTTGAGCAGCGTAGTCTTACCCGAGCCCGACGGCCCCATCAGGGCGAGAAATTCGCCCTTGGCAATGTCAATCGAAACGTCGTCGAGCGCCGTGACTTCAAAGGCGTCCCGTTTGAAGATCTTGGTGACGCCGCGCGCCTGCACTACCTTGGCGTTCGTGGCGACGTTGGGTTGTGCGACTGTGCTCATGATTGCCCCTTAATTTTAATTTTGTCTCCATCTTTCAGAGCCGGCGGCGCGGTGGTAATGACGTTCTCGCCTCCCACCAACCCATCCACCAGTGCTCCGTCACTGCGCTGGCCGAGTATGTGAATCTCGCGCCCAACGGCCCGGCCGTCAAAGGCGATCAACACCATCTTCTTGCCGTCGCGTTCCCGAATCGCCGTTGAGGGTACGAACACGCCCGCCGGCCCTTTCGGATCTTTGGTTGTGTCATTGGCCAGGAACTTCACGGTCGCGTTCATTTCCGGCCGCAGCTGAATGTCGGGATATTTATCCGGATGCAGCACTTGCACCTTGACCTGCACCGTGGCCTTCTGCCGGTTCGCCTCGGGCGAAATCTGCGCGATCTCGCCGTCGTATTCCTTGTCGGGATACGCGTCGGTCGTCACCTTCGCCTTCTGCTCTGGACCCAGCCGGGCGAAATCGGCTTGGGCGATGTCGAGTTCGACCTGAAGATCGTTCAAATCGGCCAGGGACACGACCGACCCCTGCGGGCCACCCGCCGCCGCGCTGGCGAACTGCGCCGTGATCAACTCGCCCTTTTCCGCGGTGCGGTCAAGAATTGTGCCCGTCACCGGCGCGCGGATCACGGTGGCATCCAGTTGCGACTGGGCATAATCCAATTGGCCCTGCGCCTGGGTGAGGGCGCCCCGGGCGCGGGCGATTTCCTCCGCACGCGGCCCGATCTTCGCCAGTTCAAATGCCTTCGCGAGGGAATTAGCGCGCTCCTGGTCGGCCTGGAACTTGGCCGTGGCATCGTCCAGTTGTTGCCGCGACACGACGCCTCCTGCGGCCAGTTCTTTCGTGCGGTCGAGCGTCAGCTTGTCGTTGGCCAGCGTGGCGCGGGCTTCGTCGAGGTTGTGCTGCGCCTGCTGAATTTCCTCCGGCCGCGAACCGTGCTGCAATTCATCGAGATAAGCGCGGGCATTCTCGACCGCGCCTTTGGCCTGCTCATAAGCCGCGCGGAATTCCTGATCTTCCAGACGCACCAGCACCTGGCCTTCCTTGACCTTGTCGCCTTTTTCCACGCCGATCCAGGACAGACGGCCCGTAACTTTGGAGTTCACGTTGATGGTGTGATGGGCCACGATGTAGCCGGTCGCAGAAAGCACGGTCCCACCCACGCTGCTGCTTTCGGCGGCAGCGCGAACCACCTCGACTTCCGGCGCGCCGGAGGAGAAGAGGCGATAGGCCGCGGTGACCAGACCGAGCAGCACGACCACGGCGATGCCGACCATGATGTAGCGGCGCGCCCAGGCCGGCGGTTCTCCGCCGCCGCTGCCGCGATCGCTGCGGTCAATGCGCAGGTTTTGCAGATCCTGGTGTTTGGTATCAATCGCCATAAGAATAAGTACGGCTCAATTCTCGAAGTAGTTTCGTTGCCCTTTTAGCTGCATTATTCATGAAGCTGCTTTGAAAGGGCGCGGCTTCCAGCCGCGCCGCCCTGGCCTGCCTGAAACTTGGGGCTTCAGCCCCTGCGGACGAGCGCGCTGCCGTCTTCCTTTCCAAGACCACCAGGATGGAGCCAACGGCTCGCCCCAGCGGCTAAAGCCGGACTTGTTCTTGCCCGTGTCGGCGCGGCTGGAAGCCGCGCCCTTCAAAACCGTGGCAGTCCTCATGAATAATCCGCCATCTAGCTGCGCAGCGCGTTCAGAATGTTCTGCCGCGCCGCGTGCCAGGCGGGAGCCAGACCGCCAAAGAATCCCATCACCAGAGCGAACAGAATGGCATAGCCGGCCACTGTCCATGTAATGCGCAACGCAAATACCACTTCGCTGAACGTGACCTGATTCGAGGTTCCGGTCTGCATTCCGTTGAAGGGCAGCATCAGCGCAATGCCGACCAACGCTCCCAGCAGCGCCAGCAGCAACGACTCCAGCACAAAACAAGTCAAAATCGCAGGCCGGGAGAAGCCGATAACCCGCAGCGTCGCGATTTCCCGCCCGCGATACGCCACCGCCGCATACATCGTATTCATGGCCGCGAAGATCGAGCCGACAGCCATGATGACGGCGACGACGATCCCGATATATTTGATGGGGGCGCCGGAACTGGTCTGCTTGGCGTAGTAGTCGGTCTCGAGCACGCCGTCGAGCTTCAGCCGCTGATCGTCGCTGACCCGCTTGGTGAGCGCATCGGCCGCGATGGGATCGGTCGCCCGCACATAGGCCGACGAATAGCCTCCCTGGCGATCGAAGTCCGAGGCCATCTGGTTCACATCGCCCCAAATCTCCGACTCGTACGCCGATCCTCCAGCGTCAAAGATGCCCACAACGGTCCATGATCCCTTGCCGAACGCCATACTGTCGCCGATGCTGGCGTGCGAGAAGCGTTGGCGAATGGACTTGCTGACGACCACCTCGCGCTGGCCCGTCTGGAACCAGCGCCCCTCCACCAGCTTCACGCTCGGATGATTTTCCGTTCCGGGGAGCGTCCGCATCTCCAGGCCATCGGGCATCATGCCGCGCACGGTTACGTTGACTTCTCCCGTGCCGTCTTTGCGTGGCAGCACGATCACCACGTCCCACTCGCCCGAGGCCATGGGTTCGCCGTGGCTGTCTTTGGCGATGCCGGGCAGGGTCTTCAGAGTGGGGAAGAGCGTGGCATCGAATCCGCCGGTCAACTCCGACTCCGATCCCTTGCGCAGCACCAGCACATTCAGCGGGCTGCCACTCGAGACGAAAGCGCGGTTCAGCCCCGCCAGCAGCGCCATCAGGAAAATCGTGGTGGTCACGGTAAGGGCAATGCCCAGGGCCGTCATGATGGTGAGGCCTTTGCGGAGCTTCAAATTGCGGACGTTATAGCTGATCGGTATCGCCATAAGTGAACTCTGTATCGAAGTCGTTGCCGGAGGGCAAAGCCCTCAGGGGCTAAAGCCCCGTATCTTTTTTGGCCCTGGGCGGCACGGCTGAAGCCGTGCCCTACCCAAAACCGATTTGCAAAAACGCTGTACTCAACCAATGTGGCGCAATCCATCCACAATACCCATGCGCGACGCGCGATAAGCCGGCAGCGAGCCGCTCACGATTCCCAAGAACAGTGCTGCCAGCAACGACAGGC
>DATFYK010000051.1:0-4838 GCA_035315085.1 Occallatibacter sp.
CCGGTGTCTCCGGGATTTTTCGTCCGCGTGCAGCGCTGACCGCGTCTATTGCCTCATCGACTCTCATCCCGGACGCTACCAACAAACCCGCCGCTACGCTTCGGCGCTCGGAAGAAGTGACCCGGCTCTGCTTTCCAAAAATGACCCAGACTAGCTGAAGCCGAGCCAGACAGACTGGCTGGGGGCAGTGGTGCCCCTCAGGCCCCATGCACAATTTGGGTTAGAGTGTTGATTCTGTTGTAAGCCGGAGGTTTGCGCCCCGGAGAGGAGTCGAATTCCCCTCCAGGGCAGGAGCTTCTGGGAGTGATCACCTCCCATGGGCCCTCCCGAGAATCGTACCAAGCCAGCCGAAAAGCAAGAGGCCAGGCGGCGGCAGTTGGCGCGCCGGCCGCGAATACGCCGGTGTCTGCTGAAAGGCTGCGAGCAGCGCTTTCATCCCCGGCAGGTGGGCCAACGATATTGCAGCCAAGCGTGCCGGGAGGCGGCGCGGCAATGGTCACGGTGGAAGGCCCAGGAGAGATATCGGGCCACCACGGCGGGTAAACAGAAACGGAACGGGCAAAGCCGGCGCTACCGGGAGCGCGTCAATAGCCGGAACCCCCCAGAGCCAGAGGCAGTTGGCGAGGCCGCGAGGGTAATCACTAAAGAAGTTTTTTTTCGATCATTCCTGCGACCGGCCGGGCTGCTACGAGGGATTCGTGCGGGCGCGGCGAAGTCCCTTGCAGCACTTCTGCTCGCTGGCGTGCCGGCGCGCGCTGGAGCGCGTCCGAGAACGGGAGCGGCGCTGGAAACCGGCGCGCGATTTAGTCCGGAGATATTGATCCGCCGGTGGTGCTGGCCTTACCTTCAGGCTGTCAGATGCAACTGGAGTTTCACCAACTCGATCGGCGCTGGGAGCACCTTCGAGTGCGCCATCCGGCGCGGCAGCGGCGGTTGTTGGCGTCGCTGGCCGAGAGCGGCCAGCAAACGCCCGTCGTGGTGGTGGCCGCCGAAGGCCACCCGGACCGTTATGTGGTCATCGACGGCTACAAGCGGATCGCGGCCCTGCAGCAACTGGGCCGGGACACGGTGGAAGCAGTGGTATGGCCGATGAGCGAGGCCGCGGCCGTGCTGCTGGACCGCTCGCTGCGCTTATCCGAACACGAGACCGCGCTGGAGGTGGGCTGGCTGCTGGCGGAGTTGGAGCAGCGCTTTGGCTACGGGCTCGATGAGTTGGCGCGCCGGTTCGATCGCAGCGTGAGCTGGGTTTCGCGGCGGCTGGCTCTGGTGGAGGTTCTGCCGGAAGCCATCCAGCAGCAAGTGCGCGAGGGCAAGATTCTAGCGCAGGTGGCCTTGAAGTTTCTGATTCCGGTGGCGCGCCAAAGCCTGGAAGATTGCCAGCGGATGGCCGCGATCTTCGCTCAGCACCACTGCGATACGCGTGAAGCCGGCCAACTGTATGGCGCCTGGCGCAAAGGCTCGCCCGCGATCCGCAAACGCATTCTGGATGACCCCGAGCTGTTTTTCAAAACCCAGCGGCAAGCGCAGGAGAAAGCTGCGGCCGGGACCGGGGCCGAACTGTTACGCGATCTGGAGATGGTGGTGGCGATGGTGAACCGAGCGCAACGGCGACTGGCCGGCGCCGCCGCCACGGATTTGGATGACCAGCAATCGAAAGCCGCGCGGCAGCAGATCGATCGCATTCAAAAACAACTCCAGCGCATCGATGAAGAACTCCTGCCGGAGAAGAAACCGCATGTTGAGCCAAGCGCAACGCACCACGATTCTGGAACTGAATGCGCAGCAAGTGGGCAAACGCGAGATCGCGCGGGTGCTGGGGATCTCCCGCGTGGCCGTGCGCCAAGTCCTGCGCTCGAACTCCACCACCGTGCCGGAGCTGCAGCGTCCGGAGAAAGCCGAACCGTACCGGCAACAGATCCTGGAGCTTTTCGGCAAGTCGAAGGGGAATCTCGTGCGAGTCCATGAGGATCTGGTGGCCGCCGGTGCGGAGATGTCGTATCCGGCACTGACGGCGTTCTGCCGGCGGCATGGGATCGGCTACGCGCCGCCAACGCCGGCGGGACAGTATGATTTTGCGCCGGGCGAAGAGATGCAGCATGACACGTCTCCCCACGAACTCGAACTCGCCGGCAAGAAACGCAAGGTGCAGACCGCATCGGCAGTGCTGTGCTATTCGCGGATGCTGTTCTTCCAGTGCTACCCCACCTTCCGGCGTTTCGACTGCAAGGTGTTTCTCACCGATGCTGTGCGCTATATGGGTGGCGCGACAACTCGCGTCATGATCGATAACACGCACGTGGTGGTACTGCGCGGCAGCGGACGCGACATGGTGCCGGTGCCGGAGATGGCCGCGTTTGGAGAGCGTTTCGGCTTTCAGTTCGTGGCACACGCGATCGGGGATGCCAACCGTTCAGGGCGCGTAGAGAGACCCTTCAGTTTTATCGAGGGAAACTTCCTGGCCGGGCGCACCTTCCGCAGTTGGGAGGATTTGAATCAGCGGGCGCGGGAGTGGTGCGACAAGGTCAACGCGACTTACAAGAAACATATCCGTGCGGTTCCGCGTGAGCTGTTCGCCGTCGAGCGGCTGCATCTCAAGCCGCTGCCGGCGTGGATTCCGGAAGTCTACCGGCTGCAGCAGCGCCTGGTCGATATCGAAGGGTATGTGGCGCTGAACAGCAATCGCTATTCGGTCCCGGTGGACTGGATCGGCCGCCGCGTGGAGGTGCGCGAGAGCAAGGACAAGATCGAAATTCAATTGGATGCCCGCCGTCTGGTCACGCACCGGCGCATCGCCGAAGCCGAACATCAGCGAGTGATGCTGGCCGAGCACCGGCCGCCGCGCGGCCAGAGGGACGCCCGGCCCGATCCGCATCCCGAAGAGAAGGCCATTGTCACCGCCGCGCCGGAACTGGCCGACTATGTGGCGGGGTTGAAACAACGGAGCCGCAAGGTGATCACGCTTGCCCTGCGGCAACTGTTGCGCCTGGTGCGGGAGTATCCAAGGGAACCGCTGCTGGGGGCCGTGCGCGAGGCCGCCCGTTATGGTCTTTACGATCTGGACCGGCTGGAACGGATGATTTTGCGCTGTGTGACGCGCGAGTACTTTCTGCTGGATGGGGGATCGGACGATGACTGAAGAACTGGAACAACTGCTGAAGAATCTCAAGCTGCGCCGCATGCTGGAGATCTACGACGAACAGTTGCGCGCCGCCGACAAGGACGACATCAGCTACTCGGATTTTGTGACGCGCCTGGTGCGCGCGCAGTGGCAGGCGCGCCAGGAGGGCGCCCTGGAGTGGCGCATCCAGCGCGCCAACCTGCCCGAGCGCTGGACGCTGGAGACGTTCCCTTACGCCCGCCAACCGGGCGTGAACCGCAAACAGATTCGCGGGTTTGCGGAACTGGAGTTCATCGCCAAGGCGGAGAATATCGTGCTGGTGGGCGAAACCGGAAGAGGCAAAACTGGATTGGCGTGTGGTCTGCTGCTGAAGGCGCTGGAGAACGGCTACCGGTGTCAATTCGTCAAGGCCCAGAACCTGTTCGACGAGATGTACGCCTCGCTGGCGGATCGTTCCACGCGGCAGTTGCTCAAGCGCCTGGCGCGACTGGACGTCCTTCTGATCGACGAGCTTGGGTATTTAAACCTGAAACCGGAGCAGTCGAACATCTTCTTCAAGCTGATGGAGGAGCGCTACCGCCAGCATTCCACCATCATCACTACCAATCTCGTATATGACGAGTGGCCGAACTTTCTGGGTAGCCGGCCGATGGTGGAAGCTCTGTTGAGCCGGTTGCGGCACTACTGCCACACCGTACGGATTGACGGTCCGTCGCTGCGCGAGCCGCAAAGCTGAGGAGGGAATCATGGAAGAGAACTCCATCAGCCGGGAAGAATATATCCAACGAGTCCTGGGCGCTTACCGCCAGACACCCGGAACTGCGGGCACGATCCGCCGTCCGGATCGTCTGCTGGCCGCCCAACTCTACGCCACTGGAGTGCCCTTGCGCGTCGTCGAAAACGCCTTGGTGCTGGCCGCGGCGCGCCGCCTCATCCGTCCCTCCGAGGCTCCGCCGCTCGGCACCATTCGCTCCTTGGCCTACTTCTCGCCCGTGATCGAGGAAGTCCTCAAACTCCGCGTCAGCCCGGATTACTTCCAGTATCTCCGCTACAAGATCCAGCGCTTCCTCGAAACTGCCAAGCCCCGTTGATTCCGGCCACACCCGCGGAATGATGAAAAACCAACCCGCACGCCTGCGGCGTGGATGATACTGCCCGCCCCTTCCCAACCACCCAGGCACGCCTACGGCGTGGATGATGCCTTCCGCATCTCCTTCCTGTCCCCAGTCCCGTTCTTAGAGTGGGTCACTTTAGCAAAGCTCTACTGGGTCACTCTTGCCAAGCACCGAAGACCGAAGGCTCCAATTTCGAGCCGTAGTGGGTGAGGGAATTGTCGTAGTGATGCAGCACCCATCCCATCCCGGGGTTCACCAGGACAGCCCCGCTGTCTACGGCGTTAACAACCGTCCGATTCTCTGCCCCCAGGGCGTCTCCTGAGCTTGCAATCGACAAGAGACCCGCTACCACGGCCGCATATAATAATGAATGAGACTCTTCGCTACGCATCGCCTTCCCTATGCCGGTTTGTCTACTCCAAACTGTTCGTGCAACTCGACGGATTAATGGGCCGCGTCCGGCCGCAGACTGGCTTCTTTCTTTTCGGCCTCTATATTCACGAGCATCACTGGTCTACAACCTTCAGAGTTCCAAGCCGATACCGTTGTCGTCCGTCCCCGTTCGCCAGAGGCAAAGCAATCCGAGGCGTGCCAGTGCGGGTTCC
>DATFYK010000052.1:0-9107 GCA_035315085.1 Occallatibacter sp.
TGTCGCTTGGCGTGGATATGGACAGTAAGTCGATTCAAGAGGTCGCCCGCGTTTAGTTCGTAGGCGTCTGGGAGAGAACGGCATGATTGGAAGAGTTTCGAACAACACCGGCGCTTCGCCGGCCGCGGATCTAACGCCGAAGGCGGCAAGCACCAAGGTTCTTTGCCGCACGCCTTTCGGCGATGTCATGGTTGACGAGCTTTCGACCCGCAATGTCGCGAGTATATTGCTGGGGGGCCGGTCGGACCAGAGGAGCGCGCCGGCCGTGGGGCAACCCGCGGCATTGGCGTCCACGGAGCCGGCAGCGGCAACGGCGTCCACGGCGCAGTCGGCGTCCACATCGGCAACGCAGCCGGCAGAGCCCACGGCGCAGGCGGTGCCCGACGACGCTCAGGAGCAGGATGCATTTCCCACGGCGCAGTCCGTCTTCGGCGACAATCCCTGGATCACCAACCCCACGGGAACGGCGCCGGACGGCAGCACATACGGCTACAACCCTTTGTACTTCGCCACCCCCGCCACGGCTGCCAAAGTGGCCGAGATGGTGGGAGGGAAAGTAGTGGCCAGCGATCAGATCGCCTCGCTCGGCGGCTTCTCACAGCAACAGCCCAATCAGATGGTCGAACTTCCCAACGGCGGGCTCATCAACGCCGGGCTGGTGGCCTCCTTTTACATCCACGGCTTTTCGCAGTCCTACATCGACCACATGATCCAAAACGAGATTCAAGGAGCATAATTATGATCCGTGCTCTCTACAGCGCCGCCAGCGGGATGACCGCTCAGCAGCTCAATGTCGACAACATCGCCAACAACCTGGCGAACGCCAGCACCACCGGTTACAAGATGCGCCGTGCGCAATTCCAGGACCTGCTCTATCAGAGCATGTCGCAACCCGGCGCTTCCGCTGGACAGCAGACCACCGTGCCCACCGGCTTGCAACTCGGCCTGGGCACGCGCGCGGCATCCAATGAGATCATCTTCACTCAGGGCAACTTCTCCGAGACCGACAACCCTCTGGACGTGGTGATCCAGGGGAACGGATTCTTTCAGGTGCGGCGCCCCACGGGAGAGATTGCCTACACGCGCTCCGGCACATTCCAGCTCGATAAGACGGGCAACCTGGTGACCTCCGATGGCGACCCGATCGAGCCGGCAATCACCATCCCCTCCGCCGCCCAGTCCATCACCATCGCGACGGACGGCACGGTCAGTTACGTTCTACCAGGACAGACCTCCGCACAACGCGCCGGGCAGATCCAAATTGCGGGGTTTCAGAATCCGGCGGGGTTGAACAGTATCGGTCGCAATCTGTACCTGCCTACGGATGCGTCCGGAGAACCCACAGTGGCGAATCCCGGCGGGCAGGAGGGTTTGGGTACGCTGCTACAGGGCTACCAGGAGCAGTCCAATGTCAGCATTGTGGAAGAGTTCATTAACTTGATCGTGGCGCAGCGCGCCTATGAGGCCAATTCCAAGGTGGTCAAGGCCGCGGACGACATGTATCAGCAGGTCAACAATCTCCAGCGATGACTCGGTTATTCATCGTACTGCTGGGGTTTGCGTGCCTTACTCCCGCGCAAACCCCCAGATGCGCGGAGGTGGAGGGAGACCGCATTCTGGCGCGCGATTTCGCGGTGTCCCTCCCTGGGTTTGGCCAGGTTCCACCAGAGACCCCACTGGCCGCGGCTCCTCTGCCTGGAGTGCGGCGGTTCTTCCGCCCCTCCGAGTTGGTTGCGCTGGCGCGGCGCTATTCCGTGGAAATCGACCCCAACGTGGGTCTGTGCTTCGACAGGGAAACGGAAATGCTCGACCGCGACCGGGTTCTGGAAGCCATGCGGCAAGCGCTTCCGCTCCCTGGTCTCCAAATCGAAATCGTGGAAACCAGCCTGTATCCGGTTCCGCGCGGCCGCCTTGAGTTTCGCCGCGAGAGCCTCGGAATTCCGGCTTCGCCCTCGGCGCGTATCCCGGTCGAGTGGCGCGGCAACGTGATCTACGGCGACAACCGTTATTTTGGGGTCTGGGCGCGGGTTATGATGTCGGCCCCCATTCCCCATGTCGTGGCGCTGGGACCTCTCACGAAGGGAGATCCGATCGCCGCCAGCCAGGTCCGCGTGGAAACCACCGACCGTTTTCCAATTGCCGGTGATGTGGCCCAGTCGGTCGACCAGGTGGTGGGACGAGCGCCGATGCGCAATCTCGCCCCAGGGACGGAAGTCCACCTGGCGCAACTCATGGTGCCGCCCGACGTCAACCGCGGCGACATGGTCGAGGTGGAGGTGCGCAGCGGGGCGGCGCATCTCGCTTTCACCGGGAAAGCGGAATCCGCCGGCCGCAGCGGCGACACCATCGTCATTCGCAACCTCTCCAGTAACAAGGTGTTTCAGGCGCGCATCGAGGGGAAGGGTAAAGCCTTTCTCGACGCTGGCGGCGCCCTAGGAAACTGAAATGTGCCTGCCAAATAAGATCCTCGCCTGGCTCCCGATCCTGTGCGCATCGGGAGCGTTGGTGGCTGCCGACACGAAAGCCAAGAAACCCTCCGAACCGAGCGCCCTCGACCGGTATATCCAGGAGGCCCTGGCTCACCCCGGTTCGCCGCCTGCGCAGCCCTCGCCGGGATCCCTCTGGTCGCCGGCTTCGCGGCTGGTCGAATTGGGGAGCGATGTCCGCGCCAGCCAGGTGGATGACCTGATCACGATCGTGGTGGTGGAGAGCGCCTCCGCCGTGGTCCAGGGTGCAACCAAGACACAGCGCACGTCCGCTCTGAGCAGCTCGGTAACCTCTCTCGCTGGAAAGAAGAGCGTCAACGGCGCATTAGCAAATCTCGCCGGCGCCAACACCGCGACTTCATTGGATGGGCAAGGCACCACCAGCCGCTCCGCCACGTTGAACACCACGCTCAGCGCGCGCGTCACGCACGTGCTGCCGAATGGCTACCTGGTGGTGCAGGGCAACAAAGAAGTGGTGGTGAACTCGGAACACCAGGTGGTCACGGTTCGCGGCGTGGTCCGTCCGGCGGACCTCGCCACCGACAACTCCATCCAATCCAACCAAATCGCCCAAATGGAGATCAAGGTCGATGGCAAAGGCGTGGTCAACGACGCCATTCGCCGTCCCTTTATCCTGTGGCGGCTGATAATGGGATTGCTTCCGTTTTGAGGGGACGCTATGAAACGGGTTCTGGCTGTTTCGGTTTTGCTGGCCTGGCATTTCGGGAGCGACGCGGCTGCGGCTACCCGCCTGAAAGAACTGGTGGCCTTGGAAGGGGTTCGCGACAACCAGCTCATGGGATATGGTTTGATGGTTGGACTGAATGGCACTGGCGACCGCCGGCAAACCGTCCTTTCCGCGCAGAGTCTGACGAATCTGTTGGAACGCATGGGTCTGACCGTGTCACCCACCGCGATTCAGGTCAAGAACACCGCCGCGGTCATGGTCACTGCAACCCTGCCTCCCTTTGCACAACCCGGATCGCGAATCGACGTCACCGTCGCGGCCATCGGCGACTGTTCCAGCCTGCAAGGTGGCATCCTGCTGATGACCGGTCTGAGGGGGCCGGACAACCAGGTCTACGCGGTTGCCCAAGGGCCTGCCGTCCTAGGCGGCTACGTCGCTGGCAGCGGCGGCAACAGCCAGGTGGTCAATCATCCTACCGTGGGAAGGCTTCCCGGCGGCGCCATCATCGAACGGGCCGCCCCCACTCTCAAAATCGGGAAAGACCTTCGTCTGCAACTGCGGGAGGCTGATTTCACAACGGCCGCTCGCATCGCCGAGGTTCTGAACAAGCGGTTCGGCGCGGTGGCGCACGCCGAAAGCTCGGGCGTGGTGGCGGTCGTATTACCGGAAGAGTTTCAAAAAACCCCAACCGAGTTCGTTGCCGAACTGGAACGGCTTACCGTCGAACCCGACCGGGCGCAGCGGATCGTGGTGAATGAGCGCACGGGCACCATCGTCATGGGGAAAGACGTTCACATCTCGCCGGTAGCCATTATGCAGGGCACCCTCTCGGTCGAAATTCAAACTGAGTTCAAGGTGTCGCAACCTAACCCCATGTCGACCGGGACCACACAGGTGACGCCGCAAGTGTCGACGAGTGTCAAGGAGCAGGCCGCTCGCAACTTGATTCTGAAAGAGGGCGCCACCGTTGAAGAGCTGGTACGGGCGCTGAGTGCGATTGGCTCGACGCCGCGAGACATTATTGCGATTCTCCAAAACCTCAAGAGTGCCGGCGCTTTAGAGGCGGAATTGGAAGTGATTTAGGAGAACCCGACTATGATTGCACCCGTCTCAAGCACAGCCCCGGATGCGCTCGCCGTATCGCCGAAAGGTGCCAGCGACGCAACCAAGATCAAGGACGCCGCGCGCCAGTTTGAAGCGCTTCTCATCGGTCAGATGTTGAAATCGATGCGGGATTCCGAAGGTGGCTGGCTGGGAACGGGCGACGACGAGGCTTCGTCTTCAGCCATGGAGTACGCTCAGGAAATGTTTGCTCAATCGCTCTCGGCAAACGGCGGCCTGGGCATGGCCACCTTGGTGATGAAGGGCCTCAAGCCCCCCGATCAGCCCTAGGCGCACCACGCATGCGCGTCACCACCACCCGATTGCAGCCACGCCGCGGCTGGGAACTCCGCGCCAGTGCCCATCGTGCTCGATACATAGGCCGGTGGGACGTTCGCGGCCTTCCAGCCCTCGGAAAGCGTTGTCAGCAAGGACTCCACTTCCGCCAGCGGAGCGTCGTTTTGCCGCATGTTCGCCTCGGTCAGTCGCTGCCTGATGTACTGATACAACTCCGCCAGGTTCCGGCTGATCGCCCCGCCTTCGGCGTGATTCAGAGACCCATCGAGTTCCGAAATGGCGCCCACCGCCCGGCAAACCGATCTCGAACGCGCAACAATGTCCCCGGCCGCCAGATGCCGCCTCGCATCTCGAACCGAATCGAGCGCGCACTGATACAGCATACAGACCAACTCCAGCGGGTTTGCCGAGAGCACCCGGCTTTCGAGATAGGCGTCTTTCCACATCACAGTTTCAACCTATTTGTTTCCCGGCCGCCCCAGGTTCTGCATAATCAGCAGAACTTGTTCGGGGGGGATCTGGTTCAGTACAGCCCCGCTTTTGCTGTCCACGATCTGCATGACCATTTTTTGAGTCTGGCTATCGCGCGTAAACTGCAATTCGCGATCACTGCCCAGCAATTCCGATTTGTTCAAAGCCCGAACCGCCGCGACCACGGCTTGCTGCGCGTCCGCATCTTCACGCGACCTGGAAACCGGATCGATCGGCAACGTCTGGCTGACTCCGTACAACGCATGGATTTCCATAGCCGATCCTTTAGTAGGGCTTCATGCCCCGCCATATATAGAATCGACGGAATACGCCGCTATTCGAGGATATTTTCATGAAACTGCTAAATCCACTTCTCATTCTGCTGGCGGTTGGCGTGCCCGGCCTCGCCCAGGACGCTCCCCAGCCGGCCGATTCGAAACAAGGCGTTGAGAAACCGGTTGCCGTGCAGCAACAGTCTGTCGCTGCCATGCAGTCGTCCCTGGCGGCCCAGCGGGCCTCGATTGCCAGGCAAGTGGGCGATCGCTCGTCCGAATCGTTTTTTCTGCTCGGGCCTCCCTCTCAATACGGGCTGGTTCCGGTTTCGGCCCCCGAGAGCGATTGCGAACCGCTGCCGGCTTCCCAACTCGACACCCTCATTGAGGGTGCGGCCATCCAGCAGGATCTGCAACCCGAGTTGCTGCGCAGCATGGTCAGCCAGGAGTCCGGCGCGCGGCCGTGCGCCGTCTCCCCTAAGGGGGCCATGGGCCTGATGCAGTTGATGCCAGCCACAGCCGCTCAGTTGGGCGTCAAGGACCCCTTCAATCCCAAGGAAAACTTGAATGCCGGCGCGTGGTTCTTCAAGCAGTTGCTGAACATCTATGACGATCTCCCGCTGGCTCTGGGCGCCTACAACGCCGGCCCTGCCAGGGTAAATGCCATCGACGGAATACCGGCCATTCCCGAGACCCAGGATTATATTCGGAAGATCATGTCCACCCTGCCGCCCATTAAGTAACAAGAACAACTGGAAAACGCGCTCCGCCTGCCGATGAGACTTTCGTGGAAGGTTTTTTGCGGAATGCGGAGCGGATCCTGGATACCGCCGTAACGGCCGGCGATGACGGCGCGCAGGATTGCACCGTCTGTATCACCCGCATTGGCGCCATCCGCATTTTGACGGAGCCGGCCGGCTGGTCGCTTCCGGCCCTCGCGGCCCACCTGGGAGCGGTAGCTTTGTACCGAGTGGAGCGGCGCGCCGGTGCGGTGCGCGTGGAAGGGTGGTCGCCCACGGGCAGTTGCGTGCTGCAGCGCGAATTATGTGCGCCGTGGTGGTCTCGGGATAATGGCCGCCGTGCTCACGCCACGCGCCATGTTCCGGAATGCTGCGGGGCCTCGAAAAACGATCTTTCACCGCAAGTGCGAAATTCGTAACTGCGGAGCCGCATAACCGTGCCTCGATCGCTGACACTGGAAATCGATCCCCGCACAACCAATTCGAGTGGACAAGTGTCTTGCAGCAGGAATGGCCACGCAATGTGCGCTTCCACATCGGTGCCCGCGGGCGGTGGATCATCCGTCAGAAACAGAATTCCGCCCCGGCTCAACTCGACAGTCACCCCGCACCCAAAGCGAAGAGAGCCTTCTTCAGTGGTGTAGTGGAAGCGAAACTCCAACTCGACGTCATAACGCCGGTTGACTCGCCGATCTCCGTGGATGACCTCGACCGACATTCAACCTCGATATTGTTATGATCGGTCCATTTCAACAAAATGTATAGACCATGGCGTACTGGCTAAAAACCTTCAAAAAGTACTACTGAAGCCGGGAGGGGCGGTTCCTGCCGCCGATCACCAAAGCGCAGGGCCTGGCGGGCACCAACGTGGTGGACCTGTATGAAGACGGGGAGCGCAACCTGTGGGTTCTGACGGAGGGCGGCATCAACCGGATATCGGGCGGCAAGATCACGGCGTTCACGCAGGCCAGCGGCCTGCCGGAATCGGAGGTGTACCAGATTCTCGAGGACAACTCGCATAACTTCTGGGTCAGCAGCCGCAGCGGATTGCTTCGTGTTTCCCGGGCGGAACTCGATGACGTGGCCGAAGGGCGGAAGAAGAAGATCGAGGTGGACGTCTTCGGGGCGGCGGATGGGATTCAGGGCAGCAGCGATTTCAATTTCGGCTACCACCCCTCGGCGTGCAAGTTGCATGACGCTCTGGTTTCCGACTTACGGCGGCGTGGTGACGGTGGATCCATCCAAAATGGGCGGCAATCCGCAGCCACCGCCGGTGCTGGTGGAGCGCGTGGCGGCGGATGCGCGGCCGGCTATCGAAAACGGCAGCCGGATTCCAGCCGGAACCCACCTCGAGTTTCACTACACCGCGCTGAGTTTTCTCTTTCCGGAACGCGTGCGGTTCCGCTTCATACTGGAAGGGTTTGACCGCGAGTGGGTGGACGCCGGCTCGCGGCGCGTGGCGTACTACACCAATCTGCCTCCCGGCTCTTACCGCTTTCGCCTAGCCGCGTCCAATGGCGATGGCATCTGGAGCGATTCAAAAGCCCCCTTTGCCTTGGAATTGTCGCCGCGGTTTTACCAGACCATCTGGTTTCTCCTATTGTGCGCCTTGACCGTCGCCTTGGCCGGCGCGGGCGTGCATTTTTGGCAGGTGCGCGGATTGCGCCGGCACGATAGGCAGCTTGCCGAACGGGTGGAGGAGCGCACGGCGGCGCTTCGCATGGAGGTGGCTGAGCGGCGGCGCGCCGAGGAGAGCGCGGAAACCGCCAACCGTTCCAAGGGCGAGTTTCTGGCCAACATGAGCCACGAAATCCGCACTCCCGTGAACGGCGTGATCGGCATGACCGGCCTGTTGCTCGACACCAGCCTGACACCCGAGCAACGCGAATACACCGAGATGGTCCGCGCGTCCGGCGAAGCGCTGCTCACGGTCATCAACGACATCCTGGATTTCTCAAAAATCGAGGCCGGCAAGCTGGCCATCGAGCTTTCTCCCTTCGACCTCCGGCTGGCCATCGAAGAAGTCGACGAAATGCTGGCTCCCAAGGCCGAGGAGCGCAAGCTCGACCTGGTTTTGCAATACTCCGCGGACGTTCCCCGCCACTTCATCGGCGATGCCGGCAGAATCCGCCAGGTGGTCACCAACCTAGTGGGCAATGCCGTCAAGTTCTCCGCCGAGGGCTGCGTGCTTATTACCGTCGAGTGCCAGGGCCAGGACGCCCAACAGGCCCGCTTGCGCATCTCGGTCGAAGACAACGGCCCCGGCATTCCGGAAGAGAAGCTGGATTTGCTTTTCAGGAAGTTCAGCCAGGTGGACACTTCCACAACCCGCAGATACGGCGGCACGGGACTGGGTTTGGCCATTTCCAAACAACTGGTGGAGTTGATGGGAGGCTCCATCGGCGTGGAGAGCCGGCCGGGCGAGGGTTCGACCTTCTGGTTCACCCTGCCGCTGGCCCTGGACGCCCAACCCCACGCGGCCCCCGTTCCGGCGGCCGACCTGAGAGACTTGCGCGTGCTCATCGTGGACGACGACGAAGTGAACCGGCGGGTGCTGCAAGCCACGCTGGCCAGGGCGATCAAATCGGACCCCACCATCCGGAGCACGGTGCTGGTGATGCTGACCTCGATGGGGCATTGGGGCGCCGTGAGGGATACGGAAAGCGCCAGCATCGATGCCTGCCTGTCCAAGCCGGTGCGCCACTCGCAACTGTTGAACACTCTCGCCACCGCTTGGTCCAAGAAACAGCACGTGGCGCTGGCAGACCCGGCCAAGCCCGCCAGCCGGATCGCGGAGATGAAGTCCGCATTGGCTCAAAGGTCAGCGCGCTGGGCGATTCGAGTGCTGGTGGCCGAGGACAATGTGGTGAACCAGAAGGTTGCCGTACGGATGCTGGAAGGACTCGGGCTGCGCGCGGACGTAGCGGCAAACGGCCGCGAGACGGTCAGAATATTCGAACTGCTGCCGTACGATCTGGTTCTCATGGACTGCCAGATGCCCGAAATGGACGGGTACGAGGCCACCCGAGAGATCCGGCGCCGGGAAGGGCCA
>DATFYK010000053.1:0-3677 GCA_035315085.1 Occallatibacter sp.
GAAATCCACGCCCGCCACAAACCGCTGTGACCCGAGATTGCGATCCTCAAACTCGACCGCTTCGCCGTCGGGAATGCGGAAGCGCCAGTTGAAGCCATCCGGCTCCTCAATTTCACCCACTGTGAGATTGGGCGGCTGCGCAATGTTGCATTGCAGACGGCAGGTTCCGGGATAAACGGGTTCGTCGTCCAGCGGCTCGTTCATTTCATTGCTTTGCGCGCCGGCCGAGACTCTTTCATGGGGCGCGGCGAGCGCGGTTTCAAGGTCTTTGCGCGAGCAGCGGCAGGGAAAGAGAAAGCCACCGCGCAGCAGCTTCCGCCAGACGGCAAGATAGATGTTCTTGCGCTGGCTCTGTGCGTAGGGCGCGAAGGGCCCTCCCTGGTCCGGGCCTTCCTGCCAGCGAATCCCCAGCCAGCGCAGGTCTTCGAGCGCGGCTTCGGCATAGGCGGCGCGGCTGCGGTCCGGGTCCAGGTCTTCCATGCGCATCACCAGCGTCCCGCCCGCGTCGCGCGCGCGCTCGAAGGCCGTCCAGAAGGTGCGCGCATGGCCCACATGCAGATAGCCCGTGGGCGAGGGCGCAAGCCGCCCGCGATAAGTAGGCGGTGATGAAGGCAAACTGGCCATGCTGTCTAACAGTGTAGCCACCTGCGGTGGGGCAGCCGCGCTTACGCGCATTAGGATCGTGGTCTCCCAGGTCCGAGAATCCGGACCTGAGGCACCCGGCGTTCTGCAACTCAGTGTTTGTCATCGCCGCGCGGGCTGTGCTGCACGCCGCCGAGAGCGCCCAGGGAGCCCAGCCCGTCAAGGCCCTTCAGCTTGCCCAGTTCATCCATGCGGATGGGCCCCAGGATCAGCACGATGCTGATCTCCTTAGGCTCGACATCGAGGATGAGCAATCCCCTGGAATTGCCGTTCACCAGCTTGACCATCACGTCAGTGGACTCGCCGGTCTTGCGCTCGCGTTCACGCACGATCGGCGACCAATCGCCGGTCTCGTAGTACTTGCGCAGTTGGTCGGCCTCTTCCGCGGTGAACTGCCCCTCTTTGTCGAACTCGTAATCGCGGACGTAGATGCCTTCCAGCCCCTCGATCAATTGGCGCGCGGAGGCTTCGTCGTTGTCGTTCTTGTCCTTGCCTTTGTCTTTCATGAACGCCGAAGCGAAGGCCAGCATGTTCTTGCCCAGCGTGACCTCATCGACATTGGAGGCGCGCGCGGCCAGCTCCTTCTCAATAGGCGCGGGGGCAGGCAATGGCGCGGTCTGCGCGGTCTGCCCCGGCGCGGGCGCGGCCATCACGGCCGCTGCAAAAATGAAAGCAATGATACGGTTCTTCATGAAAGTCTCTCCTTATTCGTGATGGGCGCGGCCGTTTGCCGCGAATTGCTGATTCATGTGGTTGAGGGCGTGACCGGTGATGCGCAGAGCGGTCATTACTTGCTGGCAGGCGGCTTCGCCCTTGCGCTGTTGCTCGGCATGGTATGAAGCAAGTCCGCCGTACAGCGCGACAAAGACACCGGCAAAGACACACAGTGACACGGCCACAAGCACCTCGCGCGGGAGCGCGAACCACCGCGGGCGCTCTTTGCGTCGGCGCCGATTCTCCATCAGCCGGTGTTTCAGGCTGGGCGGCGCCGGCCACCGCTCGAACGACCGCTTCAACTTCTCTTCAAAATCATCCATCGGTTCTAACTCCACGGACGTACTCCGTTTGGCGGACGTACTCCCTCAAATGATTTGCAGCCTTGGCTCGCAACAGCTTCAGGCCGCGCTGCAGATGGCTCTTCACGGTGGCCAGCGGCGCTTCCAGCGTAGCCGCAATCTCTTCCGGCGTCAGGTCCTCCTGGTAGCGGAGAATCAGCGCCGCGCGCTGCGGCTCAGGCAGCGTCGCCAGCAGTTGTTCCAAACGCGCACCCAGTGGAGAGACGCGCTCCTCCGCCGGGACGCCGTGACTTTCCTCAATCTCCACCCACAGGTCCATCCGCCGCACCTTGCGCCGCCGTAGCGCATCCGCCGAGCGGTTCATCGCCACGCGGCGCAGCCAGAAGCAGGCGTGCTGGGGAGTTTCGATCTTGCCCAAATGCCTGTCCAGCTCCAGAAAAACATCCTGCGCGATCTCTTCGGCCAGCCCGCGGTCGCCGGTCATGCGCAAGGCTAGCGAATAGACCATCGACTGGTGCTCGTCCACGAGTTGTTCAAAGTCCGGCTGCCAGTCGTGGGCCATAACGTATGCTTCTACTCTCTTATCCGCATCAATGCGAAGACGGGGATGCAGAGAGTACGTTATCAGGCGAAAAAAGTTGCAGTAGTCTCAAACGTAGAGGCCGTAGCATATTTGCTCCGGCCCCAGCAGAAAGGTTGAGATGCAGACAAGCCTATATGCTCAGCGGCACAGTAAGCTCCAGCATTTGCCCCTTACGCCATACGCGGAAGCTCTTTGCCACGCCGCTGCGGATGGTCTGGACAAACTGCTGAAGGTCGCCCACCTCCGCACCGTTCACCGCGAGAATCACGTCGCCGGCAAGAAGGCCCGTGGTATCAGCCAGGCTGCCATTTTCAACGCTCACCACGACGATGCCCTGCGCTTTGGTCAGGGAGAGGGGCGCTAGGTCATCCTGAATGACGGGGCGGACTTGAAGGCCGAAGTGAACGCCGGGTGAGGGCGCGACAGGGTTGGCCTCCGGGACCGGAATGACTGACCCCACTGGGTGTCTAGCCGATCCTGCACTCTGCTGGCGTAGCTGCACTACGCCAGCATCTGGATTGGGGTAGTTCAGATCGAAGGCCATGGTATTGTTCTTGCGAAGAATCTCCACATGGACAGCGCCGCTTCCCTTCTTTTCCAGCATGGCTAGATTGATATCGTGATAGAAGGTTTTTCCTGTGCATGGCCTGCCATTGATGGAGCGGACAATATCGCCGGCCTTGATGCCCGCTTGCGCCGGAGGTCCGTCCAGGTCCACATCGGAAAGCTTGCAGGCCTCGTCGGGATGCTTTTGCAGTTCCTTGACGTCCACCCAAAGGCCCTGCGATGAATCAAGGTTCACCCCGCTGGCCACCACCAGAGTGGCGATGGCATCGGCCACAGCCCGGGCATCCTGCTCGGTGGCGACACAAAGAAAGCTGTTGCGAACCAGTCCTGCGGTGGTGGGTGCCACGCACCAGGTGGCCTGGTTCTTTTCGCGGGGGAAGTTCCAGATCTCGAAGTATTGGATCTCCTTATAGACAATCGATGTGACGATATCGTCCTTGTAGGGCGTAGTGACGGGCGCAACATATCCGCCCCACCAGGACCAGAAATACTGTGTGTTCTGAACAACGCCGCTCTTGGTGAAGAAGAGATTGATGTCCAGCCGGTTCACGTCGACGCGCTCCAGCGAGTAACCGCTGGTCAAGCCATAGGCTCTCCGGCTGCCGTTGTTATAAACCTCCACGGACATGGGAGAAAAGTGCGGAGAGGCCAATTTCAACTGGTCGGAAGCATCCTCTACGCTGGGCAAATAGTGCGGCTGATACCAATGCGATTGAAGCTCGGCCGCCAGCGGCGCGGGCAACGAGAGCGCGGCGCAAAATGTCGCTATCATCAAGACACGGTTGCGAATCATCTTCATCTTCCCTCCTCAATGCTGCACGAATTGCGTGCCATGATTAGCTTTGCTGGCCGCATGGCCACCCAGCATG
>DATFYK010000054.1:0-2992 GCA_035315085.1 Occallatibacter sp.
GCTGGGAAGGTAGCCGGTCACGGATGCTCCCTACCTCTCCGCGCGAAGCTCATCGGCGATGACGGCTTCCTTCTCCACGCGGACGCTCTGTTTGTTCTCGTTCAGTGCCTTCCAAGCCGGATTGCTTTGCAGTTCCTGCCGGACCTTGGCGACGATCTTCTCGCGGAGCCCCAGGCTCTCGTCGTCCTTGTACTCGAGAACGATCAGGCTGTCCCATGGGCGCGCGGCCGTGTAGCGCTGCATGAACAGTTGATAGCGCGTCAGGATTCCTTCGCGCATCCAGCCGTCGAACTGCGGTAATACGTACTCGTCCGCATACTGCAAATAAGCTTGGGCCGATACAGAGTAGGTGTACGGAATCACCAGGTATACGGGCCGGGAGGGTGGGGCTTCAGCCACCTTCTGCCGCATCAGGTCCGCCGGATAGGTGGCCACCGAGGAAGTCAAGGCGAGCGCATCCGGCGGCAGACCGGCCGGAGACCGGCGCTCCACGGCCTTCCATCTCGCCACGTCTTCAGAATGGCGAAAGCCGATCAGTGCCAGCATGTCCCAGTTGTTAGTATCGACATACCGGCTGAACAGGATGTGGTAGTCGCCCACAATGCCGTCGGCCCTCCACGTTTCCAACTGCTTCAGGCCTTTGTCCAGCATGCCCTGGCGAAGTTGAACCCGCTGGGCCGGGGCGCACCGGTACTGGATCAGCAGATTGGTGGGACCGTTCTGCTTCGGATCCTGTTGGGCCCGGATATCGGACGCCGCTAAGGTTAGCCGATCTTTCGCAGTTCGGGGGTCGGGAGTAGCTTAACTCCTTGTTTTTCAGCGGAGGCATCGAAAAGGTCTGCCCTACAAACGGAGCCTTGGGGCAGGCTCGCTCTCGGCGCGGACCTTGATTTTGGGTGGGGGCTGGGAAGGCAGATTGAGCTGGAGCGTGTGAAGCAGGACCTGCTGTTCCGGCGTGGGTTGCGTATAGCGCGGCATGATCAGCCACCGCCCGTCGGTGGTCGGGAAGCACACATCCAACATCTGGATCGCGGCCAGCTTTTCCAGCACCGCCTTGGGCGTCAGTCCGGGCGCGAGTGCTTGCAGCCGCTGCCTCAGAGTCATCGTCAGACAGTACGCCAGAAACGCCACCAGGATGTGCGCTTCCACCCGCTGTTCGACCTGGTGATAGATCGGGCGCAGGCCCAACTCGCTCTTCATGGTTTTGAAGGCGGCCTCGACCTGCGTCAGTTGAACGTAACGGTCCCACAGCACGGCCGGATCCTCGCCCGCCAGATTCGAGCGCAGCAGGTAATGTCCGTCTCGCAACTCCGCTTTCCGAAGCTTGTCTTGGTCCACGGCGAAGGTGAAGCTCCGGCGAGTGACTGCCTCGCCATCCTTCGGCAGCCAGATCCGCACGAAGCCATATGCCCGGCCCGCCTCTTTCTTGGCCGCGCCGATGCGCAGCAGCAACTGGTCGCGCGCCGGACAACTTCTCCGCATCGCGCGCAGCTTCCACAACAGCCGCGCCAGCTTGCGCCTCCGGATCGCCCTCTCCTTGGCGCGCCGCCCCTCGCTCTTGGCCAGCACGTACAACTCGCCGTCTTCGGCGAACAACTTCACCTCCACCGAGTCGCGCACCTTCTGCCACGGCAAGGTCAGCCACTTCTTCTCGTACCGTTGAATCTTGCCCCGCGGCGTTCCCACCAAATAGAACACGTCGCCGGCCGCGCGCATCTCCCCCAGGACTTCCTCGGTCGGAATGCCGCGATCCATCAGCCACACCCGCCGCGCCTTGCCGTGGATCTTCTCGACCTGCTCCAGAAATCCGCGCAGCGTGGTGCGATCCGAGGTGTTGCCGTCCATCACCTCATAGGCCAGGGGAAGCCCCTCCGGCGTGATCACCAGCGCCAAGATGACCTGTAGGCAATCCGGCCGGTGGTCCCGGCTGTATCCCCGCTTGGCCTTGGGCGTCTCCTCCGCCTCGCCTTCGAAATACGTGCTGGTCAGATCGTAGAGCAGAATGTCGAACTGCGCGCCGAACAGGTCCTGCCAGCGCTGCCGCAAATACACGAACAACTCCTGCCTGCGATCGCCAATGCGGTCCAGGCAACGGTACAACCGGTCCTTTTCCGCGGCGGCGAAATCCACCCCCAACAACTCCGCCATCGCGCTTTGATCGAACCACTGCCGATGTAGCCGGAACTCGCTGCCCGGATCGATCAGCCGATTCACCACCAGCAACTGCAACACCCTCTCCCAGGGCACGGCCTCCCGCTGCGACGGCAACTGCGCACTCCAAAACTCGTCCAGCCGCAACTGGCGCCAGAGCTCACAGCCCAGCCAGCAGTTGCCCCAGGCCCGTGGACGATGCAACTCCATCTGGTCGAGCTTGATCTGAATGCTGTTGACGGCGTCGCGTGGAATCTCGCGGTCTTCCGGGAACAGACTCAGCTCGGTGAACCGTTGCTCGCTCTCCACGAAGACTTCCAGCGTTTTGCGCCAAGCCGCCTGTTGGCTGTCATTGATCTCGCCCAGGTACAGCACGCGGCGCTGAGCCATCTTCCCGGTGCGCAGGCGCCGGTTCTCGACCACGCTGAAATAGCGATGCTCCTTGCCGTCTTTGTTCCGCCGGTGCGTTTTCAGATGCATCGCTATCGGCAGAATGGCAGAGTTTTCGCCCGTTGAAAAGAGGGTAGGTCTGCCCTACACGCAGTGGCGAGAGGCCGTCATTGACGCGCAAGGAGTTGCGCGACGAAGCCACCTCCAAATGGCGGAAAACCGTCGTCAACTGCGAAAGTCAGGCTAGCATGGCACATGTCGGCACCTGGAAGCCTATGCGATGAGCCGGAGTCGGCGGCCAATGTCGAGCCCGGCACGACGGGCACGCCGCCCCGGCGATATCGGCTAATATCGGAAGCTACCGCCGGCACCAGTCGAGCGCCACTAAACTGGGCCTTGTGTGCCGCGGGAGACTCCTCACCGCTTCAATTTCCGAGTGAGCCGTCAACCG
>DATFYK010000055.1:0-72066 GCA_035315085.1 Occallatibacter sp.
ACCTTGGTGATGGCCGCCGTCAACGTCGTCTTGCCGTGATCGATGTGACCGATCGTCCCCACGTTCACGTGCGGCTTGCTGCGATCAAACTTCTCTTTGCCCATGATCTTCAGTCCCTTCCGTTAGACTTTCTTCTTCTTGTCGCCCCCGGCCATGCCGGAAACGCAAAACCCTCGGCTCCGCCTCAGTAGTAGGCGTACGCCCTGAAATACCTCTGCCGCAGCTCCAGCGGCACCTCTTCCACCAACCGCAAATACCGCTCCCGCGTCAATCCCTGGTCCGATACCGGCAGCGCTCCGTAAAGCCCCGCCGCTTCCTTGCCCAGCAATCTGCGCTTGAGAACACTCTCATAGTCGCGAATCCACAACTTCGCCTTGGTTACACGATGCAGAAAAACTTCCACGTCCCGCGCATCGAAGGCCGCGTCGATCAGCGCATGAAGCTGCGCATATCCCCGCTCGTCCTGGACCGCGATCGCCGCCTGCTCGAACATCGTTTCCTCGCTTCGGGCTTCCTCAGCCCTTCCGCGTCCTACCCAATCTGGAGCGGGAGACGGGGCTCGAACCCGCGACCAACAGCTTGGAAGGCTGTGACTCTACCACTGAGTTACTCCCGCCCGAACAGCCTCTAGCCTTTAGCCGCTAGCTTCTAGCTCTTTCTTGCCGGTGCAGGCGCATTCGCCTGTTCTGGAACTGCACCAGCTAGAAGCTAACAGCTAATAGCTGAATTTCTGGAGCTGATGACCAGGATTGAACTGGTGACCTCTCCCTTACCAAGGGAGTGCTCTACCAACTGAGCTACATCAGCCCTCGAACTCAATCTTTCAGCTCTTTGCCATGAGCTTTTAGCTCCACGGTGCCGGTGCAAGCCAAATCAGCTCACTGTGTCACCGAAAAAAGCTAAGAGCTAACAGCTAAAAGCTGCCTTTCTCCCGGCCGCGGCGAATCCTCTCCGCCTGCCGGGCCAAAACCGTGCGCAATGCGAATCCGCCGAGAACAATCAGTGGAATCAAGCGCATTTGAACTGGCTTGCTTGAGGCGACGATCTTCCAATCGCTCAAATTAAACCACGGTACGAGAACCTTATCCCCGCCCAGAGTAAACCAAGCCAATCCAGCTAGAATTCCGTAAAGCCCAAGAGCTACCCAAAACTTTAGGTCCAAATCCGAATCGGCGCTCTTCAGGCCCTTGTGTTCACCAGGCTGCATTACAACTCCTCAAATCCAGCCTCGCAAATATCGGCCCTCAATTCCTGGTGCACAGGGGAGGATTCGAACCTCCGTAGCTCGCAAGGAGCGGCAGATTTACAGTCTGCTGCCATTAACCGCTCGGCCACCTGTGCCCCATCACCCCAGCGACCAAAACCTTTCGTTCACCCCAGCAAGCAAAAATCGCTTGCCGGGGGCCCCGAATGTCGCCGGAGGCCCCGCCCAATCCTGCCTGCGCCCCTCCTGCTAAAACCGCTTCCAGCGCGTCCAACCAACGCATTCGTCGGGTCTCATTCGGCGCATCAGGCCCCATCCGGAAAATTTCCGGCATCTCGGAGCATGCACCTCAGTGGGATCACCGCGGAGGACAGGCAACGCCCAAAAACCCTGCTCGCCGGCCAATTCTTACCGTCTCAGGCCCCGTTTTCCGGTCCCTTTAAGTGGAGCTGGCGAAGGGATTTGAACCCCCGACCCTCTGATTACAAATCAGATGCTCTACCAGCTGAGCTACGCCAGCCCTTCCCACCAGGAATCCAGCCCGAAAACCCCAAAAAACATCCCAACACTGCGTACGGACACACTCCCGCTCCGCACACACAACGGCACAGAAATCAAGGTTAACACACCCCCGCTACCGGAGCAAACCAGATCACGAGAACTCACGCCGCCCGGGAGCAACCCGCTTGAGCGCCGGACTCCCCGCCATCCGCCTCCGGTTTCGCCAATAATCCTATTGTGGGAGGGCTGGGTCTTGGTAGATGATTTCTCCGCCTTCCAAATGGGTTTACAATGGTTCGGAAAGGCAAGGAGAAACTGTATGCGCAAGAGTTTATTCACCGTCGTATTTCTGGCATTTTGCCCCCTGCTCTTCGCACAACAACCACCACCCGCTCCTGCAACATCGGCGGAACAGCAAGCACCTCCGGCTGCGGCGCCAGCTGCTTCAGCGGCCCAACCTGCACCCGCTCAACCTTCCGCGCAGAAGGCGCTCAACAATGACTCCATCATCAAACTCATCAAGGCGGGCCTGTCGGACGATCTGATTGTCGCCGCGATCAACGGTTCGGCCGGAACCTACGACACCTCCGCGGACGGGCTGATCGCGCTGAAAACCGCGGGTGCCAGCGACAAGGTGCTCTCGGCAATTGTGCAGAAGGCCTCCGCCCCACCGCCGGCGGCAATTCCAGCTCCGGTGCCCGCCCCGGCGCCGCTGGTAACCCCCGCGCCCGCGCCCGCCCCAACTCCTGCGCCCGTTCCGGCAGACACCAAGGCCACTGTGCACTACTATCGCTATTCGCAGTGGGTGGGTCGGGTGCTTAAGCCCCCGGTTTACTGCGATGGCATCCTCTTGGGTTACATCCAGAATGGGACTTATTTGGACGTTAAGGTACCCGCCGGAACGCACAAATTTTCCTCTGAAGAGAACCCGGCTGGCCTGACAGTCACCGTGGAACCCGGTAAGGACTACTACTTCCGGACGGATCTTAGGCCCGGATTCTGGGTGGGCTCTTTCGCGCTGGTCATGGTCATGCCGGAGCAGGGGAAATCCGACATGTCACAGCTCACGCCATTGGATTCAAGAGACGCCGTGCATGAACTGCCGGCTTCCCATTAGATGGCCCGGGCCTTGGCGCCGTGCTTGAAGGCTCTTCAAGCGTTTCGGTCCCCCTCGCCCATGTGAACGGCATTCAGTTGTGTGGTCTGCCAAGTCCGCAAGGAGAACGGAGGGCCGGCAGGAATTCAATCGCTTTCGGAGGCGGCTGCAAAATACCTGAAGAATGAATTCTTCGACAGAAAGTAGCAGGAACCGGCAAAGCGGTAGCGGCGTGAGCCGTCAGCGGGAGCATCTCCAACTCCACCCGGAGTGGTAGGGTATCTCTGACGGCCCTTATGCACAAACGCACCCGCAGAACGCTCTGGATACTGGCCGCGGTCCTGCTCTTTCTGGCCATGGCCATCTTCCTGCGCTCCAAGGCTCCGCCGGAGGCCGCCCGCCTGCTGCCCGAGTCCGACGGCATTATCTACATCAACCTCAAGCCCGTCCGCGCCTTCTTCCACAAAGACTTTAAGCCGCCCCAGCGCGTACCCGAATACCAGCAGTTCATCGACGCCACCGGCGTCGACTGGGAGCGTGACCTCGACCAGGTCGCCATCGCCCTGCACCGCATGAGCGACCCCAACGGTCCCAACGGCCCCGTCGCCTACTCCATGGTGCTGGTGGGCAAGCTCACCGGCAAGCGCCTCAACGCCTGGCTCGACGCCCACGCTGCCTCCCGCGAGTCCTACGCCGGCCACACCGTCTACTCCATCCCCTCCGAGGGCCGCACGGTGCGGGTTGCGCAGATCGGCTATGACATGCTGGCCGTCTCCAACACCCCCACCCCCGAGCAGATCCACTCCATGCTCGACCGGCACGCGACCGCCGCCTGGCCCTTTGCCGGCTCCACGCTGCTGAGGCAGCACTTCCACGACGTGCCGCTACTCTCCCTTGCCTGGGGCGTCGGTCAAATCGGTCTGCCCTTCAATGAAAGCGGTGCCATCCACATCTTCGGCCTCGCGTTGCCGCTCGAAGCCGACTCCACCATCGTCGCCAGCGTCACCCCGGCCCTGTCGCTGGCGGGCTCGCTCAATATCAAAGTCGAGGAGATCGCCCCTACCGACCAGGTGGCCGCCAACCAGGCCGCCGCCCTCGACACCCTTGTCACCCTGGCCCGCGCCCTTACCGCCCCTCTCGCTCCGAACGCCGCCAACAACGGCCTCAGACAGCTCCTCAAGACCGCTGAAGTGGCCCAGAAGCACAACCGTGTGGTCGTCACGGCCACGCTCTCGCCCGCCCTGCTCGCCAACCTCGCCCTGGACGAAAATTCCCTGCCCGAATCCGCACCCGAAACCGGCGCGCCCGCATCCAAGTAATCGTTAGCGCGCTTCCCCGCCGCCTCATTCCATCGCGGTTTGGTCGAATTCAGACGATCGGCCAAAATTACATCGCTCCGCAAGAATCAAAATCCGAGAGGTCCCATGAGCATCTTGCGCATTTTGCCCCGTTTGCCCCTCTTGTTGAGGATTCCTGCCGCATTTTGCATCCTGCTGCTGCCTTTGATCACCGCGCGAGCCGCCGACCCTCCGGCCAAACGCGCGTCCCAACACCCCGTCCTGACCGGCCAGGCCGCATTCACTGACGCCCTCCACGAGTCCCCCGGCATCCGCCGCCATCTCACTGTCGCCGATCTGCCCGCCCCTGCCCCTGAGCAGTCGGTGGACAACGGCCCCACGCTAGTTCCACGGCCCGACAACGCCTGGCCCATCGCCCCCAAGGGCTTCAAAGTCGATCTCTACGCCACCGGCCTCGACAATCCCCGCCTCATCCGAACCGCCCCCAATGGCGACCTCTTCCTGGCCGAGAGCGAAACCGGCAAAATCAAGGTCTTCCGTGGCGTCGGCGCCGACGGCAAAGCCGGCCAGGTTTCAGTCTTCGCCACAGGCCTCCACCAGCCCTTCGGCATCGCCTTTTATCCCGCCGGACCCAATCCCTCCTGGGTCTACATCGGCAACACCGACGGCATCGTCCGCTTCCCCTACAAGAACGGCGACCTCACCGCCCGCGGACCCTCGGAACATCTTGCCGATCTGCCCGGCGGCGGACGGCTGCGTGGCGGCGGCCACTGGACCCGCGACCTGGTCTTCTCTAAAGACGGCACGAAGCTCTTCGCCTCGGTCGGCTCCCACTCCAATGTGGACGACTCTGACACCCACCCCGAGGAGTTCCATCGCGCCGACGTGCTTGAGTTCACCCCTGAGGGCAAGTTCATCAAGGTCTACGCCAGCGGCCTGCGCAACTGCGTCGGAGAAGCCATCAACCCCATCACCGGCGAACTCTGGTGCTCCACCAACGAGCGCGACTCTCTCGGCAACAACCTGCCGCCCGACTACATCACCCATGTTCAGGAGGACGGCTTCTATGGTTGGCCCTGGTACTACATGGGCGGCCCGAGTGGCGGCATACAGGACCCGCGCAACCCCGACAAGCATCCCGAGCTGCAATCCAAGGTCATCACCCCCGACATCCTGCTGAACCCCCACTTCGCCTCGCTGGAAATGCTCTTCTACGAGGGCTCCCAGTTCCCGCGTGAGTTCAAAGGCGACGGATTCGCCGCCGAGCACGGCTCCTGGAACCGCGCCCTGCGCGCCGGCTACGAGGTCATCCGCCTGCCCATGCGCAACGGCCACGCCACTGGCGAGTATGAAGACTTTCTGACCGGCTTCGTTACCCCCGACGGCCAGGTCTGGGGACGGCCCGTGGGCGTGGCAGTAGCCAAGGACGGATCCCTCTTCGTCTCCGACGACGGGTCACGGTCCATCTGGCATGTGAGCTATGTTGGCGGGAAGTGATGCGGAGTTAGCGGAGTTGACAGTCCGGCGCTAACTGCGTTAACTGCGCGGGTGCCCCAGGTCTCGATTTTGAGACCTGGGATAGCAGGTCCTTCAACCAGTCCCGGCCAATCTACTTCCTCAGCCCCAGCGCCTCCACCACCTTTTCATCCACCTTTGCCGGCTGGCCGTCTTCCTTCCACACCACCCCAAATCCGCCCCGGTAATCCCACATCGTCCAGCCGATCCCGTCCGCCTCCAGCGCCGTCCGCACATCCCGGATCCAGTTCATCCGCGACTGCGGGTCGGAGTGCTCCCGGTAAGCCCCAAACTCGTTGCAGATCAGCGGCACATTGTTCGCATGTCCCCACGCCGCCGCCACATCCATCAGCAGGCGAATGCGATGCCCGTCCCAGTGGTCCAGCCAGTACCGCTCCAGCTTGAACCGGCTGTCCGCGTCAGGAACTTCCTTCACTAACTCGGCCATCGAGCTCTCCGTAGCCGGATAGGGAATCCCATGCGTATAACTCCACCACACCTCGCCCCATCCCGCCCCCTGATGCGTAAACTGGGTCGGATCGTAGAAGTGGAAGTTATAAATCACGTTGCCGTCGCTGAGCGGATGCATGACCAGCAGGTCCTCGATGCCGGAGTAATTCGGTCCCGTGGCAATGAGCGTGTTCTTCGGCGCAACTTCGCGGATCGCCGCGGCCAACCGCGCCTGGATTCCCGCCCAACGGTATGGATCGTAGACTTCCGGCTCGTTCAAAATCTCAAAGAACACCCGCTCCGGGTCGCGCGACGCATAGTGCGCCGCGAGCCGCCGCCACAGCATGGTCAGCCGCTCCACGGCATCGTTGCCGGTCCGCAGTTGCTGCTTGTAGTTGTCCTCCGGGTGCAAGTCGATCTGAACCGCCAGTCCATCGGCCAGCATGGTATCCACGGCCTTGTCGAGCCGGCCTATAAAGTCGGCGTTCAGCCCGTCCTTCCCCCGCGGATACTGCTCCAATGGCGCGGCATCGATGCTCAGGCGCACATTGTCGAAGCCCAGCTTCGCCATCAGCGCAATGTCCCCGGCGTCGGTATAGCGATCGGTCCGCGCCGCCGAGTAATCGCTGGCCGACTGGGCAAACCACTCCGAGGCGTTGATGCCCCGTTTCAGGTGCTGGGCGCGGGCAAAGGCGGTCTGCAACTCCGCCGCACGATCCTGCGCGAGAGCGGGGCAAGCCGCCATGAGGAGAAAAACAAGACAACGCGAAAGAAAACGCATATGTGGGACTCCGATGCAAAGATGCGACGTGTCTACCATACTACCGGCAGCCCAGGGGCCGAAAGCGAACGCAACCCGCGCTCAAACAGAAGCGGCTCCCACGCGATGGGGAGCCGATGCTGAATCCGTTGCCGCGTACGCGTCACTTTGCCAGCGCCGCGGCCTCGCTGGAGTCTATGAACGCGATCTCCTCGTAGGTGGTGCGCAGATACTTGTGAGGATTGACCGGAACATTGTGGACGCGCACCTCATAGTGCAGGTGCGGACCGGTGGCGCGGCCCGACTGGCCCACGTAGCCGATCACCTGGCCGCGAATCACATGCTGGCCGGGCACAACCGCCATCGCTGAGAGGTGTCCGTAGAGAGTGAGCACATCATGGCCGTGATCGAGCACAATCTCGCGGCCGTATCCGGCGACCATCGAGGCTCCGGTCACTTCCCCGTCGGCCGCGGCGCGCACCGGCGACCCGTAGGGCGCGTCAATGTCGATGCCGGAGTGGAAGGCGCCTTCGCCGTTGATCGGATCCTGGCGCTCACCGAAGCTCGATCCCACGCGGCCTTCCAGCGGCCATAGCGAAGGCGCGTCGGCCAGTTCCGTCCAGTCGCCGGCGAAGCTGGGCGACAGGCCGCTCTCCAGGGCGCGGGAGACCCGGCCCGACATGGCCTGTGCGCGCAGCACATAAAACTGATCGATGGAGAGCTTCACCTGCTGCTGGTTTACGTCGTCAGTCAGGGCCAGGCTGGCGGGCGTCTGCTCCGCCGCGGCGCTGGCGGCTGCCGTGGCCTTGGCCGAGGCCAGCCTGTTCTGCCTCAGGCCGTACAGCGCCGTCACTTCGTTTGCCAATGCTCCCAGCGAGGCCACTTGCACATTGCGGTCATGCGCAATCTGGGCCATCTGCCTGTAGCCCTTGCGCAGCGTCTCCCGCTCCTGGCGAACCTGGTTGAAGCTCTCTGTCTTGAGCAGCATGCGGGTGTAGGAACCGGCCAGTCCCACGATGGTGAACGCTCCCACCAGCGCCGCGGCAACAAAGCCGTACGCATAACGAAGCGGAATCGGTATCTTCCGTATCCGCCCGTCCTCTTCCCGTGCAACGAAGAGAATGTAATAGCGTTTGCCCAGCATCTTGGCCTTTCCTCCCTCCACCTGCGAGGGGTTCATTCCGCCGTGTACTCAGAAAAGCGCAAGGCATAGGGGCTTTTCAGCCCGTGAAACCAATACATGCCCATACCGGTGCAGACTTGGAGCGTTCGTAAAGCCTAGCAAACCCTTCCGCGCCGGGTCAACGAAATCCGCAGGAAAAATCATTTTTTTACCACCTTTCTCTGCCCTCCGTTCCGGCTTCGAGCTCAGAGTCCCACATCAAGCTCCGCTTAATTGTCCTGTTTCGATACACATACAAACCGTTGCTTTCGCTTTAAACATCGGCAATCCGATACGTTACTTTAGATTAACCGCAAAGTTACCCGTTCTGGCCAAGAAGCTGGTCCCGCCCCCAACTTCCTGATCCTCATTCCCTCATCCACACTCCCCCGCCGATTTGCCCTATCCTCATGGAATGCGATCTCGGCAGCAAATGCGATCGCGGCAGGCCGTCTCTCTGAACGTAGGCCAACTCGGGGAACTGGCCCTGCTCCGCCAGATCCGCAGCCGCGCGGCACAACCCCCCTCGAGCCTCCTGCGCCTCGGCATCGGCGACGACTGCGCCCTGCTCCGTCCCCGTCCCGGCGAAGAACTCGCCGTCACCACCGACCTCTCCATCGCCGGCCGCCACTTCCGCCTCGACTGGCACTCGGCCGAATCCGTTGGCCATCGGGCTTTGGCTCGAGGTTTAAGCGACCTGGCCGCCATGGGCGCACGCCCCGTAGCCGCCTTTCTTTCCCTGGGTCTGCCGCTTGAGCTCACCACGCCCTCAGGCCGCCGCCCGGCCTGGGTCCAGGGCTTCCTCGACGGCCTGCTCGCCCTCGCCGCAGCCCACAAAACCCCGCTCGCCGGCGGCGACCTGTCCGAGTCCCCCATCCCCGTCGCCGACATCGTCCTCATTGGCCGGGTTCCCCGCGGAAAAGCCCTGCTCCGCTCCGGCGCGCGTCCCGGCCACCTGCTCTACGTCACCGGAACCCTTGGCGGTGCCGCCGCCGCCCTCGCCCGCCTGGCCGAACTGGCAGCGGCCCAACCCGCCCGCTCCAACCCTCCGCGCATCCCCAGGGAACTGGAAGCGCAACTCGCCCCCCACCTCTACCCCCAACCGCGCATCAATCAGGGCCTCTGGTTTCAGCGCCACTCGCTCGCCTCTGCCGCCCTCGACCTCAGCGACGGCCTCTCCACCGATCTCGCCCGCCTCTGCCAGGAATCCGGCGTAGCCGCCGAAGTCGATGCTGCCGCCCTGCCCATCCACCCAGCCGCAACCCTCGCCCAAGCCCTCAACGGCGGAGAAGACTACGAACTCCTCTTCACCGCCCCGCCCTCCGCCCGCCTTCCCCGCAAAATCGCCGGCGTTTCCATCACCGGAATCGGCCGCATCCTTCCGCTCCGCCCCAACCGCCCCGCCGTCACGCTCATCACTCCGCAAGGCCGCGAGCCGCTGAAACCCCAAGGCTGGCAGCATTTCTCCTGAAACCATCTATCATCAAACAGTGCAATGAGCAGTTCGTAGGAGTCTGATTGCCGTGAATGACATCTTCTGGATCAAAGGCAATCCTCCTGCCCCGCTGGCCATCGTGCTCTGTCCGCTCGGAGGCGATGGGCTTCAGGGCGAACTGCTCCAAATGAAGCGGGGTGGAATCCAAACCCTGGTTTCGCTGCTCGGAAAAGATGAAGCTATTATGCTTGGCGTCGCCCAGGAGGGTCCCCTCGCGGAGAAGATCGGAATGCGGTTTCTCTCCCACCCCATTCCCGACACCCATGTTCCCCCCAACACCGCCGTCTTCCAGAAATTCGTCCGAGCCCTGGCCAATCGCCTCCGCGCCGGCGAGCATATAGGCGTCCATTGCCGGGGAAGCATCGGCCGAGCCACCGTCACCGCCGCCTGCGCGCTCATCCAACTCGGCTGGTCGCCCAGAGTGGCCCTGGCCGCCATTGCAGAGGCCCGCGGATGCGCCGTTCCCGACACGCAGGAACAAGAGGACTGGATTCTGCGCTACAAGGCTCAGGCGTGAGCTACGTCGCTCCGTGCCCCGTCCTTTCCGCGTTTCCGCGGAAAGGGTGGGAAGCCAAATGGGACCTCATGACCGGCAAGGAACCCCCCTTCGTCCTCGATGCTCTGCGCCGGCTTCCGCATTGCGTAAGCCTCACTCCAAATACATTGGAGAAAACTCGACCCTACCCCGCCGCCTGCTCCCGCCGCATCAGCATCGGCTCATACGCCGCATAGACCCCTTCAAATACCGAGTCCCAACTCATGGTCAGCGCGAACTCCCGCGCCGCCCGCCGCATCTGGGCATGTTTCTCCGCATCGCGCAGCACCCCAGCCACCGCCGCGGCAAATTCTTCGTCAGCCACAATCCGTCCCGTCTCGCCATCCCGCACGATCGTCTTCGGGCCTCCGTCCGGAGTGACAATCGCCGGCACGCCGCTGGCCAGCGCCTCCAGCACCACGTTGCCAAACGTATCGGTGTGCGACGGAAACACAAACAGGTCCATATTCGCGTACGCGGTCGATAGTGCCTCGCCCTTCAGCACTCCGGCAAACTCTGCCCGAGGCAGCCGTTCCCGCAGCCAGCCTTCCTCGGCGCCCCATCCTACGATGAGAAACCGGAAGCTCTTATGATCCATCCGCTCCAGCTTTTCCTGCACTTCGGCCAGCAGAGCCACATTCTTCTCCACAGACAGCCGGCCCACAAACCCCAGCACATGGTCCCGGTCTTCAGGATCGCGCTTTCGTTTGTCCGGATGAAACAGCTCGGCGTCCACTCCCCTCGGCATCAGGTGGCAGGTCCGCCCCGTCGCCCGCTCGAGCTGCGCGCAAAGCTCCGGGTTGGGCGCAAACAACACCTGCGCCACCGAGTAAAACTTGGCCGCCGCCGCCATGGCCAGGTCCTCGATCTTTTGCCCCGTGGCATCCGATTGCCGCTTCGGCAGCAGGCGCAGAAACCACTCCGACCGCCGCGCCGCATACTCATGGATGTTGGTGTGCCAGCTCGCGGCCAGCGGCAAGTCAAGATGGTGCGCCAGCCCCGCGCCCAGCATTCCCACCTCGCTGGGGCCTGTAATGTGGATCAAATCGGGCTTGAACCGCTCCAGCACCTCGCCGATCAGCGGGATATGCCGCAGAAACGCCGGATCGAAGCGCAGGTCTTTTTCCAGAGCAAAGGAGAGAAAGCCGCGCGGCAGCTCCAGCGTCCAGACGTTGCCCTCTTCCAGGACGGCCTGGGTGCGGTCTCCGGCGCGCACGCACAGAAACGGCAGATTGCGCCGCCGCGCAAAGGCCTCAAAGTGGCGGCTGGTATGCGCAACCCCGTTCACCTCATGAAACGAGTCGGGGAAGTACGCCACGCGCGGCACTCGTGCATTCATAACTTGGGCCGTCATCCGGGCTGAATCTCATTGTACTTACTGGTGACGCCGGGTGAGCGGAGTTAGCGGAGTTAGGAATGCCCGCGTCTGCTTTTTGCTAGCTCCGCTAACTCCGCCAACTTCGCTAACAGCTCAGCCGTCGTTCTCGCCCAGCGCCAGCCGCAACTGGTGCGCCTCGCTCCACGCCATCCGCAGCCCGCCTGAAACCAGGCCCCTGCCCATCAGTTGCACCATCCCCACGCCCCAGCGCATCACCCGCGGCGACGATCCGTTGGGCCAAAGTTCGCTCAGCGGCCGAACCACCCCGTTCGCATCCGGGTGATAGACGCGCTCGTCCCAGTTCCGCGAGCCTAGCGGAAACTCCGGGTAGTGGCGCACCGCATCGATAGCCGACTGCAGGAGCCGATGCTTCCACGGCTCCGCATACTGCGGCATGAAGAGCATATTGCTCTTCTTCTCCCGCCGGATCTCGTGCACAAACTCCGTAAAGCTGGTGGCGTTGGTCAGGTTGATGTTGGCGTTCGCTTCCACGCCGTGCCGGTCCCCGCCGGAGATCGTCAGCATGTTCCACTTCTCCGCCAGCCGCCGCGTCCTGCGATTCTCTTCCCAGTGCCGCAGCCCGTTCAGCTCCAGCGCGTGCAGATAGTTGCCGTTCTTCTGCAGAAACTCGCCCACCAGAAACTCGTGCCTCTCCCTGCCGATCAGGTACAAGTCCCACATCGGATGGTTGAAGATCACCAGTACGTTGGGTTCCGCGTCCAGCGCCATCAGAATCTCGGTCAGCCGCCCGTTGCTCGGCTTCGCGGTGAACTCCGCCAGCGTTTCCATCCACTCCGTCGCTCTCGCGCTGGGCAGGTTGTGCACGCCCAGGTGGAAGGACTGCGTCCCATAAGGAGCGCTCCACTCCACCGAAACCGGAATCTGCCGCGCGCTGGGCACCGTCCGCAGCAGCATCGGCGCCTTGATGTTGTCGTGGTCGGTGAGCGAAACCATCGGCGCCAGGTCCAGCTTCTCGATCTGCCCGCTCTCCAGGTCGAAGGCCAGCTTGGGCGTCATCGGCGGCGTCCAGTAGCTGGTCGCATAGTTCACCCGCACCCCGTGCACTTCCTCCGCCCGCCGCTCCAGGCGCGATAGCAGCGGCCGCATCGCCGGGTACTGGTTGCCGAAGTTCGCCAGAAAGTCCAGCGTCTCCCTCGACTGGTTGGTGTGTCCGTGCAAAGAGACGCCTGTCCGGAAGCCTTTTGGCGCGTTGGGGTCGCGCCACAGGTACGAGATGGTCGAACTGGCCATTTCTGCTCCTTCTCCGCGATCGTGCCCGGTTTTCCACACCCAGTATCCCTTGCCAACCATCAACGCCCGGTTAATATGGCGCGAATTGCGCTTCAATTGACAAAGGAATCAATAAAGTTATCAGCATGCCCCGCAAAACACGGTGAATTCTCCTCATCACTCCTTGGGAATCCCACAAAAACCGCTCTAAGTGCCATTATTTGCTGGTCCTGGCCATCTCCGGACCCAGGAAATCCTCGATCGTTGAGCCGGCCATCAGGTCCTCGTCCAGCGGCGCCTGTTGGCTCTCGGAGAGCGCGCCAGCGGCCGCTTCCTTGGCCAGGTAGTTCTCCGTCAGCCCCTGGCGCAGCAACTCAAAGGCCTGCTCCGGCGTATCCGCAAACTGGAACAGCTCGATGTCCTTGGGCGAAATCGCCCCCGTGTCCACCAGCGCCTCCAGATTGAACACCTTCTTCCAGTACTCCGAGCCATAAACGACCACCGTGATCTTCTTGGCCAGCTTCTGCGTCTGCGCCAGCGTCAGAATCTCGAACATCTCATCCAGCGTGCCGAATCCCCCCGGAAACACCACCAGCGCCTTCGACAGGTACGCAAACCACAGCTTGCGCATGAAAAAGTAGTGGAACTCGAAGTTCAGGTTCGGGGTAATGTAAGGATTCGGCGCCTGCTCGAAGGGCAGCCGTATATTCATGCCGATCGTCTTGCCCCCTGCCTCGTACGCCCCGCGGTTGGCCGCCTCCATGATCCCCGGCCCGCCGCCCGAGGTCACCACAAACCGGTGCCGCCGCGACGGAATCCCCTTGGCCCACTGCGTCAGCAGCCCGGCCAGCCGCCGCGCGTCCTCGTAGTAGCGCGCCATCTCCACCGCCGCCACAGCCCGCTTGCGCTGCAGCTCCGTGGCCGTGCCCTCCACAATCTGTGGTACGCTGGCCGGCTGCTCGTAGCTGGGGGCCGGCCGGCTCGATCCGGTGTTCTCCAGCAACTCCAGCTCATGATCGGCCTCCGCCCGCCCGCGAAACCGCGCCGACCCGAAGAACACCACCGTATCCTGAATCTGCTCCCGCCGGAATCGCGCCAGCGGCTCCAGATACTCGGCCACAATCCGGATCAGCCGCCCGTCAGCGCCGTTCAGAAACCCGGGATTCTCATACGCCAGCAAAGCCCGCTCCTGCGCCGCCGGAACTGATCCCTGTCTTCCGTTCTCTAGTCCCTGTTCCCTTGTCCCTGGTCCCTCGTCCATCTCTCATCCGTCCCGGTGGCGGAACGCGTCGTGAAACGCAATCCACAGATTCAAAAGCCCCAGTCCCGAGACGATGCCCCGCACCGCCCCGTTGGCGGCATAGACTGAGAGCGTGGGGAACTGCAAAAAAAGCGGGTTCTGGTCCCAGAAAAACCTGGACCACGGCGCATAACAAACCGCCAGCCCGATATACATCCGCAGCAGCACCCGCAAAAACAGCTCGGACCGCTCCAGCCACCGCGGAATCCGCTGTGGCGCATGCCTCGCGCCCTGCGGATCGCGCCCAGCCCCAGCCGCGTCCTCTGAAACAGGCAGATCCCCGTTTCCAGGCACGAGCCCATCTGCCGGCCCAGCCACAGGAGCCGGGTTCGCGGCAAGCGAAGGCGATGTCAATTCCGGCTGCTGGGACATTCTTTGGCTACGCGCGCCGCCCCCGATTCCGCTCCATCACAGGCATTCGCCACAGGACCGGAACCCCCGGCCCGGCTCAGGGACGCCGTATTGCAACGGTATCACAGCAACCGCCGCGGCATGGCGCGCGATCCGCCGGACCAACGCTGGCTGATTGGCGATAACCTGCCGCCTTTTCGAGGATAAGGGCCTGCGCAATGCGGGAAACTCGCGCCAGCTCTCCACGCCCCGCGTCACAGCCGGAAGTAAATGCCGATCATCGGCTCCGAAGTATGGGTGAAAGCGTTCGTCGAGGTAAAGCCGTTGATGAGGTCGGGCGCCTTGTAGAGGTTGCCGCGGTATTGCAGCCGCAGGCCGATATGAGGCAGCAATCCCCAATCCAGGCCGGCGCCATAGACAAAGACCCCCTTGGTGGTTGTGCCGGTGGCGCTGGTGCTGGTGCTGATGGTGCCTACGACGCAACCCGGGGCGCCGGGGCCGCAGCCGGTGATGAGGGTTGTGGTCGTAGCCTGCCCGCTGCTGGGAACATCGAACAGGATGCCGCCACCGGCCAGCGCAAACGGCCTCAGATTCCCAATTTTCAGCGAGGCCACCCAAGCGCCGGTCACTTCGTGCGCATTGGCTGACACCGGCGTCCAGGATGTTGATTCACTACAAACGCCGCAAACGGCTAAGGTACTCGTGGAATACGCCTGGTTAGCCCGGTTGAAGGCATAGGCGCCTTCAAAGCCGACAATCGGATTTCTGATGTACCTCACTTCGAGTTGCCCGCCGGCCGCGTTCGACGGACTTTGGGTCGTTCCGTTGCTGTTGGTGGTCCCGCTGAACGCTCCATAAACGCTTCCCGCCACATCCGTCCGCGAAAGGTCTCTCATCGCCGCAGCCACCTGCGCGAGCGCCGCTGTGCGGCCCAGCGCTGCCAGTCCAGCCAGTAGAAAAGCAGTATGCATCCATTTTCTTCGCATCATGGTCTCCTGTCTTGATTCCAGTTGCGTTGCATTGAGTGAACAACTGTCGAAACCTTGTTGCCCGCTACCAGCATAGACGCTAGAAAGCGCCTTTGGTGGCTCCCCGACACCATCCTCTGCAACACCCGGTTAGCCTTAAATCGTTGCAAAAATGAGATAATAGGAGCAGCGCCCGGTTCGCTACGCACGCCAGTCCGGCGCCAGAGCCCTTGACCATGCTGCGAGTTCTGTCTACTCACTTATTCCTGAACCAGCGCCTGCACTCGGCTCAGCTGGAGCTGGCCGCACGCTCCGGAGCCCAGGCGGTCGAGCTCTTTGCCGCCCGCCAGCATTTTGACTACGCCAGCCGCGACCACGTCTCCGAACTGGCCGCCTGGTTTCGCTCCAATCCCCTCCTGCCCTGGTCCATGCACGCCCCGCTCTTCCCCGACCGCGAAATGGGCCGCGCCGGCGCTCCCGCGCTCAACCTCCTGCACCCTGAGAAAGCCCGCCGCATCGACGCCATGGACGAAATCAAACGCGCTCTCGAAACCGCAGAGCAGATCCCCTTTCGCAACCTTGTCCTCCACCTCGGCGTGCGCGACGACAGCTGGTCCCCGCGCGCCATCGAGTACGCCCTAGCCGCCCTCGAGCACCTCGGCGCCTTCGCTCGCCCCCTCGGCGTGTGCCTGCTCGTCGAAAACCTTTTAAGCGCGCCCACCACTCCCGAGCACCTGCTCGAAATCCTCCGCATCGGCCATCAGGATACCGTCAGCGTCTGTTTGGACCTCGGCCATGCGCACATCACCGTAGGCATCCCCGAGGCCATCTCCACCCTCAACACCCGCATCGTCTCCGTCCACGTCCACGACAACCACGGCCAGAAGGACGAGCACCTCTGGCCCGGCGATGGCTCCATCGACTGGCCGGCCACGGTCCTGGCCCTCAAGGCGCTCCCCGCGCCTCCCGCCATCGTCCTTGAAATCCATCAATCCCTTGGCGACGACCCCGCCCCAATCCCCACCCGCATCGAGCAATCCTTCGCCCGCTTCGCCTGAGCCTTCCCACACGGGGCTGCGGTTACTAGGGCCTGCTAACACTACCTGAACGGCGGCGACGGGTGCCAATTTTTCTCAGTTCGAGGAATGAGGAGCGACGGATACCGGGTGTATCCTAGCGACGATTGACGACGAAATGGGGAAAATTGGCCCCGTCCCTTCGGGTTGCAGCGAAAATCCGGGGTCCCCAGCGACGGGTCTTTGTCGCTGGGGTGGAAATCCGGCCATACTTCATTCTCGCCCTCGACGGTGGACCCGCCACAGCCTTCGGACTCGGCTTCGTCTGGCCGGATTTTCTGACGCAACGCCATCCGCCCAGGTAGTGTTAACAGGCCCTATAGGGGCGCCCGCAAGGGTGGGCCGCATCGTGAGGAGAGTAGAGGCATGTACCAACCGCAGCGCTGGTCCATCTGCACCTGCAAAGCGATCTGCCCGGTAGCCGTCACCCCGTCGCCGCTCGCCGTCACCGTGATCGTGGCCGGCCCCACCCTTGCCAACCTTGAAACCCTGAACGTCAGCTTCACCTGATTCGTGCTCGCGCTCGCAGCCGGCGGTATCGGGTTCACTGACCATCGCGCCGTCACGCCCGCGGGCAACCAGCTCACTTGCAGGCTGATTGGTCCGCTGAACGACCCTCCCGTCACTGCCGTCAAACTCACCGTGCCGGAACTCCCCTGCGCCACCGCAACCGAACTCGCCGCCGCCGTCAGCGTCAGCGTCGGCAGCATCTCCGTCACCCCGCCCCCGTCCCAGTCGCTCACCAGCACCGCGCCGTCCACTGACCCCAGCCCGGTCGCCAGGTTATACTCGCCGCTGGCCGTGTATCCCGTCACCCCCGGAACGCTGTTGTTCCCCGACGGCGTGGCATGAAATGGATTGTGCGCCGCATTCACCAGCGGATACAGCCCCGCATTCGCATTCCCCTGTCCCGTTCCGCCCATCGATTCCACCACCAGCGCCATCAACCCCGCAAACGAAGGCGACGCCGCGGAAGTCCCCGAAATAATCCAGTACGAGCCGTTCTCATAAATCACATATCCATCATGCCCGGCCGCCGACATCGCCACGTCCGGCACCGCCCGCATCCCTCCGCTCCTCCCGCTCACTCCCTTTTGCCACGCCGGCTCGGCATACACAGTGCTCGCCCCACCTCCTGAAGCCCACAGCCCCGACCCGCCGCCCAACCCGCTTTCGTTCCAAACCTCTTCCGGTATGTAACTCAGCGCCGATCCTTCGCTGGCCGAATTCGTCGTAGCCCAATACTGCGTATCATTCGACCCCTCGTTGAACTCCGTCCCGCCCACGCACGTCGAATACGGCGAGCTGCAAAGCCCATTCACCGCCGTCCCCGACCCTGTCGTGTCCGAACCTGCGTTGCACCCCGCCGCCCCCGCGTCGCCCGCCGCCACGAACGCGCTCATCCCCTGGCTCGCCGCCTGCTCCCACAAGCTGTCGTAGAACTCGAGCTCCGTCGTCCCCATATCCTGCTCGCAACTCCCATAGCTCGAGCTCACCACCGGCGCCGTCGCGTGGTTCACAATGTACTGCGCCGACAAATCCACCCCGTCCGTCGTCGCCGTCGACTCCCCCGCCACAAACTTCACCGCGGCCGCCGGCGCCACCGCGCCGCTCCACTCCACATCCAGCGTCGACTCATCCTGATCCCCCGCAACCAGCCCCGGATTCGCCCCCGCCAGAATCACCGCCGGGTTGTTCGCCGGCAGCCTCGACGCCGTCCGAAACGCCGCCACATCGCTCACGGTGATGTTGCTTCGCCCCACAATCGCAATCGACGTCCCCGCTCCCGTCGTCCCCGCGCTATACAGCGGATTCAAGTCGTAGATCGTGGCCCAATCCGCCGGATACAGATAGTGCGTGCTCCCGCTCGAGTATTCCGGCCGCGCGCCTGCCCGGGCCCCCGCGAATTCGGGGTCCCCGGCGAGCGATCTTTGCTCGCTGGGGTGGAACGCCCTCCGCGCCTTGATCTCCGAACGGCGCCGAAAGTCGTGCAGCGAAACCACGCCGCCCACCACCCCCGCAAAGGCCGCCGGAATCTGCGGATCCTGTGCATTCGCGATATGCTCCACCCCATCCACCCTGTAGCGATGTATCTCGGTATGGAACGTATCCGCCACCTGTCCCGCCGTCCCAGAAAAGACAATCAGCCGGTTGCTCGCCGCAATCTCCTCCACTGTGAATCCGTGCTCGCGGAGCCACCCCGCAATCCGCGCCACATCCCGCCCGCTGGCCCCAAACCGCGCCCCATACTCCGTCGGCGTCAGCCACTTGTGAAACAACGGCGAACCCGCATCCTGCTGCGCCTCCACCAGCGCATCCAGCGCCGCCTGCTGGCCCTCCGAGGGCTCCAGCTCCAGCACCATCCGGTCCAGCTGCATCTCGGGATTCGCCGGGCCCTGGTCAAACTCCCCCCTCGCCAGCGGATGCACGTTGCCCATCAGCGTCACAACCTGCGCTTCATCGATCGGCCCTACCACCCGGTTCACAGGCTCCTGCCCCATCGCAGCCACTGCCCATCCACACATGATCAAAACCGCGGGACAAAATAAACTGACTCTAACTGATTTCGACATACCGGCCCTTCAAGACGCAGAAGTACGCTTCAGACACTGCGATCGCTCTCCCGCAGTCTTTGCGTCTTCTCATTCATCGGCGCGGAAACCCCGCTCCAGAGAAGAATCAGCTAATTTGTTATGAGAGTGGGTTAACGATGGTACTTGGAAAAAACTCAACAGACCCAACCCCTGTGATGAAGACCACCGCGCCACAATCCGGCCCAGCCTATCCTTCTCCCGTGATTCCATCGCCGCCGCGCGCCACCGGCAGTAGCGCTCGCGGTCACTATCCAACTTGAACTGTGGGGGGTTGAAAATATGCGTGTTCTTGTCGCCTACGCCAGCCGGTACGGCGCCACCAGGGGCATCGCGGAGCGCATCGCCGCTACGCTGCGCCAGCAAGGCCTGGGGGCCACGGTCGAGCCCGCGCAGCAGGCCGGCGACCCGGCGGGCTACGATGCCGCTGTCATCGGCAGCGCCGCCTACTACTTCCACTGGATGAAGCCTGCCACCAAGTTTGTGCGCCGCAACGCGGACTCGCTCGCCAGCCGGCCTGTGTGGCTATTCAGCAGCGGCCCGCTGGGCAACAAGGCCCAGGACGCTCAGGGACGCGACCTGTGCGAACTCCTGGAACCCAAAGAGATCGCGGAGTTCAGGGAGACCATCAAGCACCGCGGCCACCGTGTCTTCTTCGGCGCAATGGACTCGGCCAAACTGGTGTTCCTGCACCGCCTCATCTACAAATTGCCCGCCAATCGCGACAACGCCATGTTTCCCCAGGGAGACTTCCGCAACTGGCCCGACATTGATGCCTGGGCCACCACCATAGCCCAGACCCTGAAAGCCATGTAGATCGCGGGTGCCCCACTTTCACCGCGCACTTTGCGGCTAGGGCGGGATATTTCTATCTACAGTCTTTTATTACCTCTTAACAACACCGGGCGCCAAATTCCATACCAGAAGCGCCGCCCTCAGCAAATCCGCGGCAACTGTTCCCCAATCTGTGTCGGAATCACCCTGTTCGCCCCCATCGCCGTCCGCGCCACCAGCATCCTTGGGTGCTCCGCCGTCACTCGCCCGATCCGCGCCGCCTCCCGCCCCAGCGGATGCGCCCGCAGCACCTCCAGCACCCTCTCCGCCGCCTCCGCCGCCACAAGAAACACCGCCTTGCCCTCGTTGGCCACGTACACCGGGTCCAGCCCGAGCAGCTCGCAGGCCGACTGCACCTCCGCCCGCACCGGCAATCGCGCCTCGTCGATCGCCATCCCCACCCCCGAAGCCTGCGCAATCTCATTCAGCGTCGAGGCCAACCCTCCGCGCGTCGGGTCCCGCATCGCATGAACATCCGCCCCAGCCGCATCCAGCACCTCGGCGATCATTCCGTTCAGCGCCGCGCAGTCGCTGCGAATCTGGCTCTCGAACTCCAAGCCCTCCCTCACGCTCATAATCGCCATGCCGTGGTCGCCGATGGTCCCCGAAACCAGAATCGCGTCCCCCGCCTGCGCCCGGTTTGGACCGACCGAGATCCCAGACCGAAGGATACCCACACCGGAGGTGTTGATGTAGCAGCCGTCCCCGTGCCCCCGCTCCACCACCTTCGTATCGCCGGTGACAATCTGCACGCCCGCCGTCGCCGCGGCCTTCGCCATCGCCTCCACAATCGCCGCCAACTGGCTGAGCGCAAATCCCTCTTCCAGAATGAAGCTCGCGCTCAGAAACCTCGGCTCTGCGCCTGAAACAGCCAGATCGTTCACCGTCCCGTTCACTGCCAGCTCTCCGATCGATCCGCCGGGAAAAAACAACGGTTGCACAACAAACGAATCGCTGCTCATGGCCAATTTGCCGCCAGCCAACTCCAGCACCGCCGCGTCGCCCAGATTCTCCAGAGCCGGGTTCCGGAAGGCTGGCAGAAACAAATGCTCCACCAGCTCATTGCCCAGCTTGCCGCCGCCCCCGTGGCCCATCACAATCGTCGGGTAATCCGCCAGCGGCAGAGGACAGGACCAATTCGAGAAATCCGGCGCGCCGAACTTCGCATTCTCATCCATGCGCGACTCCCAAGCCCCCATCCCGGCAACTGACCACTGACCATTGTTCACTGATCACTGTTCACTGTTCTTGCCAGCTCCTCCGCCGACAAGAACCGCCCGTAGTTGTAATACGCCGCGCAAGCGCCTTCGCTCGAAACCATGGTCGCTCCCAGCGGATGCCTTGGCGTGCATTCACGCCCGAAGGCCGCGCACTCCGCCGGCTTGATCGCCCCGCGCAGCACCTCCCCGGCCCGGCACAGCGCCGACTCCTGGGTATGAATCCCCGTGATATGAAACCGTTCCTCGGCGTCTAACTCGCGATACGCCGCGCTCAGCCGCCAGCCGCTCTTCGGGATCACTCCAATCCCCCGCCAGGCCCGGTCCGTCACCTCGAAGACCTCGGCCAGTAGCTTCTGCGCGGCCTGGTTGCCCTCGAAGGTGACCACCCGCTCGTAAGCGTTCTCCACCTCGTGCCGCCCGGCCTCCAGTTGCACCACCGCCCGGCGAATCCCATCCAGTAGGTCCAGCGGCTCAAAGCCCGTCACCACCATCGGAACCCCATACTTCTCCGCCAGCGGCGGATACTCCCAGTACCCCATCACGCTGCACACATGCCCGGCCAGCAGAAACCCTTGCACCTGATTTTCCGGCGAGCTCATGATCGCCTCGATCGCCGGAGGCACCAGCACATGCGAAACCAGCAGCGTAAAGTTCTTCAGCCCCCGCCGCTTGGCCAGGTGCACGCTCATTGCGTTGGCCGGAGCGGTCGTCTCGAAGCCCACGCCGAAGAACACCACCTGCTTGTCAGGATTCTTCACCGCCAGCTCCACCGCATCCAGCGGCGAGTAGACCAACCGCACGTCGCCCCCCGCGCCCTTGACTTGAAACAGATCGCCCTCGGTGCCCGGAACCCGCAGCATGTCGCCGAAGGAGCAGAAGATCACCCCAGGCTGCGCCGCAATCTTGATCGCCTTGTCGATTAGCTCCAGCGGCGTCACGCACACCGGGCAGCCTGGCCCGTGAATCATCTCGATTCCGGCCGGCAGCATCTGGTCGATCCCGTTGCGGATGATGGAGTGCGTCTGTCCCCCGCAGACCTCCATGATCTTCCACGGCCGCGTGGTGACAGCGGCTATATCCCGCGCCATCCGCTGCGCAATCTCCCCATTCCGAAACTCGGTCAGGTACTTCATTCGCGGCTGACACTCCTATAACAAGATGCCTGATCGGGTTTGTGGCTAGGGTGGGAAACCAATCACCTATTTGATTTTGGGTGCCCCAGGTCCCGATTTTGGGACCTGGGAAACCACGAACCTCAACCAGGGGTTTTGCGGGTTTCCACCGAACAGCTTCCATCCGGGCAAGCCGACTGCGGCGCCGCCGCAGCCCGCGCAAACGCCTCTTCCTCGCTCGCCAGCTCCACATCCAACAAGCCCATGGCGCGGAAGTCCTCCAGAGTCTGTTTGGCCGTCTCCTCGTCGATCTTCGAGATCGCAAACCCAACGTGGACAATGGTATAGTCGCCCACCTCGACCTCCGGCACGTAGTCCAGGCAGACCCGCTTGACCACCCCGCCAAAGTTCACCCGTCCCATCCGAAGCCCGCCCTCGTCGGTAATCTCTTCCACTTTTCCCGGAATCGCTAAGCACATGGCTACTACGTTATACCGCCTTAGACTCGCTGTATAGCGTGATCCAAATCACTCGAAAGTCGCTGTACAAAACGGGCTATACTCAGGCGCATGAGAGTCTTTGTACTGGGGGCTGGTGCGTCTCGCCACGCGGGATACCCTCTTGCCGCTGATCTCGGGAACTCTCTGTCTACCTGGATCAACACGCTTTCACCCGAGCTCCAGCATCGCTTTTGCCTGGAACAAATCATAGAAGCATATGGAACCCTGGACGACTTCGAGACCGTCCTTGCAGACCTCATGACCTCCGCGCCCGGTTCGCGAGCGGAGACACTGGGAACGAGACGACCACACCTCCTAGAGAACCTCAAAGAAGCAATTCGCGAATATTTTGACACGATCCGGTCAACGCCAGCCCCGCTTTACGATTGCCTCGCCCGCATTTTGCGACACGGCGACAAGATAATCACATTTAATTATGATCTTGGCGTTGAACGTGCGTTACATATGGCCGGACTGTGGAACGTGGAATGTGGATATGGCTTTTCGATTAAGGAAGGTACTGAGCCCTCGCCTGTGGAAGTACTGAAGTTGCACGGGAGCACAAGCTGGCGAGCGCTCGCGTTCGGCGGAAGGACCGGATTCTTTGTTGCAGATTTGAATTCGTTAGGTGACCGGCCTGTTCTTTATTTCCGCCCTGATCTGGAATACCTTGGGTACCCGGATTTTGTTGATCCACTCTGCTCAGGACTACATAGAGCCGTCTGCCTGCCCGCATGATCTTACCCGCACTTCCGAAAGTCTTTTATTTCGCGACGAGCTTTGGACAAGAATGGAAAGGCTTTTGGGACAGCCTCTGGCGGCACGCCGAACATGCAATCAAGAACGCAGATGAACTCGTGATAATTGGGTACAGCCTTCCGACTGCTGATGAACGAGCACGAGACATGCTTTTAAGCTCAACAAACAAAGCCGTCCGCTTGTCGATATGTTGCCATAGCGCGACCGGGAGCATCGAGCAGGAGTTTTTCGATCACGGGTTCAAAGGAATTGTGTCAGTCTCCCCTACGTTCGAGGCCTTCGTAGCCGCTGAAACAGCGCGGGACGACAGAAGTGTAGCCACGTCAATTTCCCGCAAATTCGCGCACGATTGTGTTATGGACACGGTCACGCGTTCGAACAATCTCATTGGGAAGAAGGGGCTTCTCAAGATTGCAAATCATGGCGAGGTTAGGTTTACCTTCTTATCTGTTGATCCAGTGTCTGATCTTCCGGCAGAAGCAGACGACGATGCGTTTCAGAATGTAATCAACCAGAGTTCGTTTAAAGTGCGCTTCGATAAAGTAATAATCGATGGCAGCGACACAAAGGTGATCTCAGGATTTTATATTTCCAGGATTTTTGGAGATTACTGAAGTGTGTGCAATCAAATGATTCGTCCCGCTCGCGCTTCCTCCAGATACCCCAGCCACTCCTGCAGGCCCGCGCCGGTCTTCGCTGAAGTCTCAAAGATCCGTATCCCCGGCCGTATCTCGTTGATATTCTTGAGCGCCGTCTCCCGGTCAAAGCCGCACGGCCCCGCCAGGTCCATCTTGGTAATCACTGCCGCGTCCGCCGAGTTGAACATCGTGGGGTACTTCAGGGGCTTGTCCTCGCCTTCGGTTACGCTCAGCAGCACCACCCTGATCCCCTCGCCCAGGTCGTAGCTCGACGGGCAAACCAGGTTGCCCACATTCTCGATAAACAGATAGTCCAGCCCGCCCAGCGCCACGCCCTCCCAACCGTCCAGGTGTTTGCCGATCATCTCCGCGTCCAGGTGGCAGATTCCATGCGTGTTGATCTGCCTCACCGGCGCCCCGCTCGTCCGCAGCCGCCGCGCGTCGTTGTCCGTCTCCAGATCCCCCACCAGCGCAGCCGCCCGCGCCCCGCGCGCCCGTAACTCCTTCAGCGTCAGCTCCAGAAGCGCCGTCTTCCCCGTCCCAGGGCTCGAAACCAGGTTCAGCACCAGCACTCCGGCCGCCGCGTAGCTCGCCCGCAGTTCAGCCGCCAGCTCGTCATTCTTCTTCAGAATCCCCCGCCGCAGCTCCACAATCCTGGTTGTCATATCTTCTCCTCAACTTCATCAATCTCGTCTATCTCAATCGCCTCAATCTCCAGCTCTCGCCCCTGCCGCAGATCGCTGCAAGGCTCGCCGCACTTGGGACACCGGAAGCTCTGCACGCCTTCAATCTCCACATCCTCATCGCACTTCTCGCAGTGCATCACCACCGGCAGCACATTCACCACCAGCCTCGACCCCTCCAGTGTCGTCCCCTCCGTGGCAATCCCGAAGCAAAACTGCAAGCTGTCCTCGACCACCGATGCCAAAGCCCCCACCCGCAGCCGCACCTCCACCACCCGCGCGCCCTTGGACGTATCCGGCAAAGCCGCCAGAGTCTCCGTCACCGTGTCCACAATGCTCGCAACGATTGAAAGCTCATGCATAAAATCCGATTTTACGATGGCGAGGGTAGAGCCTGTCGGCGCGGTTGGGGTGCGGTCGATGGACGAGCAAGGACCTTGAGAAGCCGGAAGCCGCATGTAAACTTCTACCCAAGAGGGAGCGCGATGAAAAACGCACTTCTGTTTGTGACGGTTTTCGCCGCGGGGTCACTTCTTGGATGGAGTCAAGAAGACCAGACCCCGGCCAAGCTTCTGGCGGCAGCGCGGGAACAATCGGACATCTTCAACCACGCGCCGCGCCCGTTTCTGCTTGAAGCCGACTTGACTGTGCAGCTTGCAGTGCCGGTGCAGGGACGCCTGACGATCCATTGGCAGTCGAAGAACCACTGGCGGCGCGAGTTGGAATTCGGCCCTTACAAGGAGACCATTGTGCGCGCGGGCGAATGGGAGTACGCACAGCGGAACGTGGGCTTTGCCCCGCTGCGAGCCTTGCAGGTGGTTGACCTCCTGCAATTTGCGAAACAGGATACTCACATTACCGCGAAGAGCGAGAAGACTCGCAACAGGAACGGAGTGGTGCTGACGTGCATCCGCCTGGAATCGACCGCATCGAACGGACATTATGAGATGTGCGCTGATTCCGCGACGAACGAGATTGCGAGCTTCAACCCATGGGCATACGGCATCGAAGGCGGGAGCGCGGAATTCTCCAGCTACACCGGGATTGAAGAAATGCAGTTCCCAAAGCATCTGGAGTTGCGGATCGGCAAAGACCCCGCGGTGATGGTGAACGTTACGAAGCTCGAAGAGCAAGCATTCGATGCGAATCTGCTGATACCGCCGCCGGGCGCAACGGAGCGAAGGTACTGCGAGGTCATGACCGCGCCGGTCATGATCCAGAAACCTGACATCGCAAGTCTCGGAGTCTCCTCTGGAGATGTGCACGTGAAGTTTCAGGTCACGATTCTGACGGATGGATCCGTCGGCGCGATTCAGGTCATCGGTCAGAATTCTACAGAAGCGGCGGATCGCATCCGGAAGGTATGGAAGGACGCGCGATACAAACCGGCCATGTGCGGGACTGAGCCGGTGATGGCCGATGAGCAGGAGGGTCTGGACATAACTCACTAGCCCTCCGATAGCACACGCACGTATGGCTCACCTACTGAAGATTGATTGCTGCGTTTAGTATCGCTGTTGAGGTTTCTCCCCAATGCCCCATGTACCAGCCGCCTCTCGTCTCGCCCTCAACCATCTCGCTTCCGCCGCCTGCGCCCGCCGCAAATGCGCCCCATCGTCGCGCGTAGCCACTTCCGCGCCGCTCCAGTAGACTGGTAGGGCAATGAAACCTGCGTCCAGGTGGGGATGGGCCGCCCTATCCGCTGCGGCCCTCTTGGCAACGGGTTGCGGCGTGCCCGGCGCGCCGCTGCCGCCCTCGCTCAAGTTGCCTGACCCGGTGGCGGACCTGGCCGCAGCCCGCACCGGCAACCAGGTCTCGCTCACCTGGACCATGCCCAAAAAGAACACCGATAAGCTGCTGCTGAAGGGCAACGTCCCCGTGAGCGTATGCCGCAAAGAAGACCCAGGGACCTGCGCGCCCGCGGCCGATAACCTGCTGCTGTCTCCCGGCGCCTCGGGCGCCTTCACAGAAACGCTGCCGCCTGCCCTGGCCTCGGGCCCGCCCCGTCCGCTCGCCTACTTCGTCGAACTGACGAATCGCAATGGCCGCTCGGCGGGCCTGTCAAATGCCGCCATCGTGCTGGCCGGCGAGGCGCCCGCTCCAGTCGCTGGTCTGGCTGCCGAGGTGCGCAAAGACGGCGTACTCCTGCACTGGACGCCGGACAGCGAAAAGGCTGCCATCCGTCTGCATCGCAAGCTGTTAACGCCCCAACCCAACGCCGCGTCCGCTGCCGGGCCCAAGCCCCGGCAAGGCATCCTTGCTCCGCCGCCTGAGCCCATCGAGCAAAGCCTGCTGGTGGACTCCGGCGCACAAGCCGGTCAATCCGAGCCAACCCCTGATCGCGCCCTGGACCGCGCCCTCGATAAGGAGATCCGCTTCGGCCAGGTCTATGTGTATCGCGCCCAGCGCGTGGCTCGCGTCACGGTGAGCGGCCAGACGCTGGAACTGGACGGCGAGCTCTCCGCCCCGGTGCGCGTCGAGGCCCTGGACGTCTTTCCGCCCCAGGCGCCCACCGGCCTGGCCGCCGTAGCCACCGCCCCGAGCGCCGCAACGGAGGCCGCAATCGACCTCAGTTGGCAGCCAAACACTGAGGCCGATCTCGCCGGTTACGCCGTCTATCGCCTTGAACCCGGCGGAGCAAATGGAAATTGGCAGCGCATCTCGCCCGCCGAACCGCTCGTCGCCCCGGCCTTCCACGACACTCAGGTCCAGTCCGGCCACACCTACCGCTACGCCGTCAGCGCCATCGATCGGGGCGGGCATGAGAGCGCCCACTCCGCTGAGGCCGAGGAGTCCGTGCCCAATCCGTAAGCCGGCTTCGCCGCGCAAGGAGAGATTTCCCCATGAAATATTGCCGCTTTCTGCTCGATAACCAGGTTCACTACGGCGTGGTCGAGGACCGTGGCGGCCAGCCCCAAACCGAGTCCTGGATCGTAGACCTGGCCCGCGCGCCGGAAGAAGACCTAGCCTTCCGCCTCACCCGCGGGCGGGCTACGTCCCCGTCTTTCGATTCTGGCGCCTTCAGCTTCGAGCCGTTGCCGCTTTCAGCGGCCAGCCTGCTGGCGCCGGTCACGCCCTCCAAGATCGTCTGCGTCGGCCGCAACTATCGCGAGCACGTCAAAGAGATGGGCAGCGAGCTTCCCTCCGAGCCCCTGATCTTCCTCAAGCCGCCGTCCTCGCTGCTGGCCCCAGGCGGGGTCGTCCGCATGCCCGCCGCCTCCGCCCGAGTGGATTACGAGGGCGAACTGGCGCTGGTCATCGCCCGCCGCGTTCGCAACCTCAAGCCCCAAGCCTGGCGCTCCGCCGTTCGCGGCCTTACCCTGGCCAACGACGTGACCGCCCGCGATCTGCAGGCAAAGGACGACCAGTGGACCCGCGCCAAGGGCTTCGATACCTTCTGCCCCGCCGGCCCTCTGGTGAGCGATGAACTGGACCTTGAAGCCGGCCTGACCATCGAAACCCGCGTCAACGGCCAGCTCCGCCAGCGCGGCTCAACCCTCGACTTCATCTTTCCCATTCCCGCCCTGCTCGCCCACATCACGTCCATCATGACTCTCGAAGCCGGCGACCTCATCCTCACCGGAACTCCCTCCGGCATAGGCCCGCTCTCTCCCGGCGACCGCGTGGAAGTTAGCATTCCCGGCCTCGGCGTGCTAACCAACACCTTCCAGTCGGAAGAAACACAAGCCTAGAACTGGTTGCATATATTGGGTTTTGAAAGGGCACGGCTTTACCCGGGGTCCCCATCGACAGGTCTTCGTCGATGGGGTGGGACTTTAGCCGTGCCGCAAAAGACGTATAAAATCTGGGGCTTTAGCCCCTGAGGGATGTTCTTTTGTTGTCTGGATGCCATTTGTGCAACCAGTCCTGAACCGCATCCATTGCTTCCAGCTACAAAGGCGAAGCGGATTCATTCTGCAATAGCTCGATTGGGTGTTGAAAAGCCTTGCGGTAATAGATCAGGATCGCGGCAATCGCGATGCAAAGCAAAATCCCGAAGCCGAACGATGCGCTGTAGATCATGGTCTGAAACCGTTCCGGTAACTGCGGTTGCATGGGAGTCAATCTCTGTTGAATCTCCGCGCTGTAGCGCAACATCAGCTCGGGACGCAGGAGATAAACAGCGGTATTCATCAGCCCGAAGGCCTGCATGGCCAGAGCAAGCAACCGGCCCCACTCCTTCAGTCGCCACAGACCGACGCCCACCGACGCCGTCAGGGCGGCAAAGGCCAGACAGAGCGCCACTTTCCCCCAGCCATCAAACATCCACCCAAAGAGTACTCCCGGCATGGGAAGAAAAACCATTAGCAGGCAAGAGACAGCTCCAATCATGTTCAGCACGGCAATCACGGAGATCAGGATTGGGCGGCGGCTCTCCACGACTGTGCCGGGCTCTCCGGTAAATGCATCGCGCACCTTTTGCCGATTGAAGTAAACCAGCCAGGAAACGCCCACGGCGCAGACAATTACGTGGACGAAAGCCATCACTCCGAAGATGACCTTGGTGATAGCCTGCACGGTTTGCATCTGGGATGCATCCACGGTGGGTGGTACAGGCAAGGGCACAAGCATCATGAGCAGCATGATCAAAAGCTGAACAAAACTAAAAACGGCCAGTAAACCGCCAATCACGAGCACGGAGTACCGCGCCCAGCGGCGCAGCCTGAAGAGTCCCACCGCGGTCACGATTCCCCATGCCGCCAGTGCAATGAAGAAGACGCCGAGCGCGTACATGAAAACAGGCATCCAGCCGGGCAGCGGCGCGGCAGCCGTCGCGCCCGGAACTCCGCCGCCGCCAATTTGTTTATGTGAAATAGCTCCACTGAACCCCATGCCGAGGGCCATCAGCAACTGAAACAGCGACCCAAGTATGAGAAGAACTGCTGAAAAACTCACTCCAAACGGACGCTTCACGACTTCTCCTTCGAGGTGAATAGATGCTGATAATTCAAAGGCAAGCGGATTTCAGCCGCAACTTCAATCAGCTTTTCCGGCTGCACAGCAATATAGCATTCCTGCATAACCCCGAGATATTGAAGCTCATTTCATGCGCTTCAAAACAACGATGAATGCCGGGAGCGGTACACTGGAGTTGAACACGCTTGAAGCTCCCATCCCCAGGAGGAATCATGCCGCAAAACTTGCTTGACCAGTTGCGCCAGTACACCGTGGTCGTGGCCGACACCGGCGACATTGAGGCGATTGGAAAGTTTCGGCCCCAGGACTCGACCACCAACCCTTCGCTGATCACCGCCGCCGCGCAGATGCCGCAGTACCAGCCCATCGTGGACGAAGTGCTGCTCGCAGCCCGCAAGGAACTTGGGAGCGGCGCGACCGATGCGGCTATCGCCAATCTCGCCTTTCAGCGGCTGGCCATCGCCTTCGGCAAAAAGATCCTGGCCATCGTTCCCGGCCGCGTCTCGACCGAAGTCGACGCCCGCCTCTCCTATGACACCCAGGCCACCATCGCGCAGGCCCGCTCCATCATCGCGCAGTACGACGCCGAGGGCATCGGCCGCGAGCGCGTGCTGGTCAAGATCGCCTCCACCTGGGAGGGCATCCGCGCCGCCGAAGTCCTTGAGAAGGACGGCATCCACTGCAACCTCACGCTGCTCTTCGGCCTTCACCAGGCCATCGCCGCGGCCGAAGCCGGCGTCACGCTCGTCTCGCCCTTCGTCGGCCGCATCCTCGACTGGTACAAGAAAGACACCGGCAAGGACTTCCAGGGCGCAGACGACCCCGGAGTGATCTCCGTGACTCATGTCTATAACTACTACAAGAAATTCGGTTACAAGACGCAGGTCATGGGCGCCAGCTTCCGCAACATCGGCGAGATCAAGGAACTGGCCGGCTGCGACCTACTCACCATCTCTCCGCAACTGCTGGCCGAGTTAGAGGCTGCCGTGGGCGATCTGCCGCGCAAGCTCTCGCGTCAGGCCGCCAAGGCGCTCTCCATCGAAAAGATCGCCGTGGACAAGGCGGTGTTTGACTCAATGCACGCCGCCGACCGCATGGCCACTGACAAGCTGAAGGAAGGCATTGAAGGCTTCTCAGCCGCGCTGGTCAAGCTGGAAACCCTGCTCGCCGGGCGCTTGGCCGAACTGGAAACCCGCGCCACTGCGGCCGTCTGATTCAATCCATTCCGGGTGTGGCCGTCTAATTTAATCCGCAAACGTGGGTGCCCCAGGTCTCGTCCGCCGCGGCGGAGAGACCTGGGAGAACTGACCACTGTTCACTGATCACTGTCTTTCACTTCGACCACACGCCCAGCACGTTCCCCACCCCATCGGAGAAGTGGAACCGCCGTCCGCCGGGAAACGCGAAGGTGGGCACAACGATGCTGCCGCCCGCGGCCACAATTGCCAGTTCAGTGGCCTCCAGGTCCGTGGAGTAAAGCACGGCCAGCGGCGCAAACTTTGGTTGCGCCTCATGCGGCTTGCTCTTGGCGAAGCCGCCTCTGATCCCGGCCCCGGTAAAGTCGATGTACTCCGGCCCCCAGTCCTTGAACCTCCAGCCGAAGACGGTCGTGTAAAACTGCTTTGTCCGTTCCATGTCTGTTGCAGTGAACTCGATGTAATCGATGTGATGGTGCCGTGCGGGATTGCTCATGACTTCTATCCTCTGTGTTGTACTGCGTGAAGTCGAGGGGAAAGTGGCGCGGACTCGCGAGGTACGAGGACAGGTTACCAGAATTTCGCCTCAGCCGCATCAATTCTAATCGAAAATAATCACCGCCCAAGCCAGAGGGAAACGCCTCCGGTAATCGACCGGCCCGGCATGGTGACGCCGTTGATCTCCTGATAACCGGTATTACTCAGGTTTCCCAGGCGGAGATAGGGGCGAATCTTTCCTGCGTCGCGCGTCAACGCGGCGTTCCATACGGGGTAGGGGTTCGCGTTCCACGGCGGGTTGCCTGGCTGTTGATAGGGCTTTGCGATGGCCACTGAATTCGTTACCACGAGCGCGTGTCCCAGCGCCGCCGTCCAGGTGACATGAAGATTTTCGACCGGATAGTTGAGGGCATACTCCGATTGCAGCCCGTTCAAGGGCGGCTGCGCGCCGATAAGTACGGTCCACGCGGCCTGAACCTGATGTCCCTTTGCGGGCGCCCAGGTTGCTGAAGACTCGACTCCCGCAAAATGCAGGCCGCTGAGGTTGACCGCGCACCATGTGTTGACTGTGCACCATGCGGGCAAAAGAGAGTTAGGGAGCGACGCGGCGCGCGCATAGTCGATGGCGTCGTGCTGGCGGGAATAAAACCCTGTGGCCGAAAGCAAAAGGCGGCTGGATAGCGCCCCATCGGCTCCCGCCTCTCCCGACCAGGCTGACTCCGGCTTTAAACTCGGGTTGCCGATGGTGACTGGATCGGAGTAATAAAGGTCGGTGTAAGTGGGAAGCCTGAATCCATAGCCTCCGCTGGCGCGCAGCTTGATTTGATCGGTCAGTCGCAAACTGCCTGCCAGGTGCGGCGCCAGCGCGGACTGCAACCCTCCCGAGAATAACTCCTCGCGCAAGCCGGCGGATAAGTTCCAGCGGCTTTTGGCGGGCCTCAGGTCCAGGTCCGCGTAGCCCGCGCCGCGATTGCGGGCATGAAGGCCGAGATTGTTGCTGTGAATGCTGTCGCCGTCCGACTCCAGCCCTAGCAAGAGCACGGAGGAGGTCGCGACCGGAAGGGTATGGCGCAAAGAGGCCTGCCACGATCCGTCCACGTGGTTGTTTTCGTAAACGGCGGGATCATCGCGAAGCAGGACAAACTCGTCCGCGTGGCGGCGATAACCGAAGGCCGCCACGGTGCGGCTGCCTAACTCCTGGCGACCGGAGGCAAACCATCCTTTGGTCCGCTCCCACGAGTTATAGGGACCATAAAACTGGTTTGCGCCGAAGGAGCGGTCGCTCGCGGCAAAGAGCAGGTCGGAGATGCCCAGCCGCGAACTGACCCAGCTCTCTGAAGAAGCGTCCTCGTTGCGGTAATCGCGGTCGGCCATGAAGCCGGTGGAGAAGTTGCGGTTTGCGGTCAACCGGCTGCTCCACCGCTTGCGCGCCACAGCAGCCAGCAGCGACTCTTCGTTCGACTCAAAGCTGCCCCCTCCCGCGCGCAGACGCAACGAGGTTGCGGAGGGCGCGGCGGTGAGAAAGTCGACGACGCCGCTCAACGCGTCCGCGCCATGCAGCGTTGAGCCGGCGCCGTGCAGCACCTCGATCGAGTCCATCGCATCGAGCGGAATCGGCAGGTCAAGATTGTGATGCGCGGTCTGGCTGTCGTTGATGCGGAAGCCGTTCAACAGCACCAGGGCCTGCTCAAAGGTTCCTCCGCGCAGAACCAGATCCGTCTGTCCGCCGCCCGCGCCGCGCTCTTCGAGAAAAACCGACGAATCCTGGCGCAGCAGATCCTGCGGCGACTCCAGCGTGAGAGCTTTGTCTTCAACCGGCAGCACCACCACCGCAGCGGAAGACTCCGCCAAAGGCACAGGAACGGGCGAGCCGAGAACCACCATGGTCTCCGAGGGGTGCGGAAGCGGGGCGGTTTGAGAAGGCGCGGCGGCTTGCGCTGAAGCTCGTTGCGCGCAGGCTGCCAGCAACAGGCAACCCGCAATGGAGATCGATTTCAAAGTCGGCACATTCTTCTTTCCCGGTAATTCTGACCGCCGATGAGTTGTTTCGCAAGGGTAATTTGATATTGTTCTGAATAGTTGAGATGCTAAACCATTAGGAGAAGGCCATGCGTATCGATGCATTCCTCCACGAAAGCCCCATGTTTGCTGTCAACCGGGCCGCGCGCCGGTTCGAATCGCTTGCCGCGCGGGCGCTTGCCGCCGACAGCCTGAATTTTCTGGAGGGGCTGGTGTTGACGGCAATGTTTTTTGAGGCGCCGCGGCCGGTCAAGCCGTCGCAGTTGGCGGAGACCTTTGGAACGACGCGGGGCAATGTGAGTCACTGCGTTTCTTCACTGGAGGCCAGGGAACTCTTGTTGAGGAGGATCGATCCGGAGGACGCGCGGGCCTACCAGCTAACTTTGATGCCGCAGGGGAAGAAATGCGCCATGCGCGTGATTGGCGTCTTTGACAAGTTACAGCGGGAGTTCGAGCGGGAGATTGGAAAGACAGCTCTTGGCGAAATGCTCAAGGCCCTGCGAAAACTCGAAACGCTCTGCATAAGCAAACACAGCGCGACGGAGAAGAATTCCTAAAGAATGTAGCGCGACAAATCGTGATCGCGCACCACCGACGCCACCATCTGCTTCACATACTCGGCATTGATCAGAAAGACCTTCTCCGGGCCGGAGGCGGTCATCCGTTCCTCGTAAGGCAGCGGCGTGGACGACTCAGCCTTGATGGCCTCGGAGAGCGTTGCGGCCTGCTCTTGGTCCGGCGCGCGCCGGACCACGTCGGGCGCCAGGAAGCTCACATCCTCCAGCACCCGCTCCATGATGGTGTGCAGCCGCCGCGCCCCGATGTTTTCGGTTTGCTCATTCACCTTGAACGCAAACTCCGCCATCTCCCGCAAGGCCTCCGGCGAAAATTCCAGCTTCACGCCTTCGGTTTCCAGCAACGCCGAGTATTGCTTGGTGAGCGAAGCCTTGGGCTCGGTCAGTATGCGCAGAAAGTCGTCCACGGTCAACGACTGCAACTCCACCCGGATGGGAAACCGCCCTTGTAACTCGGGAATAAGATCGCTGGGCTTGGAAACATGGAACGCGCCCGCGGCGATGAAGAGAATGTGGTCGGTGCGCACCATGCCGTAGCGCGTGTTCACCGTCGTTCCTTCCACAATCGGCAGAATGTCGCGCTGCACGCCCTCGCGCGAAACGTCTGGCCCGTGTCCGCTCTCGCGCCCGGCAATCTTGTCTATCTCATCCAGAAAGATAATCCCGTTCGCTTCCACCCGTTCGGTGGCTACACGGTTCACCTGGTCCATGTCGATCAGCCGGCCCTCTTCCTCCTGCACCAGGTAGTCGAAGGCGTCGGTCACCTTCATCTTCCGCCGCTTCGAGCCCCCGCCGAAGATGTTCGGCAGCATATCCCTGAGGCTCATCTCCATGTCTTCAAGGTTCTGGTTGCTGATGATCCCGAACTGCGGCGTATTCCGCTCGCGCACGTCCAGCTCCACCTGCCGCTCGTCCAGCTTGCCCTCGCGGAACTGCTGGCGCAGCTTCTCGCGCGAGCGCTGGTAGCTTTCGGTTCCGGGCAGAGTCAGTTGGCTCTCGGCAGCCGGCGGCGCGGGTGGCGGAGGCGGCAGCAGCACGTCCAGCAGCCGCTCCTCGGCGTTCATCTCCGCCTTGTCTTCCACCTCTTCCAGCCGCTCCTCGCGCACCATGTCGATGGCGATCTCCACCAGGTCGCGGATCATCGACTCCACGTCGCGCCCCACGTAGCCCACCTCGGTAAACTTCGAGGCTTCGACCTTCAGGAACGGCGAGCCCGTCAGCTTGGCCAGCCGCCGCGCGATCTCCGTCTTGCCCACCCCCGTCGGGCCGATCATGATGATGTTCTTGGGCATGATGTCGTCGGCCATCTCCGGGGGCAGCTTTTGCCGGCGCTGGCGATTGCGCAGCGCGATGGCCACCGCGCGCTTGGCGGCCTTCTGGCCCACCACGTGCTTGTCTAACTCGGCGACAATCTCGCGCGGAGTCAGCTCGTCCAGCGAGAGTTCCTGTTCTTCGGCGGATGCGGGTAGGTAAATTGCCATTCTTCTTTTCTTATCCTTCGGGGGTAAACAGCGTTTCCAAAAGTTCAATTGTTAAGTGAAGGGAGGCTTTTCTATCGAGTTCTGACCTCTCGGTAAACTCACGACTCCCGTGAGCAGTTAAATTCCGGAGTCGCATGACTTCTCTCGCGTGGTCCCTCGCGCGAGGTATGAGCAAAGGAAGGAGCAGGTGCGGATCGTTACTCGCAATTTCTATGACCGTCCCGAGTGTCGCATGATCCTCCACGCCGATATTCCTTTCTCTGAGCTTCATGCGAAGGGCTTCTTCCAGGACCGCTCCGCATAATGATGCACATGCGGCATCGAATCCATGCAAGTTACACCAATTAGCTTCGTAAATATAAAGCTTCAAATGTTCCGGAATTGAGTTTCGAAAAGAAATTGGACCATCTGCTTCGATCTTCCCGGCGGATGAATCAAGCCAATCCAAATGCTTTCTCAATAAATACATCTCAAAGTCAGGCTCTGTTCTCAGCGCAAGTTCGTACTCTTTCGCTATCTCATACCAATCTATACATTCTTCAATCGAAAGAATCTCATCTTCGCCCCAAAACTCAAGAACTTCTTGTCTAGTAGCGTCGACCTTGCCTTCATGCTTACGATCCTGGTTCTCTTTCCATACAAGTACATCCAGCAGGTAATCAAAATGGGCTTGTTTCAGCTTTTTTCTCACATACTCCAAATAAACTTGCGGGTTTTCTATAGATGCAGGAACCGCCATCTCTCGTTTAGCTTCAAACGTGTCTATCTTTTCGGGTTTTGGAGCGTCCCTTTCGAGGAGCATCGCTTTCAAAGCCTCACCTGTTCTTTCCATGCTGGTCTTGGAAGCGCTTTCCTCGTCCGCAAAAGCTCCACCCTCTCTAACGGCTCTCAACTGAGTTTGAACAGAATCCAACGCCTCCCAAGTCGCACCAGGATCGCTCTCGTAACAATCGATTGCCTCTCTGAGAAAGGCCGTAATACCCTTGCTCAAGGCGATCTCCCTAGCCCTTCAGCTCCTCGATCGTGATGCGGTCGTTGGTATAGATGCAGATTTCCCCGGCGATCTTCATGGCCTTTTCGGCGATCTCGCGGGCGCTCAGGTCGGTGTTTTCCATCAGCGCGCGGGCCGCCGCCGTGGCATAGCTGCCCCCGGAGCCGATGGCCGCCAGCGGCTCGTCGGGATCGATCACGTCGCCCGATCCGGAGATCAAAAACGTCTGCCCTTTGTCGGCCACCAGCAGCAGCGCTTCCAGGTTGCGCAGCATCTTGTCGGTGCGCCAGTCCTTGGCCAGCTCCACAGCCGCCCGGTTCAGGTTCCCCGCGTACTGCTCCAGCTTGGACTCGAAGCGCGCAAACAGCGAGAAGGCGTCGGCCGTCGATCCGGCAAATCCGGCCAGAATCTTATCCTGGTAGAGCCGCCGGATCTTTTTGGCCGAGTGCTTCAGCACATGTTCGGCCAAGGTCACCTGGCCGTCGGCGGCCATCACCACCTCGCCGTTGCGCCGCACGCAAATCACCGTGGTCGAGCGAATCCGGGAAGGCCGTGCCGTTGTGGAACTCTTCTCCAAAGCCAAGAAAAAACCTCCTAAAATGAGGCCTCCGGCAGGCCGGAACTCATTCAAGATGCAGTCACGAGTATATCGCAGCAAGAATCTTCTCCGCTGCCGCATCCTTCCACCGCCTGGCCCCGGCTCCCTCTGCGGTATTCTCTACTTGGGCCCCCCCCAATCCCAGAGTCCCGCTTGGAGTCCCGCCGCAAATGATCCACCTCACCGCAAAAGCATGGGAGATTGCCTCCGCATCGGCCTTCCTGGCCGCCGCGTGCGCAGTCGCTCTCTGGCTTATCTTCCGCAAGCGCCCCACTCCCGACGAGCTGGAACGCGCGCGCCGCCTGTTCCTCAAGCAGTCCGGACGCCTCGTCGACGGCATGTTGCTGGACATCTGCGAGGTCGAAGCCCCAGTCAATGCCCCATCCAAATCCAAGGAAGAGCCCGCCAGCCGCACCCTCACCATGCTCATGTACAGCTATCACATCGGCGGCGTGAACTATGAGTGCTCCCAGGACATCACCGCCCTGCTCGGCGTAGTGGACGCCTCCCAGGTGCGCGCCGGCTTTCCCTGCACGGCGCGCTACCAGCCCGGCAATCCCCAAAACAGCATCGTCGTGGCCGAGGACTGGTCCGGCCTGCGAGCGGGACTGCCGGTGCTGCCCGCATACGACGATCCCGAGCCGGTTGACCTGAGCCACCTCCGCCCCGGCCGCGGCTGACCCCGCTGTTGGCAGCCCATACCCACCCCCGGTACACTTCCCTTATGCACCTCGACGCAGCGCACGCCCCAACCGGCGCGGATCGAACCACCTCCGTCTTGCGTTTCTCGCTGCTAGCCACGCTCGCCTATGTCGTGGTCACCTTTGTTGCCGGTTTGCGCGCCCACTCGCTGGCCCTGCTCTCCGAATCCGGCCACAATGTCTCCGACTTCCTGGCCCTCCTGCTCAGCTTTGCCGCCGTCTACTTCCAGACCCGCCCCGCCAGCCACTCCAAGACCTTCGGCTACCAGCGGGCCGGCGTGCTGGCCGCTTTCATCAATGCGGGCACCCTCATCGTCATCTCCCTCTGGATCGTCATCGAAGCCGTCCACCGCCTCTCGGCGCCGGTCACCGTGCAGCCCCGGCTGATGATCATCGTGGCCGCCGCCGGCGTGCTCATGAACGGCGTCATCGCCGCTCTCCTGTGGAGTGTGGCCCGCGACGTCAACCTGCGCAGCGCCTTTCTCCACATGGCCGGCGACACGCTCTCCACCGCCGCAGTCATCGCCGGCGGCGCGGGCATTCTCATCACCGGCCAAAACTGGATCGACCCCGTCCTCTCGCTGCTCATCGCCGCCCTCATCCTCTGGTCCAGCTTCGGCATCGTCCGCGAGACTCTCAACATCCTCCTCGAAGGCGCCCCGCGCGGCGTCTCGCTCCCCGCCATTCGCTCCGCCATGCAGGCCGTCGATGGCGTCATCAACGTCCACGACCTCCACGTCTGGAGCCTCGGCTCCCAATCCCACGCCCTGGCCTGCCACGTCACCATCGCCGACATTCCCCCGTCGGAGAGCGCCTGCATCCTCGTCAAGCTCAACCGCGTCCTCAAGGACCACTTCCAAATCAGCCACACCACCATCCAGTTCGAGCACCTGGGCTGCGAAGAGCTTGAAGGCTGCGTCGTTCCCATTGAAGAGCTGGCCAGCAGCGCCGCCCGCGAACACGGCCACCACGGCCACGCGCATTAGTCCCGTTTCGGATTTCCTGATAGTTTTTTAAACAAGCTCTGTGGAGGTCCCTCTTGCTTCGTCTGCGTCTCGCTCTCGCCGCTCTCTGCCTTGCTCTGCTTCCCACCGCACCCGCCCTTGCCCAGCCCCTGCCGCAAGCCCAGGCCGCAGCGCCAATCCAGACCGCCGCACCCTCCGCTGCCCCGCTTGAAGCCCTCGCCGGCGAGTACACCAACCCCGTCGAGCCTGACACGCCGCTCAGTTTCTACGTGGCTGACGGCAAGTTCGTAGTCGAAACCGAGCGCAACGCTCCCGTTGAACTCAAGTCCATCTCCGCCGTCGAATTCGGCCATGCCGAGTCGAAGACCACCTACCGCTTCACGCTCGATGCTGCCGGCCGTGGCGTCAGCCTGGTTCACTCAAGCGAGCCGGACACCGTCTACCGCCGCACCGGCGAGCCCGTCCATCACCTCTTCCACGATTACCAGCGCACTGAAGTCATGATCCCCATGCGAGACGGCATCAAGCTCCACGCCGTCATCCTCAAGCCCGCCGATATCCCCGCCCCGCTCCCGTTCCTCATCCAGCGCACTCCCTATGGCGTGGACGGAACAAACGGAGCCTCGTTCGCCTACAGCCGCCCCGAACTGGCCCGCGCCGGCTACATCTTCGTCGCCGAGGACATGCGCGGCCGCTTCAAGAGCGAAGGCGAGTTCGTCATGAGCCGCCCCCTTGCCGATCATCGCGATCCCCAGGCGATGGACGAGAGCACCGACGCCTGGGACACCGTGGCCTGGCTGCTCGCTAACGTTCCCGGCAACAACGGCCGCGCAGGCTTCATCGGCACCAGTTATCCCGGCTTTCTGGCCATGATGGCCGGCATCGATCCCCACCCTGCCGTCAAAGCCATCTCTCCACAGGCCCCCATGATCGATGTCTGGATGGGCGACGACTTCTTCCACAACGGCGCATTCCGCCAATCCTACGGCTACGATTACGTCCTCTCCATGGAGTCCGGCAAGGGAGAGATCAGCGTCGATTACGGCAAAGACAAGGACGGCAAGCCCCGCGACGGCTTTGACTACTTCCTGGAGCGCGGCAGCTTTGCCGAAGATGTGAAGAAATCCGGCGCCAAGCTGCTGCCCACCTGGAAGCTCTTCCTCGAACACCCCGCCTATGACAGCGTCTGGGCATCACGCGGCGTCGAGCGCTCGCTCAACGCGGTCGCCGTGCCCACCCTCACTGTGGGCGGCTACTACGACCAGGAAGACATGTTCGGCCCGCAGGAGGAATACGCGCGCCTCCAACCCCACGACGACCATCACCGGAACTTCCTCGTCCTCGGTCCCTGGCGCCACGGATATTGGAATGCATCCACGCGCCACCTAGGCAATCTCGACTACACCGAGCCCGTCGGCAAGGAATACCGCGCCCGGATCGAAGCCAAATTCTTCGCCCACTACCTCAAAGACGAGCCCGGCTTCGATCTGGAAAACACGGCCAGCTTTCAAACCGGCTCCAACACCTGGAAGTTCTACTCTCACTTTCCGCCCCGGGAGTCCCAACCCACCAGCCTGCATCTGCAGGGCGTTGGCTTGCTCGGTTGGAGCCGCTCGACCGCCCAGGCAGCCACCAGCTACTTGAGCGACCCCGCCAACCCCGTCCCCTACCGCCATCTCCCCATCCAGCCCACCTACAGCGAGGGCTCGCAGTGGGGCAACTGGCTCACTGAAGACCAGCGCTTCGTCACCGGCCGCAACGACCTGGCCGTGTGGAAACTGCCCGTCCTCAAGAAAGACCTCATCGTCACCGGTGAAGTCCTCGCCGACATCTACGCCTCCACCACCGGCACTGACAACGACCTGGTCGTCAAGCTCATCGACCAGTACCCCGGCAACGACCCCGACCCCCAAATGCGCGGCTACCAGCTTATGACCAACGAAGAAATCTTCCGCGGCCGCTACCTCGACTCATTCGACCAGCCCAAGCCTCTGCGCCCCGGCTCCGTCCACGAGTACAGGTTCTCGCTCCACGGCGTGGACCATGTATTCAAGGCTGGCCACACCGTCCTGGTCGAAATCCAGAGCACCTGGTTCCCGCTCTACGACCGCAACCCCCAGACCTTCGTCCCCAACATCATGACCGCCAAACCCTCCGACTACAAACCAGCCACCATCACCATCTACTCCGGCCCCGTGTACGACTCCACCCTCCAGCTCCCCCTCATGAACCTCTGCGACCACATCGAGTGCTTTTGAACCTCGGCATAGTTGATTGGGAACAACAAGCTGGTTGCCCCGGTCTAGTTTTTGAGACCTGGGAGCGCACGAAGTCGGCCCTAACCTTTCCAAACATCTGCTTGATCCCCCCCGCTGCGCCTGCCGGATCCGCTCCTCGTTCTCTAACGACGAAAACCACACATACCCGTCGCGTAATCCACAAGGCCAGTCCCCGGCGATACAGCGGTCCTCGCCTCGGTCAGAAGCAACCTTGTGCCTTATCTCTCAAATAAGACCATTGAAATGTTCGCCACCCACCCCCGGATCTCCGGTCTTGGAACGATACAAATAAAGATCGCCAGCAGATACAACGGGTGGTATATTGCCTCGTATGCGGAAAAGCAAAATGGACGCTACCGTTCGGATATTGATTTCACCAACAGGATTGAGACATGTATACCGGAAGTGATCTGGCCGCTTGGTGGGAGAAGAACAGGCGAGAATCTGACAAAGCTCTCGACGATTTTGTCGACGCTTACCCACACCTGTGGGTGCTCGCAGCTGTCACAGGCACCGCAATGGATGTCGGCGCCGGAACTGTCGACCTTCTCCGCTTTGGGGAAGGAGCGGCGGAGAGTTATGAAACAGGAAAGATCGCGCCACTGCTCCAGGATCTCCTGCGGGGAGCGAGCATCGCGGCCGAGGTGGGAGGCCTTGCCAAGGGGGCGCGCCCGTTGCTCGGTAAGCTCAAGCTGTATTCAGACCCCGGCGGCGGAATCTGCGTTCCGATGTCGATTGGCAACGCCCTGCGCCGGACCGGCCAGCGATTCCTGCTCAGCCTGCAGGAGATAGGCGAGGCCAGTGGGCTGTCGTTCGCGCAGATATGGAATCGCGGCCTCACCGATCCACAGATGTTAGCGACGCTACGCCGCCTCGGGGTTAGATTCGAGACCATCGCGAGAGCCCAGAACTGGGAGAATTTGGTCAACATTGCCAAGAGATCAGACGGAGTCGTGAGCCTCCCGCTTTCGAGCGGCATTGGCGGCCACATGGCGCTCCTGGAACGGGCCGGAAACCGCGTACGAATCGTTGATCGGACCGGTTTCTTCAACTCCCTTGCGGAGCTCTCGCAGCGGTACGGCACCACGTTCACGGTTGATGGCGCAGGGACCGCGGTCGTAGTGAAAAACGTCACTGCGCGGATTCTCAATGGAGTTGCGACCTTGATGCTGTACACCAACGGGATCGTGGTGAAACTGGACGGAAACATGACAACGACGGCGCTGGATGCGAAGTTCAATGCGTTTCAACAATCGCGCAAGTCTACCCCGCCCACGGGAGCACCAGGAAACACCGTGATTGTCGCTCGGGGCGATTCGCTCTCCGGGCTCGCGGCCAAGTATTACGGCACGGCCGAGTATTGGCCCTTGTTATGGGACATGAATCGTAATCTGGTAGGTCCCAACCCCAACCGGATTCCTCCGGGAATGCGGCTGAATGTGCCGCCGCTGTCCTCCTTCACACAAGCGCAGCTTGCCGACGCCCGCCGGCGATTTCCCACCTGGCGGAACTACTGATGCCGAGCGCCCCAATTCTCTCCTTTGAGACCTAGACTCCCAGGAATCTCCACCCCCCAATCCCGCATCCATATATTGAGTTAAAATTGATCCAGCCCCATGGCCCACCATCACCTCATCCCGGCCCTCCTCTAGCGGCGCTCGCCGCCCACACTCGTTTTCCGCCCTTTTACACATCTCTTCTCCAAAACTTAAAACCCCGGAGGGGGCCCATGATCGATCGTTTAGAACAGATGGAGCAGCGCTATGAAGAGCTTTCCGCCCAGCTCTCGCTGCCCGAGGTGGTCAACGACCGCGAGAAGTATCAAAAGGCCGGCAAGGCGCTCAGCGCGCTGGAAACCCCGGTGATGAAGTTCCGCGAGCTGAAGCTGGTGCGCGCGGGCCTGGCCGGTGCGTGCGCCATGCTGGCCGAGTCCGACCCCGGCCTCCGCGCCATGGCCGAGGAAGAGATCGCCGCCCTCGCCCCCCGCGAACCTGTCCTCGAAGAAGAAATCAAGCTCCTGCTTTTGCCCAGGGACCCCAACGACGAAAAGAACGTCATCCTCGAAATCCGCGCCGGCACGGGCGGCGACGAGGCCAGCCTCTTTGCCGCCGAAATCTTCCGCATGTACACCCGCTTTGCCGAGCAGCACCGCTGGAAGGTCGAGGTGCTTTCGCTCTCCGAGTCCGGCGTGGGCGGCTACAAGGAAGTCATCGCCATCATCGAGGGCGAGCGCGTCTACTCGCAGATGAAGTGGGAGAGCGGCGTCCATCGCGTGCAGCGCGTGCCGGAAACCGAGGCCCAGGGCCGCGTCCATACCTCGGCGGTGACGGTGGCCGTGCTTCCCGAGGCCGAGGAGGTGGACGTCAGGATCGAAGCCAAGGACCTCCGCATTGACACTTTCTGCTCCTCGGGTCCCGGCGGTCAGTCCGTCAACACCACGTACTCCGCCGTCCGCATCACCCACATTCCTACCAACACCGTGGTCAGTTGCCAGGACGAGAAATCCCAGATCAAGAACCGCGACAAGGGCATGCGCGTCCTTCGCTCCCGGCTCTATGAGATGGAAATGGAGCGCCAGCGCGCCGAGCTGGCCAAAGAACGCAAGCAGCAGGTGGGCACGGGCGACCGCAGCGAGAAGATTCGCACCTACAACTTCCCCCAAAACCGTCTCACCGACCATCGCATCGGCCTCACCCTTCACCAGCTCGACCTGGTCATGGAGGGCCGCCTGCAGCCCATCGTCGACGCCCTCATCGCCCACTACCAGGCCGAGCAGTTGAAGGCCGACGGCAGCCAGGCAGCGTGACGTCGTGACACTTCAGGAGTGGCTCAACCGCGGCGAGATGCAACTGCGCGCCGGCCCGCATCCCGGCCGTGCCCGCCGCGATGCCGAACAGCTGCTCCTCCACGTTCTCGGCAAGAACAAGTCCTGGCTGATGGCCCATTCGGAAGATAAACTCCCTGCCACCGAAACCAGCCGGTTTACCGGGCTGCTCGAACGCCGCTATCAAGGCGAGCCCATCCAATACATCACCGGCGAGACGGAGTTTTATGGCCTGCCCTTCCGCGTCACGCCCGAGGTGCTGATTCCGCGCCCGGAGACCGAGCACCTGGTCGAAAAAGTCCTCGAGCTTGCCGCCCGCTTTCCCAATCCCCGGATTGTGGACGTCGGCGCCGGCTCCGGCTGTATCGCCGTCGTCCTCGCCCACAAGCTGCCCCACGCTGCAATCACCGCAGTCGATTTATCCGCCCCCGCCCTGTCTATCGCGCGAGAAAACGCAAAGCGCAACGGCGTTTCCAACCAAATCCGCTTCCTTCAGGGCGACCTCCTCGCTCCGCTCGTGGAATCGGCGCAGGAAACAAACAGCTCCGTGCCCCATCCTTCTCGCGTTTTAGGCGAGAAGGGTGGGAAAGCAAGACTCTCAACAATGGAACGTTTTGAAATCGTCGTCTCCAATCCGCCCTATGTACCTTCTGCCGACCGCGCCGCGCTCTCCGTCGAAGTCCGCGACTACGAGCCTGCCCTGGCGCTCTTTGCCAGCAACGACGGCCTCGACATCTGCCGCCGCCTCATCCCATCCGCCTTTGCCGCCCTCATCCCCGGCGGCTTCCTTGTCCTCGAAATCGGCGACGGCCAGTCGCATGCGATTACCGGACTGCTCTCAGCCTCCGGATTCCGCCAGATCGAGTTCCTCCCCGATCTGCAATCCATCCCCCGCGTCGCCTGCGCCCAAAGGCGGTAGATGCGCAGTCTCCCTAGTTCAGCATCTTCAGCACATCGCGAGCCGAGGCGGTGCCGCTGCCTTCTTCCTGCGTTACAAGGCCAAAGAACTCGCACTTCATGCAATTCCCAATCTTTTGGGCGAACATTCCCTGTATCTCGCCTTTGCACAGCGTTCCGGCCATGACCCAGCAGCAGCGGCCGGCGTTCTTCCCGTGGTTAATGCCATTCACCCGATCTTCGGTCGCCGCCGGACAAACTCCTAACTCGTGTGTTTTGTGGCCGCCCGGCTGGCGTCCGCACTCCTTGAACTCCCAACAGTTCTTCGGCATCGTCCCTCCCATCCTGTCATGCACAACACAACATTCATCGGCTCGGAGGGCAAGTACTTTATTGAATGAAGCCTTCTATTTCCAGAAGATGCGAAGGCAAGAAACCGCTGGGCTCTTACGAAACCCGGCCGGTCTTGTTCAGCTCGCTATATAAGCCCAAGTCCCTGCCGCACAGGTTCTTTGCGATATAGAGAATCTGCCCGTAGTGCATCCCGAAGTGCTCGACGACCTGATAAACCGCATCCAGCCCGCTGACGTTGTAACCCTGAATCTCATACCGGGCCAGCAAATCGCCCTCAGTCAGCCGCGCCAGAACCTCCGCGGCCTCCTCGATGGTCGCGCCAAGTTTTTCCAGCAGCGCCGATGCGGAAATCCCGTCCTGTGCCGCAAACTCGGCAGGACGGTTGCGATCGTCCTCCCACCGGTTGAACGAAGCCACCAGCCACTGGCGCACATTGCCGTTTAGATGCAGCATCAGATTCCCAATGCTGTTGCTGGCCGCGTTGGGACGCCACCATACTTGGCTCTCGCTGAGCGATTCGACGCATCCCCGCAGCCGGGGCCAGTATTGCTCCAGTAGCTTCTTTCGCGAAAAGTCGAGAAATAGTTCGGTCACGTCAGGCGTCATTTGAAACCCCAGTTCCTTTCCTCAATTCAATTGTCCTCGACGCACTCCCTACACGGCTGAAGTCCGTCTAGAATCCCACCGGCCGCTCCGCCGCCACGCCGAACGCATTCTCCAACGCCATGCCCGCCTCCGCAACTGTGCCTTCGTCGAACAGGCGGCCAATCAAGGTGACGCCGTGGGGCACGCGGCGTGGCGGAGAGAACTTCGGCAGCGGATGCAGCGGATCGGGAGCCCAATCGCTCCGCGCCTCCGCGACCTCGATAAATCCGGCGCGCAGCGTCAACGAGGGATGTCCGGTGAAGTTTGTAATCACCAGCATCTCATCGCGTAGCGACGGCACCAGTAGCAAATCCACCTCAGAGAAGACACGCGCCATCTCCAGCGCTACCTTGCGCCTGAAGCGGTCTGCCTGCACAAGATCCACGGCCGACAAGAACCTCGACTGGCGAAAGACATTCGGCCAGGCGTCGGGAACCTGCGCCTTCAACTCGTCCACCCTGTGGCTCACGGTCAGCTCTTCAAAGGCTGCCGCGGCCTCGGCAAACAGGATCAGTTCAAGCGAGTCATAAGGCCAGTCGGGAATCGAAACGGCAACCGGGATCATGCCCAGTTTCTTCACCGTTTCCAGCGCGGCGCGGTCCACATCCGTGGCCGGCGACTCCTTCATCCAGACAGGAAAATAGCCCATGCGCAGGCCGGCGACATCCGCGCCGGCATTGAAGTGCAGCGTGCTGGGCACGCTGCCCACATCCCCGGCGTCCGGCCCAGAAATCGCCTGAAGCACCAGCATCGTATCTTCAACGCTGCGCGCCATGGGGCCAAGCTTGTCCAGCGACCAGCACAGCGTCATGGCCCCTGTTCGCGCCACGCGGCCATAGGTCGGGCGCAGGCCCGTCACGCCGCAGCGCATTGAGGGGCTCACAATGCTGCCGCCCGTCTCGCTGCCGATGGCAAAGCCTACCAGCCCCGCGGCGGTTGCCGCGCCCGGCCCGGCGCTCGAGCCGGAGGAGCCTTCCTCAAGCAGCCATGGGTTCATCGTCTGCCCGCCAAACCACACGTCGTTCAGCGCCAGGGCGCCCAGGCTCAACTTGGCTACGAGCACGGCTCCCGCGCCATTCAGCCGCTTCACCACCGCGCTATCCTCGGCGGGAATGCGATTCCGGAACGGCTCCGCGCCATAGGTGGTAGCTATGCCCGCAGTATCCAGCAGGTCCTTCGCGCCCCACGGAATCCCGTGCAATGGCCCGCGATACCTTCCGCCCGCAATCTCGGCGTCCGCCCGGCGAGCCTGTTCGAGCGCATGGTCGCGCGTTAGCGTGATGACGCAATGCAGCTTGGGGTCGAAGCGAGCCAGCCGGTCAAGGTAGATCTCCGTCAGCCGCTCGGATGTGAGCTGGCGGCTCTCAATCCAGCGCGAAAGCTGCGCCACTGAAGCAAAGGCCAGATCCTCATCGCTCTTAGGAACGGGCGCATTCTTGCCGGCACTGCGGATGAAGCTGCTGCCTGCTGCATTTCCATGCTTGTCCGCTGGAACCCCAATCGACGACGGATTCCATTGCGTGGCCGGCGCTACAGTAGATTCGAGCGCCAGCTTTCGCGGCCCAGTGCGAAACTCGTACAGCGGCGCAATCTGCATGCGCCAGTTGCTTGCCGCCATGGCTCGATCCGCGGCGGTCATCTCCACCTGAACCAGCTTCTCGGCCTCGGCGAATGTGGCGGGCGAGACCTCAGGGCCAACCGGCGGCGAGGTGCCGAATGCGGAGGGAGCGCCGGGGGGCAGATCCGTGCTTTGCGCGGCTGCAACCTGCGCGGCCGGGGCCTTTATCGCCGCTCCCATCAGACCCAATGCGCTGTAAGTCAGAAACTCTCTTCGCGAACTTGGCATTCTCTCTCCTTTCGAGTTTCTTCAGTTCGAGCCGGATGAACTTATGGAGAGCATACTACTCGACTTGAAGAGGGAACACAGCGCAATTGCCGCCCTCCGCCTCACCGGCATAGAATTCTCCTGCAATCGTTTCCAAGAGGATCAATCATGCGCATCTTCGCTTCACTCTCTCTTGCTGTCCTTGCCCTGGCTCTTCTTCCCGCCGCATCGCAAACGCCGGCCGCGCCGCAGGTGGCGCCAAAGGCGCAGTTGGCCGCCCAGACCCCGCCCATGGGATGGAACAGTTGGAACTACTTCTTCGACAAGGTCACGGATAAAAACATACGCGACTCCGCCGATCAGATTGTCGCCACCGGCATGAAGGACGCCGGCTACATCTACGTGAACATCGACGACACCTGGGAGGGGGAACGCGACGCGAACGGCGTCCTCCACTCCAACGCCAAATTCCCTGACATGAAGGCGCTAGCCGACTACGTCCACTCCAAGGGCCTCAAAATCGGCATCTACTCTTCGCCCGGCCCCAAAACCTGCGCCGGCTACGAGGGCTCGCTGGACCACGAAGCCCAGGACGCACAGCTCTACGCCTCCTGGGGCATCGACTACCTCAAGTACGACCTGTGCAGCTTCATACCCGCCGTCATGATGAAGCAGGCTCCCAACGACCACGCTGAGCAGATGCGCATCATGTGGGCCGCCTACGACAAGATGGACAAGGCCCTCAAGGCCACCGGCCGCCCCATCGTCTTCTCGTTTTGCCAGTATGGTTGGGACGCCGTCTGGGAGTGGGCGCCCCAGGTTGGCGGCAACCTCTGGCGCACCACCGGCGACATCCAGCCTTACTGGGACCGCATCTACGCCATCGCCAGCCAGCAGGCCGGCCTGGAAAGCTACTCCGGCCCCGGCCACTGGAACGATCCCGACATGCTCGAGGTGGGCAACGGCAAACTCACTCTCGCTGAAAACCGCTCCCACTTCAGTTGGTGGGCCATCCTCGCCGCGCCCCTGCTGGCCGGCAACGACCTGCCCAACATGAAGCCCGAGATCAAGGCCATCCTCACCAACCGCGACGTTATCGCCATCGATCAGGACCCGTTGGGCCGCCAGGGCGCCCGCGCCTACTCTGAAGGCGAGGTCGAAGTCTGGACCCGTCCTCTCTCCGGCGGCGCGCTGGCCATCGCCGTCTTCAACGTCGGCGACAACCGCTACTCCACCCACCCCTTCCATCTGAATCTGGCCCGGCTCGGCCTCCACGGCCCGCAGAGCGGCAAGGACCTCTGGACCGGCAAGTTCATCACCCTTACCAACGACCAGCCCCTCGAGCTGCCCAGCCACGACGTCCTGCTTGTCCGCGTGGATGAACTCAAGGCCAATGTCAGGTGAATGTTGCTTTTTGAAACCGGTAGCCGTCGTCCCCGGCCGGTCTTTGATCGTCTATGCTGTCAGGGGTTGCCTGTTCGCGCCCCCTGTGAGTTGCTATGAAGCTACGTCTGTTGTCCGCGATGGTTTTGGGGCTGGCGCTCGGCGTCGCTTCCGCGCAGAATCTCCCCGCCACTCCACCCGCCGGCCAAAACTCCCCTTCGGGAACCGGCGGCGGACAGGGTCAAGGCCAGCGGGGCGGCCGTGGCGAATGGGGCGGCGGATTCGGCATGGGCGCCGGACGCGGTCTGCTCGGAACGGTCACTGAAGTCGCCGCCGGCCGCTACACCATCAAGACCGGCTCGGGCGATACCTACACCGTCTACTTCAGCGCCAACACCCGCATCCTCAAGCAATCGGTCCAGCGCCGCGGTGAAGGCGGAGAAGGCGTCAATCCTCCGCAGCCGCTCAAGCCCGCTGACATCAAGGTAGGCGACGCCATCACCGCCATCGGCGAGGTGGATGCGAACGCCAAGTCCATCGGCGCGGTGGTCGTCCTCGAGATTGACCCCGAGCGCGCCCGGCAGATGCGTGAAATACAGGCCAACTACGGCAAAACCTGGCTGGCGGGCAAGGTCACGGCCGTGGATGGCGTCAAAGTCACCCTCCTTGGCGTCAACGACAACGCCGCCCACGCCTTTGTGGCCGACGAAAACACTACCTTCCGCAAGCGCCGCGAACCCATCACCCTGGCCGATATCCAGGTCGGCGACATGGTTCGTGTTGAAGGCGCGGTCAAAGACGGAACCTTCCTCGCAACCGCGGTCAACGTCATGGTTATACCGCCGGGAGAAACGCCTACCGTTCCCCGCGACTCCCCGCCTCCACCCCAGCCCAAATAGCCCATTCGGAAAACCACAGAGCTTCCCGGGCCACTGATCACTGACAACTGATCGCTGACAACTGTCTCTTCCCGTTCATCCCCCCATTTCCACCCCTCATCCGCTTTTGCAACCCCTCGTCCAAAACCTCGTGCTTCCCCATCAGGCCCGCGCTATCTTCAGAGATAAGAAAGAAACACTGAAAGGGAACGGCCCATGGATGAACTCGTCAACGTCGAAGCAGTCAGCCGCAGATTTCCCCTGGACAACATTCCGGCCCATCACCCGGCGCACAGTTTTGTCAGCGCCCTCTCGGACGCCAGCCTGCGCGTCTCGGCAGGCGAGTTTTTAGCCATTGCCGGCCCCAGCGGAAGCGGCAAGACCACTCTGCTGAACCTGATCGGCTGCATCGACAAGCCCACCTCCGGCCGCATCCTGGTCGACGGCGTCGATACCTCGAAGCTGAAGCCCGGCAGCATGAGCGCGCTGCGCCGCGAAAAGATCGGCTTCGTCTTTCAGACCTTCAACCTCATCCCCGTCTTCACCGCCGCCGAAAACGTCGAATATCCGCTCCTGATCCAGAGCGTCGGCAGCCGCGAGCGCCGGAAGCGCGTGGCCGAGGCCCTGGACAGTGTTGGCCTCTCCGCCCGCGCCAATCAGCGCCCCGACCTGCTCTCCGGCGGCGAGCGTCAACGTGTCGCCGTGGCCCGCGCCATCGTCCATCGGCCCGCCCTGGTGCTGGCCGACGAGCCCACCGCCAACCTCGATACGCACAACGCCACCCAGCTCATCGACCTGATGCACGGCCTCAACCGCCGCCTCGGGCTCACCTTCATCTTCTCCACGCACGACGCTCGTCTGCTCGAACACACCGAGCGCATTGTCCGTCTCACCGACGGCGAAGTGATCTCCGATACAACCATCCAGGGAGGCAGCCGTGGCTAAATTTCTTCTTCTTGCATTCAGAAACATCTTTCGCAACCGCCGCCGCACCGTGATGACCCTGTTCATGGTGGGCGGAGGCGTCGCCGGACTGCTGCTCGTCGGCGGCTTCTTTGCCCGGATGTTTTGGGGCCTCCGCGAACATACCATTAATGGCGGCCTCGGCCACATCCAGATCTTCACCGTCGATCACTTCAATCGCGACGAGGTCCGAGCCCTCGACACGGGCATCGATAACTGGCGCCAGGTGGCCGCAAGCGTCAAGACCGGCGGCCACGTGCGCGGCGTCGCCCCCCGCATCGAGTTCTACGGCATGGTCTCCAATGGTGACAAATCCTCGGTCTTCATGGGTACCGCCGTCGATCCCGTCGCCGAAAACGGACTCGGGTTTTTCCCCACTACCTTCACTTCCGGCCACGATCTCGACAGCAAATCCGGCGGCGAGGTCGAGGCGCTTATCGGCAAAGGCCTGGCCAAGTCGATGAACGTCAAGGTTGGCGATGGGTTGACGATCCTGTCCATGACCTCCGACGGCGCCCTTAACGGCGTCGATGTCGAGATCGTGGGCATTGTCGACTCCGGCATCGCTGAAATGGATGCGCGTTCTCTCCGCATCACCCTGCCCGCCGCGCAACGCCTGCTGCAAAGCGATCGCGTCACCAACCTCGTCGTCGGACTGGACAAAACCGAGAACACTGACCAGGTCGCGGCCGAACTCGCCCCCCGCCTGCGCGGCCTGCCCCAGCAGTTGGTCCTCAAAAAATGGATCGACCTGGCCACCTATTACAAGCAGGTCCGCTCCCTCATGAGCACCATCTTCGTCTTCCTGGGAGTTATCGTGTTCTTCATGGTCCTCATGTCCAGCGTAAACACGCTGCTCATGACCATGTTCGAGCGGACCCGCGAGATCGGCACCATGCTGGCCATGGGTACGCCGCGCGCATGGATTGTTGCCCTATTCATGCTCGAGGCCACTCTCATCGGCATCCTCGGCGCCCTGGTCGGCGTTCTGGCAGGTAATCTTCTCGGAGTTCTCTTGAATCACTCCAACCTCAATCTCCCGCCGCCTCCGGGATTTACGGTCCCCATGTCCTTCGAGGTTCTCCACGTGCCCAGCCTCATGGTCGGCTCCTCGCTGTTGGTCATCGTCTCGCTGGCGCTGGCATCCATCCTCCCGGCGATCCGCGCATCCCGGCTCAGAATTGCGGAGGCGCTGGCCCATGTCTAGCATCAATCGCGTACTGCGCATTTACCTGCTGCTTTTCTTCATCGGCTTTCTGCTCGCGTGCGCGCTCGTCTGCCGCGCCGCAACTCCCGACGCCGAAGCCCTGCTCAAGCGCTCCGACGAATACCGCAACGGATGGCCGTCCTATGTGCTGCGGGTCAAAATCACTCACTACGAATCCGGCAAGGCGGACGAGGACAAACTCTACGAGGTCTCGCAGAAGGGAACTGAGAAAACCTACGTCGAGTTCCTCAGTCCCCGCGAAAAGGGCCAGCACCTGCTCATGCTGGGCGACGATATGTGGGTCTATCTGCCCGACACCAGCCGCCCCATCCGCATCACGCCGCTCGAACGTCTCTCCGGCGACGCCTCCAACGGCGACGTGGCCCGCACCAACTACGCCGTCGATTACTCCGCCGTTTATCTGCGCGCGGAGAAGGTGGGCGCCGAAGATTGCTACGTCCTCGATCTCGCCGCCAAACGCAAAGGCTCGACCTATCAGCGCATCCTTTACTGGCTGCGCGTTGAAGATGCGCGCCCGGTGAGGGCCGAGTTCTATCTCACCTCCGGCAAGCACATCAAGTCCGCCACCTTCGACGAGTACGCTTCGGTCGGAGGCAAGCCCCAACTCCGCCGCTGGACCCTCTACGACGAAATTCGCCATAACTCCCACAGCGTCCTTGAGTACTCAGGCATCTCCCCCCGCGAACTGCCCGACAAACTCTTTTACCAGGGCCGGACGGACCGTTTCTGAACCATCGCCGTCCACTCACAAATGAAAGGGAACTGAGATGTTCGGAACTTGCCGCAAATTCCCGCATATCGCCGTTTTGCCTGTGCTCTTCTGCGCTTTGCTCACCACCTCCGCCGGCCGGCTTCCAGCGCAGACACAAGCTGCGGCCGCACCCGCGCAAGCTGTGTCCACCCTCACAGTTCGAGTTACGGGATTGCGAAATGCGGAAGGGAAAATTCGCCTGACTCTCTTCCGCGATTCAAATCCGGTTGAGACCCGTGAGGTTGAGATCGACGCCGCGACGTTGAGCGCCAAAACCGTATTCGAGAAGATCTCGCCAGGGGTTTACGCCGTGTCCCTGCTCCACGATGAGAACCTGACCGGAAAGATGGAGTTCGATGCCCAGGGCATTCCTCTGACTGGGTACGGCTTCTCCAACAATCCCGAAAAAAGACCGGGCAAGCCGGGCTTCGACGAGACAAATTTTCCGGTGAATCAACCGCAATGCGCTATCGAAATCAAAATGATCTATTGGTAATGGGAGCCGGGGATGTCTGAGAAAGAAACAACCCATGTTGACGAGCCGGGGCGTCTTAGTAAACTCAGAGTCCCGGCCGCTCTTCTCCTGGTCTTTTGGGCCGTGGCCTTCATGCTGTGGCGGAAGACGGGAATGATCTTCTACCTCTTCGACATCGGCTACATCGGCACGTCTCTGGGTGTGGGCACCGGGTTCTACGCTCTGCTCCCGCGCCGCAAAAAAACCATCGGCCGCCGCCTGGCCCAGTTTCTGATCGGCGTTTACATGGTTGGTTTTCTCGGATTCTTCGTTCTCCAAAACATGCAACTCGAAGGGCTCTTCTTCTTCTTGTGCACCGGCATCTTCTCGGGCGCCATCATCCACTATTCGATTGCCAAGCTCTTCGGACCGCTCATCTTCGGCCGCGGCTTTTGCGGATGGGCGTGCTGGACGGCGATGGTCCTCGACCTGCTGCCCTTCGACAAAAGCAAGGGTTGGGTTCCCGGTCCGTGGAAGTGGATGCGCTATGCGCATTTCGCGCTCAGCTTGGGCCTGGTTGCGTCTCTGGTCTTTTTCCTCGGTTACCGGCCCTGGGGACGTGCCCCACTCTGGTGGCTGCTTGCCGGCAACCTGCTTTACTACGCAGCCGGAATCCTGTTGGCTTTTCTGCTCAAGGATAATCGCGCCTTCTGTAAATACCTGTGCCCGGTCCCGGTGCTGATGAAGCTGGGCTCGCGCTTCGCGCTGCTCAAGATCTCCGGTGCCCGCGAGCGCTGCAACCAATGCATGGCGTGCGTGAAGGTCTGTCCCATGAACATTCGCATTCCCGATTACCTCGCGGCGGACCAGCGGGTGCTCTCCACCGAATGCATCCTTTGCAACACATGCGTCAGCGCATGTCCCACGAACACGCTGTCATCGTCCTGGGGCTTCGATTTGGGTGGACGGCAACTGCTGCAATTGCGCCCTCAACCCATGATGGAGAAAACTCAATGCATGACTCTGTAGGCTTGACGGAAAAACAGGAATCGGCGAATCCGGGATATGCGCGTCCCGCGCCGGTGGCGAGTTATCTGCACACGCTGGGGCTCATGGGCATCTTTGCCGCTGTCATCGCCGTCAGCTACTCGCTGCAGGGCCACGCATCCCCCAACTCCGGCCCCCCTGCGCAAGCGCAACGCAATATGATTCCCTCTTTCCTCTCCTCGCTCGCTTTTGGCTGGGGCACTCTTTATTACGTATGGGCCGGCGTGCACTGGAAGGGCGGCAATCTCTTCTGTCTCACTGGTCGCCGCTGGCAGAGCCTGCGCGATTTGCTGCGTGATCTGGCCATCGCCGCGCCCTTCTGGGTCGTATGGGAGGCTACTGCCTTCGGCGTCTGGGCCTTGCTTGGCCCCAGCCGAGCCACTGCCGCGAACGACAGCATGTTTCCTGTGCGCGGAATGATTGAGATTCCCCTCTGGATCGTCGTCTCCCTCACCGCAGGTTTTTGTGAAGAGCTTATCTTTCGCGGCTACCTGATGCGGCAATTGCATGCGCTATCCGGCAGCATCTGGCTGGCGGTCCTCGGACAGGGCATTCTCTTCGGCCTCATGCACCCCAGAGGCTGGAAGGCCATGGTGGTCATCAGCGTTCTCGGCGTGCTCTACGGCGCTCTGGCTGCGTGGAGAAAAGATCTGAAGCCGGGTATGCTGTCCCACGCATGGAGCGACTTGTGGGAGGGCTGGCTGAAACCTATTGGAGTGTTTCCATGGTGATGGCATTCAAGCCGGGTCTCCGTATTCCGGCCCTGCTGCTCCTCGCGGTCGCAACCTTCGCTGCCGCGCAGGATACCCCGCCGCCGGAGCCCCGCCATGACTTCCGTTACTCCTTCGCCGCCATCGACGACGCGACCTTCTTGAGCGACCTAACCCCGCCGCTGCCGCCGTCGGCCAGTATGTTGAAAGCCCCTTCTGTCACCCTGTTTCATAATCAGTTGCTTCTTGAGCCCTCCTTCACTCTTCGCTACCGCTCTCGCTGGAGCATCGCCGCGAGCGTGGTGGGCCTCGCCGGAACATATCACGGCCTATCTGCCGCGGACTTCGATGTTCCTCCGGGCAACCCCGCCGCGACTGCCGCTCTTGACGCCGCGCTGGAACCTTATACCGGTACGCACACCCAGTTGCTCGTGAAAGAAACCTATGCCGGCCTCTCCGCCGGAGACTTCGACTTTATGCTGGGCCGCAGAATGGTGCGCTGGGGCGTCGGTTACGCCTTCACCGCGACCGGCGTGCTCGACCCGCCCCGCGATCCCGCCAATCCCACCGACCGCCTGAATCTCAATCAGGGCCGCGACATGGTCAAGGCCGACTATGTGCGCAGACCGAACGCCTTCACCCTCGTCTGGTCCAGCGCCGCGCTCGCCCCCGCCGGCTCAAACCTGCACGACACCACCGCTTTCCGGTATAACATTCTGGTGCGTGGATTCGACACTTCGCTGATCGCCGGCGACGACCGAGGCGGAGACGCCTTTGGCGGTCTCACCTTCACCCGCGTATTCGGCCAGGCCTGGGAACTGCACGGCGAGGCCGCCTGGCGTGAGCATGAAGCGGCGCTCCTCGGCGCAAAATACACCACTACCTCCGGCATCACCTTCATCGGCGAGTTCTACACCCCGCCCAATATCCCCTACTATTGGGACGGCCTCGTCTCGCCTCTGGCCGGCCGCCAGAACTATGCGTTTTTTACCGCCTATAAGAATCGCCTTCGCGAATTGCCCGGCTGGAAGCAATGGGATATCTCCGCCGCCATCGTCGCTAACCTGAACGACCGCAGTTACACCGCCGTCTTCGACGCCAACCGGCGCTTCGGCGGCCGTTTTTCTTCCTACCTGCACCTGGAACTTCCGCGGGGCGCCAAAACCTCGGATTACGGCGCCACTCCCTACTCCGCGGCCACTTCGGTGGGAGTCCGTTTTCAGCTATGAATTCTGAGATCGATCCAACCATCGCGCCGGTCACCGCGGGCCGGAGACTCCACCTTGCCGCGACCTTTGTCAAGTTGCTGTGGATCGCGCCCACCGTAGCCCTGATCTGCCTCGCGCTTATTATCTCCATTGGCCACGTGAAGCTGTCGGAAAGCGGCGCTATTCTCGTCAGCACCTTCGTCTACTCCGTGCTGATCTCGCTGCCTTCCGCCGCGATTCTGACCCTCGTTTCGCACCGCTATTCAGAGAGATACCCGCGCCTGGTTATCCTCGTAGATTCCTTTGTCTTGTTGGGCACGGCCACATGCGGAACCTTGATCGGCGCTCTGCTCCTGCAAGTGCTCGGTGTCGTCCCACGCGGCCAATACTGGCTTGAGTTCCGATCGGACTATCCCATAAGCATCGTCATCTCACTCATCGTTGGCCTGGGCATCACTTCCTTCGAGACCTTGCGCTACAAGCTCCAGGCCGCCACGCTCGAACTGCGCACCAGGCAGGTTGAGCAGGAGCGCGCCTATAAACTGCTGGCCGAGGCCCAGCTCTCCTCGCTCGAATCCCGCATCCATCCCCACTTTCTCTTCAACACCCTCAACTCCATCGCCGCGCTCATTCCGGGCAACCCGCAGCTCGCCGAAGATACCGTCGGCAAGCTCGCCTCGCTGCTCCGCTTCTCGCTCAATGCGAACCACGCCAGCCTCGTCCCGCTCAGCCAGGAACTTAAAATCGTCCGCGACTATCTCGAAATCGAGAAGACCCGCTTCGGCCCGCGCATCCGCTATGAGATAACTGTTCCTGAAGCTCTTGCGGACGTCAAAGTGCCTCCGCTGGCTCTCCAATCCCTGGTTGAAAACTCGGTAAAGCACGTCGTCTCCCAACGCAACCAGGGCGCCACGATTCAGATCGTCGGGTCGACGGAATCCAGCCGCATTTGCCTTGAAGTCCTTGACGACGGCCCTGGCTTTTCGCCCGGCGCCATCACCCCGGAGCACGGCCTCGGCAATCTCCTCGCGCGTCTCGAACTCCTCTATGGCAGTGCCGGCCGGCTTGAAGTAACTCGCGAAAACGAAATGACAGCCGTCCGCCTGTCTTTCCCCGCATAATTGATATGCCCATGGAAACAGCTCCGCTTCGCGCCTATCTCGTTGATGACGAACCGCTCGCCATCGAGCGCCTGGCGCGGCTGCTCGGCGGCTTCGACTCGCTCCGCGTCGTGGGCAGCGCAACCGACCCCGCTCAAGCCCTCGTTTATCTCAACAGCGAATCCGGCAAATCCATCGACGTCCTCTTCCTCGATATCCAGATGCCCGGCCTCAACGGCTTTGAGCTCCTCTCTCAACTCGCGGAGCAGCCCTTCGTCATCTTCACCACCGCCTACGACGAATATGCGCTCAAAGCCTTCGAGGTCAACTCCATCGACTACCTGGTCAAGCCCATCGAAACCGCGCAACTGGCGCGCGCCCTCAAAAAGCTCGACCGCCTGCAGCCCGTCGTACGGCCAGACTGGCAACACAATCCCGATCTGCCCATCCTTCTAAAGGAACTCGCCGCATCGCTCCGCCCCCGGCAGCCCGATTACCCGCGCCGCATCGCCTCGCGCGTCGGCGAGCGCATCTCGTTTCTTGACCTCGATTCAGTAACTCATTTCATCGCCCAGGACAAGCTCACCTACGCCATCGTCGACGGCCGCCGCCACTGTGTCGATCAGACCATCGCCGAACTCGAGCGCCGCCTTGACCCCGCAAAGTTTCTCCGCATCCACCGCTCCGCGCTCGTCAATGTGGACTGCATCCACGAGGTGAACTCCTGGTTCGCAGGCAAGGTCGTCCTCTCCCTCAAAGATCCCCAGCGCACGCAGATTCCCGTCGCCCGCGACCGCGTCCGCTCTCTCAAATCCCGCTTGGGAATCTGAACGGCTTGCTTCTGTCGCGCATCCCGGCCGGCGGCGTGCGGCCCCTCACGAGGCGATGTGCAGCGCCGCCTCTGCCCACACCACAGCCTCCCCATAACACCGCATCAACTCCTCCGGGTTCAGGCCATAGGACTGTGCGATCGCATCGCACATCACCCAGTCTCCACGCTCGTTGCACTCCACCCAGCGCAACAGGCTGCTCTCCAGGCTCGCCATGCCCAGCAACGCTTCGCGAATCTTCCCCCGCAAGGGCAGCGCCGGCGCCAGGTCCGACATGGGGACGCGCAGCATCGCCGGCAGCAGGCTCAACAGCCCCAGCAGGTACTGCTCCGCCTGCACCAGCGCGCAAAGCCCGGCGGCCAGTTCGCAAAAGCTGCCTCGCACAAAGGCCATCCGCAGAATCTCCGGCGGCCGATTGGCGTTCAACTCGCTGGCGATAGCCAGCGTCGCGATGCGCCGGAACGCTTCCTCGCCCACCAGAACCAGCGCCGCCTCGATCGAGCGTACCTCCTGGTGAACCGCGCACACCGGCGAGTTCACCAGACGCAGCAACCGGTAGGTAAGCGAGGCATCCCGCTTCACCAGCCGCCCCAGCTTGCGCATGTCGATCGAATCGCTCTGCAGAAGTTGCAGAATCTCTATATAGGAGAGCTGGTTTGCGGGAATCTTCCGGTTCTTGAGCAATATCGGACGGCAAAAATAGTACCCCTGAAACAGCGTGAAGCCCTCCGCGCATGCCTGCTGGTTGTCTTCCTGCGTCTCCACCTTTTCCGCAACCAGCGCCACCGTCACGCCAGCCAGCCGCCGCCGCAGTGACTCCCGCCCCGCCGCGTCCAGCAGGGTGAAATCCACCTTGATGTAGTCGGCCAGCTCCACCAGCGGCTCCAGATTCGGCTTCCAGACAAAGTCGTCCAGTGCCAGCCGGAATCCCATCGCTTTCGCCTTGCGGCACGCCGCAATCAAGCCCGGCGTCGGCTCCAGCGTCTCCAGTATCTCCAGAACCGTCATGCTCGGCGGAAGCACATTCACCAGTTGCCCCATCAGAGCCTCCCTGGTGCAGTTCACAAACGCCGGCATCCCGGCCGTCAACCTCTCCAGCCCGAAGATCACCGCATTGTCCAGCATGGTGCGGGTGGCCATATCGCCATCCCCGCGGAAACCCGCCTCCGGTCCGGCACGGAACAGCAGTTCGTACGCGTGCACCCGGCCGCGCAGGTCCATGATTGGCTGCCGCGCCACATACCGCAGTCCACCCGCCAACTCGGGCAGTGCTGCTTCGAGACTGTTGGCCGCTATCGCCTGTACCGCCATGCAAACCTTCCGTAACGCTTATCGGTTGGCCGCTGGCATCGCTTGAAAAATGCTCGTCTCCGCGACAGTCTCCCCGCCGCGTTCCCAGTCCCGCGCTCACCCGCCCATGAACATGCCGCCGTTCACGTCCAGCACGTGCCCGGTAATGTAGGCCGCCGCATCCGAGGCCAGGAACCTGACCACCTGCGCTACGTCCAGGTCCGTCCCCCGCCGGCCCAGCGGAATCGTGGCCAGCATCGCCGCGCTCACCTTCTCGTCCAGCACCGCCGTCATCGGCGTCTCGATGTAACCCGGTGCCACGGCGTTCACGGTAATCCCCCGCGACGCCACCTCGCGCGCCAGCGACTTCGTCAGTCCGATCAGCCCGGCCTTCGAGGCCGCATAGTTCACCTGGCCCACCTGGCCGGCGCGGCCTACCACGCTGGCCATGTTCACGATCCGCCCCCAGCGGTTCTTGATCATCGGCCTAAGCAGGGCCTGCGTCAGAAGAAATGGGCCGGTCAGGTTGATGGCCAGCACCAGATCCCAGTCCGCCCGCTTCATCGCCATCATCAGCCCGTCGCGCGTGATGCCGGCGTTGTTCACCAGAATCTCCACCTTGCCGAACCGTTCCAGCACCGCCTTCGCCCCGGCCTCGATCGACTCCTGGCTCGACACATCCAGCCGAAACGCCGCCGCCTGGCCGCCGGCCGCCTCAATCTCCGCCGCCACCTCGGCCAGTTTGACCTCGTTGATGTCCGTCACCGCCAGCGTGGCCCCGGCCCGCGCCAACTCCAGCGCGCACGCCCGTCCAATCCCCTGCGAAGCCCCGGTTACCAGCGCAATTCTTCCCTGCAAATCCGCCATATCTTCCTCGTGACCTCCTGCGCGCACATCTCCGCGCCCTTTCGTCCCTCATTATAAGTGGGCAAGTGTCAAGACAGTCCAGCTTGCAACAGACTCCCTACGAGGATGAAACGCGCCGCCGGCGTGACGGAACCGCCGGCAACAGCGGAGCGGTGATCCGCTCATACAAAGCGAAGAGGTATTCAACGCGGGTGCGATCATTAGGGAATGCTTCTGGTCGATAGCACCGCTCAACCGCGCGGTCTAGCCGTTGATGTGCGTGCACAAGAGTAGGAGGCATGAAAACGGGATCGTAGAGTGCGGCAAGACTGCTACTGGCAGACTCGGCGCGAGCATCGAGAACGGCTTGCGCAGCATCCTCTACCCGCTCCCGTTGGGCCTTGGTAGGCTTCTCCGGCCAGGGGAAATTGTTATAAACTAGCGTATTTGAATAGCGAAAATCAGATTTCAGTCGTCCAGCCACAAGTTTGACCCAAGCCATATGCATAGAAGAGCTAAGGAAGCCAAAATGGTAAAGACCAGCGTCAGGAAGTGCGGTACAGCTATCGTGAAGAATGTATTGAGGCTCCAGGTATCCGCAAGGAATATATCTTCTCGTTTCCGAGGAGTGTCTTGGGATGCAGACATAGCGCGATTGCGGTTGGCGTATCTCCGCAAATAGATACGGTGTAAACGCCAGCACATTGGTTGCTGACTTTTTGCTCTTTTCTCTGAACTTTTTGCATCCTTCGATTCGTTCTACAAGACCGGGCGAAAGCTTAAGGTCAGATGGGTTGGCGTCCACCAGCCAGAGACACCACCTCGGTTGATTATTGAGATACTCTTCCGCGCAGATCAGTGGCCGGATGTACTTTCGGGCACGGGGGTTTTCGCGCACGAAATCCTCTCGCTCCGCGTCTTCCAGAATCAGGAATCCTCCATCTGCAGGCTTATTGCCATACAGGCATTCCGGCACGGGTGAAATGGGACTTGACCGCTTAAGCAAAGTGACATTGCCGCCTTCAACAAGATATGGGCTGATGTTCAATGCGCGAGAGGATGTAGTTTTTCCATCGTCGTTATGAAAAATAACCTTCTCATCCCGAGCTTTCTCCGCAAAGCCGATAATTACTACGTGGACATGGGCGCGTCCCCGTGCTTCGCTCGTCCATTCAAAAGTCTGGTAAGCAAAATTGATAGATAGTTGAAAGTTTGAAAACAGGTAATTCCAAAGAATTCCTGGTTGCTCTCCCTGAGCAATGGAATTCGTTGATACGAAAGCAACTTCAATCTTAGTTCGGCAGATGTACTTGGCTGCCTTGAGGTACCATGCGGTAACGTAGTCCAGAACCCCGCCTCCGGGGATGTTTCCCGCCTCGCGGAGGACACGCAGCATATCATCTTTTTGGCCACCATCCATAAGACTCTTGCCTACAAAAGGAGGATTGCCGAGCACGAATGAGCACTCCGCTGGCGGGAGCAGGTCGCTCCATTCCATTCTGAGGGCGTTGCCATGATGAATGTGTGGGCTGTTGCGGAGAGGAAGGCGCAGGAACGGCTGGCTGAATGTCTCGTGAATGAGCATATTCATCTGGTGATCCATGAGCCATAGAGCGACTTCCGCGATGCGCGCCGGCCATTCCTCAATCTCAATGCCGTAGAACTGGTTGACATCGATTGTGGAGAGTCGGGAGACTTCATCCATAGTGAGCGCCTGTTGTGTACCGTGTTGCTCACGAAGGATGTCAAGCTCCAGTGCGCGGAGTTCTCGGTAGGAAATCACAAGAAAGTTGCCGCAGCCGCAAGCGGGATCGAGGAATTTTAGGCGCGATAGGCGGCCGCGAAGCTCGTCTAGGCGAGCATCGCGGCGAGTGGATCTGTCAGCTTGGGCCGCAGAGAACTCCGCGCGAAGATTATCGAGGAAAAGAGGCTTGATGACCTTGAGGATATCGCGCTCGCTGGTGTAATGCCCGCCGATGTGGCGGCGCTCCTCCGGCGTCATGACCTCCTGAAACAACGCGCCGAAGATGGCGGGTGATATGCGGGACCAGTCGAAGCGGCAGCATCTGAGCAGTGCGTTTCGCATCTCCGCATTGAATGATGCAAATCGCAAGTGCTCTGCGAAGAGTTGTCCGTCGACATAAGGAAATGTGGTCAGCGATTCATCGAGGTTACGCTGGCGTTCCACCTCTGGTGTGTTGAGAGTTTCAAAGAGTTCCGCCAGGCGAGCGCCCAGGTCCGTGCCGTCGCGCTGGGTGCGGTTCTCAAGGTAAAGCTGGAATGCGCTCGGCTCGAAGATGCCCGTGTCATCTGAAAACAGACAGAACAGTATACGAACCAGGAATCTTTCAAGATCGTGCCCCTTATATCCTCCCTCCTTGAGAGCATCATGCAGATTCTTCATCAGCTCGACGGCGTCGAGGTTTGCCGGGTCCTGCTCGGTAAAGCGGTGCAATTTGTATCCGGGGATGAATGCAAATGCCCCAAGATTACGATGCAGCTCGCCGAGAGGGAACTCTAAACGGTGGAAGTACAGACCATGAAAAAGCGGAAGATTTTCCTCGTCTTCCGGCTCAAGGTCGTAGAGAGCAATGTGACGGAAATCCGAGAGAAGAACATAGCGCGGGATTTCTTCATGCCTACCAGTGTCCAGGAGGTCGCGGATATATGCGAAGGCCTGGCTCTCAGCCGCAGCCAAACTGTGCCCTGCGGATTTGTGCTCCACGAGCAACTTGCCGGGCCAAAGAAGATCAATGAAGCCAGTTGTCCCGGTGAGACGGTGAACTGGCTCCTCAAAAGCCGCGACAGTACGTCGGGATATGCCAAAAACATCGAAGAACTCATTCCAGAATGTCTGCTTGTCCGCCTGCTCGCGTGTGGCATCGCTCCAACTACGCGAGAAGGAGAGCGCACGATGGCGGATTTCATTCCAAGAAATATTCGGCATTACAGTTCATCATAGTATCTGTCCGTCTTTCGTAGGCACGCTGGACATGATTGGTAACGGATATGGGCGTGAGCGCCAGGTTTCTTGGGAACCGAGCTTGAGGCATATGGGTCGAAAGCTCGGCCTCTACCCCGACGGCGTCGCCGCCACCGTCACCGGCCGCGCCACCAGCGCCGGACGCACCAACTCCGCAGGCCAAACATACACCGCCAGCCGGCGCGAGTAGTGCAGCACCGGCTCCCGGTCCGGCAGCTCTATCCCCATCACCGCGGCCAGGTCGTTGCGCTCGATATCCGCCTCCGCCTCTTCCAGCGGCCACGAAACGTGGTGCATATTCGCCCGGATCGGCTGTCCCGCCCGGTTTTTTGAAAACAGGCAGTGGCGCTCCGTAAGGAAATACTCCAGCGACCCGCTCCGCCTCTCCGCCAGACTCCGCGTCGGCCCAAGCCCCCGGTAGCGCGCCTTGAACACCACCGGCCGGCTGCTCCAATGCCGCCGGCTATAGAATTCAAACTCCCGCTCCGACCTCTGCTCCAGCCGCATTTCCGCCCAGTGATACGGCAGGTGAAAGAAAGTTCGCGCCGCAGCCACCGCCAGCAGGTTGCTGGCATCCAGCGAAAAGCAATACACGCCCTGTGTTCCTGTGTATGGGTCCAGGACGTAGGTGCGCAGATTCAGATCGGGGAAGCTGCGCACTCCGGGGATCGGCGGCACGCCGCGGATCTTGATCCGGTCCAGCCAGAAGGGAACAATCCCCACCCACGCCGACCCCTGAAACGTGTCCACTTGCAAGCCTTCGGGCACCAGTGGCGCCAGCGACGACGCCGGAACCGGCCAGTGCGCAAACAACAGGTCGTTCCACCGCTGCGTCATCCGCCAGCGGCCCGAGGGCAATGGCCGTGGCTTGTGGGATGTCCGTACCAGATACTCCTGCATGGACTACTCCTGCATGGACTACTCCTGCATGGACTATTCTTGCATGGACTACTGCTGCATGGCCTCCTGCTGCATGGCTCAATCCTGCCTGTCCCGTGGCTTCTGCTCTGCTCCCATAACGATGTGCGCCGCCCCGTTCAGGATGCAAATCCGCGCCCGCAGCCCAATGCCGTATTCTGTTCGCGAGCCCATATCCATGTCCAGTGAATCTTTTCTCCCTCCCGGCGCCCGCAACCAAACCGACGTATTCGCCGTCCACGGCGCCGACCCTGAGGTCCTGGCCTACGCCATGGCCAAATACTCCCGCTCCGCCCTCTCCATGCGCGAGTCCCTCACCGAGATCAGCGCCCAGCGCGCCGAGCAGTTCCTCTCCACCTTCTACTTCCAATACGGCCACCGCTCCATCGCCGACCTGGCCCATATCGCCTTCGCCATCGAGCGCCTCTCGCTCCTCGCCGCCATCGTCCTCGTCGACGAGCAGCGCTGGGACGGCCAGGAGCGCTCCACCCGCTATCAGAACTTCCTCAAATCCGGCTGGTTTTTCCCCGATTTCGGCCCCGACCCCGGAATTGCCGCCGCCTCCGCCCAGCTCTACACGCGGACCATCGACAACCTTTTCGCCACCTACCAGCGCACCACCGCCCAGGTCCTTGAAGCCCTGCGCCGCCGCGTCCCCTGTCCCGCCGCCCTCAAGCCCGAAGCCCCCCAATACGAGGCCTATGCCCGCACCCTCCGAGCCCGCGCCTTCGACGTCGCCCGCTACCTGCTCCCTCTGGCCACCAACACCTCCCTCGGCCAGATCGTCAACGCCCGCACCCTTGAAACCCAGGTCTCCCGCCTGCTCTCCCACCCCGCCGCCGAGCTCCGCGACCTGGGCCTCAAACTCCGCCAGGCCGCCACCGGCCCCGCCTGGAACGTCAACGCCCAATCCGCCGCCGCCTTTGTCGAAAAACTCGCCGCCGCCAATCCAGACCTCGCCGCCGAAGCCGCCCAGCTCCTCACCCGCGAACTCCACTCCGCCCCCACCTTGGTCAAGCACGCCGAGCCCAACCAATACGCCATCCGCACCCGCGCCGATCTCACCCAGGCCGCCGCCGAAATTCTGGCTCAAATCCCCTCTGAAACTCTGCCCCACGCGGTGGTCGACCTCGTCGAACGCACTGAAACCCTTGAAGTCGAGCTCGCCGCCACGCTCCTTTACTCCGCCAGCCACCACCCCTACCGCCAGATTCGTGACCTGGTCTCCGCGCTTCCCGCCTCTCGCGTCGCTGAAATCATCTCGCTCGGCCTCCGCCATCGCGGCCCCCACGACGAAGCCCTCCGCGCCTTCCACGCCGGAGCCGCCCTCCGCTTTGACATCCTCATGGACATCGGCGGTTTCCGCGACATGCACCGCCATCGCCGCTGCACCCAGATCATCCAGCCCTTCACCGCTCTTCACGGCTATGAAACCCCCACCAACGGCGACCTGCCGCCCAGCGACGACTCCGGCCCCGTCAACCTCCTCGCCGAAGCCGGCGTCCTGGCCGACTACCAATCCGCCATCGACGCCGCCCACGCCGCCAGCGCCCAAATCGCCTTGAGCGCAGCCCCTGAAGCCGCCCAATCCGCCCTCTACCTGCTCCCTCTGGCCACCCGCATCCGCAGCCTCTTCAAAATGGACTTCGCCGAAGCCCAATACATCGCCGAACTCCGCTCCGCCCCCGCCGGCCACTTCAGCTACCGCCGCGTCGCCTGGGAAATGTTCCTGACCCTCCAGCGCCAGCACCCATCCCTGGCCGCCCACATCCGCGTCACCGACTTCAACCAACCCATCGACCTCCTCCAGCGATAAAGCGGATGCCCCACCTTCGCCGCGTTCTTTGCGGCTAAGGTGGGATATTTCTATCTGCTGCTTTTTATGCCGTGTCTCAATCGTGATCGGCGGCCAGGCCGGCTCCGCGCAAGTTGAAACTCTTGACGATGCTAGCCAGGTGCGCTGCGTCCGGGCGCTCGGCTTGCTCCATGCGCAACCATGCCGCAGCCGCCTCGATTGCGGCGCCGGTCCAGCAGGAGGCTATCAAGCCACGATCGCGGGCGTCGATTGAGGGCGCTGCCCTCTCTAACGCTATCGCGACCGACCGCACGTGGCTTTCGATCACCTCCCGGCGTATCTTCTCGGGAAGCCCACCCAGCGTCGCCGCCTCCATCAACATGCGGGTCTCCAGCGGGTTTTCGGCCAGCCAACCGACGAAGCTCTCAACGGCCTGGCCCATTTGTGCGGCAACCTCAGTTTGGCGTGAAATGGCCGTCGTGAGCGCCGTGGCCAGACGCGCGCCAATCTCGCGCAGAGCCTCGGCGTAAACATCCTCCTTGTTGCGGAAGTAAAGGTAGAACGCCCCAGTGGAACTCTCTGCTTCCGCCACAATCATGGGCACGGTTACGGCATGGTAGCCGAGCCGTCCAAACAACGCGATCGCCGTGTCGAGGAATCGGCGGCGGCGCTCTTGCTTGCGCTTGACCATCTTCTTGCTGGTTTTATAGTGGGTCACTGAGCGCCTCCTTGAGGCCCGCGTGAATGGAGTCATAGCGCGGCACGAACCCCAGTTCCGCCCGGGCGCGCTCGCTCGAGAGCACCTTCGGCGTGATCATCAGCCGGAGCACGTGTGGCGTAATGTTTCCGTCCACCAACGAGGCACAGGCCGCGTAGCAGCGCGCCACCGGCAGAGGTAGGTAGACCGCGCGCCGGGCATGAAGCATCTCCGCCATCGAATCCATGAACTGCCGCCACGTAGCCGGCTCGCCGTCGCCCACGTTATAGGCGCGCGGCTCCTGCGCTCGGCGTTCCGCAGCCAGCAGCAGGGCCTCGGCCGCGTCCTCCACATGCACAAAGCTGATCCTCACGTTGCCGTCTCCCGGCCAGGGACAAAAGCCGCGGCGCAGCCTCCCGCCCAGTTCGCTCAGGATCCGGCTCTGCGGGCCATAGACCTCGCCCAGGCGGCAGATGGTCAGTTCAGGCAACCCGGCAGCCTGGAACATTCTCTCAATCTCCAATTTCGCTTTTCCGTATGGGATGACTGGACGGCACGGCCAGCTCTCGTCGGCCTCGCCGGCAATGTCGCCGTAGACCTCGGCTGCGCTCGAGAAGACCCACCGGCGCACGCCCTGCCGCCGTCCCCAATCGAGCAGATTGACGGCAATCTTCAGGTCGCTCTCGGCCAACTCCCGTTCGCCGCAGCCTGCGTAGGCTCCGGCCAGGTGAATCACGGCATCGGGCGCGGGCCAGTCTTCGATTGGCTGGCGAAGATCCGCGATCCGGCCAGCCTCTGGACACGGCCGCCGGGCAACACCCGTCACCTCCCAGCCGCGCTTCCGCGCTTTGCTCACCACCGAACGGCCGATGAAGCCGCCCGCTCCAGTCACTAGGATTCGCATGGCATCACCTCGTCCCGTTCAAGTGGACCAGAGTCACGCTGGCCTGGTCCTCGTCGCGGGTCATCTCTTTCAGAGCGCTCAGCCCCCGCAGCGTGCCCTCGCGCTCGAACATCGTCACGTAATGCGGAAAGGGGCTGGGTTTATCAAGCCCGGCGAAGCTCTTCCCGCCGTACAACAGGATGAAATTGAACGATTGCCCGGGTAGCGCGGGCTCCATGATTTCGAAATCGGTGAATGAATCGCCGCGGGCAATCACTTCATCGATCGCGGGCCTGATGTTCCGGTCGAAAGAAGCCCGCCACAGGAGAGCGGTGCCGGACTTGCAGCGGATCTCCACCAGAATCGCGGGCCTGTTGACCGCGGCCCCTGCCGGTTGATCGGCGAGGTAGATTGGCGTCACGGTCACCTGATCCTCGTAAGAGGTCATCTCTTTCAGGGCATTCAGCGCCTGCGGCGAGCCCTCGCGCTGGAACAGCTCCGCGTAATGATGGAAGGAGCCGGGCTGATCGAATTCAGCAAAGCTCTTCCCGGTGTACAGCAGGATAAAGTCGAATGGCTGCGAGGGCAGCGCGGACTCGATGATTTCGAAATCGGTGATCGAATCGCCCCGAGCGATCGCCGCATCGATCGCGGGCTTGACGTACTGCTCGAACGATGCCCGCCAAAGATAGGCGGTGCCCGGCTTGCAGCGGATCTGGACCAGAACTGCGGGCCTGGCGGCTCTAGCCGGCGCCGGTCGATCGACGCTGACGGTGGGCAGTGCCGCCGCCGTCGCAGCCGCCACCAGCATGATTACGAACCAGCGCGGGATGCGGGCGATAGCGCGCATCCCGGCGCCGCCGAAGCGGGCCGCGGCTCCGGGCTCTTCCTCGCGGCGAACGAAGAACGTGCCGGCCACTGCAACCATGCCCACCATGCCCAGGAGGCTCGGGGAGCGCAGCAGGCAGGCCAATCCGGCGCCGCATAGCCATCCGGCCAGCATCAGCGGATTCCGCCAGCGGCGAAACAGGCCGGATTCAACCTGCTGCTCCGGCGGCGTTAAGTGATTTGGCCTGCCATCGTCACGGAAGGCATATGCCCAGAAGAACCAGGCGGCCTGCGCAACACTTGCCAGAATCAGGAGCGCGGCCACCGGTTCAATCCAAAAGGGCAGCCGCCACACGAGGCCAAACCGGTGGTCGAGCCGCAGAGCCGCCCAGGGCAGACCGGCGAAGTAGGCCAACAGCGCGAGTAAAGATCCCAGCACGGAACAGAGAAGACGTTTCATATGAATAAAAGAATGACACATCATTCTTTATTTGTCAAGCCTTTCATTTCGCAAACAGAATCAGATAGCGCTTTAAGGCTGGCGGGTGGCTCCCCCGGCGGAAACCGTTCGCCGGCATAAACCCGCCATTGTGTACACGAATTATGTAGAAAACACACGCCAAAAAGTGCGCCAAAAGGGCGCAAAAAACGCCTAATTTCGACCTATTTCGCCGACTTTTGCTCTCTTTTGCCGACTTCCAGGTGTCCTCTCATCACTGTTCTGTCCATCCCCAGGCCGATTTTCTCTCGAATTGGTAGGGATTCGGGGTCTTTGTCGTTCTCCAGGCCGACACTTTTGTCGCCCTCCAGGCCGACTTTTCAACTTCCACCGAGTCCCTGGTCCCTAGTTCCTAGTCCCTACTCTCCGCCCCGCTGCTAGAAGCTAGAAGCTAGAAGCTAAAAGCTAAAAGCTAAAAGCTAAAAGCTGCCCCTTGGCCCCTGTCCACTGTCCACTGACCACTGACAACTGACAACTGACCACTGACCACTGTCCAGTGCGTTACCATAAGGACAGAATCGGAGCCGCGCATGTTCGTCGTTGTCTGGCAGTTCGAGATTGCCGAGGAGAAGATCGCCGCTTTTGAGGCCGCCTACGGTCCCAGCGGCGCCTGGGCCCAGCTCTTCCACGCCTCTCCCAACTATCTGGGAACAGAGCTCTTGCGCGACGCCTACATCCCCGGCGCATACCTCACCATCGACCGCTGGGCCAGCGAGGACCACTTCCGCGCCTTCCGCAAAGACCACGACGCCGCCTACGAAGCCCTCGACCGCTCCTGCGACGCCCTCACCACCCGCGAAACCCGCATCGGCGCCTACGCCATCTGAGCGGCAAATCCGCCCGAAGCATCGGCAGGTCTGCATGCAGTGCGCCCGGTTTCACCGTCTCTTCGCTATTTTTTCCTATCGCATCTCTGTCCAGCCCTGCTACAATCCCATCGAAATCCATTTCAGCTCGCCGCGCATTTCCTGTGTGGAAACCGGAAACCGCATCAAGTGAGCACTTTAAGGAGCCCTCCCCATGGCCATCGCCGATGACCGCGCCAAAGCCGTAGAACTAGCCCTCGCTCAGATCGAAAAACAGTTTGGCAAAGGTTCGATTGTGCGCCTCGGCTCCAGGGAGGCTCTCCTCCCCATTGCCGTCATCTCCACCGGTTCCATCAGTTTTGACGCCGCCCTGGGCGTGGGCGGCATTCCCCGCGGCCGCGTGACGGAGGTCTTCGGCCCCGAATCCTCGGGCAAGACAACCATTACGCTGCAAATCATCGCCGAGGCCCAGAAGCTGGGCGGTCTGGCGGCCTTTGTGGACGTCGAGCACGCCCTGGACCCCGCCTACGCGCGCAAGCTGGGCGTGGACATCGATAACCTGCTGGTTTCACAGCCCGATAGCGGCGAACAAGCTCTGGAGATCACTGAAACCCTGGTCCGCACCGGCGCCATCGACGTGCTGGTGGTGGATTCGGTGGCCGCGCTGGTGCCCCAGGCCGAGCTGGACGGAGAGATGGGCGAGTCCCACATGGGCCTGCAGGCGCGCCTCATGTCCCAGGCCCTGCGCAAGCTCACCGGCACAGTCTCCAAGTCGCGCACCGCGCTCATCTTCATCAATCAGATCCGCGAAAAAATCGGCGTCATGTTCGGCAATCCGGAGACCACCACCGGCGGCCGTGCGCTCAAGTTCTACTCCTCGGTCCGCGTGGACATCCGCCGCATCGCCGCCATCAAGGAGGGCGAGGCCGTCACCGGCAACCGCACCAAGGTCAAGATCGTCAAGAACAAGGTGGCCGCGCCCTTCCGCGAGGCCGAGTTCGACATCCTTTACGGCGAGGGCATCAGCCGCGAGGGCGACGTGCTGGACCTGGCCGTGGCCAACAATATTGTCGAGAAGTCCGGCGCCTGGTACAGCTACGCCGGCGAGCGCATCGGCCAGGGCCGCGAGAACACCCGCGCATTCCTAAAAGAAAACAAGGACATCTTCGCAAAAATGGACGCAGAGGTCCGCAAAAAGCTGAACATCGGCGTCTCCAAGGCCGAAGTTCCCGAGGTCCCCGCCTCCGGCCCCACCGAAGCCAAAGAAGCCGTGAAGCCGCGCAAGGGCTAGGTAATCCAAGATTTCAAATGTATGAAAAGTCTTGCGTATTTGCTATTGCTGGCCGCGCTGCTGGGTTGCGACACGAAGCGGCCCACGCCCACGTCACTCGCATCTGACCGCGCAGGTCATGTCCGAGCGGGTAGTCCCGAACTCTACAAGAAAAGAATTCCTGTCGAAGGCGATCAGGCGCCGACTTGGACAGATTTCCCAGAAGATGAAATTCCATCTGGCTGTAATCAATTCACGCGGTGCAGGGCATATACGGTATTTTCCTACGACGCCAACTGGCACAACGAATTAGGCAATGAGGGCTTATTCGTACTTCGGTTCAAGAACGTATGGATCACTGCCTTTTGCGGCGCCAAACCGGGAAGCTGCTCGCCGTTCATTGAAGCTGTGGGTAAAACGATATGGTTGGATGATGAAACTACCGACCTACTATGCTTTCACGCAGAGCGTAGACCACAGAAGGACGATGCTGTTCTGGTTGTGACCAAACGCGAAATGGAAAAGCCGCGTTAATCCTGAATGGCAATAAATCTCAACCCGCCGCTTTGTATCAGGGCACGGCTTCAGCCCTGCTGCAAATGCAGCCAACAATATGAGATCAGCTGTACGAAGGGAAGGACGATGGTGTCTGAGGTCATGTTTCTTGGCAGGAATTCTTGTTGGGTAGCAATAGCTTCTTTGTCTTTTCTGGCCCTGCCGGTTGCGGCATCGGGGGAGGTGGGGAACCGGGTGGATCTGCGGGAGAATTGGATGCTGCAGAGCTCATGCAAGGTGAGTGAACCCGCCGAGGTTCTATCGACGCCGCGGTTCTCGCCGGACCACTGGTACAAAACAACGGTTCCCGCGACCGTATTGGCAGCTCAAGTGGCGAATGGAGAGCTCAAGGACATCTATTTCGCCGACAACCTGCGCAAGCTCCCCGGTTTGGAATATAAGATCGGCGATATCTTTTCGGATATGCCCATGCCCAGCGGGAGTCCATACGCATGTTCGTGGTGGTATCGAACTGAATTCCAACTGCCGCGGGATTTCAAAGGCCGAAAGATATGGCTGCATTTCAATGGCATCAATTACCGGGCCAATGTCTGGTTGAACGGGAAGAAGCTTGCAGACACAAACGATGTCGCCGGCGCCTACAGAACCTATGAATTCGATGCAACCGCTCTGGTGGATCAAGAGCAGGCAAACGTGCTCGCGGTTGAGGTGTTTGCGCCGAGCGAGAAGAATTTTGGGATAAACTTTGTCGACTGGAATCCA
>DATFYK010000056.1:0-7371 GCA_035315085.1 Occallatibacter sp.
GCCGCGGAGCTGGCGGACTTCCTCAAGCGGGAAAGAATCGAGAGCGTCTCTCAGTTGGTGAACACGCTCCAACTAAAGAATAATGGCCACGGATGAACACGGATAAACACGGATAAGCAAAATTCTTTGTACTTTTTATCCGTGTTCATCCGTGTTCATCCGTGGCTATTTTTTCTCTTCCAGCATGGCCCGCAGGCTGGCAATTTCGCGCTTGAGCTTGCGCTCACGCGCCACCATCATCAGGACGTAGATCACCAGGATGACCCATGCCGCGGTGAGGCCGTAGCTCAAGAACTCGTATTGGTGCTGCAGCCGCTCCGCATCGGAAACGAGCTGCGCGAACAAGGGCGTTTGCGATATCAGGTGCATAAAGTCTCCGTCACAGGGCATGCGCCATGCGGCGCAGCGAATCGATTTCCCGTTGCGCTTCTTCCTGCCGCAGGCGCACGGCCACCATCACGATGCCCAGCAGCAGCATCGCCACCATGTTCCACAGGAAGTGTACCGTCCAGTCCGGCGGGAAGCTTCCGCCCGCCCAAAAAACCGGCGACGGATGCTGCGTGCGCCACCACTTGATCGAGAAAACCACGATCGGAACGTCGAGGAAAGCGAAAATCGAAAACACGGCGGCGAAGGTGGCGCGCTGCGTCGGTTCCTCGATGGCCTTGCGCAACATCAGGTAGCCCCCGTACAGCAGCCAGCACACCAGCGCCGAGGTCAGACGCGCGTCCCAGGTCCACCAGATTCCCCAGATCTCGCGGCCCCAGATGGAGCCGGTGACCAGGCCGACCGTCGTGAACGCCAGCCCCACCTCCGTAACCGCCACCGCCGCGGCGTCGAACCTGAAGTTTTTGGTTACCAGGAAGCCCACGCTCGCGAGTAGCGCCGCGCAGGCCGCGGTGATGGCGGCGGACCACATGGGGACGTGGAAGAAAATGATCTTGAACGTCACCCCCTGCTGCGTCTCTTCCGGCAGGCGCGCGATGGCGTTGATATTCCACGCCAGAATCCCGAGCGCCGCAATACCCAGAACGTAAATGATCTTCTCACGCATAGGTCACCCCTCGGGACTACTAAACTCTCAAGCCTTCACAGCTCTTTGTGGGGCAGCTTTGTAAGCTGCGGCCGATTTCCAATCGGCCTTGGCCGGCCGGCGGCGGTTGCAAACCGCCGCGCAGGATGCAATCCTGCCCCACAATACATCATCCCACCAGCACCGTCTCGACCAGAACCAGCGAGACCGCCGTATATACCACGTCGAACCCGATCAGCATTTTCAGCCACGCCACCGTGTCCGGCCCGATCGGCCTTCCCGCCACCAGCCCCGTGGTCAACTGCATTGCGCCCAACAGCGCCGGCACCAGGATCGGATAGGTCAGCATCGGCAGCATCACTTCCCGCAGCCGGATGTTGACCGTGAGCGCGCTGAAAATCGTGCCAATCACCGTCAGCGCCCAGGTGCCCAGCGCCAGCACCAGCATGAGTTCCCAGAACTGCGAAGTCCACTGCACATTATAGAAGATGCCAAAAACCGGCAAAGAAACTAGCTCTACCGCAAGTACGAGCAAAAAATTCGCCACCGCCTTACCCAGGAACAGCGCCGCTCCCGAAATGGGCGCCGCGATGAGCGCATCCAGGCAGTCGTTGGGCAGCTCGCGCGCGAAGCTGCGGTTCAGCACCAGCGCCCCCGCGAATGCGAACACGATCCACAGCAGCCCGCCCGAGATTTCGCGCGTGGTATCCTCCGTCGGATCGAAGGCGAAGCTGAATAGCACCAGGATCACCAGCGCGAAAGCCAGCGAGGCGTTGATGGCCTCCTTGGTGCGCAGCTCGGCGCGTAGATCCTTGGCCGCGATGACCAGCACCTGCCGGAAGAATCCCATCAGCCCTCGCCGTACCGCGCGTAAACCAGGCCGGGATCGGCCACCATTTCGGGCGTCGATGGGCCGCAGAATGCAGCCTGGCCGCGGTTCAACAGCGCGACGTGCGAGGCCAGCTCGAGGGCTTCCCGCAACTGGTGGGTCGAGAGGATGACCGTCTTACCCTCCGCCAGGGCTTGGCGGAGCAGGGTTTGCAGCACCGCGATGGCGCGATCGTCGAGCGCCGTGAACGGCTCGTCCAGCAACAGCACCGAAGGCTGGTGCAGAAAGGCGCGCGCCACCGCCAGCCGCTGCCGCATGCCGCGTGAAAACTCGCGCACCAGCCCGTTGCGGACGCGCTCCAGGCCGGTGCGCTCCAGCCATTCGAGCGCCGAGCGGCGCGGGTCGGCCAGCCCGTAAAGCTTGCCGAAGAGGGTGAGGTTTTCCAGGGCCGACAGCTCGTCGTAGACCGAGATCCCGTGGCCGATAAACCCGATTTTTTGCCGGGTTGCGGTTTCCCGCGGCGGGTTGCCGAAGATTCGGACCTGGCCGCGGCCCGGCCGCGAAAAGCCGGCCATGATGCGCAGCAGCGTGGTCTTGCCCGCGCCGTTGCGCCCAATCAGCGCCAGGCACGATCCTGCTGCGGCTTCCAGCCGCACGTCGCGCAGGGCGGGGAAGTCGCCGTAGAACTTCCACACCCCGTCAACGGCGACCGCGCTCATTGGTCTCCTTGGTGGCGGTCGAGGGCGCCGCCCGGTAGAGCAGCGCCAGGCCCAGCGCCAGTGCGCCCAGCGCCAGCGCCAGAATCAGCTTGACCTGACCATAGAGGCGCGGCATGATCACCTCGATGCGCGGGCCGCTATCGGAATCCCCGGCGTCCGCGTTTTCCGCCGCCGCGGGCGGAGCGGCCTGTGCCGTGCCAGTCAACACGATTTTGTACGCCGTGCCCGTCAGCCCGTAAATGTGGGCCTGGGTGCGCGGTTCATTTCCCAGATCGTTGAGGTTCTCTCCCTGGAGCGACACTCCGTTGGCCGAGATGATATAGGTGTTGTCGTCCTTGGTGACGATCTTGCCCGCGTACGGCGCGCCCTCGGTGTAGGGTACGGTATAGCTGAGGTCGATCCGCGTCTCGCCGGGCTTCACCGGAAAATCCACCGCGTAGACATCCGTCGTCGAGGTCTTGTCCATCGGAACCCCAAGGGGCAGCCCGCCGGGGCCAGTGGCGTTCACCGACACTTTGCCGCCAGCCGCCGCCGGCAAGTAGAAGCGCACCGTTCCGTGACCGGGATCGTTCCAGGTCGTCTTCCCGTCGTTGCTGCAAAGGTAGGTTTCGTCGACCGCCATCTGCCCGTTGCCCGGCGCGAACAGGAGCATGTGCTTCCCGACTTTCGCGGCGCCCGGTTGTTTGGAAGAGTTGTAGACCTCAACCGTGAGGTTGGTGGCTGGCGAACCCGGCGGCAGCATGAGGTTGTAGGTGACCGCGTCCAGCGTCGCGCGAATCATGTGCGGCCCGGGCTGGACCTCCTGGTTGATGGTGAAGCGTCCTTGAACGTCCGACTTGGCCTGCTCGACCAGATCCAGGCCATTCTGCCCCATACTAAACAGACCGACGGTAGCGCCGGCCTGCGGCTGCCCCGTGGTGCGGTTGATGACCGTGCCGGTGACGGCCGCCCAGATGGGGGAGGAAAGAAGCAGAACAAAGCCAATTCGCCTCATGCCTGGGCCACCTTCATGGGCTTGCCGCACTCTCCGCAGAACTTCAACTGTTTCTCGAACTTTGCACCGCAAGATGGACATAAAAAACAAGTTATTGGAGTCTGCGAAACAATCGCCGCAGCCGGCTTTGCGCCGTTCAACCTGGCTTTGAGCACGTCGACCTCCGCCAGCACCGCGGCCAGCTCCTTTTGCAGGTCTTTCTTGGTGTTCTGGTAATCCTGGTCGGAGAGCTTGCCGAGGCGGTACTCGAACTGCAGGTCGCGCAGGTTCTCGTAGATCGCGACCTTGCGCTCATCCAGGTGCAGGAACGGCGACTCCGGCTCCGGCTCGGGTAGGTCCTTGGACCTCACTCCGAGCACAAACGCGATGACGGCGATCGCGAGGACACACGCAAGAGCGATGATCATTCGAGCTTTGCCAGGTCCTTTTCAATCTGATCCTTGTATTTCTCCAGTGCCGGGTCGTCGATTTCCAACTCCCCGATCTCCACCAGCGGCTTGGGCTTGCGATATTTTTTCACGAACAGCCAGATCATCGCCAATCCTAGCAGAACCGAGGCATACGGGACGATCCACCCCCAGGCATTGGGCGTCGCCAGGTAAATGCCCGGGCCGTAATCGCGGACAAACGCCTGGACAATCTGCTCGTCGGACATCCCCACGGCCTGCATCTGCGCGATGCGCTCCTTGGCGGGCTTCGAGAAACTGCACTCCAGCATGCTGCAGGTGGCCACCGAATCCTTGCACCCGCACTGGCAGGCCAGCCGCGCGCCCACGCGGCGCACGTCCACGCTGGGCTTCTCGGCAGCGGTCTGCGCCGGGGCGGCCGCCGCCAGAGCAATGGCCAGGAGAGCGAGGACAAACGGCAAACGGCCGAGCACGCTCGGCTGGCCGATTGGCAATCGGCCGCAGGCTGCCAGCCTGCCCCACAAAGCAAACGTGGGGCGGACGCCCTCGTCCGCGCCGGACCCCCAGGTCCGGCTCTTGCTAATTTTGAATCGTCGCATGTTTCTTCAAGACCCCCACCACTTCCGTGCGGGCGTACTGCATCTTGATCTTGCTCGGAACCAGGCACACCAGCGTGCCGCCAATCAGCACCAGGCCGCCGATCCAGATCCACGTAACCAGGGGCAGAACGTACGCCTGGATCACCGCGCGCCGGTTGTCGTCCGACATGCCGCCGAAATTCAGGTACAAGTCCTCGTTGAGCCGCGAGCGGACGCCCACCTCCGAAGTGCCCTGCTTGCTCGCCAAATAGAAGCGCTTCTCGGGTTCCAGCGTGCCCAGCGGAACTCCGTTCTTCGTAACCTGCATGATGGCCCGATGCCACTGGTAGTTCTCGTTCTCGCCCTGCTGCAAATCCACCATCTTCAGGTTGTAGGCGCCTATCTGCATGGAGTCGCCCTTGTTCAGTTCCTTCACCTCATTCAGGTTGAACGCGTGCCCGGTGACCCCGATGAAAATCAGCACCACCCCCATGTGCACCAGGTAGCCGCCGTAGCGCCTGGTATTGCGATGCGTCAGCTCCACGGTGGCGCGCACAAGGTTCATACTGTTCTTGGCGGCGATGGACCGCGCGCCCTTGTAGAACTCCATGATCACCGTCAGCGCCACGAACAGGCAGAAGCCGAATGAGATCAGCGCGTAGAAGTGCCGCATGCCCGCCGCCACCAGTGCCGCCACCAGCACCAGCGCCGCAATGCCCGGCCACTGGAAATTCTTCCGCAGGCTCTCGATCGACGTTCTACGCCACGCGAACAGCGGCCCCACGCCGGTCAGCAGCAGCAGGAACAGCCCGATGGGCACCATCAGGCGGTTGTACCATTCGGCGTCCAGCGCAATCCGGCTTCCGAAGGCTTCGGAAATGGTCGGGAACAGGGTGCCCCACAGCACCGCGAAGCAGCTCGCCAGCAGAATCAGGTTGTTGAACAGAAAGCTGGATTCGCGCGAGATGACGCTCTCCAGTTGCGCCTCGCTTTTGAGGTAATCCAGGCGGTCCAGAATCAGGTAAATGGTGGCCGCGATGCCCAGCGCCAGGAAGGTCACGAAATACTTGCCGATATTCGAGCGCGCGAACGCATGCACCGACTCCACGAACCCGGAGCGCGTCATGAACGTCCCCAGGATACACAGAAAGAACGTGGCCGAGATTAGCACCATGTTCCACACCTTCATCATGCCCTTCTTCTCTTGCATCATCACCGAGTGCAAAAACGCCGTGCCGCTCAACCACGGGAGCAGGGAAGCGTTCTCCACCGGGTCCCAACCCCAGTAGCCGCCCCAACCCAGCACGTGGTACGCCCAGGCCGCGCCCAGCATGACGCCCGTGCTCTGGAACAGCCACGTGACCAGCGTCCAGCGGCGCGTGGTGTGGATCCAGCCGTCGCCCGGCTGGCGCGTGATGAGCGACCCCATGGCGAACGCGAAGGGCACCGCGAATCCCACGTAGCCCAGGTAGAGCATCGGCGGATGGATGGCCATGGCCGGGTATTGCAGCAGCGGGCTCAGCCCGTTGCCGTCGGGCACCGCGACGATAAGTTTATCCGTGGCCAGCATTTGGAACGGATTGGCGATGAAGTTGTTGAGCAGCAGGAAGAAGGTCTGCACCGTGGCCAGCACGGCGACCACGTACGGGATCATGTCGCGGTGCTTGCGCCGGTTGGTAAAGGCGACCACCGCGGCATAGGTGGAGAGCAGCCAGCTCCAGAACAGCAGCGACCCTTCCTGCCCGCCCCACCAGGCGGCGAACTTGTAGAGGATGGGCATGCTGCGGTTGGAGTGCTCCGCCACGTAGGCGAACCGGAAATCGCCGGTCATGAGGGAGTAGACCAGGATGCCCGAGGCGAGCGTGATCAGCGCCCACACGGAATACACCGCGCGCTGCCCGCTAACCACCAGAAAAGGCTTGTGGCGAACGCCGCCGATGACGGAAGCCACCACGGCATATATGGCGACGCAAAAGGCCAGCAGTATGGCCAGCGAACCCAGATTTTCCATATTCCCCTCTAGATGCTTTTGCCGCTATTGATATTGGGCGCAGTCTGGCCGGGCGCCAACTGTCCCGGCTTGGCTTCATACTTCGAGGCGCACTTGGCCTGGATCTGTTTGGCCTTAAAGACGCCATCCTTGTCGAGCTTGCCGTCGGCGAGAGCCTGGGCGCCGTCGCGGAAGGTATCCGGCAGGGGATCGGTGCCCGTGTACGCCACTTTCAACCTCATCTTGTCCTGCACCAACACAAACTGCACCTGGTTGCCGACGCGCTGGATCGACCCGCTCTCCACGTCACCCCCCACGCGGAGCCGTTTTCCGTATGCCCCGTTCCCCATCTGGCCCAGCTCGGAGATGGTCTTATAGTAGGTCTTGGTTTCGTTCATGCCAGTCGTCGCCAGCCACGCCAGGGTGCCGACCACCACAGCAATCAAGACCGCGAACTTGCCATATTTTTTCATATCGCCCCTCTGCACCACAGTATAACCCGAAAGTGCTGACGGAGAAAGACCAAGTTGGTCCTTTTTGCAATTGTGGGGCAGGCTTGCAGCCTGCGGCCGAGTGGTACTCGGCCTGCCGGCCTGTGCGCCGCGCCGGATACCATCCGGCCCCACAACTGCTTCATTCAGCCCTCAATCACGTACGGAGGCAGGCGATCAGGTCAAGCGACGTCGCGGATTTCCAGGCGGTTGCCGTCAATGTCCGGAATTGCGGAATGATCGGCAATGCTGACCAGCACCCATCCCTCGAGGACGCTCTCCAACTCTTCGCGGCAAGCTTCCAGGGTTTTGGCATTCGCCCAGACGCCC
>DATFYK010000057.1:0-7062 GCA_035315085.1 Occallatibacter sp.
GGAATACCCTGTCTCAGGAGGGGGAATTTCACAGAGGGCAGTGACGCAATTCATTTCATGATACAAACTCCCTTGCTGATGCATATGCAGTTGAATGGCCAAACTGTTACATTTTAGATTCAACAAGTTGCGTGATAGTTCCTTGGAAAATATGCGAGAAATTGCATCTAGGTGGATAGTAATACTCCAAATGCAGAAGTCTGCATGCGTCGTACATCTCCAATGGGAAACACGCGCCATACGATTCCCGAACCGTGAGAAGCAAAGCGAAGATACGCGCCGCGGAAGAGGGACAACGCCCCTCGAATGTGACTATAATCACATTTGAGAGAAAGATAGACTCTTTCCAGAGTTTTTCGGAAGGGAATTCCGGCCCATGGCGACAGGCGACCTGGCCCTCGGTCAACTTGAAGGCGAACTCGGCGCGCAAGCGCGCATAATCAACGATTTTAGCATCAACGTAGCAACGGTGAACGGCTCCGGCTCGCAATCCGCCAACAGCGTGTTGCTGAAGAGCATCTTCGGAATGGGCGTTCCCGTCAGCGGAAAGAACCTCTTCCCGTCGAACATCGCCGGACTCCCCACCTGGTACACCATCCGGGCCAGCAAAGACGGTTACGTGGCCCGCAAACGCACCGCCGAGGTGCTGGTGGCGCTGAATCCCGATACGGCCAAGCAGGACACGCTGGCTCTGCCGCCCGGCGGCGTGGCCATCTACGACGAGTTCCTCGATCTTAAGCAGTATCGCGACGACGTGATCTTCTACGCAGTGCCCTTCGACAAGATCACGATTGCAATCTGTCCCGAGCCCAAGCTCCGCAAACTGGTCAGGAACATGGTCTACGTGGGCGCGGTGGCGCAACTGCTTTCCATCGATCTTGGGGTGGTGGAGGGCGGGCTGCGCAAGCAGTTTGCCAAGAAGCAGAAGGTCTTCGACCTGAACTTTGGCGCGGTGAAGGCCGGGTTTGAATATGCGGCGGAGAAGCTTACCAAGCAGGACCCGTATGTGATTGAGCGGATGGACCGGACGGCGGGCAAGATCATCATCGACGGCAACGCGGCGGCCGGCATGGGCGCGGTGTTTGCGGGCGTCACGGTGGTTGCCTGGTATCCCATCACGCCATCCACGTCGCTGATCGAGGCCACCACCGACCTGATGAAGAAGTTTCGCGTGACGCCGGAGGGCAAGGCGACCTTTGCCGTGGTGCAGGCCGAGGACGAGCTGGCGGCGATCGGCATGGTGCTGGGCGCGGGCTGGGCGGGGGCGCGGTCCATGACATCAACCTCAGGCCCGGGCATCTCGCTGATGGCCGAGTTTGCGGGGTTGGGCTACTACGCGGAGATTCCAGGGGTGATTTTCGACGTGCAGCGGACCGGGCCGTCTACGGGGATGCCGACGCGGACTGCGCAGGCCGATCTGCTAAGCGTGGCGTTTCTTTCGCACGGCGACACCAAGCATGTGGTGTTGCTGCCGGGCTCGGTGAAGGAGTGCTTCGAGCTGGGATACGCGGCCTTCGATCTGGCCGAGCGGCTGCAAACGCCGGTGTTCGTGCTCAGCGATCTGGATCTGGGCATGAACAACTGGATGTCGGAACCGTTCGAGTATCCCGCCACGCCGCTGGACCGCGGCAAGGTGCTGACTGCCGAAGATCTTGACCGGCTGGGGAAATTCGCGCGCTACCGCGACGTGGACGGCGACGGCATAGGCTGGCGCACGCTGCCTGGGACACAGCACCCCAAGGCCGCTTATTTCACACGCGGCTCGGGACACAACGATGCGGCCGAATATACCGAAAAGCCGGATGAGTATGTTGCGGTGATGGAGCGGCTGGCGCGGAAGTTTGAGAATGCGCGCAAGCTGGTTCCGGGGCCGGTGACGGTGAAGGATGGGAGCTCGAAGATCGGCTTTCTGGCTTACGGGAGCACCGACTTTGCGCTGCGCGAGAGCCTGGATCAGATCGAGAAGGAGCTTGCGAAGAGCGTGGACTACATGCGCATCCGGGCCTATCCGTTCGCACGCGAGATTCACGACTTTGTGGCCTCGCACGAGCGTGTTTACGTAGTGGAACAGAACCGCGACGCGCAACTGGCCAGCCTGCTGAAGCTCGATCTGCCGGCCGGCCAGGTAACGAAGCTGCGCAGTATTCTGCACTACAACGGATTGCCGCTGGACGCTCGCACCATCACGGAGGAGTTCGCGGCCCAGGAGGGCCTCTGATGGCTATCGCAACGCCGACACCGAAGGTGAATCACATCGGCCTCCCGGTTCTTGAGTACCGCGGGGGCAAGACGACGCTGTGTGCCGGCTGTGGGCACAACTCCATCTCCGAGCGCATCATCGACGCCATGTGGGAGATGGGCGTGGAGCCGGAGCGGGTGATGAAGATGAGCGGCATCGGCTGCTCGTCCAAGAGCCCGGCCTACTTCATGAGCCGCTCGCACAGCTTCAACGGCGTGCATGGGCGGATGCCGGCCATCTCCACCGGCGCCATCCTGGCCAACCACACCATGACCACCATCGGCATCTCCGGCGACGGCGATACGGCTTCCATCGGCATGGGCCAGTTCGTTCACCTGCTGCGCCGCAACCTGCCCATGATTTACATTATCGAGAACAACGGCGTTTACGGGCTGACCAAGGGCCAGTTCTCGGCCACCGCCGACCTCGGCTCCCGGCTCAAGACCGGGGTGGTTAACGATCTGCCGGCCATCGACACCTGCGCGCTGGCCATCCAGTTGGGCGCGACGTTTGTGGGCCGGTCATTCTCCGGCGACAAAAAGCAGTTGCTCTCCATGCTGAAGGCGGCCATCGCCCACAAGGGCACGGTCATGCTGGACGTGATCAGCCCCTGCGTGACGTTCAACGATCACGAGGGATCGACGAAGAGCTACAAGTTCATGCAGGACAACGACGAGCCCATCAACGAGGTCGATTTTGTGGCCAGCTTCGACGACATCGAAGTGGATTACGACTCCGGCCAGGTGTATGAAGTGGAGATGCACGACGGCTCCAACCTGCGCCTGCGCAAGCTGCTGGAGGACTACGACCCCACCGACAAGGCCAACGCGGTGCGCACGCTGATGGAGGCGCACGATAACGATGAAATCCTCACCGGCGTCTTCTACATCGACACCGAAAAACCGACGTTCATCGACCTGCTGAACGTGGTGGAGGAGCCGCTGGCGACGCTACCGGAGGCGCTGACGCGGCCGCCGAAGTCCGCGTTGGACGGGCTGATGGCCAGCTTGCAGTAAGGGTGAGAAGAGAACGGCAGTAATGGAAAAGCCCCGCGGGATGCGGGGCTTTTCTGCTGGCGGCTTGATTCCGCTTCAGTGCGCCGCCGGCACAATCTTGACGCCCATGCCGTTCAGCCTGGTGCGCGCCTGCGCCGCTTCGGGGGTCTGCGGATGGCGTTGGATGAGCACTTCCAGCTCGTGAATGCCCGCGGTCTTCTTGTCCAGTTGCAGCAGGGCCAACCCTTTACGCAGTTGCGCAGCCGGGGCCCTGGAGCTGCCGGGGAAGCCTTCCAGCACCGCGTTGTAGTCCTTCACCGCATCGGTGAATTTCTGCTGGCGGTAGGCGATCTCGCCCAGGTAGAACTGGGCGGCGCCGGCCAGATCGTCGAGCGGATAGTAGCGGAGCACGTCCTGGAACTCACCTGAGGCCACGCCGTACCGGGCGGCGTTGTAGTCGCGCACGCCGGCCTGAAAGGTCTCCTGAAGCGGCGGCGCCTGGTTCTGGTTGGCTGCCGAGGCAGCAGGGGCCGAGCGACCGGACACGGGTGCTGCGCCGCCATCGGACGGGAGTGCGCCTGGGGCTCCGCTCGGAACTCCGGTGGCTGCGCTCGGGGGCGGAGTCTGGATGTTCTGCAACTGGGTCTGCAAGTCCTGGACGGATTTGTCGAGCTTGGCGATACGGGACTTCAACTCGTCGACGGAGTCGTTGAGCGATTGGAGCTGGCCGGAGGTGGCGTCCAGCTTGCCGCTGGTCGCATCGCTCTGCGCGTTGATCTTCTGCTGCAGGGCGTTGACGGTCGCGGTCATCTGGGTGGCGTTATCCGCGGTCTGCTGTGCCAGGTGCTGCAGCACGCCGAAGCGACTGTCGAGGGTGGACTGGAGCCGTTGCACCATGTCCAGCAGTTGCTGCACCTGCGTTTGCAACTCGATGATTTCCTTCGAGGTGGCGCGCGCGGGCACCGGCGCGGAGGCAAGAACGAAGGCAAAAGCTGCCGCCGCGAAGAGACGATTGCGAAGTGTACGTGTGATTTGCATTCTTCACCTGTGAAGCAGGACAACTGTATTTTACCGGTCCGGCGTGAAACCGGCACGGCGGTTCTTCTGCCAGCATTCTTCACTCGACTCGGAGCAGAAGGGCTTCTCCTTGCCGTAGCTGATGACGCGGATGCGGCCAGCCGCCACTCCGGCGGTAACCAGGGCATTCTTGGCGGCTTCGGCGCGATTCTGGCCGAGCGCCAGGTTGTACTCGTCTGAGCCGCGCTCGTCGCAATAGCCACCGATGACGATCTTCAGGTCGGTATGGCTGACGAGGTAGGAGGCATCGCGGGAGAGAGTGGCCTGCGCGTCGCTGCGGATATCGTAGGTGTCGTAGTCGAAAAAGATGTCCTGGACATTGGCCTTGAACTCTTCATCTGCGCTCATGGCGCTGACGGGCACCTGCACTGCGGGCGGCGCGTTGACGGTGACGCGCGCCGTGGCGTCGGCCGAGCCGCCCTCGCCGCGGGCCACCAGGCGATAGCTGGTAGACACGGATGGAGTCACGGTCTTGACGCCGGAGGTGGGCACATCCCCGATGCCATCGATGGAGATGCTGGTGGCGTCGGTGGTGCGCCAGGAGAGCTGGACCTGATCTCCGGCCGAAACCACGGTGGGCCTGGCGGTAATTTGCGCGGTGGGCGCAGGCACGACCGCTGCCGGCGGGGCCGTCTGCGCCGGTGGCAGCGGCTTCTTCTTGTTATTGCAACCTGCAACCGCAGCCAAGGCGACAAGCAGAACAACAGGGACCAGAATGCGAAACAGTCGGTTCAATGGATTGCTCCTTCAAGCAAATTCAAAAAAGCCCTCCGCGCGATGCGACCGGCCGGAGATTTCAGCAACGATAAAATGATAGTGCATAAAAGCCGGGACGGCTGACCGTGCGGGTGCATGCTCGACCCGTCTTGCTGTTTTTTCAACTTTCCCGGCGCTCATCCTTAGCTCGTATCGGGTTCATTTCCAGCTCCAGTTGGGCATGAAGTTGTTGCCCGTGTGGGTGAGTTGATGCTGCTCGGTGCCGTCGGCGAGCATGGACCAGATTTCAGTGTGGCCGCCGATGGCGCGCTCAAAGACGATGTGACGTCCGTCAGGGGCCCAGGAGGGGTAGTCGTTGCTTCCGGATTCGTGGGTAATCTGAAGCCAGCGCTTGCTGGCGATGTCCATGACGTAGATATCCTGACCGCCGGGGTCGCCAGGCCCGTACTTGCGGTTCCAACTGAAGGTGATGAGCTGGCCGTTGGGAGCCCAGGAGGGAGAGATAGCATAGCCGCTGTCTGTCAGGCGCTGGATGTTGGCGCCGTCCTGATCCATGATGTAGATTTGCGGCTCCCCGGTGCGCCCGCTGACCCAGGCCAGTTGCGCGTCGGTGCGCGGATTCCAGGTGGGCGCGAGGTCGGGACCACGGAAGTTGGTGAGCCGGCGCAGATTGGCGCCGCTCGCGTCGGCGACCCAGATTTCTGGATCGCCGGTGCGCGAGGAGGAGAAAGCGATCCTGGAGCCGTCGGCGGACCATGCCGGGCTAAAGTTACCGCCGCCTGCCGTGCCGCCGGGGAAGGCTACCGGGCGGTCGAGTTCCAGGGAGTACATGCGGATGGACCATCCCTCGCGGCCAAGGGACGCGAACGCAAGCCGCGTGTTATCCGGCGAGATGCGCGGCGAGAGAGAAATGCTGCCCAGGTGGGTGATGGCGTGCTGGTTCTGCCCGTCGTAGTCCATGGCCCAGATCTCTTTGGCGCCGGTGCGGGAGCTGACGAAGTAGATTTTGGTTTCGGCGATGCCGTTGATGCCGCCGCCGAGGCGAAGAATGATTTCGTCGGCGAACCTGTGGGCCACGGCGCGCGCGGAATCCTGGCTGGCCGCTTCGTTGTACTGCTTGCCCAGCACCTGCGGGTTGGCGGTGTTGTGCGTGTCGAAGAGCCAGCCGTAGACGATGAGCCGGCCGTTGGCAGAAGAAAGAGCGCCGAAGGCCACCATCGCCGCATTGGCCGGGGCGTCGGACCACTGCGTCAGGTTGATCTCCTGTGGCGAGCCGGGCGTGGCCTGGGGCGACAGGCTTTTGGAGACCAGGTCGAAGATGCCGGCGTTGGCTAGGTCGTTATAGAGGGTGGCATCGAAGGCCGCCTTCAAGGCCGGGGTCTGGGGATCGGCGCCGACTGCCTTGAAGTCCGCCGCGGCGATGCGGATGCGATCGTTGCCCAGGTTGGTGCCGGTGTGGACCCAGTCCTGTGCGCGCAGTTGTGGCGACCCAAGACAAAACAGGAGAATTGCAAGAATGGGGAAAATCCGGAAATCGGTCTTCATGCGATGAGCGATCCTTCCTCGCGCGATATGGGAAAGGCGCGTGGCGCTGCCAATGCGCCAGGACTCAATACGTACAATCATAAGTGACGTCGAGCCATTGATCGTTGGATTCCGGCGGCAAGGGCCCAAATGTGTCGACCCGCTGCGTGGCCCGCAGACAAGATTGGTCCAGGGTAGGGCTGCCGCTGGCTGTGTTGATCTTGAAACTGGACGGTACACCCTGACGGCTGACGCGGAAGTAGATTTCCGCCGTGGCGCCCTTGGCGGTGCGTGAGTCCACTTCGTAACGATTCCAGTTCTGGCTGACCTTGCGCTTGATGATTTCAACGTACCAGCCGAAGCGGGTGCCGAAGTCGCCGTTGCTGATGCTCACTGGTCCATTGGAAGCGGTATTCTGCGCCATGGCGGCACGGGGCATGAAGGAGCCGGCCTGTTCGCCGAACTGGGCCAGGTTGTTCTGTTTGGGTTGGGGCTGCTTGTTTTTGGGAG
>DATFYK010000058.1:0-7587 GCA_035315085.1 Occallatibacter sp.
GCGTCTCCCCATTTCTGCGGCTCGGCGAGAGCACTCGCGTCGTGCGCCTCGACTGCGGTTTTCACTTTGGCGTCGAATTCCACCGCCCAGTCGTAGGCTCCCAGAGGATTGTTCCAGTCCATGCGGCGGAGGTTGTGCACGATGTTGCCGCTGCCCAGAATCAAGACTCCGCGCTCGCGCAGAGACTGAATCTCGCGGCCCAGTTCGAGATGTTGTTTGAAACTGCGGCGCTCATCCAGGCTCAATTGAAACGCCGGAACGTCCGCCTTGGGATACAGGTGGCGCAGCACGCTCCACGCGCCGTGATCGAGTCCCCACTCGTTATCACGAACAATCTCAGGATTGCCCGCAAGTTTCTGCGCTTCGGCGGGCGCGCCGGGGGCGGGATATTGCACTTCGTAAAGAGGCTGCGGAAATCCGTAGAAGTCATGAATGGTTCGCGGATGAGCCGACGCCATTACGTGCGAGCCGGTGGTGACCCAGTGCGCCGAGACCACGCAGACGGCCTTGGGCCTGGGTAAGCGCGCGCCGAGCGGAGCCAGCGCTTCGGTAAACGCGTTGTGCTCAATGGCGTTCATCGGCGATCCGTGGCCGACGAACAAGACGGGCATCTTTTGCAATGGAATCCTCGCTTTAAGCAAAAAACGGCACGGGGCCGGCAGGCATTATCCATGTGGCTGCCTTGAAAGGGTGCGGCTTGCAGCCGCGCCGCCCTTGCCGCCTGAACGTTGGGGCTTCAGCCCCTGGGGACCAACGTGTTGCTATCTTTCCTTCCAACACCACAGGATGCTGCCAAACAGCTTACCCCAGCGGCTAAAGCCGGACTTGTTTCTGCGCGTGTCGGCGCGGCTGGAAGCCGCGCCCTTTCAAAACCGTAGCATTCTTCGTGAATGATCCGGGCTAGGGCCCCGACTCTTCCAAGGCGAGTCCCGGCGTTGCTCATTCGCTATTTACCATTTGATTATCTGAAGGAGAAAAGGATTCGCTGGCGCGGTGACGTTATTGCAGATCAGCCTGGTCCGGGTTGTAGTAGAAGCGGAAGCGAAGCGCGAGATAGGGCCCAGTAAATTCCCTGGGTAAGGGCGGGAAGGGATTGGACGCGGTGATACCGCCCCAGGCGGCGCGGTCCAGAGCCACATCGCCGGAGCTCAGCGTGCAACGCATTTGAGCGATATTGCCGTCTCGGGTGATGGCAAACTCAATCTGAAGTTTGCCCTTTTTCATCTCCGCCGATTCCGGAATCAGGCGGTACCAGTTTTCCCTAACATCCTGCAGAATGCGCGCCAAATATGGGCCAAAGTCCACGCCCTGGGTGTCGCTGAGAATGTCGAGCGCGCCCAACTGCCGTCCACGGGCATGCGTACCCAGACCGAAATCGCCTTCCTGGCCGCCGCCTCCGCCGCGGTGGGCGGCAGCATCCTGCGTGGCCTGCTGAATCACCGAACCCGCGCTCATGCCTCCGCCGTACTTGCTGAACACATTGGGGCGAGGGGGCGCCTGCAATTGCGCGGTTTGATTACTCTCGAACTGCGGGCGAGGCGCCGGCGGCTGCCCCTGCGGCTGGTTCTGGGCCACGGCCGGCGGTCCGGTTTGCGGGGCGAGTGGGCCGGTCAGGCCCGGCGCGCCCGGTGGCGGCGTCGCCAGAATCTTCTGCAATTCCTTGAGATCAAGCTCGGGACGCCGCGTAGTCGCGATGCGGTCTTTATCAGAGAGAACGTTGGTTCTGGGCTTGCGGGTCAGCTTCTCTGCGTCGGGCGGCAAGGCCAGGAAAGTGACGTTCTTGTCGGCGATGGGATTCCTGACTTGAAGAATGACGAAGGGACGCCAGTGCAGGTGTTTGTCGAGATAGGCCCCAATCCAATCCGAGTTCACAATCAGAATGACGAGACAAAGGTGAACGATGATGGAAATCCAGGCAGCCTCGCGCTTACGGGAGCGCGCCAGGTCATCCTGCAACTGAATCAGCAGATGGGGAATGTGGGCATCTTCGTCGCGATCCGCGGTGTGTAAGCGTACGTCGTAGAGGCCAAGCTGCTCTGGCAGCGGCTTCTCCGGCGGAGGCGCTGGGTCCTGGAATGGAATCTGCGTGATCGGCATGCGCTGGGCTTAGCTGTAGGCGTCTGGGTCGTTAGACACAAATACCCCTTCACCGCGTTGCATCCGGACTTCGTGAAGCTGAAGATGGCCGCGCGGGCGCAATACAACCAAGTTAGCTCTATTTTCGCACCTTTTGCGCGATTCCGCTCAGCGGCGCGAGGACCCGTGACTTCGGTCTGTAAACATATGTAAAGGAGGCTGCAGGAGGAGTCAGGGCCCGACTTTGGCGATGCCGGCAAGATCAATTTTCTGGCTGTGAGCGCGGATGGCCGCGACGATCTCCAGCGCCAGAGCGAGCGCCCGGCGGCCGTCTTCCAAGGGGACGACGGGCGTGGACCGCTCCCGCACCGCGCGCAGGAAAGACTTCAATTCCGCGTGCAGAGGCTCCTCAGAAGCGACCGGAATTTTGGTTACGCCGATGTGCGGATTCGCGGAGGGTTTGCCCGTTGCCACGCCGTCCGCACCAACGGTAAAGACCAGGACTTCCTGGCGGCCGTAGTCGAGCGAGATATACTGCCGCGGCTGAAAGAAGCGCAGTTTGCGCACGCGCTCGGTGGAAACACGGCTGGCGGTGAAGTTGGCGATGCAGCCGGAAGCGAGCTCCAGGCGCACATTCGCAATATCCACTTTCCCGGACAAAATGGGCAGGCCTACGGCGCGGACTTCTTTCACCGGGGACCGGGCAAAGGTCAGGACGATGTCGAGATCGTGGATCATCAGGTCGAGCACGACGTCCACATCGAGGGAGCGCGGAGTAAAGACGCTGAGGCGATGCACTTCGAAAAACATGGGCTGCGTCAGCAGGGGCAGCGTGGCCCGCACCGCGGGATTGAAACGCTCGAGATGACCGGCCTGCGCGATGCGTTTGCGCTGAGCCGCCAGCGCGACCAGTTCCTCGCCCTCGGCAAGAGTGGCGGCCAGCGGCTTTTCAATCAGCACATCCACCCCGGCATTCATCAGGTCGCGCGCCACCGCGAGATGATGCACCGTGGGAACGGCCACCGATGCGGCCTGCACCTCGCTGTGCGTGGTCAACATCTGCTGCACCGAGCCGAAAGCTTTGCAGCCGAACTCACGCGCCACGGCGTCGGCCCGGGTCGTGTCCGGGTCTACCACTCCCAGCAGATGGACGGCTTCACCCTGCTGTTCCAGTTCTTTGTAGACGCGGGCATGATTGCGTCCGAAAACGCCTACGCCCACTACCGCGACATAGATTGCATCTTGAGATGGCAGAAAAAATTCCAGCCGGCAAGTTGCCGGAAAGAAATTGTAAACGGAAACGGGCGCCGCTGCGCTGGAATTACGCGATGCGCGGATGGCGGTGCGGCACGGCTAAAGCCGTGCCCTTCCCAAATCCTTTATAGGTGCATTTTATTCCTCGCTGGAAATAATCGCGATTCCCGCCGCGTTGGCCGCGTCGATAATTTTCTCGCCGTCCAGCAGCAGGCACTTGCCCGCATCCACGGCCAGGCACGTCGCGCCCGCGGCCTGCATGACCTCAAGCGTCTTCACGCCAATCACGGGAACGTCGAAGCGCATATCCTGATTCGGCTTGGCTATCTTCACAACGGTTAGAGCGCGGCTGAGCGTAGAAGCGTCGCTGTCTATGCGGTCGCTTTCCAAAGATCGCATGATCTGCCCGGCGCGCTCAATCGTGGCATCGGTGCCTTCCATGGCTTCGACCGCGACGCAGGCCGATTCGGCGATCACCACCGTCTGCCCGATATCGTGCTGCGCAAGCTGGAGAGCGACGGCGCGCCCATATTCGATGTTTTTCTGCTCCTGCGCGGTGGGCGCGCGTTTGGTCAACACGCCGGGCTTGACCAGCAGCGGTTCGAGCAGCCAAGTGGACTTTTCCAGCGTGATCCCCTCGTCAGCTAGAACCTTGGCGACCGCGCCGAGCAGCGAATCTGTGTTGCGGGTGGTGAGCGAGAGCAGAAGCTTGGCCAAGCGCCAGTCCGGCCGGATGCTGGAAAAGATCTGCTTGTGCTTCACTTGTCCGGCCATGATGGCGCGGCGCACGCCTGCGCGCTGAAAAGTCTCGATCAGCCGCGAAAGTTCGCCCAGCGAGAACCAGTGAACCGCGGCCGCGCCGGCGGATTCGATTTCAGGGAAAGTCTCTTCCTTGATGGCGGCCACCACGACCTCGTAGCCCTGCGCGCGCGCCGCGTCGAGCACGAGGAAGGGAAACTTGCCGTTGCCGGCGATGAGACCGAGGCGTTCCATGTCAGGGGCCAGGGGCCAGGGGCCAGGGGTCAGGGGTCAGGGGCCAGGGGTCAGGGGTCAGGGGCAAGGAGCCAGGGGCCAGGGGCCAGGAGCCAGGGGCCAGGGGCCAGGGGTCAGAGGTCAGGGGCCAGTAAAGCTCGGCGGCTTCTGGCGGCACGGCTGAACGGGCTGCGGAAGAACTAGCGATACGGATCAAAAGCAAACCTCAGGCGCTAAAGCGCCGTTCCTTCTTCGACGACTTAACGGCACGAGTGAACTCGTGCCCTTCCCTTCCGTGGGAAAGACGTTGGATTTTTCCACCACCTGTGAAGCTGCGCCCTTCCCAAATTCCTCCCACGAAGCCGATGCCAGTAGGCTTTACTGACCACTGATCACTGACCCCTGGTCCCTGGTCCCTGACCCCTGACCCCTGACCCCTATTTAATCACTCCCCGCTCCGAAGTCTCGATGAAGCGAATCAGCATGTCCACGTCTTCGCCGCGATCGGCTTCCGACTTGAGTTGCTCCAGCGCCTGCGACGTGTTCAGCTTCGAGGCCAGGAGAATCTTATAGGCGTGATGAATCTTGGCGAGGCGCTCGCTGGAGAAGCCGCGGCGTTCGAGGCCTACCTTGTTGACGCCGTAGGCGTTGGCTTCACGCTCAGCCGAGGTCATGGAAAAGGGCAGCACATCGCGCGTAATGATGGTGCCTCCGCCGATGTAGGCATGCGCACCGACGCGTGCGAACTGGTGCACCGCAGAGAGCGCTCCGACCACGGCCCATTCTTCGACGATTACGTGCCCGGCCAGCGTCGCCTGGTTAACCAGCATGGCATGATCGGCAACCACGCAATCGTGCCCGATGTGGGAGTAAGCCATGATCAGCAAATGACTGCCCACCCGGGTAACGCCGCCGCCCTTCACCGTGCCGCGATTGATGGTCACGTACTCGCGAATCTCGTTGTGATGGCCAATTTCCAGGCGCGTCAGCTCGCCCCTATAGGTGATATCCTGCGGCGCCGTGCCGATGGCGCAGAAGGGAAAGAAGGCATTATCCACGCCGATCGTGGCTGGCCCCTCAATGGTGACGTGCGGAAGCAGGCGACAATTTTCGCCTAACTCGACGCCGGCACCGATCACGCAGTAGGGGCCGACCTGGCACGAGGCGGGAACCTTGGCGCCCGGATCGATGATGGCGGTGGGATGGACGTTCATGGGGGATGAATTCATTGGATTGCTCGCGGACGAGTCGAGAAACGGCCTGGCCTATTCCGCATCGCCGTTGGCATTGCTGTTGACGTCGCTGCCGTTCGATCCCCGTCCGCGCGAAGCGTCAATGAGCTGGCAGGACAGGATGGCCTCGGCCACGCGCTTCTCGCCCACGTAGGCGTAACCCTGCATCTTGGCAGCGGTCATGCCGGGGACGGTCCGCCAGTTTTTCACTTCCACTTCGAGCCGCAACTGGTCGCCCGGACTCACCGGTTTGCGGAACTTGGCGCGGTCAATGCCGGTAAAGAGCATAACCTTGTTGCGGTGGTCCTCCACCTCGGTCAGCAGCAGCGCGCCGCCCGCCTGCGCAATGGCTTCGACAATCAGCACGCCCGGCATGATGGGCAGGCCCGGAAAGTGCCCGTTAAAGAAAGGTTCGTTGATGGTTACATTCTTGATGGCGACGATGCGCTCTTTGGGCTTGAGCTCGAGCACCCGGTCAATCAGCAAAAAAGGATAGCGATGCGGCAGAATCTTCAGAATGTCGTGAATGTCGAGCATAATCTTCACCCCGGCAGGCGAAGCCTCGACGGGGCTGCGGTCAGTCATGGATTCGTCTCAGATGGCGTGAAGATTATACTGTACGGGCTGCCCCGAAGTGGTTGCATTACCTTCGGTAGTGGTGCAGTTTGGGTATTAAGGGCCACTTTAGAGGCGTCATCCCGACGCCTCGCGTTTTCATCAGCGGGGCGAGGGATCTCGCGTGCAGCATATGCACACGTTGTGTCCACGCGAGATCCTTCGCTCCGCCTGAAGAACGGCTACGCTCAGGATGACGCAACATTCAGAACCCAAATTGCACCACTGCCCACTTCCAGACCGGAGCGACCAACAGAAGCGATGCCAGCCAGGAGATCCCCGACGTGAGAGCCAAGCAACCCGGCAATATCTGGAGCGAACGGCTGCGCTACTTTGAAGCCCGGCAGGAAGCGTTGGTGAGCACGACCCGCGATCTCGTCGAGATCGAATCTCCCAGCGACGCCAAACCTGCAGCCGACCGCATGAGCCGGTTCCTGGCCGCGAAATTCGAGGCTCTCGGCGGGCGCGCCCGCCTGCATCGTGCCCAGGACTTCGGCGACAACCTGCAAATCGATTTTGCGGGTCGCGAAAAACGCCAGCCCGTTCTGCTGCTGGGACACTTCGATACTGTCTATCCGTTGGGCACGCTGCAGACGATGCCCTGCCACGCCGCCGATGGGCGGTTGTACGGGCCCGGCGTGCTCGACATGAAGTCGGGCATCGCGCTGATGCTGTGCGTGATCGAAGCACTGCAAACCTGGCACGCGGGCCTGCCCCGGCCGGTCACGGTGTTTCTGGTCTCGGACGAAGAAGTGGGCAGCAGTTCCTCGCGCAAGATTACAGAGTCGCTGGCCAAAGAGTCCGCCGCCGTGCTGGTGCTGGAACCGGCCGCCGGTCCGCGCGGCGCGGTCAAGACCGCGCGCAAGGGTGTTGGGGAGTACAAACTGACAGTCCAGGGTGTGGCGGCGCATGCCGGACTTGATCCGGGCAAGGGACACAGCGCCATCGTCGAACTGGCGCGGCAAATCACCGCGCTTTCGAAGCTGAATGACCTGCAGCGTGGGATTTCGGTGAACGCCGGCGTGATTCGCGGCGGAACGCGCACCAACGTGATCGCAGCCGAAGCCACGGCTGAAATTGACGTGCGGATCAAGCTGGCGAAGCAGGCCATCATGCTGGACCGCAGACTGCGCTCGCTGAAGCCTTTCGACAAACGCTGCAAACTTACCGTCGAGGGCGGCGTCAACCGCATGCCCATGGAGCGGAATGCGGGCGTCGTGGCGCTGTACAAAAAAGCGGTCGCGGTAGCGAAGCAGATTGACTGGAAGCTGGAAGAAGCGGCCGTGGGTGGAGGCTCCGACGGAAATTTCACCGCCGGCCTGGGCGTGCCCACGCTGGATGGCTTGGGAGGCGTAGGTTCGGGCGCGCATGCCGTGCACGAGCACGTTGTGATCTCGGAGTTGCCGCGCCGGGCGCTGCTTCTGGCGGGAATGATCGA